>NZ_POVS01000019.1:0-265686 GCF_002894905.1 Paenibacillus sp. F4
CTCTTGTTTGATTTTGCGAACAAAATCGTTTTACTCACTCGTTGTTCAGTTTTCAAAGATCAATCATCCCCGGCCATATCAACACCGGGAATAATAATATATCATACTTCGGCGATTCATGCTACTGGTAAATAATACCTCATAGGTAATCCTTTGAATTTTGGAAGTCCATCTAACTATTACATCACAGCCTATCTTACGGCCGGATACATAATATATCATTTAAGTTTGCTGATTACTACATATAAATTACACCAATTAATAACCAAGTTATCAAAATCAGTTCTATTACTGTACTGCTCATACTTTCAAATTTGTTTTTCTTCATTAAAGGTACCGTGAATCTTTGACCAGATCTACTGCATCCGATAAATGCTTTTCATGAATAGCGGTTAGATATCTTGCGACGACTTTTTGGGCATCTTGCTCTTGTACTAACAATTTAGGGTAAACGTAACCTAATTGAAACCGCCCATCCAATAACCGGATGGGCGGTTTTTACATACTACTTTCCTGCTCCTTTATCACCTGCTCAACCCCCAACAGAATCAACTTCAATCCGAACTCAAACGCTCCGTCGGTCCCCATCAGCTCGAACAGCCCGTTCGTGAACATCCTCCGGAATAGTCCCACTTCTGTCTCGCTCATGGAATTCAGAAGGTGAACCATCTCCTCACCCGGAAGTGCTCCCTGGTCCTTGAGGATAGCGGTGACATTACGCTCATGCTGATAATCGTCTAGGACGAAGTAGGAGACATAGTTCACAAGCGTAGTAACCACTTGCATTTTCTGCTCTTGCTCAAGCGGTGTCGACTCCACGCAGAGCAACATACGGTTGGTGAACCGGATGATGTCCGGTTCGTGGGGCAGCGTCATCATCATGAGCTGCGTGGAGCAGGGGTACCGGTAGAGCACACTCCGCATCGTTACCGCAAGCCCCGTCAGCTGCTCCTTCCAATCCCCCTCGGAATGAAACTCCTCCAGAATCATTTTCGATACCTGGTTGGCCAAGCGCTGATAGAGATTCTGCTTGCTCTTGAAGTACCAGTACAAAGAGGGAGCCTGAATCCCCAGCCGATCGGCCAATCGTCTCATACTGAATTTCTCGATACCCTCCTCTCCAAGAAGCTCCCACGAGGTTTCCAAAATCTTATCCTCCGAAATTTGAGGCTGCTTTTTTTTCATCGGTATCCACCCTTTTATCTAACAGTGTAAGTTTATGCTTTACAGGTTCATAGGTTCATGATATCATCTAACACTGTAAGGCACAACCTAACAGTGTTAGACTGAAGGACAAAATAAATAAAGAAAGTAGTGACCCACATGGATGCAGAAAACCTCCATTACTTTGAAAAAGCACCGGTCGCAAAAGCCGTAGCTCACTTCGCTGTACCGATGATGCTAGGCACGTCAATGAATGTCATCTATTCCATCTTAAATGCCTATTTCCTTGGTACACTGGGCAATACTGCTATGTTAACCGCACTCGCACTAACCTTGCCGTTATTCGCGATCATTATGGCACTAGGCAACTTGATAGGCATGGGTAGTGGCACATTCATCTCCCGTTTGCTGGGAGAGAAAAAATATGACGATGTGAAGCATGTGTCTTCATTCGCCTTTTACAGCAGTTTAGTTCTCGGTCTTATCGTAATGGCGGTCGGTCTCCCGTTGATCGATCCAATCGTTCATGGCCTCGGGGCAACAACTGACTCCTTCGGATTCACGAAGGACTATGTCACGATTATGCTTATTGGTTCACCATTCGTCGTATTATTCTTTACGCTGGAGAATATCGTGCGCTCCGAGGGTGCAGCAATCACGTCGATGATCGGTATGATTCTCAGTGTTGTCGTGAATATTATTCTCGATGCGCTAGTCATCTTCGTCTTCCATTGGGGCGTGATCGGCGTTGCGTCTGCTACGGTCATCTCTAACTTGGTTGCGAGTGCATTCTACGCCTTCCATATGGGATATAAGAGCCAATTCTTAACTGTCTCCGTAAAATGGTTTAAGGCTACCACGGATATTCTGAGTAATGTATTCAAAATCGGAGTTCCCGTCTTTGTTATGAGTATCTTCTTGGGTGCAATGTCGCTCATCTTTAACCATTTTCTTGTCGATTATGGGGATCAGGCCGTAGCGGCTTACGGAATTTCATCACGCTTATTGCAATTTCCTGAGTTTGTTCTGATGGGCTTATGCGAGGGAGTCGTGCCGTTGATTGCCTTCTCTTTTACAGCGAATAAATTACGCATGAAGCATACCATTGGATTTACAATCAAAGCTATTGTGGCGTTAGCAATCGTGTTCGGTGTTATCGTCTATCTGATTTCCGACCACTTAATTGGTTTATTTACGAGTGACCCGCAATTAATTGAAATGGGTAGCTACATTCTACATGTGACGTTCTTATCCTTGTTCATTACAGGAATGACCTCGCTGTTTACGGGTATCTTTCAAGCAACAGCGCAAGGAACCGCCGCGTTTATTATGTCAGTTATTCAAGGAGTTACTCTGATTCCTGTGTTGTATATTGCTAATCGAATGAACGGATTCCACGGGGTAGTCTGGTCGCTTGTCATTTCGGATGCCGTCGCGTTCCTTGTTGGTGCCATCATGCTGTATGTTCTGCGGACCAAATTGCAGCCGGATTTGGATAATTTAGTACAGTAGAAAACATATAACACGCAAGAAGGCAGGATAAGGACACTCCCTGACCCTGTCTTCTCGGTGGGGTAGAACTGTATTAACCTAAACTGCCCGTTAGTTTAACCTTCATTTGTTGTGCCTTGTTCCGACTATTCTCTACGAGCTATACGAAACCCTTGATCGGGACCAAAGCCATTCGCATCGAACTTACCTCGGAAAGATATCTCGTTGTTGCTGACGTTGCCGGACATATCGTAAATTCCTAACTCGTTGGGTTTCCGGGTACCGATCGATTTTGTTTTATTATTGTTGCTCTCTATGATAGGCAGTTCCAGTCACCAGATAAGTATTTGTCTCCGGCATTTTTCCAATACCATGCGACCTCGTCGGCATTATTGCTTCCGCTGTATGTGTAGCCCTTGCTCGCCTGACCTCCGCCTGCAGCATATTCCCACTCCACTTCTGTAGGCAATCGGTAACCGTTAGCTCCCTCATTAATCGTTACTGTCCATTTTATATTATCGTTATCATTCTTATTATTCGGGTCTTTTTTATTCTTGTTTATGTTGTAATACGGTTTTCTACCGGCATATTGTCGCCTGCAAATACCGAGGAGTTACTTCCCATGACTTCAACCCACTCTTTTTGAGTACCTCGTATTTGCCGATATAAAAGTTCGATAGGGTCACGCTTATTCCAGAGTTGTTGGACTTGTTGTTCTGAAAGGTTCCACCTTCCACGTATACAAGGCCATCCTTTTTTTCAGGCTTATCTTGTTAACAAGCGCTGACACAACCATTGTTGCTATTAAAATAAGCATTAATAGCTTTCTCATGGATAGATCTCCTTTAAGCTGATAGGAAAAATAGTAGGCCGTGATGGCCTGCAACTCGCCTCCAGTAGCGTCGAAGGCCGTTCGCCTGGCAGGAAACGGCCTTCAACGCATCCGCACTGACGGATAGACTGGAGGGGAACGGTCATCGGCCTGTCTACAATACTTAGGGCTCGGTGAGTCCTCCATGATCGATTCATTTAAACCCTATCTATCAGACAGCTCTCAAAACCCGCTTATCCCGTGAGACAGTCCCAACCGCGCCTGTTCGTTGAACAGCTTGCAGTTGAGTGGTTACCATACCGTTACGTTAGAGCTCCCGCTACTCTGATACCCCTCTGTCGCCAACACCTGGTAAGACCAGTTACTTCCCAGATTCATTCCTTTGCTCGCCCATGCTTTCACGTGGTTGCTGAAAGTGATCGTGGAGTTGCCCCCGGTCGGTCTCTTCGACTGTCGAACACTCCAGTACTGAATAAACGTCGTTTTTTGGCCTTCAATGGAAGGTGCGTCGTATCGCATTGTTGTGTAGATGTCATATGTGCCCCCATCACTGGTCACCGTACCTTTATACGTTCCGGTAGGTCGATAAGTACCCCAGCTATCAACGACGTAATATTCGATGAGTGAGTTTCTCGTCCACCCGTAGAGAGCCAAATATCCATTACCGGACGGCGCCCAGACACCGGCATTGTAGTTAATCGTTCTGTTTGGCGATCCAGTAGTCCAGCCTTTGCCGACAACAAAATTCCCGGTATCCTTCCATGTTACGCTGTAATTACCGCCTGATCCATTAACAGCATTGACCGTCCCACCGCCATCGGTCCAATTTTGCCAATAGTCTGTCGCTGCACTTGAGGTTGTTGCAAATAACCCAAAACTCATGGAAGCTGCAAGAACTACCGTCATCATTTTCTTACTAAACTTAAACATACTTTCCCTCCTAAAATTTTTGTGTTTGTCCCATACACCTGCTTGTTAGTTGATTCTCTTTACAGCACATCTCTTATACGTGCCATATCCCGTTTTTTACTTTTACCTCCTTTCTGTGTAAATTATAAAATGATAGCGTTTGCATAAAAACCTAGCAAATTAAAGCTTTAACTCTATTATGTTTAGCTTTCTTTGAATTTTATAGAATAATTTCAGTATTACAGCGATGGGAAGCACCACCCGACAACGTAGTGGCGCCTCATGTACATTTTTAACTCAGCTTATATACTAAAAAAACTTTATGCAAATAACGCATAAATATCAATATGCATCTATCACATGCTGTAAAATGTGCTTGGGTGATTAGCAAACGCTTAAGGGAATTCCTGATTCACGTGGGGACAAACACTTAACTTTTCATAGGGAGGCATGATGAAAATGATTTTAGAGGATATGTATTATGGGAAATGGCGTCCTAGTGAACAGATAAATTCAACCGACCCTGAATCTCAAAAAGTGAATCAAAAAATTAGTGATCTCATGGAGATGTTGAAAAGCAAATTACCAGCAGTCGATTTTGAGTCAATTGAAGTCATGTTTGATTTATTAAGCGAGTCAACTTCCCTGCACTCCGCAGCAGCATTCATTCACGGGTATCGGACGGGGGCATTAACGATGATTGAAGTATTTAACGGGGACAAAGAAATTGCTGATCGTAATAGATAGATGATGGGTGAGTTATGGTAGTGAGTCCGTTACGCATGCAGATTGTTCTTCCGATCGCTGTTATCCCTAGATTTCTCCTCAGTAGAATATAAACTTAAAGGTAAAATCCGGGGATAACAAAACGAATGGAGGGGCTCCCTAGCCTCTGCCTGCGCCCAACGCATTCATCAAGAACTCGTAAATTTCCAGTTCGTTGATTTTATCGCCATCGGTCACTATATTATGCTGAACTTGCAGTCCGTTCTTGAACACGGTGAACATCCGAGCTGTCCTGTCCGCATCGATTGAAACAGGGATAGCTCCATTCTGCTGTCCGACTTCGATCCACGTTTTGGCAGTGAGGATAGATGCTTCATGATAACGTTTCAGAATGCCAGCCACGGCGGGCTTATCCTGTTGGCTGAGTAGATAAATAAAAATCAGGCTGGCAGCACTGTCCCCACTACCAATGTTACGAAGCCGTTCAGTTAAGGTGTTAAGCGGGGACTTGATTCCTTCTGGTCCTGCGGGAGTCCGGGCGACAGATTCAAAAAAACGCTGATTGGTTTTCTCCATTCCCGCCTCCAGAATCATACCGAACAATTCATCTTTGCTTTTGACATAATGGTAAATGGCTCCTTTAGTCAGTCCGCTGCGATCCGCGATATCCTGTAGCGTCGTCGCCCGGCATCCTTTCTCCATGATCATCCCTTCGGCAATCTCAAGCAGCTTTTTAAGACTATCGTTCATCGCTTTGTCTTGCATGATCTTTTACCTCCCGTTTGTCTGTCTTTTTATTCGTCTAATGAAGCTCATATTCCACCAAATCGTCAATCCAATAAGCCCATAGGTGAAGAACGGCGATACGACCAGAAAGGTCGATATCGACAGGGAATACACCAGCACTACTTTGATGAAGGCTTCCAACAGCAGGCTAAATCCCCACACCGCCGTTATCAGGCGAAAGTTAAACCGATAGCGCGGAAGTCCCTCCCATTTATCGTTCATCTGAGGATCATGGCCTGTAAATCTCTCGGCAAAATAATAAATCAATGGTCGGCCAAAAAACAGCGAGCCTAGAAACACCATTCCCATAATACCAGTTACATAAGACTCACGCAGCAAAATGAAGCGTTCATCGCCGCCCAAGAGAACGGCCACGACGCCAAGAATCAGGCCGAGAAAGATGAAACCGGAGAACGCATCCGCCTTGCGCGTCCGTATAAGGCTGTAGAGCGAGTCGCATAGCGGTACGAGGGCAGCGATGGACAGAGCGATCAGACTGCTTGTGTGCGGAATTAACAAACGGTAAGCCAGATAAGGCAGTAAAATATTGATGATTAACGTAAAGATGATTTCGTTGCGAGATTTATTCATGGTCGATTCATCCTCTCATCGTTCAAAACCTACCTTCGGTAGGTATCTTTTATTTTACATACCTTCGGTAGGTATGTAAAGATTAAAAAACAATAATACCTGACGTCATGACTTTTTATATAAGAATCATTAAGGTTTTTTACTCCTTGTTAAACCAGCTTTTTGAGAGCTTACATTCTCTCTATATTTCCTCATGTTGCTACAAGTTTCGCATACCCTACAACTACAAAAAGGGAGATGGCGGCTTGCCATCTCCCTTGCTTTTATTCTTCCCCCACACTTCCTGCTTAAAAACTTGTTGCGGCACAGGTAGTCGGTGAGCAGAGCAGGCAAAATTGTTCTGAAGAAGCGTGTGCGATCGAAAGAACAATCTGCACGCGCAGCGCCTCCCCGCACCACCAGTAATTATTTTTAATCCCCCACCCGATTCAAAAACACCTTCGTCCGCTCCAGCTGCGGATTGTTGAAAATCTGCTCTGGTGTACCGGATTCTGCAATTTCTCCATTATCCATAAAAATGACACGATCCGCCACATCTCTCGCAAAGTTCATCTCGTGGGTCACGATGACCATCGTCATATGTTCCTCAGCCAGCTTTTTGATAACTCGCAGCACCTCACCCGTCAGTTCGGGATCAAGGGCCGAGGTCGGTTCGTCAAACAGTAAAATATCAGGGTTCATCATCATTGCCCGGGCAATCGCCACACGCTGCTTCTGTCCTCCCGACAGTCGGGATGGATACGCATCTGCTTTATCTGCCAATCCGACTTTAGCCAGCAACTCAGCGCTTTGGCGACGCAGTTCAGCCTTGCTCACCTTTTTCACCAGCTTCGGAGCCAGCTCCAGATTATCCTGCACCGTCAAGTGAGGGAACAGATTAAAATGCTGGAACACCATGCCCATACCGGTGGTAATGCCCTTAATGTCACCTGCCGGAGCGTACTGACCGTTTTCCACCAGTGCTTTATCATGAATGCGGATCGTTCCGCCCGTCACATCTTCCAGGTGTACCAAACTACGGAGCATGGTACTTTTTCCTGAGCCTGAAGGACCGATGACGGCTACAACCTCGCCCGCTTTAACGTTAAAGCTCACTCTTTTCAGAACGTCGAGCTTGCCGAACGATTTTTTCAAATCGGTAACTTCTATTGCATTAGTATTCATATCCCGACATTCCTTTTACTCGAATTTAAAACGTTTTTCCAGCGCCCTGAAGAATAGCGTCAGCACCAAAGCTAACAACAAATAAATAACCGCCGCTACAACATAAGGTACAATCGAAAAATCACGGTTTACAGCCGTATTGGCAAAATGCAGCAGTTCCGGTACCGCTACTGCATACAGGAGTGCCGTATCTTTTACTAGTGTTGTCGCCTCATTGGTTACCGCAGGCAAAGCAATCCGTACCATTTGCGGCACAATGACTCTTATCAGCGTCTGCGACTTGCTCAAGCCCAGCACTTGCGAAGCCTCGTATTGCCCTTTATCAATCGACAACATCCCGCCTCTAAAAATTTCTGCAAAATAAGCCGCATAATTCAGTACAAATGCCAGTACCGCAGCCGTTGTCCGGTCCATTACCAGATACTCCCCAATAACAGGCAACATCGGCAGACCAAAACAAAAGAACAATAATTGCAGCAATAGCGGCGTGCCGCGTATAACATAAATGTACGTATGCATCAGCCAGGCGATTGGCTTAATCCGGCTTTTGGCCAGTAACGTAACGATAAAACCCAATGGAATAGACAAGATGAGCGTGATGAAAAATAAAATAACCGTCATCTGTGCCCCTTCAAGCATAGGCTTCATAATTCGTAAAATATATTCCATACTCATAACCTTCGACTCCTAAACCCTTAGTTCAATACACTGCGTATTAATTTAATACTTTATCTTCACCAAACCACTTTTTCGAAATTTCAGCAGCTTTTCCGTTCTTGTGCAACTCATCCAAAGCGGATTGCAACTGCGTCAACAGCTCTTCATTTCCTTTTTTCACACCGATGCCGTATTCCTCAGGGGCCAATGATTCATCAAGCAGCTTATACGTCCCTTGTTCCTTCGACATATAATACTTGGCAACGACTTCATCAATGACAACCGCATCCAGACGCCCGGTCTTCAAGTCCGTCAAAGCGAGAACATTATCTGGGTACTCGGACACAGGCTTCAACTGGCTTTTGATCGGATTCGCATCCAATGCATCGGCTGCTGAAGACAGCGTCTGGAGTCCCACCGTTTTGCCCGCCAGATCAGCCAGCTTGGAAAGACTGGAAGTAGCCGGTATGACAATTACCTGACTGTTTTTCAGATATGGCTTCGTAAACAGCACTTTTTCCTTACGCTCATCCGTAATGGTGTATCCATTCCAAATGAGATCAATACGTCCGCTGTTCAGCTCGGATTCTTTGGCAGACCAGTCAATCGGCTGAAATTCCACCTGTTTACCCATTTGTTCCCCGGCCGCTTTCGCATAATCAATATCAAAGCCGGTCAGCTCGTTATTTTCATCTCTAAAGCCCATCGGGGCGAATTTATCATCAATGCCAATAATCAATTTACTGTCGTCCTTACCGCCGGAACATCCGGCCAACACGATCATCATCAATCCAATTAACATCGTAAACATGGCTGCTTTTCTCATCTTATTCCCCTCCAAAAATGGTGACCCCCGTATCCAAGAACAGGCGGCAAACGCTTTAGTTCGTTAACACGTTATCAGAGTATCATCATAACACACCGCAGGATACTCGTCGAGAGGAATGAGCGGAATCTTAGCCTTATATAAATGGAAAACCTGTGACGAAAATTTGACCTGTGTTCTATAATGTAAAACCTTACCTTGACATGTCACCTAAATCGTCTTATTATTTCCTAGTATTCTTATATACTTTTACTTATATTAAATTTTTAGCAGCAATAGTATGTAAATCAGCTTGATAGACAGGAGAAATTAAGCCCCATGTACATTTTAAAGCGTCTTTTTACGATGTTCATTACACTGTGGATTATCGTCACTTTAACGTTTATCATCATGCACATCATTCCGGGTGACCCATTCTCGAACGATTCCAAAACCATTCCGGAAGCAGTATTGCAAAACATGCGTGCCAGGTACAATCTGGACAAGCCGCTCGCTGTGCAGTATGTGCTGTATCTCAAAAATCTGCTAGTGCTGGATATGGGCCCGTCTATTCAATCGAAAACGACGGACGTCAATATGCTCATCGCCCGAGGTTTTCCACCTTCTGCATTGCTCGGTATTCAATCCATCGTAGTCGCGATTATTGCCGGTATTTCGCTCGGAACACTAGCTGCTCTGCACCATAATCGACCACTGGATTATATCTCAATGTTTATCGCCATTGTTGGTATTTCCGTACCCAGCTTCATATTGGCACCGCTGTTAATCAAGTATGTTGCCGTCCAATGGCACCTGCTTCCGGTCGCCTCATGGGGAACCTGGCAGCATACGGTGCTCCCGTCGCTGGCTCTCGCTGTTTCACCTCTTGCCGTTATCGCCCGCTTTATGCGGACGAGTATGCTGGAAGTTATGCATGAGGAGTACATACGCACTGCCAAAGCAAAAGGGTTGTCCTCTTGGGCAGTAGTCATTCGTCACGGATTACGCAACGCGTTGATTCCGGTGCTGTCCTTTATCGGGCCGTTATTCGCTTCCGTTATTACAGGTACCTTTGTCGTTGAAAAAATATTCGCCATTCCCGGCATCGGTAAATACTTCGTAGACAGTATCTTTAACCGGGATTATCCAGTGATTATGGGGACGACCATTTTCTACAGTGCCATTCTGGTCGTTACTTTATTTTTAATTGATATATCCTATCGCCTTGTCGATCCACGAATCAAATTAGTCAGCAAAGGAGATTAACATGAAAGCAGCACCTACTGTCGAAAAGGACAGCCTGTTCAGTCTTGTAGATCGTAGCCATATCCCCACCCCCACGTTGACCAGACCCAAAGAATCACCCTGGCGGGATCGGCTACGCAGACTTTTTAACAACAAGCTTGCTCTGTTGGGGCTTTCCCTACTAATCATGATTATTGTGCTGGCGATTGTTGGACCTTCCATGGTTCCCTATGCACCCAGTGATCAATCCCTTTTGAAAACGAATCTCTCTCCTTCGAAAGAGCATTGGTTTGGTACGGATGATCTGGGGAGGGACGTATGGGCACGGACATGGGCCGGAGCTAGAATTTCACTCATGATCGGCTTTGCCGCTGCCGCCATTGATTTGGTACTTGGCATTCTCGTCGGCTGTGTTGCTGGCTATTGTGCTGGGCACGGCAAAACGGGCGACCGGATCGACAGCATCCTCATGCGTATTATTGAAATTTTGTATAGCATTCCTTATCTTCTGGTCATCATTCTGCTGCTGGTCATTATGAAGCCGGGACTGCTCACAATGATTATTGCATTATCCATTACTGGCTGGGTCGGTATGGCCCGTGTAGTACGTGGACAAATCTTACAGCTGAAGCAGCAGGAATATGTGTTAGCAGCCCGGAGCTTGGGGACATCTCATTCGCGTATTATCTTCAGACATTTGCTACCAAACGCAGCGGCAATCATTATCGTGAATTTGACGTTTACTATTCCGTCCGCTATTTTTGCCGAATCGTTCCTGAGCTTTCTTGGTCTGGGGATTCAGTCTCCTTCGGCCAGCTGGGGGACGATGGCTAACGATTCACTTGGCGTTATTTTAAGCGGTCAATGGTGGCGCCTATTCTTCCCAGGGCTGATGATATCGCTCACCATGCTGGCGTTCAATACACTTGGAGACGGGCTTCAGGATGCACTTGACCCGCGCTCACAACATTAACAACAGAGAGATCCAAATTGGACAAGGAGGGGTGTCACCATGATCCGCAGCTTCTCGCCTAACCACAGGAAAAACGGCAGTTCCTTTATCGAAGTGCGCACACGCGGCATACCTGCGGGAAAGGAGGATGAATAAATCCCGGTACGGTGTACCTTATTTTTGGCATAACTAATCACAGTAATGGAGGAAAACCACGATGAAAAAAATGCATTGGATGACGATCATCCTACTTTTGGCCGTAACGGCTTTGGCTGGATGCTCTGGTACTACGGACAAAACAGCAAGCAACGATCCGTCCGCTGCGCCTCAAGCGGATATCCCGCAAGAAATTACTGCCAATCTGGCAGGTGGAGAGCCTTATACGCTAGACCCTGCTTTCGCATCAGATACAACGTCCTACTTTGTAATTGATAACTTGTACGAAGGGCTGTATACATACGATAAGGCCGGTAAAATCGTAGAAGGCGCTGCCAGCAAAGTAAACGTATCTCCTGACGGCAAAACCTACACCTTTACTATCCGTGACGGTGCAAAATGGTCGAATGGTGACCCGCTGACAGCTAAGGATTTTGAATACTCCTGGAAACGGGTACTGAATCCGAAAACAGCTGCCTACGATCCTTCTGCCCTCTACTACATCAAAGGTGCCGAAGCGTACAACACAGGCAAAGGTAAAATTGAAGACGTGGGTGTTACAGCCAAAGATGATAAAACTCTGGTAGTTGAGCTGAAATCACCGCTGAGCTTCTTCCCAACGATCGCAGTGGGTCATGCCTATCTGCCAGTAAACCAATCGGTTGTTGAGAAAAATGACAAATGGGCAGCAGAAGCGGGCACAATGGTCGGCAACGGTGCGTATGTAGCCAAGGAATGGAAACATAACGAGCAGATTACGCTGGCGAAAAATGATCAATTCTGGAACAAAGATGCCATTACAATGGCAACGATTAATTTTAAAATGGTTCAAGACTCCACAACGTATTATCAAATGTATAAAACGGGCGATCTGGATCTGATTTTGAGCCTTCCCGTAGATACACTGGATCAGGAAAAGAGCAACAAGGAATTCCTGTCGCATCCATCTTTCAGTGTGTATACCTATTCTTTTAACGTAAAACAAAAGCCGTTTGACAATAAAAAAATCAGACAGGCCATCGCCTACGCGATTGACCGCGAAGCACTGGCTACCAGCGTAACCAAAGGGGGCGAAACTCCGGCTTACGGTTATGTTCCATACGGAACAACAACGCCATCCGGCAAGGACTTCCGTGATGAAGCGCCGAAAAAATACTATGAGTTTGACGCTGCGAAAGCGAAACAATTGCTGGCCGAAGGTCTGAAAGAAGAAGGTTTGACACAGCTGCCACCGATCACCTTTAAATACAACACTTCGGACAAGCATAAAAAAGTAGCTGAAGCGATTCAGGAAATGCTGAAAACGAACCTGGGCGTTGCAGTGACACTGGAGAATCAGGAATGGAAAACGTACATTGATACCTTTAAACAGAAGAACTTCCAGATCGCCCGTATGGGCTGGGAAGGAAACTTCCTGGATCCACTCGGCGTATTGGGGCATTATACTTCCAAAAATTCGAACAACTTTACCAACTGGAGCAACCCGGAGTATGACAAACTGATCGAATCCTCAACCTTTGAGCTTGATCCGGCAAAACGCTTTGAACAGCTCCATCAGGCAGAAGACGTATTGATGGAAGATCTGCCGATTATTCCGATCCAGTTCTCTGCGGACACTGCATTAATCAGCCCTAAGATTCAAGGTATCGTATTTGATGCTCGTTCGAACCCAGACCTGCGCTTTGCGAAACGGGTCGAAAAATAATGATTTTACGTTTCGGGCTCACTGCACTGATTGTCGGTACTTTAGGATTTCTGTACGCCATCCCCCATCTCTTGTATGGTCGTGAAAACCTGGCTACTGCAAATCTGCTATTCCTGTTGGGGTTGCTGGGCTTGGTGATCGGTGCAATCTTCCACGTTCTGCAAAGCGGTTTTCTAACCCTCTTCCTGCGGGGATTTGCCGACATCAGACAGTTGTTCATTCGTCAATCCAAGGCATTACGGGAGGAAAATGAACGTTTGCGTTCCGATGAATCTCTGTCATCATGGAAAACATCCATGTTCCGCCACCTCAAGGTATATACTTCGGGGTGCGGGGCGGGGCTTATCCTTTGCTCGATGATATTAATGGGGATAAGTTAGGGTGGTATGAGAAGCTTTCTTGCGGTTGATGGGCGCTGCGCGTGCAGATTGTTCTTCCGATCGCCACCGCCCTCGGATTTTTATTATTGTACACAACCAGTAAAGGTTAAAATCCGAGGACAAAAGCGAACGCTTCGCTTCTTCAGAACAATACTGCCCGCTCCCTGGCAACCGCCGTAGAACTTCTATACGTTTTAGAGGTGTGTAAAGAAAAGAGAGAGTTCCGCGGAGTTAATTCGGGGACTCTCTCTTTTTTTGTTTCAATAAATCTACCATCTGCGTCGCTCGTCGCCTCTCAGGGGAAAGTCGCTCAATTCTCCGAGTTGGTCATGTGCAGCCTTATAAATGCGAAGAATAGCTTGTACCTTGTTAAAATCATTGTCTTCCGGGCCGAATCCTTCCATATACATCTTTTGAATAATGTTTTGGAAGAAATCCATACGCTCGCGGACGGAATCCTGCTCGATTTGCAGTACCTCTTCAAAGCTGTGTGTCTCGGCAAAATCAGACAGCTCATCAAATTCCTGTTCCTGATATCGATCTCCCCGCGTTTCGGGATTGAGATCAATAGAGGTACGCAGGGTTGATAATAAAATATTTTCGCGTGCCAGCATGACATGAAAATCTTTGTTCTTAAACAGATCCGTAACGATCAGACGGCACATTTCCTTGTTCTGCAGCAGAATCCCGTCAAAAGGATGCAGCGTCCACACACCGTAGTTAAAAAATAAATTAAAATTGAAGCTGCTGCTTCCATACTGATATACAATGTTAATTTTCGATTCGTCGATGATTTCAAATGAAAATTCCAGCATGCATTCTCCTTTGGGATTCCAATATTTAACTCTATCCTATCAGAAAATGCATGATTTTCAATAAAAAATTTTATTTCACAGAATCATTTAACTCCAAAATTGAATCTGCTTTTTCGCTACTGGCAGCCACGAGTAAATAGACAATCACACACCCTAAAATAAAGGACATCATACGCTCGCTCTCTCCTTTTGTCATTCGCTTTTTAAGAGTTTATGCACGAGAATGCTATGTATGTTCATCATGTCCTTTATTGGCTGCTGCCAAACCAAAAAAAGACGCCTTTCGGAGTCATCCCGGCGTCTTTTTCATAGATTGGGTCTATTATTCTACATTGTCATTAGTTCAAAAACGAGCTTAAACCCTCAGAAGAATTGCTATCCTTCAGCGGTTTGGATGATTCTTTCCCTTCGATCCCCAAACGTTGGCTTAGGTTGGCATTGATTGCTGTCATTTTACTTGTATAATCATGGCAGCTTTCAATAATCCGACGGTTTGATTTTTCAGACAGATCCAAAGCAGATACCAAATCCCCAATCGCCTGATTCACAGCCTCCAGTGACATAGAAGGTTTGCTAAGCAGATCTGTCGTTCTCTCGGTCGTCGTTTTGAGAAGCTTCGCATTTTCCTTGAATTGATCTTCAATCGTACGGTTGGTCGCATCGACGGCTGAAATAATTTTATCCTGATCCGCGAGCGCCATTGCGATCATAGCCGATACAGTGATCAGATTCGATGTTTTATCAATCGCATTATTTACAGAATCAATCAGTTTATCATTGTTATCATTAATAATATCCGTTGCTGCAATCGCCTGATTGTATAACAAAATCATTTCAGTCATCGACTGTGTACGAGTAACCACCTTGCGCAATCCCCGCTCCAGATGAGGCTTACGGTTTTCGTTTTCCGGCTTGGCAATCTCGGTCTCAAACAGTTCTTTCAAGCGATTACCAAAGGCAATCTTCGTCTGTAAATTGTAGATTTCTTCAATGGAAGCCTTCTTCAACTGTCTCATGCTGACGATGTTTTCTTCCAGATTATCCTTACCATCTCTCAAGGCAGTAATGATTTTCTCGATGTTCGTCTTCACCGACTGATACTTGTAAATGTAGTTTTTTAACGGGCTTTTACGCAGGAGCTTGCCAAAAAAGCTCACATTTTTGCTCTGCTGGAGCGTTTCGCATTCATCACGCAGCTTTAAGATCATATTGGATACCTCAGCCCGATCACCGGACATGAGGTCGTTTACCGGACGATCTAGCATTTTAAGGGTCTGCCCCGCACGTTCCTGCGTTTTAACCCCCAGCTTACCGATATCATCCATTAAGGTATCCAGGCTCATGACATCGCTTTGTGATACCTTCTGAATCAGCTGTGAAGCCTCCTCAGTCACCTTTTGTTCATCTTCTTTTTTCAATTCAGCCCATGGGGTCGCCATACGCTACCTCCTATTCTGAAAACAACTGTTACCCAAGTCTAATCGTTGTTATTCAGAGTAGCTATTCTGCTACTTTTTTATTTTCTCAAAAAATCGCCTACAATTCGGAACTGCTATATCGCTGGTGAATAAGCTCCGCTTTGCTCTGTAATTCCAGCAGGTCCTTATGCTCCACCGTAGATACAATTACCGATATTTTGCTGTCCACATCCCGTAATCCGTTTAATAACGTCCTCCGGTTGGTCCGCTTCGCATCGCCGCTGAGCCGAAGAAACGGATTAATCAGTCCGTTCAAATCCTTCAAAATCAATCTCCGAACCGTATGATTCACTTCGTTGTTGTTCAGTTCATGCAAAAGCGGAATGACCCGCTGCAAACGTGCAAATAGAGCCAGCGCCTTCTCGACAATCTCGTTATCAAGCGCATCCTTCTGTCCCTCGGAGATCACCATATCCTCCAGTACCTCTAAATACTCCATCACCTGAGCAAATTCACTACTCACCTGATCTGGTTGACGTACTTGTCCTGTCATAGACTCCGGTCGAACGGCAGCTTCCTTTTCATGCTGATGTGTCTCAGCGACCTGCTCCTGCACCACCGGAATCACGGAACCGGTCAGATTGGGGCGAGGATGGCGAATAGCCATGATGGCACTGTATCCTCCCAAACCAATGATCGGAATCGCCAAACACACAAACAGTGGCAACCAAAAACTTAGTAAAAGCGCAATCAGGTAGCTAACCACAGCAATCGTGGCACCCCACATTTTTGACGTCATAGCTTGTACCTCCTGACGTAAACCCTTACCATATTGTAGAAAACAATATTTGTGTGTGTCAATGTACGGATTTACGTATGGTGATTGGCTGCTCGATATGACTGGCTAAAATGTCGTATTGCGGATGAAGTGAACCGATCTCATGACCCAAAGCCGACTTCACCGCTAGATAAGGAAAATTGATACCCGACAAACATGATACATGAAGTCCTCCGGACATCCTCGGATTGATCTCTAGCAGCTTGGCATGCTCGCCGTTATATTTTACCTGAATGTTATAATTGTACGGAATGTGATACGCCTCAGCGACCTTCTGTGCCACCTCCAACAGCTCGGGATGCTGCTCCAGCAGCCGTAATCGTCCTCCTGCCTTCCTACGCGGAACTGCCGCTAGCAGCTTTCCGTTCCGGTCGGCCAGGCAGTCAATACTGTATTCGTATCCCTCCAGCAGCTCCATCACCATCAGATTGGAAAATGATTCTGTGGATGACAATACGCGATGTGCCTCCTCGAACGAAATATGATTCAGCGCATGGCCGAACAGCTCCTCCAGCGGATTACGTTCATTGTTAATGATACGAAAGCCCATCCCGCCTTCTGCATTACATGGCTTGAAGCATACCTTATGCCCAAGTGCTATTAACGACTCATAAGCCTGTTTAAACTGCTCGGCATTGCTGGCAATGGCATAATCGGGAATCGTGACAATGTCCTTTTGACGAATGGATTCATAAAACAGATCCTTTTCCATCAGTTGCTCCAGCAGTTCGGTATCTTGGCATACCATTACTTTTGTCCCAATATCATCGAACAAATAAAGATGCTTGCTAATATCGAGCATATTCCACCTTGGGATAAAGACATCAATTCCGTGCCGCCTGCAAAAATCAGCGCAAAACCGTGCGTACTCCACACCACTTGTGCGAGGTTCTACTTCAGCTATATCACTGGCCTGTAGCGCCATGTGCTGCGGATCTGAGTGTGTCGCATAGATCTCGAACGGAATACCGTCCTCATTGTTACGAATAGCATTCATATAATGATACGCCACTGAAAACCAGCGGTTAAAATACAATTTAACCTTCTTCACAGAGCCACGTCCCCTATCTATTCTGAAAATGAAGTTTGAGCTGCGAACACACTCCGGTGTATTTCATGAACATACGCCATGATTTCGTCCGCTGCATAAACCCCCGACACTTCTGTAAAACGGTAATTGACCTCCAGCTTATCCCGCAGCTGTTCCCGATACAATTCACCATGACGCGGAGCAATCGCATAATCGGCATAGTCCAGCAGACAACGGTCCAGCAAAGAGTCACCGGACGCAACCACGGCCCCTCCATTCGTGAGATTGCGGATGTGCTCCACGGCTGCCTGTTTATTCACGGCCGCAGGTACCAAATACACCTTACGACCTTGAATGGATACCTCCCAGCCCATTTCACGCATGATTCGTGCCTTCTCCAGCACCTGTTCCAGCGGCATACGATCCCGTTCAATCATGAAAGCATAGAATAACTCGTCGCAAAAGCGTTCGTTTACCACCCAGTCTTCATGCAGCACCTGTCCGAACACCTGACGTGCTTCTTCCGCATGAGCACCATCACGGCGTACTTGTTCA
This sequence comes from Paenibacillus sp. F4, assembly GCF_002894905.1. NCBI lineage: Bacteria > Bacillati > Bacillota > Bacilli > Caryophanales > Paenibacillaceae > Paenibacillus > Paenibacillus sp. F4. Next base: position 18,220 of record NZ_POVS01000019.1, read on the forward strand.
TGAATACGCCGATTCCACTCTCGATCCACCTCGCCTCCGACGATGATGTTTCCACCATTACTCGTCACGGCATATGCGGGAACCAACTCCGTCTGAAACACGGTGATTCGTCTATACTGTTCTATCGTCCGAGTCGTCACGGGCATAAACATCACATCTTCAGGCAGTGTCTTTAGCAATTGCAGGGCTTGTTCAGAAATAAAAGCCGACGTCGCCCCGTCTATCTGTTCCGCAGGCAACAGACCAGGGGACTCCAGTGGTACGCCAAGCGAACGCATGGAGTAAATCAGTGTCTGATCTAGATCACTTGCGTAGATCATTCTTGTCCCCCCTTGAGCGGCTTGATAATTCCACAGCAGGAATAAGTCAATCCTTCAAATACCTCTACAGGCACTCCACGATCCTTGGCCAGCAGCATAATATGCTGAAGATTCGGATTATCTTCGCGGTCAATCAGAATTTTCCACGGCACCCTGCGCAGCAGTACACGAGTCGTCTCCCCCACTCCGGGCTTGACCAGATTGATATCCCGAATACCAAATGCCTGCTGAATCGCCTCTATATCCCGTAAGCCTTGCCATGTCACCGCAGACGGGTTCAATGTCATTTGTTCTGCATATGCAACGGCCGTTTCAGCCACGTCTTGAAAGTACCCGGATACCGTATCCACAAACGTATTGGACTGATCCACTGACCGCCAGGATTCATAAAATTTGGCCCCATGGAAATCGTCAGGGCCTATGAGATCGTCGCGTAATACCGTCCGACTCATCAAACCTGATACAGTCGAATTCAGACAAGCACTTGGAATCAAATAATCTTCTCGTGTACCAAAGGTTTCTGAACATCTGCCCGGATCGGCCAGCACCGCCAGATCATCATTTAGACGCAACCCATAATCCGCGTTCATCTCACGGCAGGCCTCGATCAACACCTGGCGAATCGCTCCTTTCCCCGTCCAGCCATCGACAAACTGAAGTTCAATTCCCAGGCCATGCTGCTGTAAAATGTATAAAATCGCATTCCGGTCAATACCTTTGCCACGAATAATAGAAATGCTGTAATGCGGCAAGGATACGCCATACTTCCAGTCAATATAACGCTTGATCAGGATACCAATGGGCGTTCCTGCTCTGGCAAGAGAAACAATCGCCGTGTTCAGGCCTCTTTTTCTCACAATCATCTCAGCCACAGAAGCTGCCGCTAATGCAACCTTTTTGGCAGATTGGGCAAGCGTTTCGTGAAACAATGCAATATACTCTGCTGTAGGCTCGTATTCTACTGGCAGCATTTCTGAATAATGGACTCCCGACTGAATCGCCTCTTCACGATCCTCCGTCCCTTTTTCCAACGTAACCCGGCTCAAATCCTTCAATAAAAAAGTGACATCCGAGGCAGGATAACTGCCCAGCGGTTCGGGCGGATGAATGTTCTTCTGCTGTATTTGCTCCATGAGTGCTTGCTTCATATCCGCGCTCCTTTACTCTCCTGTCTAGTTAAACCGTTAAAATAAACGACATGCACTTTATCGCAGCCCAGACGGGTCAAAGCCTCCAGCATGGGGTTCATCCGCTCTGGGTCCGACTCCCTTTCCATCAAAACGAATATTTCGTCATACTGACCGGGGTCTACATTATAAATAAAATTGCGTACCGTACTGTCCTCAGGCGAAGGATATGTCACGCCACAAGCGACGCCATACCCTTCTTCTCGGTGGGGATACACCGGGCTGCGTGTCGTCGATTGAAAATACACATCCGGGCCTAACTCTGCTGCAATCCGCATTGGAATGTACATGAATTCTCCCGTGCCCATCACCAGCGTGCGTTGCCCAGAACGAAGTTGGTTCAGTCGTTCAGCTGTACGCGTGATTTCTGCATCCAAGGCTAAATTGTCAGCGGATTGTAGACCAAAACGGCCTGTATATTTCAGATAAGGAGCTGTATTGGCGTACCCGTCCGTGGACATGGAACTGTGTACTACCCGCTCAAAACCGGAAGTATCCTTTTCAAAACGGTGGTCAATTATTCCAGAAGCGTCTTTATTAACCTCTGCCATGCTAGTGGCTGCATGTTCTGAGTGCCCAGCCTGTCCGGCATATTCTGCGTGATCCAGGATCGGTACTCCCTGTACCTCAATCTTTCCTTTGAGCAAGCTTAAAGGCGTAATCGTAATGCCTAGCTCTGCCTCCAGATCAGTGAAAGCCTGCTCATCGCTGTCTGTTCGCCAATCTAATAACGAAGCAATCACATACTGTTTACGCGGAAAATGCTCCTGAATATCCCGTATGATATTAAGCGTTGTTTTCCCCGTCGTAATTTCATCATCTACCAGCACAATCGGGCCATCACCCGCAAAAGCACCTTCATCCAGTGCATAGCAACGATGATCAACAGCGTGCGAATGCTCTTCTTCAAACCGAATAATAGGCCGAAGGCCCGGAATATCCTCGCGCGTCGTATGAATATACGAGGCTCCGTCGTCAAACAGCCGATACATGCTGTGTCCCAGTGCTGTAGCCGTCTCGGCAAAACCAACAAACTTGATCGGCTCCGTAAATGCAAAAGCTAAACGTTCATCCATCAGCTTTCGGTAGGCCTCTTTCGCATAGTCCGGGTCAAGAAGTCCTCTCACGGCCTCTCCTATCAGTTCGTCCATCTGTTGTCCCGCTTGTGGGACAAGCTCCTTATATAGTAGAATCGCCAGCGCCGCACCACTGAGTAGAGAAGTGTATGGGTTTACCGGAATATGCTTGCCCAGCACTTTACTGACAAATAAAAACGAACGCTTTTTATTGACCCGTGCCGCCATCGCAAACAGCTTGTCCACAGGAAGGCGGAATGGATTATGTGTCTCCGTAATTTTAACGCTGAACTGCTCCAGGATTGGCAGCAGATGTGTTTTCGTGGTTGGGTAAGAGACTGACAAAATGTTGTTGTTCATGTAACACCCCGTATACTTTTGATCTATTGATAATACGATAAGCCCAATTCAAATGCGGCTTAATTTCATTCATTTTGTTGGCATAGGTACTTTTGAATACACCCAGACTACCGTCGTTACGCTCAACAATTTCAAGTGCATCCATATACTCTTCATGTGTCACCGCATACATGGCTTGTACCGGTTTAATATGGGAGGGATGAATAATTGTTTTGCCAATAATCCCATTCTCTTTGTCCATCATGACTTCTCGAATCAGTCCATCTACGGCATCTGAGATGAAGTCCATCCGCAAGTGTCGTCCCGGCTTTCCAAGTGTATCTTCGAAAGGAGACACTCTTAATTGAGGTTTAAAGACACGTTCTCGGTGAGAGAAATATTCCCATACAGGACCGGAAATGACATAATTTGAGCCCACGCGTCCAAACAAGTTAATAATATCTGCGATGCAATCCCGAATGACGGCAATTTCATAAATCGTAATATCCGGGCTGCGTCTCAGTCCATATAGGCTGGAGAAATCAGTTGCCCCAATTCGTACATTGAGCACATATTCCTGGTACTCGTCTAAAATTTCTTTAATCGACAGTAGCTCTTTCCAGCGGGATTCCCGATAAATGATTTTGGAGCTTTCAAGAATCGGTAACCCGTACAGCACAGGCATGTTGTTTTCGTTTCCTGCCCCTGTATGCATACTCCGGTTATATTCTGCAATGAGTGCAAAATACGCTCGTCCATTATCAGAAGAGAACTTGGGTAAGACAAAGCCCGTGAGCAGCGACAAAGATTCACCCAAACCGTTCAGTAGTCGTTCCAACTGCTCCACAGAGCGCACACGCACAAATAACAAAGGTAATTGCTGTTCACTCATCATCCCCGTCCGTACATAGGACAATAGTTGAAACAGCTGCTGCGCCAGCGATTGTTCCGCCTGCCCGACCTGCTGATCCCCTATAGCATCCTCCAAATCTAAAATGACCGTTGTTAGCCCTTCATGTTTTCCATTTTTGATCTCTTCCGCTACTTCCGAGCGGGTCGCTGGCATATACAAAGCCGCTCCTATCGCATAAGCCAATATACTTTTGGGAGAACGGTTATGAAACTCCGATGGTGGAGTATAAAAGATCGCTTCTACTTCCTCAGAGGTTAAATCATTAAAATATTTCAGGGCTCTTCCCCTCCTCTTACTCTTTCTTGCCTGACTGAAGCCCTGTGCTTCGGGTATAAAAGAAATCCCCCCTTAGTTTCAGGAGGGATTTCGCTATACTTTGTACATTAAGCCTCTTTGTCGGCCTTTTTCTTTCTTTTCGCCGAGCTGATAACCATTGTGCCTACAAAGACAGCAATCAAAATGCCGAAGAATAAAACCTGCGACATATGAAAGCCAAAAGCAGCAGCCAGCATTTTACCCCCGATAATGGCGATCATAATAAAGGCTGTCTGTTCCAGTTCCGGAAATTTATCAATGAGCTTGAGGAACACTTGAGCAACACCACGCATCATCAGAACGCCGAGAATACCACCCAGGAATAGAACCCACACTTTCTCGCTCACACCGAAAGCGGCAATGACGCTGTCAATACTGAAGGCAATATCCATCAGTTCGACCATTAATACGGTTTTCCAAAAAGAAGTAGGTTTGTTTTTCACTTCTCCATCACCTTCGGACTTGAATAAGCCCTTATAAGCGATATAGAGCAGATAAGCCGCACCCAGTACCTTAATCAGGGTGAACTTAATCAGGAATGTACCCAAGCCGATAGCCAGAAACCTGAATATATACGCACCCAAAATCCCGTAAAATAAGGCTCTCTTCTGTTGTTCCTTAGGTAAGTGTTTAACCATAACTGCGAGAACCAAGGCGTTATCCGCCGATAAAAGTCCTTCCAGCAAAATGAGAGTTCCTATAATCCCCCAACTCACTGGATCAGTAAGCGTAGCTACAACATCACTCCATGAAAAGAAATGGCCGTAGTTTTCGCTGATATTTTTAAACAAATCATTCAACATGAAAAGAGTGCCTCCGATAATTCAATTTATTTGCTACCCTGCGACCAGCGCATGCCCCAGTTATAGGCCCGATCCAACTCACGATGACCGCCATAGAACTGCACGAGTCTTTCAATGCTGAACGTTTCATCGTTTACATTTTGGATCATAGCAATCGCACACATCCCTTTGCGATTGTCATGTTCATTCATGTGAACGATAATGTCAGGCCCATCCTTCTGGTACAGCGTGACTACCCCGTCCGCTTGTGACCAGTTCGTGACTCCTTCATAGATGAAGGTGAACACCAAAATTCGCTTAATTTCAGAAATTTTAGCACCATTAATGCGAAGATTTTCTCCTGTTTTCACAGAGCCTGTACGATCGTCGCCATCCAGAGCAATGTACGGGAAGCGATTTAGAGAACCGAAAACTTCCCCGAGCGCCTGCACAACGCCTTTATCTCCGTTCTTCATCTCATACAAGCAGCCCAGATCCAGATCGACACCCTTGGAACCGCGATTGAAAAAGCCCTTGCTTTGCTGCACCTGATTCCAGTTTAGATTGATCAGGATTTCACCCAATCCGCCTGAGCCTTTTTTCAGGTTGATAGTGTCGCCCTTCTTCTTCAGCTCAATTTTCCGCAGATTCAGATTCACCGGTGTTGCAGATGGCTCTGGCTTCGGAGCAGGTGGTACTGGTGGTGGTGTTGGTGCTGGTCGAGGCGCTGGTGGTGGTGTAGGCACTGGCGTGGGAGGAGCCGGATTATTTTCCACTTCAATCCCAAAATTAACGCACAACGCATCCAATCCACCGGAAAAGCCTGCGCCAATCGCATTGAATTTCCATTCCCCGTTATGGCGGTACAGCTCACCAATGACAATCGCCGTTTCCACTGTAAATCCACTGTCCAAATTAAACCGCAAAACCTCTCCGCTAACCGGATGAGCAAAACGAATGAACCCACCTTGAACCTGTCCAAAATTTTGCCGTTTCTGATCCGCATCATAAATCGTCAGCGTAAACGCAATCTTCTCGATGTTTGCAGGAATTCGTGTCAGATCAAGGGCAAATTGCTTTTTGTCACCGGACTGTTGTCCGTCTGAATAGGTGATAAAGGGCGTGGTCGGATTGTTATAAAAAATTAAGTCCTCATCGCCCGATACTTTTCCTCCAGGACCCAGCAAAAATGCCGAAGTATCCAGCTCCAGAGACGCTGGGGACTCCCAGCCAATCCCTACGTTGACATGGGTCAGGCCCGGATTTGTTTTCGTCAAATCCGCCTTCTGTCCCTTTACTACGATAACAGCCATGATTGTGTCACCTTTCTGTCCGTTTGTCATGTGTCAGCGTACGCTAATGTAATAGCTTAAAAAGAAAGGGCAGCGCCCTATGGACACCACCCCAAGTGGATATTATTGAGCGTCCAAGCCATAGTTTTTAGCGAGCGCACCCAATCCACCAGCAAAGCCACTACCGATAGCCTGGAATTTCCAGTCCGCATTCTGACGGTAAAATTCACAGAATACGACGGCCGTTTCGGTGGAGAAATCTTCTCCCAAATCGTAGCGTAGCACTTCACGATCTGTTGCCGCATCTACCACACGTACAAAAGCATTGGATACTTGCCCAAAGTTTTGCGCGCGTGCCTCGTAATCATAAATGGTAACCGTGATCCCGATACGGTGGATGTTCGCAGGAATCTTCGAGAAATCAACGATGATTTGCTCGTCATCCCCATCGCCCTCACCTGTGCGGTTATCGCCCGTATGAGTAACCGATCCTGCTCCGCCTGTCGGGTTGTTGTAAAATACAAAATCATCCGCTGCTTTGGCTTTACCGTCTTCATAAAGTAGGAAAGCCGAAGCATCCAGGTCAAAGTCTGCGCCACCACTATATTTATTCGTATCCCATCCAAGACCTACGACGACACGAGTCAAGCCAGGGTTCGTTTTGGTCAGATCAATACGTTGTCCTTTGGAAAGGCTAATGGTCATTCCGCATACCCGCTTTCTTTGTATAGATTTTTTACGCCAAACCGTAATCGCGTGTCAGTCCTGCAAGACCATCTTGGTAGCCGCTACCAATGGCATTGAACTTCCACTCACCGCTATGACGATACAGTTCGCCTACAACAACGCCTGTTTCGATCGAGAAATCTTCTCCCAGATCAAAGCGGACCAATTCTTCATTATTTGCTTCGTTTACGATACGAGCATAAGCACGGGACACTTGTCCAAAGTTTTGGCTGCGTTCTTGTGCTTCATAGATTGTAATCGTAAAAGCGATCTTTTCAACGTTAGCTGGCACGCTGCCCAGATCAATTTTAATTTGCTCGTCATCTCCGTCGCCATCACCTGTGCGGTTATCCCCTGTATGAACGACAGAACCGTTCTCATTTTGTGGGTTATTAAAAAAGACAAAGTTCTTATCGGATTCTACTTTACCTTCCGCATTAGCCAAAAATACGGATACGTCCAGGTCAAAATCTTTACCGCCATCGTATTTGTTTGTGTCCCAACCGAGACCAACCATAATTTTGGACAAACCTGGATTTGTTTTCGTCAAATCAATTTTTTGACCTTTGGATAAGTTAATTGCCATGAGTAAGAACCCCTTTTCACATTAAGTTTTGTATGAGTAACTAAAATTACATATAACGCTGAGCCAGCACATCAATATGTACGGCATGGGTTCCTTCACCGATTGCAGCAAACTTCCATTCGTTGTTATGACGATAGAGTTCTCCACATACCAGTGCGGTCAGCCCTTCATAATTATCAGATAAATTAAACGTCACCAGCTCCTTGGAATTAGCACCGTCCAGAATGCGGATATACGCCTTCTCGATCATGCCGAAATCCTGTTTCCGGTTTACGCAATCATATATATTCACAACAACAAGCACTTTGTCGACATTGGCAGGAATACGTGCCAGGTCAATCGCAATTTGTTCATCATCACCGTCGCCTTGTCCGGTCAGATTATCACCGGAATGAACGACTGAGCCGCATGGGCTTTTTTTATTATGGAAACATACTACATTGTCCGACTGAGTCAGTTTCCCGTTTGCGTCCAGCAAAATGGCAGAAGCATCACAATCAATGTTCGGTTGCTTCTTGATGCCAAAAAATCCTTTGGACTGCACTGGGTCCCATCCCAATCCAGCTATAACCTTGGTTAGTCCTGTGTTGCCTTTGGTCAAATCAATTTTCTGGCCCTTGACCAGATTAATTACAGCCACTGATTAACACACCTCCCTTCCGTAAAATTTACAGACTAAATTCAGACGGATTCAAACCAAGCGCGCCACAAATTTCAGCCACAATTCGCTGTTCATTGGCATCAAAGTCACCGTCAGCTGCACCAATGGCACTACATACGCCAACGACGAGTCGGCCTACTTCGGGCTTGCCATTCAATTTACCAATCGCCTTCAGTGCTTCCTGTTTACCGATTTGAGGTGAAAATTCAAAGTTCGCTACATAGTGATTGAAACGGTTAATGACCTCACCCATATCAAACACTTTCAATTCTTCACTAATATTTATGTATCCGGCCATTTTTGTTTTCTCATCCGGACTAATCGTACCGTCAGCAAATGCTACTAATGCACAGCCTGCAACAACAGCTTCCATAAAATCTTTATTCTTAAACTTCTTAACTTGGTCTCCAAGTCCTTTTTTAGTTGTATTCAACCAATTTTTAAATGTACTCATGGTTACCTCCACAATTACGTATTTGAGTAAAATGCATCCTAGTTAATTTCTTCCTTTACTATAACCTGAATTACGATCTTTTTCTACAATAATATACAAAAATACGGTAAATACGATCTATTTATTATTGGTATCCTCTCTATCTTTAGCCCTATTTTCTACATAAAAGCCCCTCTTCTATCATCCATCATTTGGTACCCCAATTGCAAGTCTGTGAAATGGTAGAGTTGATAGAAAGGCACAGCCTTCCAATTCAACAGAAGCACTGTGCCTTTTACCATAATCCACGGTTCACCACCGCTTTTTTTAAATTTGTATAGAACGCTTCAAGATCGGTGTGCTCAGGTAGCCCCGAAACTTGTCCATCTCCTAATTCTATAATAATCCATTGCCCTGCTTGTGTACGAGCAATATCCATTGTGAAAAACGGACTTTGGATTTGACGTGCAATCTGAATAAATTCATTCAGATCTGTAGGAACTGTCTCATATGCGGCCTCATCCCAGTAATTAACCGTAAAAACAGGCTCTCCGAACATAAAGAAAAGACGATATTCTTTAGACAAGGGCATACCACTTTTGGGATGAAGGGTAAGAAATTCTAAAGGTACGAACTCCCTTAACACAATTCCTCCATTCAATTCCTTTCCCTGAAGTTCAACAAAACGACGAATCACACGTTCCACATGCACCTGATCTGACGCATCTGGGATATAACAAGCGTCCAGCCAATCATGTTTCCGTGATTTAACGAAATCCTTGACCATTATTGCTGTCTTTCCAAAAGGCATGACCGCCTTTCGAATATACTCCGCATCCAATTGGTCCCGCTCCAGCCATACACTTCGAGGCGTAAAGTTTTGAATTAACGAGTATGAATCAGGAAAATAATGACAGTTCCTATAACTCTCAGCACTTGTCAGCATCCTGATTCGATCGGCCTCCAAGGCTACAGTCCAAGCATCATACACTTTGGGCCTTAACATCCATCCTCGGTATAGCGCGTTCACGTACTCGTTTCCCTGTTTAGCAACATACTCTCGTATATTCTTAGAAACAATATATGGGTTAGACCCTGATTCTTCCCGTTCATCCTCAATCAGATTATCGAAATTGACCAACCCTGTATCAAAACCAAGACTCCGTGCAACCTCGCACTCTTCACGGTAATCCATATCCACATTTTTAGAATTCAGAGGATCGCTACAAAATAGAAGATACATATGAGTTCCTCCTTTTAACAACCGTATTAGGCATCAATTAAATTTACTAGAAATACAATCATTTTCTATTTAATTTGCTCATTTTGTCTATAAATTTATAATCCCATCTCTCTGATCCGATCTGGGTTTTCAACATTTCTTTGAATTGTCGGCCCTCCAGTCTACTAGAAAAAACCCGTTTGGGAATCAATATAAACTTATGATCAGGCAACAATATATAAAAGGCAGTCAGAGTATTAATTACCCCCTTTACTTCATCCCAGTTGTAACCCGCAGAGTACGTAAAATGAAGACCCTCCTTTGAAAACTCATAATCTTTCTCAATAGGCCATTGTGGATGATTTAGGTAGTTAGCTTTCACTTCTTTAATAGTAAAGAAAGGAATAATTACAAAAACTAAGAATGGAAAGAAGAACATCGCTATCGTATTAGGATCTACTTCATTATCTACTATAAGCTTGTATGTAGCCATAATGACCAACAGAAACTGGATTGATGCCATCAACTTAAGCCCAGTAGACTTCTGATACTTCAAACAAAAATTAAATAACATGATATCTTTCAATGTTAGCCTGTACTTGTACAGTAATGTCTCTGATTGTTGCATATAGTAACTCCTCTCCCTACCCTCTCAAAACAACACGACTACTAATCCAACCTATTAGACCATCAGAAGTTTCAACACGATACCAAGTTCGCCCGTCACTAGGGTCCAACACTGTATCTTGTAGAAATTCTAAATAGTCTTGATTGTGAACAATACCAACAGATTTGCTACTAATGGATGGCTCTGCTCGTAAATTAGCCTGGTTCACGGTCACCTGCCAGTAATCGATCTCCTCCGTATCCGCATAACCACTGTAATATCGTCCATCAGACTTGATAATAACCCGACTGCTCACCCAGCCAATTTTTCCTTCCCATGTCTGCACCTCATACCAGATACGTTCATCATTAGGATCTATGTACTTGTGGTGAAGATATTCAAGCTCCTCGTCACGCTCAAGTACTGCCATTGATTGAGAGTGAATGTCGGGTCCTTTTCGGAGATTCACCTGTGCCTCTGTTATACGCCAATACCACGTATCTTCTTCAATCGCGTTTTCCTTAACTGGATAACTGGATTTTACTGATTTCTTTTGTAATGTTTCTGAGGTGATAGTTGTACTGTCAGTTGTCGTTTTAACCTTAGATGCAGCTGCACTGCCAGTAATACTTTGATTGTCAGAAGCTGAAGGGGCTGAATTGGGGACTTCTTGTACCTTATTTGGCTTCGACTGCTCCTTAGTGTCATTAATATTAATATCAATTTGAGATGGTACGTTACACCCTGCAAGCATTATTAAACTAGCTATTCCCATTATGCCGACTCTGATTTTTTTCATTTACTATTTCTCCCTCTAAAACTAGTACTTTAATCTTTTTCGAATATTCAATTAAATTACCTTGGATATGTATTCTATCTATTTAATATATCGGAATTCAGAAAAAAATGGTAAACAAAAAAATCTACAGACTTCTCCAGCTAGCGAGTTTACAGTTTCCACCTGCCGCTCACCTGTTTCAGAAAAAAGACTGTAGATTTTATAGATACTCCTTATTCACGTTATTATCGTTCACAGCTCAAGACCTAATTATAATCCTCCCAATAGCGATACTCCATTTCATTCTCACCTTTGGTGACGATAATCATATTTTCAATATGTCCGGTTTCTTTATTCGTTCGGTAGATCATGGTACGGGTTTCGCCCTCATCGGGTACAGAGAAGAGTACTTTGTCACTGAGCATGCCGCCGCCAATGCCGACGACGTGTTCCCCCCACCCGGAGGCTGCGCCAGAACCGATGCCCGAACCTGCCCCACTAACTCCAGCCCCGCGCGACAAAATAAGACCTATTCCATATCCGGTGACGGTCTGGGCCGTTTTACCTAGAGCGTGTTCTCCGGCTGATTGGGTATGCTTTTGGACCCAGTAATCGTATTTATCCGTATTTTGCTCATAACTCACAACATTCCCTTTTTTATCGATAGATATATCCGTTTTGCTTCCGTCTTTACCTGTCAGTTCGGTGACGGCGACAAGGGAATCGGACGTGATCTTGGAGGTCTCTCCTGTATTGTAATCTGTACGGGGAACTGAGTCCTCATATTGCAGACGCAGGACATTCATCTGGTCGTGAATTTTCTGCATAACCTGCTTGTCGCCGATGGCCTCGGCGTTTTTCAGTAGCTCCTCATATTGATGATATTTATCCGCGTCTGCCTGATCCCATTCGTCTATGTTTTTGGGCTGCTTGGCAATTTCTCCACCAGCATCTCTAGCCTCTCCACTGCCTGCCAGCGCTGCGCTAGCGTTCATTGCCGCTGCTAGGGCTGTCCAGAAGCCACGTGTGCTTTCACCATCCGCATTTCTAAACTTCGAAGCGATGCTTTTCAGCTCAATTTCAATGGATTGAACCTTATTTAATACAGAAGAAAGTGTATATTTAGCCGTACGATAGTCATTATAAAAACGGTTCCTCTCCATACCATCCCACTGGCTGTGAAGGCTGTTCATTGTGCTATCCAGGCCGTTTAACTGGTTATACAGTGTGCCGTGGGCATGGGCAAATTGGGAGGCCACGCTGTCCAGCTGCTCCGGTGTGACTTGGATTTTTGTCATGGTGATCACATCCCATCTAAGAAAATAGGAGATAGAAATTATATTTTACAGTAATCCTTATTTCATATTGTAAGCTATAGAGGTCGGACATTCATGAGGATTTATACGTATTTGTGTATTCAGAAGCAGTTCCTTTGATATAATGAATCCATATGAGTTCATTTCGACAATACATTATTGAAAGTCAGGTGTATGGACATGTCAGACAAAAAAATTATCTTTTTTGATATCGACGGTACGTTACTGGACGATGACAAGAAAATGCCGTTAACGGCAGAAAAGGCCGTCTTTGCTTTGAAAGAGCTGGGACATGAGGTGGCCATCGCAACAGGCCGTGCGCCTTTTATGTTCAAAGATATCCGCGAGCAGTTGGAAATTGACTCCTACGTCAGCTTTAATGGGCAATATGTCGTGCTTCGCGGGGAAGTGGTCGCTACCAATCCGTTGAACAGAGAAGCCTTGCAAGCGATGACCGATCTGGCCCTCACACATAATCATGCTCTCGTCTATATGGATCATATGGACATGAAGGCCAATATTCCTAACGATGAGCTTGTGGAGAAATCGGTCCAAACGCTTAAGGCCAAGATTTCAGTTGGATACGATCCGCTCTATTTCCAGGGAAGAGATATTTATCAGACGCTGTTGATGTGTACAGCAGAAGAAGAGCCTTTCTATGAAGCGGTATTCAAGGCGTTTGACTTTGTGCGCTGGCATCCGAGTTCTGTGGACGTTGTTCCTCATGCTGGCTCCAAAGCGAAGGGCATCCGCGAAATTACGTCCAGACTGGGCATTGCTGATGAAAATCAATACGCCTTTGGCGATGGCTTAAATGATGTGGAGATGCTGACAGCTATACATAACAGCGTCGCGATGGGCAACGGCTGTGATGAAGCCAAAGCCGCAGCTAAAATGGTCACAAAACGCGCAGATGAAGACGGTATTTTGTACGGACTGCAAAAGCTTGGTTTGTTAAGCTAACAGAATTGCTGATAGACTGGACATGTTTCGGGAAAAATAAAGTCTGTTTAAAGACTTACATATGAGAAAATAGGAGGTTGTCCTTAAATATGGAGACGGAAGGCTTACGCAATGTCGAACAGCTAGCCATGAAGAAGTACAAAATTTACAAGCAGAGCCTACTCCGGTATTTGGCACGTTCCATGCTGGCGAGTATGTTCATCGGGTTCGGCGTTATTGTAGCCTTCAAGACGGGCAACTTTTTTTACATGGAGCATTCTCCATTCACTTATCCCATGGCGGCACTTACGTTCGGAGCTGCCATCATTCTGATCGCTTACGGCGGCGGGGATTTGTTTACAGGTAACACCTTCTATTACACTTATGCTGCGCTCCGTAAAAAGCTACGCTGGGGGCAGGTGCTTCGATTATGGGCTGCCAGCTATGGCGGTAATTTGCTGGGTGCGGGGATATTTGCACTCCTTATTTACTTGACCGGGCTGTTTGACTCCTCCAGCGTGAACAGCTTTCTACTGAGCGTGGTTGAGCATAAAATGGAAGCGCCTGCAATGCAGCTATTCTTCCGTGCTATTTTGTGTAATTGGCTGGTCTGTCTTGCCTTTTTTGTTCCCATGTTTATGAAGGAAAATGGTGCAAAGATGTTTGCCATGATGCTGTTTGTGTTCTGCTTTTTCATTTCGGGATATGAGCATAGTGTGGCTAATATGTGTACTTTCGCCATTGCGCTCGTGCTGGACCATCCGGGTACGGTTTCTGTCGCCGGCGTGATCCATAATCTCGTTCCGGTTACGCTCGGAAATCTGGTTGGTGGCGTGCTGCTTATGGGGGTTATGTACTATTCGGTGAATCTCCCGTTTTTGGACGAGAAAGAACACTAAAAAAAGAAGCCGTGGAACTTAGGTTCCACGGCTTCTTTGCGTTATTTTAGTAATAGATCATCCAGTGTTTACAAGTTTCTTGCCTTTTATCCTTCTTGAGCAGGAAAATGGATAAACTCCTCCAACTCCTTGAACAGCTTCTTGGGATTAACATTGTCAGGTACAACCAGAGTTAGCGGCTCATCCAGCTTCAGCACATACATGCCTAAAATGGATTTGGCATCTGCCATGCCGCTTTTGCCATGAATCCAGATATCATAGGTATAATTCGAAACGATTTGATTGATTTTTTCAATATCCTTAACGTCTTTTACCTTGATGGGTGTCATCATTGCATAGCACTCCCTGCATTGAATTGGGGCTTACAAAACAAGCCTTAACATCACTTTACCCCATATGAAGCCTGTTGCAAAATCTTAATTTAGAAAATGACATGCGGCGCGGAGCTAATTTTCCAGTAGCTACCGACCTTTTCAAAGTTCACGGTGATTTTCGCATTCGCCTGCTTGGTTTCTGCCGGATAAGGCACGGTCAGCAGGTAGCTGCGCTTCACCGGAGTCATGGTTACCATTTTCGCCGTAGCCCGGCTGAACTCGAGCAAATTGCCACCATCTGCGTTCAACTGAGCTAATCTGCCGTTAACTTCAACGAAAAATTTACCGACAAATTGCTCACTCGCTTGCTTTGTGTAGGCCTGCGTTAGATAGCTGATCAGCTTGGTCTTCGTGCCGATGTCCTCGGACAGATAGCGGTAGCTTTTACCATTCAACTGGAACGCCTCACCCACCGGGCTGCCTCCACTGATCGCATATTGATAGCGAGACTGCGCCTCCAGCACAAGCGGAACCGCACTCTCGTGGTTCAGCTTGTCCAGCTGCGTCGGTTTCACACTGGTAGCCGCGGCTGCTGGCGCCGAAGTGGACGGCTGTTGTGGCTTAGACGGCTTCACAGTCGACGGTACGGACGGAGCAGCCGCTGGTGCTACCGATGTAGATGGACGCTGTGCTGGTGCAGACGGAGCTACTGGTGTAGCGGCTTTGGCAGAACCTGCAGCTGCAGCCGGGGTCGAGGCTGCTGGAACCGACGGCGCTTGCGCCGGGGCTGGCATCGCAGCCGGTGCAGACGCTGCTGGTGCTGGCACCTGGGCCGGAGCGGATGCAGCCGGATTGGCAACGCTCGGTTGCGTCGCTTCCGCTGGAGCGGTCACAGCGGGCGCGGCTGCAGCGGCCTGTGCCACGCTCATAAGTGTGGCCGCAATGCACAGTGCGGATAGCTTCGTATTTATTTTCATACTTATATACACCTCCATAATCATATGTCTGCATAAACTGCACACGTTTCTATTATAAGAATTTCGCTTCTCGATTGGGTTGCTAAATTGTTTCTATTTGCCTTTTTTTATTCATTCTGCACGAAGTTTGTCCGTATTTGCCGGGGACGGTTGTTCTGACTGTTTCAACTGCTTTGCCTCCATCTCTTCCAAGGATAGCGACAGTTGCTTAACAGATCGGTCCAGCTCCTCCAATCTGCGACTCAAAGTGAAGAGGATGTATTTTAACAGAATCAGACTTAATGCAGCAGGGAATCCGACATTAGTTACGAGCTCGATCATGCCTTCAGTCGTTAAAGAACTCACAGATTCCGCCTCCTTTTTCATACATATGTTCCATCAATAAGAACTAATGTTCCCATTTTTATGAAAATCATACGTTATCTTTTGGGCTCTCATGACAAAAAGAGCTCCAATTAGCCAGGAGCCCTCTCTGTTTTTGTTCATTCTACCTGCTTTCAGACTACTGTCGAACGACATCTCAAGGAGTATATATATTCGGCTGCTGGGGCTTGGACATCCCTTCTCCGAGATAAAACCCGGTGTGCGGCGGCTGATTATAAGCTACGTTCTGCCAGGCAACACTCAGGCGATACACTGGATCATGCATAAGCGTATAGAATCGATGTTCTGACTCGTATGGTGTTGTGTAGATACGCAGCGCCGAATTATCACTTTTACGCCAAATGACTTCCTCACGCCAGTCACCGAACAGATCGACCTGCAAGGACGGCGTTCCTTTGGTTCCGTTATTGGAACTCGTTCCTGTTGCCGTAAGCAAGTTGGAAGTAGTCGAGTTCGTATAGTTCCACTTGTCTATCTTTCCAGCGCTTGATGAGGTATGATCCAGCAGTTCACGGAGGAGATCCCCATCCCACCAGATGCCAAAATTAATGGAAGACGGTAGCGTGTTGGTGATGAGCTGTCCCTTGGCTGAACGCAACCCAATACCCGGTGCCCACTGCTCGTTCCCTTTGGTCCGCGGGTCAATGTCTGCTGACATGCCTCTTCCGGTATCCTTGCCTGTATTTACGCCCCATAAAATATTTCCATTACGCGGGTCGTACATGGCAGCTCCGTAGGTAGCATTTTTGTCCTCGTTCACCTTGAACACTTCATAACCTGAACGGTCGGGGTCCAGATCGCCAACATGAAGTGCATCTCCATGTCCCATCCCCGTGTTAGCCAGCTTCGCTCCGTTATCGTCTACAACCAGCGAGCCATACACGATCTCATCCTTATCATCTCCATCCACATCCGCCACGCTCAAACTGTGGTTCCCCTGTCCAGCCGTTCCAGCATTGGTGGAGCTGTTGCTGTCAAAGGTCCAGCGTCGGCTCAGGTTCCCGTTCCGCCAATCATATGCGACCAGAACGGAACGGGTGTAATAACCACGTGCCATCACAATGCTGGGTCTCACGCCATCCAGATAAGCAACCCCGGCGAGAAAACGATCCACACGGTTACCATAATTATCTCCCCAGCTCGATACCGTTCCGCGCGGTGGCACATAGTCAATCGTACTAAGAGCCTTGCCTGTATCACCTGAGAACACAGTTAAAAACTCGGGACCTTGCAAAATATATCCGCTCGTGTTTCGATGATCAGCCGAAGCGTCCCCAATCTTTACACCTGCACCATCTACCGTGCCGTCTGCTGTTTTACATACGATCTCTGCTTTGCCATCTCCATCAAAATCGTAGACGAGAAATTGCGTGTAGTGGGCTCCAGCCCGTATGTTCCGTCCCAGGTCGATCCGCCATTTGCGTGTTCCATCCAGCTCGTAGCCATCCAAAAATACATTTCCCGTATAACCGGATTGCGAATTATCCTTGGCATTGGAAGGGTCCCATTTTAACACAATCTCATACTCGCCATCTCCATCGAGATCCCCTACGCTGGCATCATTGGCATGGTACGTGTAATTCACATTATCCGGAGTTGTGTCTCCCGCGGGCTGCTGGATCGGAACATCCAGGTAGTTGTTGTTCCATACCTTCACCGCAGGAGAAGCGGCCTGCTCCGCTCCATTGACCACGGCACGAACGGTATACGAAGATGAGGTCGTACCTGCCTTGTCCAAAAAGTTGGTTCTCGATGTAATCGGCGCATCGTTCACCTTGCTTGTCCCTCTGTACAAATTAAAGCCGACCGAATCCGCTTCCGTGCCCAGCAAGCGCCAGCTCACCAGTACACCCTCAGGCACCTTAACGGCGACGGCTCCCCGGTTCAGCTTTTCCATTTGCCTCGTAGAGGCAGCAGAGACCTGACTATCCATCGGGGTGACCACTCCACTCAACATTACACCGAGACAGAGCAACGCAGTATACCGAAACCTTTTGTTCATCTGAATCATTAGCTCCTTTCATGGTTTGTATTTTCAATAAATTTATTTTATGTGACTGATAAGTTATTGTTGTTTAAATTTTATGATAGCGCTTACATTAATGTAAAGGGACGAATACGTCCTTTTTGTTCAAAAATCCGGGCTAATGCTTTAAAAATCAGAGGTCCATGAATAATCGTTCTTCATCCGCAATGCCCTGGATATCCTCCGAACTGATGCTGATATACTGATAGCCCTCTGCCTGTTGTTTTTTCAATGCAAGTTCCTTCATAAAACGTGGGCTGCCCTCTCCCGCATCCTCATCGTAAACAAGTAATAAACCGTCTGTTTTGCGGAAAAGAAGTTCATCCCGTGCCTTGAGTTGCCATATTCCCTGATAAGGCTGGCGGCTGACTACTCCCACATAGTCAACTTCGGCACAAATCTGCTGAAAATATTCCTTTTTGTTCTCTTTCCATTTTTCTTCCATATTTTGATAAGCCATCATAATAGAGCATTTTAGGTGGGGATATTGCTGTTTTAGTGCAGTAACGACCTCACAGGCCCACAAGTCCACCCCGTATTGACCGGGGGTAATCACCCATTCCAGCCCTTCTTCGATCAGGGGAATAAGCCTGCCTGCAATCGCCTTTTTAATGTATGGAATGCCTTCGTGCTTCTGACTGAAAATATTCAGCTCATGGGCACGATAGCCCGAAACGAGCAAGTTTTTCATCTTCTCAACGTCCTTCTCCGATTATCATAAAGGTTATTGTACCACTTCAGAGCAGGCCACTAAACTTCGTTTTTTGGAAGAACGAAGTGAATATAACGCAAAAAACGAACCTCTTCCAATTGGGCTGGATCAGGTTCGTCTTTTAGAGTTTGGTACTAGTTCTGAATGGATGGTTTACCCATCGCTATTATCCTTTTCCATTCCATATCACTCCTCAGACGATTTTATGCGGACATCTTTAATTCTAATGTTGCTACTAAATATACCGGCATCACTACTTAGCTTGAATGACGGGTAACTAGGGTCTGCCTCAAGCCGCATTCTGCTATCGAACTGCTGCTCCTGCTGCTGATCTACCCAAAAAGAATAAGGCTCAGACTGAACTACTTTATCAGTTGCATTCGGTGTAGTGACAACCAAGATGACGAGTACGCCATTGCATCCACAATCCTCGGTGTCATAAAACAACTTGAACATTCCTGGTCGTCCTGAAAGGGCCAATTCCAGCCTTTCAACGGACAAGGAATCCAATTCTAAATGTATGCTCATGAGATGAATTCTCTCCTTTGTAAGTGAGATGTTTGGAGCCGTCAGCTCCATAAAGACTAAATTTTAACTATGTGTTCATTATAGTCATGTTTTCGTATGTGTCTATGTGACTGCACTCACTGCTATCAATGAACTCTTACATAAAAAGGCAACCCGATTACACCGGGTCACCTCCGTCATCTCTCATCTTATCTAAACCAACATTCTAGTCACAACTTCTATCCTTTGTAAAAAGGATTATGACCTGTGCCTTTGCCCGATGGCATCGCCCCAGGCACCCCGTCCGCTTCAAGCAGCGGACGGACAATGAGCTTCACCGGCCAATCCCTGCTCTCGAATACCGCTTGGAGCAGCTCGGCCCGGTCAGCTTCGGGAAGCGGCACCACCCGTAGCGCTTCCTTCCACGCCTGCTCGGTGATATCCCATAACTTCGCTTCAGGGATAGGATACACCTCGCTTAGCGCTTCCATAATCGCAGCTAGGTTCACCTGCGTGCCCAGCGACTGCACGTAGAAGATCAGCTTGCGGATCGTCTCATTATACAAGCTGTTCGAGTATCCTGGCCGGATATGATAACCCGGGTCTGCAATGCCGTGTTTGTCCAGATACGGCTGATGCAAACGTACGGAGTCGTGGTCACGGAATAACAGGCCGTTCACCTGTCCGTCCTGCAGGACCACGCAGCAGTTCTGACCGTGAATTTCGGGTACAACGCCTACCTTGAACAGCCGCATCACCACATCATAGAATAACGCCGTCAGATCGGTGTAGAATCCTATAACCTCTTCACTGGTTAACTCTCTGCCCAGCAGGTCGGATAACATATGGCGACCTTCCAGCGTCACCCCAAGCGCAGCCATGGGAATGACCTGCACACCTTCTTCCAGCAACTTTGGCGGATAGATGCGAATCTGGGCGGCCAAATGGCGAGGATGATCATCGAACAATCCCATGGATTCAGGCATGTATCCCCACCAGTTCCGTTCCTCGCAGAGCCACACTTTAGCTGTGAGCGATTCATCGCAGGCCACCGCCTGTCGTAACATCTTCTCCCCAGCCAGACCATTTAGCAGCTTCACCACCGGGAGATAGCGGGCGGCCCCGAGAGACAACACACTGACCGGAAGCTTGAGCATCTGTGTGGATTCCTCCATCGGGGCCATCGAGCGCAGGGACGATGTCGCCTGAACCTCTCCCAATTCAATATCCAGTACAACGATGGTACCGTCCGCGATCTCTCCGGTAAAACGCGGCAAGATGATATGCTCCATCTGCCACGGATGTACTGGCATGGGCATGTATTCTTGCAGATTCAGGCCCTTCCGGGCCAATTCTGCTTCCAGCCTGCTCCGCTGTTCTTCATCCAGTATATCCAGTGTGGACAGTCCTTCCTCACATCCCTGTTGTACGGCATCCCAACGCACCGCCACCCATCGCAGCGGAATCTCCTTCCTGAATTCCGCTGCATACCGGGTCACATCCGCTTCCGTGAATCCCACCTTGGCCTTGGAGCTGGGGTGAAATGGACGATCTCGCAGCGCTGCAACCTGCTCTCCCTTGATAAACCAATCGTATGCATTGAACGGAACTTGTTCTCCCAGTCCTTGCACCTGCTGGAGTCCCAGTGTCAATTGCTCGGTGGCTATTTCCACGCCTGCCAAGAATTCCGCAACCCCGGGATGCGCATATGCTTCATCGGAAAGCGTCATCCGAAGCACAGCCTGTCCTACGACTGCTGGAGATTCAAGAAGCTTCCAGCCTCCATCCGGTGTCTCTCCATAGACAGGTGAACCTTGTACCCATTGATATCCCTGCCTTTTGCCTGCTTCCACCAGAAACAAAATCCCTTTCAGATGCAGCATAAGCTGTCCACTATGCCTACCTGTTCCATTCTCATCCCCCAGAAACATTCGGCGGAACGGTTCTGGGGAAGTAGAGAGTTCAATGAACGGATGCCCTTCCAGCGGAAGCAATTGCTCGGCCAGAAATGCATTGATCAGATCCTCCATAATCCGGCGCTCAGCGTCTTGCAGACTGGCACGCTTCATCACTGTTGACATAGTTGTTGTCCTCCGTCAAATAATAGAATACAGGGTGCGGATGACCCAGAAAATCATGATGCGAGATGGTCCAGCAATAGGCTCCCGACTTCTCGAACACAACAATATCGCCTACACGTAGCCGCTCTACTTCCGCATCTGAATGCATACGATCCTTGGGTGTGCACAGTTCTCCGACCACGTGAACTTTGTTGTCCCGTACCTCTGGTCTTGCAAACGAATGCCCCCAACGGTCCGTAGACATAATGTGAAACGGATGGTTGTGTCCCCATGATGCGGGCAAACGATTATGATGTGTGCCTCCTCTCAACACGGCAAAATGCTGACCATGCGATGTTTTGATATCCGTAACCTCTGCCGCATAATAACCGTGGTCAGCGACAAGCATGCGACCCGGCTCGAAATACAACTGTATGCCGCGTGAAGCAAGGTGCCCTCTAGCTTCACTTCGCTCAATCAGGGATGTGAACAGGGACCAGTCGAACCCGGGGCTACCATCATATGTGACACCAAACCCGCCTCCAGCGTTAATTACTTCAAGATGCAGGTCATATGCCTGCTGCCACATCTCCACCTTTTGCAAATACAGCTCGATCATCTCGGCATGCAGTCTTGCGTCCACATTGTTCGATAACGAGTGAAAATGAAATCCGCATAAATGCACCGAACCCGCGCCTTCCTCACGAATGACCCGGACTGCTTCCTCCACGCTCTCCTCATCCATGCCGAATGGACTCGGACCACCGCCCATTACAATCCGGGTCCGTGGCAATGTGCTGCTTCTCAGATTGATCCGCAGCAGAATGCGGACTTCCTTCTCTCTTCTTGTAGCAATGGCGATGACACGCCGCAGTTCCAGCAGACTCTCCACATGAATAAAACTCACCTGATGCTCGATAGCCTGCTTCAACTCATTCTCCTTTTTCCCCGGACCGCCAAACAGGATTGGAACCTCGCTACTTACACTCCTCACCTTGAGCAACTCACCAATGGAAGCTACCTCGAACCCGTGAACCCAGGGTAGCAAAGCCTCAATAATTCGGGGATCTGGATTGGCCTTTATGGCATAGAATAGCCGCGTGCCACTGGACAGCGTGTGCAGCATGTGACGGACCTGCTTCTGAATACCAGCCAGATCGTAGACATAAGCACATACCGGGTCTTCACTATCCCTTTGCAGTTCATGAATCATATTCCATACGCTTGATTTCATATCAGTCCACCCGCATTTCCATAGTCATTCCGTTTCTGTTCGTACGCCCGAAAAGCCGTATTCCGGTCATCGCCCAACACGTATATGTATACCCCCCGTTCGGCCCACAACGCCATGCCTTCCTTGCTTCTGGTCACCGTTGCATACGGTACCTGGCACTGCTTCGCGGCTTCGTATAATGCGCCTAGCGCACGCTGCACGTCTGGATGTTCCGTCTGCCACGGTACGCCAAGTGATTGCGACAGGTCTGCCGCCCCCTCTAGTACCCAGCTCACCTGGGGATGAGACAGAATACTCGCACTTTGCCGGACGCCCTCCACACTTTCGATCATCGGTACAACCATCACCTGTTCATTCGCTTCCTGAATATACCCGGTGAGTGGATACTTGCCGAATACCCCCGGACGCCCACTGTTCAGACTCCGCATGCCAAGCGGATGATAATACGCATGACGAACCGCTTCCTCCACCTGCTCCCGCTGTTCCACATGAGGTATGACGATGCCTTGTGCGCCGCAGTCCAATACCTTTAGAATCTCTGCTCGCTCTACCTTCGAGATGCGTACCAGCGGGGTCATCCCTGCCAGCTCCGCAGCACGAACCAGCTCTTCCACCGATTCCATATTCGTTGCGGCATGTTCCAGGTCGATAATTACAAAATCATACTCCGCATGTCCAATCATCTCGATGATGACCGGATGCGGAATGGAGACAAAAAGACCAAACACCGGCTGTTTACGTTCAATTTTCTCCTTCAGCGTGTTGGTTCTCATCCGAGAACATCCTTCGCCAACTTCAGCGGATTGCTGACCTTACGGAAATACAGCTCCCCATCCCCATACAGGCGGCGCTTGGTCATCTCTTCAATCAGCGCATCCTCGGCAAAAAGATCAAACCAGTCGAACCGCTCCTCGTACTCCGGGTGCTCCTGCTGATAGTCCACAATCGTGGCCGCGCACAGCTGCCAGAACGCTTCTTCCGTCAGACCGAAATTCTCCAGCGTCAGCGCAATATCCGTCATGCAGATAAAAAAGAACGCATCATACGTGTAGTCCCGGACTTCCGACACATCACCCGCGTAGATAAAGGAATACCGATTGAATTTGCGATGGGTCTCCGGTTCGGGGTGCAGCTTCGGGGCTCGTTCTGGATTCAGCAGCTTCTCGGGTACATAGCGGACACCATCATGAAGGTCCTTGATGATGATCCGTTTCGGCAGATCATTTTCCAGCACCAGGATGATATTCTGGGCATGCGATTCCAGCGCGATGCCGTGTGCATAGAGCAGATGAATAATGGGCAGCGATACCGTTCGAACGAGGGCTTCACTCCACTTCTGAATACCATGATGCTCAACCGCACCCTGGATAAACGGTACCCCGTTCGACTGTACCAGCATAAGTGCATTTAAGGGCCAGGCTGTCTCGCCTTCTTGCAGATGAACAGATACATTTTCACGCCAGATCGCCCCTATTGTGCCATACGCCCGTCCATACTGGATTGCAGGCAAATTCTCGTACCGGAGCGAGAGTCCCATGATCTCTTTCAGAATGGCAAACTCTTCCCGTTGCAACAACTCATCCTCTCGAATGAGTGCTTCCAGCCAGTCGCTGATTAGCGGTGCATTCTGGGTCGTGTGTTGTGCGAGAATACGTGTACTGGACGTATTGGTAATACTCAGTGCCAGCTTGAGATAAGACGCTTCTGGATTCATTCGGTTCGACAGGGAACGAATGGACTGCTGGGCGCGATAAGCTGATGCCGAAGGGCCTAGAAAAACGATATCTCTGTCCATTCGTTGCCGGGCAAACACCGATTCCAGCTGGTGTTCCCATTGCCATGGATGAACAGGAATGAATATATAGCGATTACCCTCCGTGTCTTCCGACTGAAGCATCCGATTAAACCGGCTGATATCCGCCTCTGTGAGATGTTGTCTCACCAACTGTTCTGACGTGTAGCCTGTGGAGAGAGCCGTTTGCACAAGTCCTTCTTTCACGGCAATCCAGAATACGGTCACATCCGAGTTAAACTCTGGACCATAGGCAAGATTGTCTTTTAGGGTGAAGCCAAGCCTCGACTTGTAGCTTGGATGGTAAAGATGACCATCGCTCATATGGCTTTCGAGGGCATCATAGTGCCGGTCTTTATCCGGAATCTTCTCAGGCAGCAAAGCCCGGCACTGGCTGTCCTTCGCCATCGTCTCCAGCAATTCCTGAATGAAGGCCGTCACATTCACACCCTCCAGAAGGTTCAGTACCATTTCCTCCAGAAACAGATCCAGATCGGTGCAGGGCACGCCCTCTCTTCGAATCGAGCCCTTCGCCACCTTCACTCGGCCAAATGAAAATTTCTGCTCCGCCTCACAGCTGTATGTCACAGCCTGCCCTGACGTATTCCGCCCCACAGCGCGCCATTCGTTCCCATCCACCTTACAGTCAAGGATACCCTCGAACCACATGGCTTCCAGCGTTTGCCGCATGATCCGTTCCTGTACATCCGTGTATACTGCCGTCTTGTGACCTTTCTCAGCCCTGTACCCTATGAACCCCACGCCACTTCACTCCCTATTCGGTTCATTATATTGCTCACCGGCACATACGCCGGGGTCTGACTGATCCCCCTGAGACAGCTCACCAGATTTTGTTTCGCCAGAAAACTGTCCGCGGTCAGCAAATGCTGCACATACACGTTTCCAGTTCGATCTAGTTCCTTCACCAGCACCTCACGGACCTCTGCCCAGAAATGCTCCTCCGGTACGTTCACATCCCTTGCCATCGCATGAATGAGGGAACCCAGATGATTGATGATAAAGTAATAGGATGTCCTCGCCCAAGCCTTGTCCCGTGGATAAAACAGCAATCTGGAGGGATCGGTATCCTCCTCATGGATCAACTCCGCATCGACACTGACTCCTTCCAAGTCACGCACGATAAATGCCTCAGGCATTCCGTCCCTTAGCGTCACGAGAGTATTTTGCAAGTGAGCTTCAAAGTGAATGCCGCGCTCTCCGGCCGCTCGTACAATGGGCAGCAAAGACAAGGTCAGATAACGTGCAAACCAGCGTTCGGCTTCAGCATGTACGCCACCCAGCATCGTCATAAGTCGTGATCGCATTCCCGGCAAGGGGGCTTCTACCAGACTCGACAGGACATATGTACATTCCGGGTCAAACTCAATCGGTCTGTATGCGACGGTAAACAGACTCGTTAATTCTCCCTCCTGAAAGTCACAAGTGGCTACACCTGTCTCATAGGCAATCTGCGTATGCTGATCTGCACCGAAGCAATTCTGCTGCCTGACGTACCTGGAGGCGTCCAGCGTCCTTCGCATCTGCTCCGCACTATTGGTGCGAATCATGTTGGTAATCTGCATGTTCAGCGACAGCTTGATATTGCAATTCAGCTCTGGAATATAGACGGTGCGTACCGAGGAGGTCGGGTAGGCCTTCGGCCCGCCGCTGCCCATCGGAATGAGTTTCTTGTCCAGAATATACTGCTGGACCTCGGACAAGCCCAACACGTACGCATACTGCCAGGGATGGATAGGCAGTAGTTCATACTCATCCCCATGCTCACCGCACTCTGCTTCCCAAGCTTGTTCCACATGCCCGTGCAGGCTGGCATGCAGATTGATCCTAGTGTGATCATCCACCCATTCCTGCATGTACACATCCTTCCTCACAGCAACGTAACAGAGTTGGAACGAGGTACGCAGTTCTGGGCTGTACATCCGTACGTCGTGTTCGGTGAAGCCTTTGGAGTTTTTCGGAAACGGGTGAAAGGGATGCCCATATACCAGAGACTGTTCGGAAGTACAGTAATCATATATGCCAAGTCCAGCAGCCTGCTCGATATACAGCGCAAGATTATTCACGCTGTTATCTACCTTTTCCGCAAAATCACGCACATCAGCCGCATGGGTCAATCTGCCTTGCTCATGCCGGCTGTTTCTATACGCCGTGTCTTCACTCAGCTCCCGTGTGATCCAGCGAACCAGGTCCTGATAATGCACCGCTTGCCCGCGCTGTTGTATGCTTCGGTACTCATGCTCACCCATAGCCGAGTAATACGCTAATTGTCCGGTTATCATCACCCCGCTGGCCTGAAAAGCAACTGCGTACGTCATCGCATTCGGATCAATCTGAATGTCGCCCTCCTTCTCCACCGCAAGCTCCCGGATATAACAATTGAGCAGCAGTTTGCAAGAGTGTATATTCGCCTGCTGCTCTGCTTCAGACATGAGCCTGTTTTCCATCTCGAACAATGTTGCCAACCTTCTTTCGGGTTATAAATAAAACGAGGGACAAGGTCAACAGGATGGCACAGCCGAGACCCATACTAATCTCTTTCAGTGCCGCCCATCTGGCCGTATCTGCTGGTGTTCTGACCCGTTGAACCATTAGCAGACTAATCATCCAGAGTACCTACACTGCTGACCAGCAGCAGAATGCTGGATGGATGCCACCGCTTGTGGTGGGTGGGCACGCACATCCGTATATACCGACCACACCATAGGAGGGAGAACAAAGTAAGCGGGACATTGAGCCACAACAGGCAATGAATTGCCCTTATTCTGCAATTGACTTTTCGAAATGATGTTCCATCTGAAAAAGATACTCCAGGTACAATCGGACGACATCACGTGTGGTCCCCCCAAAGGGAAAGACATGGTGTGTCAGGTCCGGCAATGCGTTGACTTCCAGAATGCCTCCCTGATCTGCTGTCAGCGGCTGGCGGATATCCTCACAACGAATATCAATGCCAGCCACATCAATTTGGAGAGCTCCTGCGGCTTTAATTGCCATTTGTGCATTGTCAGGAAAAATCGCTTCCGTACAGTCCACATAAAACTCACTGATGTTTCCGGCGGCCGAATTGCGAAGATCATATAGCTCAATTTCTCTTCCTGCCGCAGGTACCTCCTCCAGCGTGACTCCCTGTCCTAGCAGAACCTCTCGCAAAGGCTCTGCGTCTTCATCAATCTTGGGAAAGGCCGCAAACTCCCCTATACTGGTCTGCTGGATTCGCTGCTGATTCAACATTCGAATCAACGCCCGGATGGTTGAGGTGCCGTCTCCTTCTGCATAGACAGGTCGATACTCATTTACTGCCGCCACTTCCCCGTTAATGACCAGTACCCTGTAATCCACACCCGTTACGAATTGCTGCAGCATGATGCTGTTACTATGGAGACCCGCCCGGGCAATAGCCACTTCCAGTTCCTCGTTTGTTCGAACGTCCAGTGTCACACCTACACTGCCGCTTGCGTCCAGCGGCTTCACTACAACGGAACGATGCAGTTTCAGAAACTGCGTTGCCTTGTCACCCATTGCCTCGATAACGATAAACGGCGGCACAGGCATTCCCCGCTCATGCAGTAGCATATTACATACCTGCTTGTTCTTGGCGAGCAGTCCAGCGATCAAGGGCAGACGATGCGATCTGGTTTTATTAATGACTCTGCGCTTGTCCCCATAGGACAATTCCAGAAAATCTTCACATTCTGCGAGAAGTGGCTCGCAGGTTATTCCCATTTCTCTTGCTTTGCTTATGATGAGTCGGTTTTGCAGATTATGAATTCCTTTCGGAAACAATGGAAATCCTCCCCGACCGAATGAAGGCGTTCGCTCCTGGTTGTGCTTTCATCGGATTGATTTGATGGAAACAATATTGATAATGATTATCAGTTTCAAACAAAATCTATTTTATGGCAATTTCAGTAACCTTGTCAATAATAAGCTTTTAAGGAAAAATAAGATGTTTTTTGCAGAGAGAGAATCCCCAAATGAAGGAATGTTCATGGAACAATGGGCACAACAAATAAGGCAAGCTCTGAATTTCGTTATATCATAAGCTTGCCTGTGCTATTCGCTGTATTGAGATGCAATGAAGTATAGGCTGGGGATGTGGATGATAATCATCGGTATTAATGCTTTAATTTGGGGCAGGTTGGGCAGTAATCTTCTGGATCATCTGCGGCGAGATAATAGAAACAACAAGTTTTGCGTACACGAATAGGTGTATCTGAGACAGCTGTTGCCCGCTTGGGCGTGTTAAACTGCTTGAGCGGGTTACGGGATTCACCAAAGAGATGCGCAGGTGCATCACGAATTAGATAATGGAAGTCCTCTTCGACACGCTGCTTTTCTTCAGGCGTGGCTCCTTCGGCAAACTTGTTCTCATAGAGCCAGTATACGTAAATGGCCGTGTTCTCCCACAGGACTGAACGGGAAATCCGGGTTGCCTTGGACAGCGATTGCCATACCTTGGCCAGATTGCCGGCGAACATCTGTTCAATCACCTGATCTCTCCATACGCCACGCTGATCCGCCTCTGGTGAGGTCGTCTGCCAATCGGTCAGACGAGCCTTGGGAAGCCATGCCTCTCCCTGATAACTGGATTCAATCGTGCCGTTGGCAATCTCATAATTCAGGCCTTTGTTGAAGCGTGACATGGCATAGAGACCCGAAGCTGTGATCAAGTAAGCATACCGTTTAGCAAAGAGAGATACAGTAGCCGTTTCGGAGTCCGTCTCAAAGATGCCACTCACCCCTTGCAAATAGTTCAGGCTTTTGGACGGGTCCAGCAAGTCCGTAAATGGCATCGAAAATGTGCGATCTGTCGAAGGCTCCCAGGTCAGACGGTATTCGGCAGCCAAGGCCTGCATCTCTTGATCATCAAGCCAAGTGGCTGTAGCGTGTGGTTTCATTTAACTTCCTTCCCTTCCCGTGTGGAATGCACATTGGTGTGCCAAACAGCGGATCAACCGCAATGTCGCACTCCATCTGGAAGACCGCGCGGACCATGTCCTGCGTAACAATATCTTCCGGTTTTCCTTCCGCGTAGATGGACTTGTTGTGGACAGCCACAATATGGTGAGCATAGCGACACGCAAGATTCAGATCATGAAGCACCATCACTATGGTGCGCCCCTCCTGTTCATTCAAATCGAACAGCAGATCCAGAATATCAATCTGATGGGTCATATCCAGATAAGTCGTTGGTTCATCCAGCAGCAGGGTTTCTGTTCCCTGTGCGAGTGTCATCGCAATCCAGGCGCGCTGGCGTTGTCCGCCAGATAATGCGTCCACGGGCCGATCAGCCAGAGCAGTCAGATGTGTGGATTCCAGCGCGAGCCTGACCATGCGTTCGTCCTCACAGGACCACTGTTTCAGCCATGTCTGGTGTGGGTACCGCCCTTGCCGAACCAGTTGGTTTACCGTCAGTCCCTCTGGAGCAGAAGGACCTTGCGGCAGAATGGACATACGTCTTGAAATTTCCTTGGTAGGCAACTTCGCAATCTCCTCGCCATCCAGCAGCACCGAGCCTGAACTGGACTTCAGCAGTCGCGCCATCGTTCGCAGCAAGGTGGACTTCCCGCAACCGTTGCTGCCAATCAGGACAGTAGTTTTCCCCTTGGGAATAGTCAGGTTCAGATTCTCAATAATAGGCTCTGCGCCATAGGCGATCGTAAGGTCCTTGGCTTCCAGAATACTCACAGCATTCTCCTCCTCAAAACTGATTTCGATTCTTGAACAACAGATACAGGAAAAACGGTGCTCCTACCCCGGCGGTAAATACCCCTGCCGGAACATCGAGCGGCAGAAATACCGTACGGGCAATCAGATCAGCAGCAAATACAAGCAGGGCACCGACCAGTCCCGAAACAATGAGCATACTGCCAAACATGCGCCCTACCAGCTTCCGGGCAATATGCGGCGCAATCAGACCGACAAAACCAATCGTCCCTGCGACAGCAACAGCTCCCCCTGCCAGCAATACACTGCACAGTAGCAGTACCGAACGATGACGCTGTACAGTGACCCCAAGCCCGGTGGCCAGATCATCCCCGAATTCCTGTGCGTTCAGACTGCGGGCAAACCAGATCGCCAACGGAAGCACGATTACAATCACCGGGATGATCGTTCTAACATCGGTCCACGATGCGCCATACACACTCCCCGTCAGCCAGATATACGCCTGACCAGCCGTATAGAATGGACTAAGGATCAGCATGAAGGTCGTCCCGGCCCCCGTAATGGCTGACACTCCGATTCCGATCAACACCAGTCGAATCGGGCTAACTCCTTTTTTCCAGGCAAGAAGATAAATGATGATTGCGGTAATCATCGCCCCCATAATGGCAAACAACGGCAACAGCTTGATACTGATGGTTCCACCCAGCAGGGTGACAAAACCTACAGCGGCAACGGCAGCTCCTCCCGTTATCCCGATCACATCCGGTGAAGCGAGCGGATTACGGATAATCCCCTGCAAGAGGGCACCGGACATGCCTAGTGCTGCACCAACAAGCAACGATAACAGCACACGCGGCAGCCTTAGCGTCAACACGACAAAGTCATGATCACCTGCGCCCAGACCGAAAATCGTCTGTAGCACATTCAGCGGAGATATGAAATCATTACCCACACTGGTTCCTGCAATGGATGCAATCAATATCAAAACCATACAGATTCCGATAATGAGCAGCGATTTGCGCTCCATTTGCAAGGATAACGTATCTTTTTTATTGCGAAAAGTAATCATCTTCCTCATATCTTCGTCCCCCCCTTGCGGGCAATATAGACGAAGAAGGGACCACCAATGAGCGCTGTCATAACGCCAAGCGGAACCTCCTGCGGCATGATGATCAGTCGTGCAACGACATCCGCCGCCAATAACAAAATAGCGCCGCCCAAAATACAGTAGGGAACAAGCCAGCGGTAGTCGTTGCCAACAAACACCCGCATGATATGTGGTACGACTAATCCTACCAGACCAATCGAACCGGCCACCGCAACAGAACCACCGGCCAGCAATACTGTAACGGCTCCCATAAGTACCTTGACCAGTAGCACGTTCTGTCCCATGCCCTTGGCGATATCATCACCGGTCAAGAGCAGATTGATCGCCCGGCCCATAAACAGGGATATCACAGCGGCAACCGTCATATATGGCAGTACAGGATACAGCATGTCGAGTGTTCGACCGCTCACTGAACCTGCAAGCCAGAACAACACGTCCTGTAATCCCGTTCCATCCAGCACCAGGATTGCCTGTGTGAACGAAGCAAAAAGTGCAGAGATAGCGGTACCCGCCAGCACAATCTTGATGGGAGTCAGACCATCACGACCGATGGACCCAAGCGCGTACACAATCACTGTTGCAATGGTTGCCCCGGCAAAACCAAACCACATCATCGTACTAAGCGAGGACACCGACAGCGCCACGATGGCAATAACAATAAAAAAGATGGCGCCCGCATTGATCCCAAACACACTTGGTGAAGCGAGCGGATTACGAGTTAGCGCTTGCATGAGTCCTCCCGCCACCGCCAAACTTGCACCAACAACAGCGGCTATAATTGTGCGTGGCAAACGTTCCGTCAGAAGTACGACATGCTCCACTGAGCTTTCGTCATAGTGTTGTAGAGCATCCACTGCTATTTGAAATGTTATGTGTGTACGTCCCAGTATCATGCTGGCTACACAGGCGAGTAATAGTAAAATGAATAAGCCGGATAGTCCATACATCTTCGTACTTGCCTTCGTAAAAAGGGGAAACATATTCTCACTCTTTCATTCGTGAAATGCAAAAAGACCTGCCTGCCCATACACTTCGTATACGAATGTCCTGGTGCATGGCAGGTCTTGCTCCCATTAATTCAGATTGAACTGCTTGTATAGGTCGTCCAGCATCATGTTGGCCGATGTGTATCCGCCCCCCATGTTCCAGGCCACTTCATCAACCTGTACCAGCTGGTTATTCCTCACTGCATCGAGATTTTTCCAGAGCGGACTGCTGGTCCAATCCTTATAATTTTTCTCAATAGCTTCTGTTTCCGTACCTGAATTGAAGTTGAAGATCATATCTGCGTTCATATCTGGGATGTTCTCTTTCGAAGTCAGCTCCACACCCCAGGTATCTTCATCATGTCCAGGCGGTCTGGTAAATCCAAGCTCTTTCAAAATTTTCCCGGCGTATCCCATATAGAAAATGCGAACCTGATCGGCTCTGAAATTCGTAATAGTCGCTTCAATGGGAAGACGGTCACCCATTTTGTCTTTGAAATCCGCTACCCTTGCATCCCAATTGGCAAGCAACTTGTCCGACTGTTCCTTCATATTCATCGCTTCACCAGCCGTCTTTACCGTCTCTTTCCAGTCAAACAACGTCTCGGTAACTACCGTTGGGGCAATCTGGGACAGTTGATCATAGATATCCTCATGTCTTGTTTTGGTGGCAATGATTAGATCCGGCTTCAACTTGTTGATCTCTTCCAGATTCGGCTGTGATTCCTGACCTACTTGCGTCACGCCATCCAGATCATCTCTCAAATATTTATATACGGGTTGCTGAACCCAGGATTCCACAACACCCGTTGGCTTAACACCAAGTGCAACAACAACATCATTGGCACCCTGGAACAAGGTTACAATCCTTTTCGGAGTTCCCTTAACTGTCGTTTCACCCATGGCATGTTTGATAACTCTGGTCTGCTCGTCCGCACCACTGCCTGCTGCATTGCTCTCATTACCACTTGCAGACTTGCTTGAAGGGTCTGTTGTCCCTGTAGTTCCACCCGAGGCACAACCAGCCAGCACCGATATCATCAGAATAAGTGCTATATAAATATGTAGCTTTTTTGTCAATCCAAACATGTAGTCCAACTCCCCCTTCTCATCCTAATTGATATTAAAAATCATTATCAATTGTATTGTAATTCAGTTGAGTACATTGTTCAAGCATATTGATACTGCTGTGGAAGAACTCCCCATGCCTCTAGTTTCATGTTGAAAATCTCCTTGTACAGTAAAGGCTTGGATGAATACAAAATGCTCAGTATACAAAAAGGTGTAACCCTCCATAGTTGTTGGGTTACACCTTTATAAGAATTTATGACCTGTCTTCAACAGACAGCGATCGCGGACAAACATACCGATTAAGGTATATGCCTGCCTACATATTGATAAGTACCTTTCGGGTATGCAATCCACTCATCCCGCTGATTAAAAATGGGCGAGCCACATGATATACCTTGTCTACGAACAAATGTCCCACCTTGAGGAAACAATTGATTCTGCGAATGAGGCTCTCCAATCACATCTACCACAGTTTCATGATATTTCAGTACATATGCGACCGTATTAAATTCACTTGGGTTATAGAAATGACCCTCTTGATTAAAATAGGCAACATTCGTGACATCCATGAAATCGTAAAAGATGCTGTTTATGATCAGATACGGAATTACTGGATTAACCGGATATAGCGCTATGCTGGATACGTTCATGCGGTTCGTGTTTTTCATGAATTGGTGAACCTCCAGCTCATATCCTTCTATTTTATGAGAGAAGTCACATTCTCGGTTGTAAAACAATTGCAGCACGATGCGACCGTCTCCACCATCGACATATTGTGAAAAAAACAAAAGAAATGCCTCCTGTGGTTCCTGATGAACCTGAAATATAGTCGCTCTGCCAGCAACTCCTACGACCTACTGAAGCTGGACTCTTAAAAAGTCAAAAATTCTCGAGGGGACAGGAGTCTCCTTGATGCTGCAAAGCATACCGTTTATGGTGTATAAATGCCGACATATTGATAGGTCCCTTTAGGAAACACATTCCACTCATCTAGCTGATTATAGGCAGACGATCCGTAGGATATTCCTGGTTTGCGGACGAACGTTCCTCCTTGTGGAGTAAACTGTTCATGTGAATTTGGATTTCCTAATACATCCACCACTTGTCCTTGGTATTTTAAAACGTATGCAACAGTGTTAAATTCGTTCGGGTTGTAGAAATCGCCCTCATCATTGAAATACCAAGCATTCGTAATATCCATGAAATCATAAAAGATAGTGTCGATGATTATATATGGCATGGCAGGATAAACCGGATTAATCGGTAGAGTGGTAACTTTCATTTGGTTTGTTTTCTTCATCCATTGATGAAACTCCAGTGAGTAACCGTCTGCCCGATGGGAAGGATCTCCATTCCCGTTATAATGCAATTGCAAAACAATTCTTCCATCTCCACCATCCACATATTGCGAGAAATATACAGCAGGCGCTTGCTGTGGTTCCTGTTGGACCTGAAATACGACAGCTCTTCCATCCGCTCCTACCACCCATACCAGTAAAGGTTCGGGGGAAAGGGGAATGGAGGTGCTCATGAGTTCTACAGGACCGAGGAATGTCGATGATGGCGTTCCTCTATATACCAGGAATTTAGATTGTCCTGGGAAATAACTGGACAGATCCACGTTTCTGTGCGGCAAGCCGTATTTAACCCCTATCGGAGTGATCCCGCCGGAAACCAGTTCGGCATTGCGTGTATTCAACGTGTATTGCACAGAACCTCCCCGACCATCCGTGGCTGTAATGGTAACAGCGGCAAGACCGCTACCTGTTCCAGAAGCCACCGTTAAGATACTGCCATTAATTGATGCACTCACCAATGTCGGATCACTGGAGCTGACCGTAAACTGAAGCACATCTCCATCCTCATCGCTGAACAGCTGCTGCAAATCATAATCTCTTTGCTGTGTAACTCCGGGAGTCAATACCTGCTCGTTTATAGCCGCTATGACTTGAGGAGCTTGATTTAGCTGAGGCATGCTGACGGTAACCGGGAACGTCGCTCCCTCTGCACGTCCGTACTGATCATACACACTGAGTGTTACACTTGCGGTCCCTACACTCACTGGGTTTAGCTGTAGTTTCTGACCATTTATATGGGCCGTAGCAATTCCTGGATCATACGTGTCTGCTGTCACTGACAGGGATGCTAGATCCCAGTTCAACAGGAACGGTGAGAGATCCAGTTCTGATGCAGCATCTCCCCATTGAAGCAACTGCTCAGGAATTGCTGTAATAACTGCATTTTCCAATAGATGAACCTGTAGGTCTGTGCTAATCTCTCCGCCTCTATCGTCTTTAGCCGTGATGGTAATCACGGTATTGCCGCTAGTCAGCCCATGAATGACAAGCTGTTCATTTTGAACTGTAGCATCTGCCACGGCTGGATCAGACGAACTGATTTCATAACGAATCGGATCATGATCCGGGTCAGCAAAGATGGCGGACAGATCCACGGTTCCGTCAGCCTTGCCTAAAATCAGATGTACCGCGTCTGGTGCACGGGTTACCACCGGGCTACTGTTCGGTATAGGCAAAACCGTTACAATCAAGGTAACTGTATCTGTTCCACCCTTGCTATCGTCTGCCGTCAAGATAATACTTGCGCTCCCCGCTTGCAGTGGCTGCAAAGAAAGCTGATCACTCGTTATGACAGTCTGCACGCTGGAAGTATCCGAACTGGTTGCTGTGAACACCAGCGGGTCGCCATCCGCATCCGTAAATATCGTTGAAAGATCCAGTGTCATATTCGGCTGACCCAATGTGACGGTTAATGGCTGAGGAGCTTGTCCATGCGGGGCATGGTTAGGAGCGCCTTGAACCGTTAGCTTGAATTCAATCTGCTTTTGGCCTGTGCTGCCATCTTCTCCTTGCTGTCCGTCATTGGCAGTGACATGAACGATCGTACTGCCCGCTCGAAGCGGACTCAGACGCAATTCATCTCCCGCAAGCACCATCGAAGCTACAGCAGGATCATCAACAGTAACCTGATACGTTAAGCTAGCATTTTCCGGGTCCTGAACATAATCATTCAAATGCAGTACCAAGTCGGGCTGTCCCACAGTAAGCGCCTGATCGGGTATACCTGCAGATACTGGCTGGCCGTTTACGATAATTTTAAAGGTCGACGATACTCTTTTTCCCCGTCCATCATTAGCCGATACACTGATGGATGCTTTTCCGACACTGACTGGCGTAAGCTTTAAGGTATTGCCAGATACAGACGCCCGTACGATGCCGGATTGAAGAGAAGCTGCCGAAAAGGTCAAGGTATCCCCATCAGGATCGGTAAAGAATTGGCGCAAATCATACAACTGTTCACCAGCGCCTTCAGTAATGACACGCTCTACAGAAGTATTCACGACTTCCGGTGAACGGTTCGCGCTGCTGGATGAACCGGATGAGCTTCCAGAAGATGAAGACGACCCTGTTGCACTTGCCGCTGCTAGACCCGACACAGCGTTGGAAGCGATTCCGGTACCCAGTGTGACCGTAGATACCTGTACATTTCCACTCACATTTACCCTAGCTGCCGGGTTGCTGACTTGAATATTTTCAATACTACCTATCGTTTTCAATTCCAAGGCACCCGTCCCTGTGACGGTCAGCTGCTGGATCGTGCTATTACCTGACATCTCGACGGACTGGCTGCCAGTTATCTGAACGGTCTGAACCGTTCCCTGAAGATTGACTTTGTCCGCCCCTTCATTAACATTCAGCTGCGGCAAGGAAGCATCCGCGCTAACCTCAATGCTTGCACTGGATTGCACGTTCATGACTGTCGCGCTTGCGGTACCACTGAATACAACGTGAACTTCAGGCTTTGTGACATCTATTTGCGTCAACGTTGAGCTATCAAATACGACTGTATTGTTATCTCCGCCGTTAATGTGGGTCTGTCCCTGCACCTGCACATCCTGTGCATAAAAATCCTGCTGAACCCGGGCATCTACCGTTAACTGCTGTTCCACTTTCAAATGCAGTACCGATGTAAAATCCCCGGCGATCACCAAATCTCCGTTCAGCGTGGAGCCGTGTCCGTCCAGCACAACGTTGCCGCTGAACTCCGCTTCGCCGTCACGAGCCGAAGTCCCGCTGCTGCGAAGCTCCAACCAAGTGACCTTGTCCACCGTCCGGCCTGTGGCATGGAAACGAATGCCCGCGTTGCGCAGCGCGGTCTGATTATCCGCGTGAAAAATGCCGCGCAGCGGCTCTGCCACGTCATACGCGATGCCATTGATCCGTATCTGCTTGCCGTCCATTTCTTGGAGCTGCGAAGCACGCTCCTGTGGAAACAAAGCAGATACGAGCAGGCTGGCTGCATCTACGCGGCTTACCGAGTCTTTGGCTTGTAGATTTCCGCCAAATTCACTCATCAGCCCGTCATTCAGCGCCGCCCGAATCATCGGGGTCGCCCACGGGCTGGCGTCCTTCCACGCCGTCGGCAGCTCCTGCGCCGACGACGAGTCGGTTGTGCTGGCGGGCGTGCCCGCAGACGTACCCGTCCCAGCGGACCTGACCAACAGCGCGACCAGTTCTTGGGCGCTGATCAAGTCATTCGGACGGAAGTGTCCGTCGGCGTCGCCCTGCATCAGCCCGGCCTTACGGGCTGCCTCTATAGCCGGGCGCCCCCAGCTATCGGCGGGCACGTCCGTGAAGGAGGCAGCGCCGTCCAAGTTGCCTGTCGGAAGCTGCAACGCTTTGACCAGCAGCACGGCTAGCTCCTGACGTGTGAGCTTCTGCTCAGGTCTGAGCGTTCCGGCGGGATCGCCTTGGATGATCCCGAGTTCACGGGCTTTTTGTAGTTGTTCCAATTGCTCTGCTGTAAGCTTCTGTACATCCGTCCAGGTGGCAGTATTGTTCCCTGTGGACCCCTTGGATACGGAAGCCGTATCTATCACGGTAGCTTGCTCTGCTCCGGCAGGAAACGAGGGGGTCAGCAGCAGCAAAGCAGCTGCCAGCTGAGCGGTTAACTTCTTATTTTTCATGGTGCAATTCTCTCCCCACCGATAAATGTAATCATGTATTCAAAATCTTAGGATACGTATGTTTTACGGCCGAGGACGACCGATAAAATCTCCTAAATTAACAGGGTAGTTCGTCCCCTCAACATTCCATTCACTAGCTTGATATGGTTCTGTATTACCAATGACCGTACCACTGTTCCGTCCCAAAGCCTGCCCTTGACCAATGACTGCGATATCTATGAGCGTGTTGTTGTAGTACAGCTTAAGCGTTACAGGTTCGGAATTGTTACTTTGTAACTGCAGGAAGGTAAAATACCAATCCTCCGATACGAACGAACTCAGATCATCCGCAATAACAAATGTTTGCCCAGGCATAATCACATCCCCGTCATTGGCATTTATGATAATCGGGTCTGGTTGGTCGGATCGCTCAATCCATATTCTATTTTTCTCCAACGGTCTGTTTGTAGGGTTATACAATTCAATCGCCTGGTCCAGATAATCCGGTTCGCCTTGCCACACGACTTCGGAAATGAACAAGTCTCTTTTCTCAACAATCACTGGAATCGTAAAAGATGTCGTTTCACCACGATTATCATTTGCCGTAATCGTAAGGAACGTCATACCATTACGCAACGGTTGTATGAAAAGTGCATTCCCTTCTACCTGCCCTCCTGCCACCAATGGATCAGAAGACACCACAGTATAGGTCAGCGTGTCTCCATCCTCATCAGAGAACATATCATTCAGCTGCAATATTTGCTGACCATCTCCCGGGTCCAAATATTGAGGTTCAGGCACACGGGTCACTACCGGACGATGATTTACTGGTTGAGGAGCTTCAACTTGCAGCATAAATGAAGTGAAAGAAACGCCCCCACGGCCATCATTCGCCGTAATTCCAATCATCGTAATACCAGCATTATGCAGTGTTACAAAGGAATCTTCTCCGTTCTCCACCACACTGCCTACTTGGGGATTGGAAGAAGTGATGGTATACGTCAAGGTGTCGCCATCCTGATCCATAAATAACGAACCCGGATACAGCATCAGCTTGTCCTGCAACACATT
Source organism: Paenibacillus sp. F4 (assembly GCF_002894905.1). Classification (NCBI taxonomy): domain Bacteria; kingdom Bacillati; phylum Bacillota; class Bacilli; order Caryophanales; family Paenibacillaceae; genus Paenibacillus; species Paenibacillus sp. F4. Next base: position 57,507 of record NZ_POVS01000019.1, read on the forward strand.
AGCAACTACGATAGGTAAATGAGGCAAAGCCACAGGTATGTGATTCTCAGGCTGCGGATCAGGCAGAGGCGCATTCACCATAGCAGCAAACTGAAGCGAGGCTGTGCCTCCCTTGCCGTCATGGGCTGTTATCGTCATTAGACTAATGCCGGCTTGAAGCGGCGTAAGCATAAGCTGATCGCCTGTAACTTCTCCTGTGGCCACTTCTGGCGAAGCCGATTCCACCGTGTAGGTCAGTGCATCGCCATCCTCATCGTTAAACAAGTCAGACAGGCTAATCTGCTTGCCACCCTCATTTAAGAGCAAAGGAATGTCATTTAGGCGGTTGCTCGCGACAGGACTGTGATTAATGTCCTCCTCATAAGTAGAACTGGTCACTGTATAGTTGAAAAACACGCTCGCTTTGCCGCCTTTTCCATCCTCTGCCGTAACAAATACCTGTGTGCTTCCTACTGATTTAGGTTTTAGTGTAAGCTGTTGATCGGCCACTTCTGCTTCTGCTACGTATACATCCGAAGTGACCGCATGATACAATAGCTCATCCTGATCGGCATCGTAAAACACATTTTTCAAATCCACTAGCGTATCTCCAGAACCCAAAATGGGATATTGATCGGCAGGAACGATAGCTGAGACAGGTACATGATTAGGTGTTGGCGTTGGATTCGTTGTAGAACTGCCACCGCCGCCACCGGATGAACTTTTTTTAGTGCTTGTTGAGGATGTATCCGAAGATGCATCCAACGTGGTATCACGTATAATTTGAGTCTCTGTTCCCTGCTCCGCAAGACGGGTCTGTACAGTCTGTATACCATTGGCGAGACGTACCTGTGTATCGGCAAAATTCAGTTTTAGCTGCTGCCATACACCACTTCCCTGAATCTGAATAGGTTCATGCGTATCCACGATCATTTCGTTTACGTCTGCATGAATCTCTACATTTTTGGCACCCTTCATCAAGGTTACCTGAGGTAACGTATCACCTTGAATACGCACAAAATCCGCTGCAATAGCTAACTTGCCTTTAAATTCTGACCCTTTGCTATACAAAGTCACCGGATGTTGGGCTGTACCACTTTGCACAATTTGAAGCGCCGACAGATCAGCTACGTTTCGGTTCGATGCCTGATAGGTCAGGGTGGCCCCTTGAAGCGCCGGCACATTGTCCGCTCCGAACAGCTGCTTCAATTGCTGGCCGATCAAATAGGGCTTTCCATCCATATAGGCGATATCCCCGTCAATACGAGAAAGGATTCCCGTCCGTTCGCCCGATTGGAACACATTCACCAAAAAGGCTGCGATATCTTGACGTTTTACCTGTACTTTAGAGTCAAACCGATTATCCGGCGTATCCATTAATCCCAGTTTGAGAGCTGCCTCTACGTTGCTTTTGGCCCATTGGCTCACCTGATCCCCATCAGAAATGTCCTGAACATCTCCGCCTTGAACATGGGTTCCTCCAATCGCTCTCACCAGAATGGCTGCCAATTCCTCACGACTCACTGCAGCATCCGGGCGGAAAGCACCCGATTCATCTCCGGTCATTAGACCTGCCGCACCTACAGCTTCTATATAAGAAGCGGCCCAACTCCCCTGCGTGTCCTTAAAAGTTACTGCTTTCTCCGTTGCGTCAAGCTTAAGTGCATTAGCTAGCAAAGCTGCCATTTCCTTGCGCGTTAACGGTTGATCTGGACGGAAAGAACCATCTGGATAACCCGTGATCAGTCCTTGCTTCACAGCCTCCTGTACCGCCTGTAATGCCTGGGATGACATAGTGGACTGATCTGTAAAAGATACTGTATTGGCTTTAGTCACAATCGCTGACGTCTCCCCTTTCGTTTCCGCATGAACAAGCTGGGGCCCCCATGCCATACCTGCCAGCAACGTCACCATCAGCACTTTTTGCCATTCTTTATTCGTTTCTTGATTCATCAGACTCTCCCCCGTGAACGGTTCATTCTTGTTATTAGTGAAAAGATCTTATCATCCGCCTCTGAACCAATTCTGAACAATATTAAAATTTTATCTTTTTCACAGTCTGGACTTTGTAGCAAATGAAAAAAGAGCGCTCAGCCAGATGGGCTAAGCGCTCTAAAACTTCTATAAAACGTTGATGTACATGCCATATCAGGAAACCGTAGGATTCCATTGAAAGGTAGCCGCGGACTTGGATGGAAGGGTAGATTTGAAAACCTTATTTCCCTGCCGAACCTTAAATGTCTTTGTGTTCTCTCCCGTATTGGCGGCAATCAGGACAAGCGTACCGTCGGGGTTGCGATAGGCAACCGTTTCGATACTTCCACTATAATGTGTAGAATCAATACGTACCGCACCTGGACGGACAAATTTGCTGGCGTGCCCAATTGCATAGTACTCCACATTTTTCGTAACTGCACCGCTTAACGGGTCGATGGTCACTACACCTCTACAGTTGGTGCACCCCTCATTGGTCGGACCCCCGGACGGGTCAAGTGCGATATTCCAAAAGAGGACATTTTGCGACCAGTTTCGGGGTGCACCAATGATCAGCTTGGACATATCCCAGCTCAAATCATCTCCAAAGCCCGGACTCCACGCTCCCCCACTACATTCTGTCATATATACAGGCTTATCAGGAAAAGCATTATGCACATCTGTCATCGCTGTGGGCTCTCCTTTGTAGCAATGAAAGGCCGTTCCGTGCGTATAGTTTCGAGCTTGTTCATCTCCCAACACGGTCTTGGCATATTCGCTCCCTGTATCCCAGTTATGGTCAAAGGCAATAATGTGAGTAGATAAATGGTTTCGATTTAGGGCCGGACCCAGATATTGTTTAATGAAATTCGCCTGTTCTGCTGCTCCCATACTCATGCTGGGATACTTGGACGTCGTGAATTCTGGCTCATTTTGAATGGAAATCGCCTGAATCGGAATTCCCTCGTTCGCATAAGCCTGTAGATAACGAACAAAATAGTCAGCATACGCCTGGTAGACGCGCGGATCGTTATAGTCCAAATACCAGCCGTTATAAATCTGCTCCCCATATTTCATCCAGGGCGGAGCTGTCCATGGGGTTCCCATAATCTTTAAATCCTGGTTTCTTCTCAGGATTTGCTTCAGCACATCGATCACATCCCGATCCTTGGCGATGGAGAAATGATTCAGCTCATAGTCCTTGCCTGTTGCCACATCGTCATAGGTATAGCTACCAGGCTGTCCCTGTTCATCTACGGAATAATCTGAGGCTCCAATGGTATGGCGAATATAACTTAGTTGAATGCCACTAGCTGTAAACAAATCATTTAGCAGCTGATCACGCTGATTGGCAGACATGCCATGATTCATTAGGTATGCGGACGAACCGGACACCGCTGCGCCAAATCCCTCCATCGTCTGATAATGAATATCTGGCTTAATCTCAATCGTCAGTGTATCCGCATTCGCTGCATTTTCTTTACTGTTATCCTTATCCCAACGGATCGGGGTCTGTTGGGTTAGGCGATTCGCAGGGTCGGGTGTTGTTAGCCACATGTTGACGTTATTTTCTGCTTTCGGCCCCGGAACATTCCGTATAGCCATACTGGCCAGGACCGCACAGATCAAAATGGCCACTGCAGCTATAAGCAGCCAGATGGCAGTACGTCGTTGCTTTTGGAGTTTCTCCATCTAATATCCTCCTCTCCCCATCATTAGCCTGTCCTCATCCTCCCTACTATTTCAGCTTTCACTTGGGTTTCCCTTTGCATACCTGTTGGACGTTTACATACCGATAGCAAAAAGAGAGCCGGTGCTTGTGCCCGCGCTCTCTTGAATATAACCATTTTAAAATAAATGTAACGGGTTTACTTTTTTTCCTTTTCTGTAGAGATTGCCGGAATCGTAACACTTCCCGTCAGTCGTAAATCCTGAGAGGAGCTGCCCACATAAATGGGCACTTCACCCGCCGGCATAACCCATGCTTTTGACTTTTCATCCCAATAAGAGAAAGCTTTCGGGTCGAGTTCAATGCGAACCTTCTTCTCTTGACCCGGCTTTAATTCTACCTTGGACCAGCCTGCCAGTTGACGGGATGGAGTCTCTACGTTTGTCGGAAGCTTACCGCTGTACACCTGTACAACCTCAGCTCCGGCTGTTTTGCCCGTGTTCTTCAATTTTAGCGAAACTTCGACGGAACTCGTACGATCGGATTTTTTTCCACTCGCATGCTGTTTTGTTTTCAGATCGCTATATCCGAATGTCGTATAGGATAAACCGTGTCCAAAGGAGAACGCCGGTTGAATACCCGATTTCTCATACCCACGATAGCCTACAAAAATACCATCTGAATAGTCACCTATACCGTTCACGCCTGGAAACTTCTCTGGTGAGGACACGGGTGTAGACTGCTCGTTAACCGGGAAAGTTACCGGCAATTTACCAGAAGGATTCACATCCCCGAATAAGACGCGCGCTATAGCATTCCCTTGCTCTTGTCCAGCAAACCATGCTTGTACGATGGAAGGGACTTTGTCCTGCCATGTATCCATTTGCACGGCTCTGCCACTCATTTGTACAACAATGGTTTTCGGATTTGCAGCCGCAACCGCACGGATCAGCCGATCCTGATTGTTCGGCAGTTCCATATCGGAACGCTCAACATATCCTTCGCTCTCATACGTACGCGTTACAACAATCGCAACATCCGATTTTTTCGCCAATTTCACAGCGTTGTCAATCAACTTATCTGACGTATCTGCTGGAGGTTCCCAGCCCAGACGAACCATACCACCGGAATCACGACCATTTGTCGGATAATCGGCGCGGTATTCAATACGTATTTTGTGCTTTTCACCCGCTTTAAGGGAGATGTTTTTCTTCGTAGTGCCCAGCTTTTCACCTTGATTATCCACGAATAGCTTATCGTCGAGATACAGCTTGCTTGATCCCAAACTGGTTAATGACAATGCATAGTCACCATCCTTGGGAGCTGCAATTGCTCCTGTCCAGCGTGCAGATATCAAACCGTTCAGTGTCGTTGGTGTATTTGAAACTTTAGGGGACTTCGCATTGAAGCCCTGATAATTATAAAATCCAAGGTTCATATTGACTTGGTCATCATTGCGTACAAGAATCGGATTTCCTTCCATCTTGTTATTCTTCCAGTATTCGCCTCGAAGCCCCTGTTCGCCATCTCCATAAGTCGCATATCCAACACTGATATCCTCTTTCTGATCAGATGTAGTCAACAGTGAAGACGGAACAGCAGATGGCCCTGGCATAATGTCTCCTGCAGAGATCGGGTCTGTGCCCGGTGCATATTGGACGGTAACTCCTTTGCCGACACGATTGCGGATGCCCTCTAACGGACTCACGGTATATGTCGGGTTCACCAACGAACTGCCTCCGCCTGCCACAGTGCCGTTATCTGCATCGGGGCCAATCACAGCAATGGACTTGAGTTTATCTTTAGACAACGGTAATGCATTGTTTTTATTTTGAAGCAGTACCATACTTTCCTCAGCCAATTGACGGGCTGTCTTGCCATGGTCACGGGCATCAATTTGATTATTTTGAGCCGGGTGATCGAATAAACCTTTGCTGAACATTTGCACCAGAATGCGCCCAGCCTTATCATCAATCGTTTTTTCACTTACCTTGCCATTCTTAACAGCCGCCAGCAGCTGATCTCCCCATTTACCATATGGTGTACCCGGTGTTTCCAGGTCCAATCCGCTATTTGCTGATTCGACTGTACTCAGGTTCGCACCGTAATCACTCATCACAAAGCCCTTGAATTGCAATTCCTTCTTCAAGAGGTCCGTCAAAAGAGTTTTGTTCTCACAAGCAGACTCGCCGTTCACCTTGTTAAAGGAGCACATGGCCCCTCCCAAATCTGCCTTGGCGATGACTTCTTGGAACGGGCGTATGTAAATCTCATGCAACGCACGGTCACTGACTTTGACATTCGTCGTGAAGCGCTCCGTTTCCTGATTATTCATAAGGTAATGTTTCGCAGTCGCCAAAACAGGGTGGCTTTGTATACCTTTGACATAAGCGGTCGCCATTTGCGATTGCAGTAGCGGGTCCTCACCCATAGATTCAAAGTTTCGCGATCCCCATGGAATACGGGCAATATCCATCCCCGGTCCAAGCGCAACATTATGAGTTGTATTAAAAGCCTCGTCTCCGATCAAATCCCCATACTGTTTGGCAGCTTGGGTATCCCACGTTGCAGCCAACGCAATTGGAGCAGGCAACGCAGTAGATTGCTTGTCCTGCACATCTGGATTGGCGATGCGCACACCTGCAGGTCCATCTGCCATCGTCAGCGCCGGAATACCCAACCGCTCCATCGAATTATTATAGAATCCATAGTAATTGTTGACCTTGCCAGTCACCAAATCTATTTTTTCTTCCAGCGTCATTTCCTGCAGCAGTAGTGCTGTCCGTTTCTCAGCCGATAGGGCCGTGTTCATCCAGGGCCGATCTTTCTGGCTGCCTGCCGCTCCTGCAATATTCATAGGTCCGATCACAACAGCCGCGATAACTGTCATCATCACCATACGGAACAACCATGTTGATTTCACTTTCACGTTTGTAATTCCTCCTTGATGTTAGGTCATGAGGTGAATGCCTATTCAACTCTCACAGGCTTGCAAAGGCTCTCGATCCTGCGAGCACCGACAAGAATCCAGAGCCACGGGATAAGCAAGCAAGTCAACAAAAGTCGCAATGGCTCAAGTGACACGTTTACCACCCTACCGTACATTTTCGAAAATTTCATTGAAAGTTTTTGGAAGTACAGCACTAGGACCTTCATTCTTCTCCATAAAAAGAGAGCGCTCACAATTCAGTTAACTGATAATAAAATTACACTTTTGTAACTTTTTAATGACGGTTTTTTAACTAATTTAAATCACAAAAAATGATTCATATGTCCCACTCTTGACTTACTCATATGGCGTTACCTAGCGTGCGACCAAAGTCGCTATTTGGGAATTGGAGATACTTATGTATGAGGATTTTTCAAAAATCCCATAAGCGACTTCCAATGAACAAGATATAGATCGCAATGTTAATTCGTCTATATCTTGCACTTCGGAGCAACTGGAATCGAATTTTGCAAAATCCTGATATAAAAAAATAACGCTCACAAACAAAAAAATTCCAGAGAACCTGGAAGGTCCCTGGAATTAATGTGATTATTCAAACGGATACCGAAGCCCCCACTGTGAACGAATCTGATCCATCAGTTTCATAATTCCTAATGATTCATCCAAAGAAATAGTAGAACTTTCGAGCAAGCCTTCGTTCAAGCAACGCCCGACTTCTTCTGCTTCAAAGGCATAGCCTGTAGAGGATCGGTCATCCTGAAAGTTTTGCGCCTCTTCACCGTCCACAACTAAAGTAGCCGATGTGCTGTTCAGGAATGACGGAATGTGGATATAGCCCTTTGTTCCATGGATGTATGCCTCATTCGTCAATCCGAGACGGACTGCCCCGTTAAGCATAGCCGTGCGTCCTTTTCCATAATCCAGCAAGATCGAAAATGTCTCGTCAACGCCTGTCTCCCCGATATGAGCAGTGCTCCATACATGCTCAGGTTCAGGACCGAAGACCATTGAAGCAAAAGAAACCGGATAAATTCCTGCATCTAATAGAGCACCTCCGCCCAGCTCAGGGTTCAAAAGCCGCCCCTCCGGGTTCCAATCTACTCGAAAACCAAATTCCGCCTTAACCAACTTTACCTCCCCAATGTGTCCCGCATGTATCCACTCCCGCACTTGGCGAATCGGAGGCAAAAAACGTGTCCACATTGCTTCCATCAAGAATAGCTTACGCTCACGTGCAAAGCCGATCAGTTCCTCCAATTCTTTGCTATTGACGGTGAAGGGTTTCTCACACAAGACTGCTTTGCCCGCCCGAAGAGCCGTCAGAACATTTTCTTTATGAAAAGGATGAGGAGTCCCTATGTAAATAGCATCTACCTCGGGATCTTGTGCTAATTCCTCATAGCTCCCGTAAGCCCGTGATATTTGATGCTTAGCTGCAAATTCGGTAGCGCTTTCAATAGTGCGTGATCCAACGGCATACCCTTCTCCATTCGTAACATGCGCCAAATCCGCCACAAATTGATCTGAGATCCAGCCTGTGCCGACAATTCCCCATTTAATCTTATTGCTCATACTTGTGTCCCTCCCAGCAATTTGGTTAACGTTGACTTACAACATACCCTTTTATTCTAGCAAACGCCTGTCCTAAACAAAAGAAACATTTGCTAGACGACAGTTTCTTTTGTGACCCAGCAGCATCTTCATTTATACCCATTATTGAATGACGTATATGTAAAACTTTTTATCCACTTTCATGACTGGAAAACCAATCGGCAATTCTCCTGGAGCTATACTAACAAAGCCGTTCTTCTCATAGAAACGATGAGCTGCTACGAATTGTGGTGTTGTTCCAAGATAGATTTCTTCAATAGACCTTTCCCTGGCCCATCCTATGGCATGATGCAATAATTGATTCGAAACATTGAATGTTTTACCTCTATAGTTTTGTTTTACAAACATTTTTCTGAGTGCTGTCTTACGGTTCCCAATATCTAACAAAGCTATAGTCCCTACTACGGTTCCTTCACTAAGTGCCACCCAGAAGTTGCCGTTACCACGCTGATAAAAGTTTTCAATATCAAGCAAATCTGGCTGATCTTCTTTGGTTATGGCGATATTATATTCATCTTTTTGAATATGTAAAATTAAATCGACAACTTGTGATTGATACTCGGTTGAGTACTCTTTTAGAAAGATACTATTAAACATCGTTGTGTTCTCCTATTATCGTCAATTGTTATACTGTTAGATTCCCATCAAACCACAGAACCTAAAATATTACCCATATTTCCTTATTCGCGCTTGATACACGTTCAGTATTAAATAACTCAACCTCCGCAACTAAACTAAGTTTCCACCTGCACAGGAGAGGATTTGAAACCATTGTCTAGGTGCGAACGTTGAGTTAATTATGAATCTATATATATCAGAATTCTATTCTACGCTTGAAGCTGTGTAAGAATTTGCGGGTCCTTGATCTTCTGGTCCTCGGCCAACAACACAATTTTGGATAGAATCTCCGCTGTTCTTGGGTCTTCGTCCAGAAACGGCAGGAAGATGCGTCCACGATGCTGCGAATGCACCGGGATAATATGCAGAACTCCCTTCGCTTGCTTGTAGACACCCCCGCTTCCCAGATGCACAGCATATTCGCCAAGAGTCCCATCTACACGTGCATAATTCCCATCCAAGCGTACATTGCTAATTTTCAGCAAGCGAAGTGATTCCTGCACAATCACCCTACGCATTTCAATGGTCGTTAGACTGGCCTCTGGATCAACGCCGCCTACATGGGCAACACTGACGACCAGATCCACGTCCCGCATAACTTCGGAGAACAGAACAGGAGGAACTTCGTCCAACGGTACGCTCTTATACGTTGTACGATCAAAGAACTGTACTGTCTCCAGCGTAGGAGCCTCGGTATCCGCTGGTGAGAACCAGTCTGCCATGGCATACAGGTTCGCAATCAGATTCTCGGCATAGTACACCTTCTGGAGTCCGTCCTCATAGCTGACTGTCCAGTGGCGACCTTTCAATAGGGATACCGTTTTATTCGGCTGTACCTGGTGTCCCGCATATCGACGGGAAACTGTCGCGTTTGCACGTTCATCAGCATTCAGCAAGTACAGCTCACGGAACACCTGCTTAAATGGCTGGCGTATCTGGCGGTCGAATAAGTCCTTCTGGAAGTCGCTCCAACGACCACTTTCGAACAAATGAAGGGGGTGAGCGATAATCAGCTTGTCCTCTTCTCCTATAGTATGCTTTTCAGCAAAAGGAGCCGTCAATACCAACGTTTCCTCATTAAAATATCCGAGGTGATCATCAACCTTGAAAACCAGTGTTCGCACCAACGGAGCAAGCACAGGATTACCCAGCAGTCCTCTCAATTCCTTCACCATAAAGGTCGTACCAGACTCCATAGAGCGTTCCAATTCTTTGCGAGCTCTGCGGTACTGATCCACTAGATCTCCTTTAAGCTCCTTCAGCGACGTAACATACTCATCCTTCTTGAAACGAGCCGGAATGGATTTCAGCGTCTTGCCTTTGCTGACAATTTCAATATCTGCCGCTCCTTCAGCATCAATGACGAGCTGTACTGTTGTAGCCTCGTCCAAAGCATGTGGCTCAAAATAAGACCGAAGATCATCCAGCTTACGAGCTTCCATGTCCCATACGAGACGGGTTACGTCATCATAACCTGCGTTACGTGCCAAATTCCCGAGCGCAATCCGTGAAACGAGTGCCTCACTGGCCTTACGCTGTGCCCCGAATTTTTTGCTTTGTTCCAGAAACCTCTGGATAAAATCATAACGTTCGCGTACATCTGGTTCAGGCGGCTGAGCAAGTGGAATCAGACTGTAGGTCAGCAAATGGTCTTTGTTTCGCTTATCCTCCACTGATTTTTCCATTTCACTCCGTTTGAGCTTACCCAGCGTCGCATCCGCAAACAACTGGGATCGACGATGATTGGCTCCAGCCGAAATATACTTGGCACAATCGTACAGCAGATCAAAACGCTCCTCGCCCAACGTCTCATAGGCCTCATGAAACCAGTGAATATCGAAGGCACCATCATTAAAATCTTGCGGAGCAATCGGCGAGTAATGAGCTACAATCGTTTCCTTCTCGGCCGAAAAACCTTCATTGATATGTGCATGGAAATACCATGCCGCACTGCGAAGCCCTTCCCAACCGAGATAGTCTGCTACAATCTCAATCCACTGTGGAGCATACATAGCAGCCTCCAGCAGACGTTTATCCGTAATTTTAGTGTTTTTCAGCTTTCCCTTGAGCAACGTGGCATTCTCGCCATCACTCGGATAACATGCTTTGAGCAAGTGGCTGAACGATTCTTTTTTGGTAATACGATCACCGTAGCCGTACACATAACCACGCACGAACGTTTCCTTGTCGAGACCCTCCAGAATACGGATGAAATAATCCATACCTTCAATCTGGCTCAATCCCATAACCTTTGGCGTAGCCTCGGTAGGCAAATCGCCTCGAACCAATTCAACCTCTAACAGTCGATCAATAACCGTACGACGTATTTCCAGAAATTCATGTTTGCTGGAAATCCATGCATTGCGAGCATTGGTTAAGGTACTCATATGTCTTCTGCTTTCACTACCGGCGAGTAGTTCCCGATACACTTCCCCTACACCGATCAACCCTTTTTCATATGCTTTGAAATAATCCTCCAGATCCAGCGGAGAATAAAAACGATTTTCCGCTCCTGGCAGTTCTGCGTAGTTCACAAAGGTATGGAAAAAGCGCTTAAAGGACTCATCATCATGGACCTGCCCCTTCTCCAGGGCCACCCACGGGCCAGACAATAGATGGAGCATTCCCATATCCTCTTCAGGTCTGTCCTTAGGCATGCCTTGCATTAGTGAATTTAAAGCAAGGTCAATTACGTCAAATGTTTGGTCACCGGCTGTGTCCATAAAATAAGCATTAACTAATGTGCTTACCTGATCGGAATAGGTCAGTTCTGCCATCCACTTCTGTACCTCGTTAATGCGATCCAAAGGATACATTTGCTCAGCGAAGTCTTTACGCCATCCTTCCAGCAGCTTGTGCTTGCTTTGTTCTGAATAGTCCATGTTAAAAGAAAAGTATCGATAATAGCGATCCAGCGTTCGGTCCATAGGCTCCAATCGGTCATAAAAAACAAGCTCCAGCAGTTCACGCGCTTCCATGCCGCTTTCCTGCAAATAACGGTCCCACTCCTCATATAGAGGATATAAAGACAGTCTGGAATCTACTTCTTCATCGACCTGAACCAGCCGTAGAGGACGAAGGTTCGTCCCAATAAGCAATGTATCTTTGTAGCCTGAATAATACTCCGCAGTATATTCCACATCACGATGATGATGAACAAGCTCATCCAGTCCGCTCAAGAACTGCTTGAGCTTCTCCAATGGACTAACAAAAACATCGGACAATCGAAAATCACCCAGATCAACTTTCTCTTCCAACCAAGCTTCCTTGACATTCGGATCGTACAGGCCAAAACCGTTAGCCCCTGTATAAGCATCCTCCTGTCCCAGCTTGGACAGCAGTTGCTCCTCTTTGGCTGTGGGTTGCTGAATGATATCCGCCAAAACCCGCAGGCTTTCATACTGTTCGGCACGATCCGGGTCTGCATATATCTTCGTCAATACTTCCAGTCCACCCAATCGTTGTAGCTCCGCTTTAGCACGAAGCAAGCGTTCCAATGAGCCAGCCAGCGGCCCTTCCGATTGTGAGAGCAACACACCAATGACACTTTGTCGCAATGATCCCGTCTTGAGCTTTAATAAGGCTTCCATTTGTTGCATTTCTGGTTCCGACAGCGTCAGCTTACGCGCCTTGGCCACAGCGAACTCACGGATACTCATACTTTTGTCAGACAAACTGGAAAAAATAAAATCACGTTGTACCGTATCCTCAGGGCTTTGCACAAAATGGTTCAACAGTTCGCCACGCAGATTAGGGCTAATCTGTTCCTTTAAGGCTATGATTTCCCCAATCCAGGAAGCGTCCATATCATAACCAGCGAGATACAGCATTTTTTGAATAGGTGCATCTGAGCGGTGATACAGATTTACAAAATCCAGCACCTTGGAGGGCTCGGTGGACTCACCCTTTTTCATATGTACAAACAGGTTATGAAGTCGTTCAAAATCTTTACGCCGCTCCTCTTTGCTCTCCAGCAAAGGAGTGCGCACCACTTTAACGATCCGATCCGCGACCGTCCCGCCTTCTATCCATTCATAAAAATAATTGCTTGTATAGTTCGTCAGTATCCAATATTGAAGCTCCGGGTCCCTTTCATCCAGATATTCTCTCGCAATTCCGAGGCGCACATCCTTGTTGTCACTGTTAGACAGTACATACAGTGCTACGATCTTCTGGTAAGGTGCTCCCTGCTCCATGAGTTTCCGAACCTGTCCATACAGATCACGTTCCTCATGTACTGCGGTAGCCCACAGACTCATATATACTTCATTAGCATTTGAGCTGGTCAGCCATTCCTGGCGTAGTTCACTTCGAGTCAATGCTTCATATGCCTGCTCGATCAGTTGGCGAACGACCCGCTGATTGGCGGATTCCAAACCCATTCCCGTCCATACTGCAAGCGCCCGCACTACCGAGCTGTAACGAATGAAGCCTTGCTCAATAATCACCTTCAACAGATAGACAAGTGCCTCTGGAGTGCCTTCATCCATTTGTTCCACGATACTTTGGCGCAATCCCTCCTGGAGTTTGGCGGCTGCCAAGAGCTCGCCGATCATGCGATAATTCTCCTCCTGATGACTCAGGAGCATGCCTTTAATCATATTGCGCGTAAGTAACGCCGCCTGATTATCCCCATAAATAATAGCTTTTAACGCCTCAAGCACCTGCGAATTACCGTTATCCAGCTCATAAGCAATCCAGTCACCAATCGTTTCCTGAATCCGGTAATCCCTGCCTGGTTCATAATCCTTTTTTGTTAAATAATCCATTACGGAGAACCCGATACAGTCCATTCGGATCAACTGCACCATTTTTTTATAAACTCGGGAAGTATGGGCCGTAATATCCGAAGTGCGAAACGGTTTGCGCGCATACCCTGTGCTGTATGGATATTCAGTCACATGCTCTGTTAGATGTGCGAATACTTCGCCCGCTGTTTGTCCAATTAGACCACGTAATACCTCTGTCAGTGGCTTAAACAGTGGCTCTCCGCTTTCTGTCGCCCGTTCTTTTAATATTCGCTGACATTCGTTAAATGGCTCCTCGTTCTCCTGTATGTAATGAAGCTTACCCAGTTCCACAACATACTGAGCCAATTCCTGTTGTTGTCCATCCAGTTGCGCCGCGCGCTCCTTCAGTGTGGTGAAATATTCTTGCTCATTGTTCTCTTGATGCATATTTCGTTTCCCCCTCTACCATAGGCCTCCAGCCAGCATTGTGAAACGTATAAATACAATCTCATTCCCATCCTTAAGTGACAAAGGAGCATCCAGTTCAATAGTTTCCTCGTCACATACAAAAACTCTGTATAAACCATCTTCAAAAGCCTGCATCGCCGTGTTCACGGCATCCTTAATATCCGGGACACCCTCATTATATATGGAACCGAATCCTACTTTGCCTATCTCGCCTTGTGCCTGAACTTCCTCTCCCGTGAGGAACGGAATCAGCGCGACACTCTCCTGCTTTTCCCGTAGCTTTTGAACATTCAGAGCAACCGTTGCAGTGATCAAATCTCGTAATGTTTCTGGAGCAGGACTCAGCTCTATTTCCTGTCGTGCGAGTGCGGGCTTGCGCTTTCCCAGACTTTTTACAGTTACAAACAGCTTCATGTCGTTCCCCTTCCTTTTTATTCACGCTTTTGGCCCGTTGTCAGCTGAATTTTTTGACCTATATAAAAACACCGTTAACGAAATCGAAAACGAATGTTTGTTCGTATTTTTATTTTAATATGTTCCTTATCATTACTCCATCGCCCTTTATGACCAAAATTCGTAGCGGTGTAACACCCTAAAACCTTAAAAAATAAGACTTTATACCCTGTTTTCGATAAATTTTATCCATATTAAGGATGAAAAAGAAAAAGACCTGCACAAGGGAGACTATCTGCTCTTCACAGACTTCCTTCCATTATACAGGTCGTATTTCATCATAAAACGATGTTTCAACATACTTATTTATTTAAAATGCTGGAACAACGCTGTCCTTGTAATTGTCCTCAAAAAATTTACGTACTTCCGGTCCAGTCATTCGCTTCGCCAGCTTTTGAATAGCATCGGAATCTGCATTATCCTTACGCGCTACCAGATTAATGGCAAAGTGTGTATCGTCTTTTTCGGTAATCAGCGCGTCCTTCTTCGGTGTCAGACCGAGCGGCTTGGCATATGCGGGATACATGGCAGCCATGTCCACATCATCCAGTGACCGCGCCAGCATCAACAAATCCACTTCTTTAAACACAAACTTTTTCTTATTTTCAATAATATCAGCCTGTGTAGCATTATAGCCTACGCCTTCTTTAAGCTTGATCAAACCATTTTGCTCCATCATTACTAAAGAACGTCCAGTATTGGCCGGGTCATTGGCAATGGCAATAGTCGCACCTTCCGGCAGGTCTTTAACGTTCTTGTATTTTTTGGAGTACGCGCCGTAAATGGCGTTGTAAATTGGTTTTATCGCCACCAAATCAGACTTGTTGCTTTCATTATATTGTTGCATAAAAGGAGCATGCTGAAAGAAGTTAGCATCTACTTCCCGACTTGCCAATGCGTTGTTCGGTTGGATATTGTCTGAAAGCACGACGATTTCCAGATTGACTCCGTCCTGTTTAAGCAGCGGCTTCACGATATCCAGCACATCTGTCATCGGTGGAATGAGCGTTGCTACTTTCAAGGTCACTTCTTTTTGGGAAGTTGCTTCTTTAGACTGTGTTTCTGGAGCAGCCTGCTTTTGACCACCGCATCCGGCAACCAGTAGCATAACGACAGCAAATAGTGTAAGTAATTTCAAGTTCGTTTTCATGTTGTTTTTCCGACTCATTCGATGAAGAACCTCCAAGTAAATTGTGATCGGGAAGATAAAAAATGAGTTACAGTGGGAGCCGCAGCCGCTTCACGTGCAGATTGTTCTTCTGATCGCTGTTGAAATGGGATTCTCTCTGATTTGTAACACAATTTATAGGTTAGAATCCCATTTCAAAGGCGAACGCTGACGCTTCTCCAGAACAATTCTGCCCGCTCCGCTTTTGAGGTACTGTAAAGTCATTTTTATTTCCCATAGTGAGTTGTGCAAGTATAGTGAAAGTTACAATTCCACCTTACCGCTTGTCGATCCGGTGGGATATGGTGCTTCCGGTGAACTGGATCGTTTGTACGAAAATAATCATGACGACGATGGTGAATGCCATCAAGCCTGTTTCAAAACGCTGGTAACCGTAGCGGATGGCAAAATCGCCTACCCCGCCGCCGCCCACAATGCCCATCACCGTGGAGTAGGAGATGAAGCTAATGGTGGACGTGGTCAAACCCAGTACAAGCCCGGAACGAGCTTCCACGTACAGAAATTTAAAAATAAGCTGGAGGGTGGATGCCCCCATAGAAGTAGCAGCTTCAATTACACCCTTGGGCACCTCAAGCAATGATTGCTCCACCAGCCTTGAATAATAGGCGATGGCCACCACTGACAAGGGAACCGTTGCAGCCATCGTGCCCAGCGCCGTCCCTACGACCAGGCGTGTAAATGGAATCATAAACACGACGAGCAGCAAAAACGGGAACGAGCGGATGACATTGACCACACTGTTCAATAGGGTGAACAGCAGTCGATTTTCATATTTTTGCCCTTTGCCGCACAAATACAAAATCGTTCCTGCCGGAAGCCCTAACAGTACAGCTGCTGCGATAGAAATCCCCACCATGATAAACGTCTCTCCAATGGCTTTCCATATCTCAGACTGATATTGCGCAATGATGCTCAGCATTTCATTCATCAGCTTCACCTGCTCCCGCTGTTGAACCTACCGCAGTGTCAGCTACACGTTGCGTTGAAAGCAGCTGCCCATCCCGCATTTCTGAGACACGGGTACAAATATTGCGTACCACGTCCATATCGTGCGTTACGATTACAATGGTAACTCCCAGTTCATGGTTGATCTCCCGTAACACGCCCAGAATATCCGCGGTCGTCTGAGGATCAAGCGCCGAGGTTGGCTCATCACACAGCAGCACCGCAGGTCGATTCGCCAGCGCTCTGGCTATCGCCACACGTTGCTTTTGGCCTCCGCTCAGTTGTGCCGGATACTGTTCTGCTTTATCAGCTAAACCGACGAATTGCAGGCATTCGCGCACACGTTCCGCTCTCTCTTTTTTCGCGACACCTGCCAGCTCCAACGGCATTGCCACATTTCCACTGACCGTCCGATTGTGAACAAGATGATAATGCTGAAAAATCATCCCTATGGATCGCCGCGCTTCACGGAGACGTTTTTCCGGCATGCGAGTCAGATCTTCCCCGTTCACAACCACGTTTCCCTCATCCGGCCTTTCCAATACATTCATCAACCGGAGCAACGTAGACTTACCGGCACCGCTGGCACCTATGATACCGTGAATTTCCCCCTCCTCCACTTGAAGGGACACGGATTGAACCGCATGAAATTGGCCGCTTGAGGTGGTATAATGCTTGCTTACCTGATGCAGCGTAATCATGAAACCTGGCCTCCTGATGATCCATTTCTCAGGGAAAATGTAATAAGCCCGCCAGCCCAGGCGGGTCTGTACGAGCCGTCAATTCCCATTGCATTAATATACCACAGAGCAGAAAACGGGCAAAGCCTTTTGACAACAATTAACGTACATCCCACACCCCCACATAAGGAAAGCAGATACCGAGTCCCCAAGCCAGCGTAAGCATGATGACAAAATAGAATATGAACACAATATCTACAGCCGAATAGCCGATCGCATAATAATACGTGCGTTTGGTTTCATTGGTAAAACCCTTGGCTTCCATAGCAATAGCAATTCGCTGTGCACGCCGGATACTTTGAGCGAGCAGCGGAATCGCATACCTGCGAAGCGTGGCATACATATTCCATTTGGACACATGCTGATGTAAACCTCGAATACGATGGGCTTGTCTCAATGCCTGGAATTCCTCCACCATCATGGGCATCAACCGCATGGCTGCCAAAAAGCTATACGCATACTTCGGAGAGAGCCTCCATTGCTGCATCAGTGAATAAAAAAGGTCCACCGGACGAGTCGTTAAACCAAACAGCAACCCTACCGCAGCCATACTCAGCGCACGAAAGCCCAGATGCATACCCCGATAAAAACTTTCCTGCGTTATATGGATCAGGCCCCATGTCCACCAGGTCGTCACCCCTTTGCCGAACATCATCATGCCCGTTGAAGTTGAAATAAACACCAATATAAAGGGAGATCCGTACAGCAGCAGCCTCTTCCATGGATGGCCTGACCAGACAAGCAGCAACAGCATAGCACACGCAACATTAAACATGACATTCGGATCATGGATGACTATAACGACCACAAACAGTATGGAAAACATAACGAGCTTTAAGCCCGGATTCACGCGATGCAGCCATGTTTTATGATGGGGAAAGGACAGGTTCATACTGTAGTTCCCCTTTCTGAATCCGCCATATATCGGTACAATATCGACGGATAATTTCCGGGTCATGCGTGACCATCACAATGGCCGTGCCTGCCGCTCTCAGCTGCTCCAACATATCCAGCATGACAAAGGTATTACGCGCATCCTGCCCAAAAGTCGGTTCATCCAGCAGCAGCACTTCCGGCTCACGGATCATAGCCGTAGCAATACTCAACCGCCTTTTTTGGCCCAACGAAAGCTGATACGGATGACGCTCGTCCAGCCGCTCCAGTCCGAACTGTACGAGCATCCGATCGACCCGTTCCCGGCACTGTTCAACGGTAAACAAGCTCTTGGGTAACGAATACTCTAGTTCCTTTCGTACGGTGTGTGCTACGAATTGCAGCTCGGGATTTTGAAACGCGAACCCGATACGCTCTGCCAGTTGTTCCGTACTGCCTGCCTCAATTCCGCGCATGCTATAACGTCCCTGTGTGCGAAGTAAGCGCATCATGGAGAGCAGCAGCGAGCTTTTGCCAGCTCCGTTTTCACCGACCACGCCAATCCAGTCGCCAGGCTTCACCTGCGCATGCTCCACATAAATCACTGAACTTAAACTGCGGAGGCCGCTAAAATGTTCCAGCTCCAGCAAATCAGTCCCCGCACCATTCTGTTGCGTCACTGATTCACTCCAACGTGGCGAAGACGATTCATTCCATACTCCCGGGTACCACACGCCGTACTCGGACAATGCCTGCCGATGCATATGAAATACTTCTTCCGCCCTTCCATCCGCAATGATCTCCCCTTGAGCAGAAAGCACCACAATCCGGTCCACATCATGGACAATTTCATTAATTTTATGCTCTACGATCACCAGTGTCTGGTCTACCGAAATGTTGCGAATGGTATCCCATACCTGTGTAGTGCCTTCCTCGTCCAACAAAGCCGTGGGCTCATCCAGAAAAAGCACTTCTGGCTCCATAGCCAGCACAGACGCAATCGCCAGCCGCTGCTTCATTCCCTGTGACATGTTGCCAATGGGCATGTGTATATCATCCGTCGATAGACCAACCTGTATCAGCAGCTCGCGAATACGGGATTGCATCTGCTCCTGGGGAACCTGATTATTTTCCAACACAAAAGCCAGTTCCTCGTCTGCATATGACATACAGAACTGCGTATCAGGATCTTGAAATACAATACCTGAGACACTTGGAATTACAGCAGCATCGTATTTCATGGGCACTTCTATCGTGCGTGGAATCACACCGCTTAACACTTGGAGTAGCGTTGATTTACCGCATCCACTCGGTCCCAGCAGCAGCAGCTTTTCCCCCTTGCGGACAGACAAAGACATATTGTGAAAAAGCAGCTCCTGCTCACCGGGGAATTTCAACCGTAGACGGGTGATCGAAGCCACCACATCTTCGGTTGCCCGGCTCATCAATCCAGCCCCTTATAATCTTGTTCCGTTGCAGGTCTCAAACTTCGTGTAACTCCGGTTACCTCCAATGCCTTAGCCAGATAGAACGCGAATACCCCGGCAATCACAATACTGCCAATCATCCGAAATCCAATATACAAAACATAGTTCCAGGTCGATAGCTGATCAATATACCCGTAGCTGAAGTCTAAAATCAGAGAAGTGACAGCCGCCCCGGCCGCAGCTAGCGAAGCAACCCCCAGGTTTGCGTTCCGATACAGAAAAGCCGCAAAAAACAGCTCCGCTCCCAAGCCTTGCAGCAGGCCATAGTACAAGGTGGACATCCCCCATTCGCTTCCCAAAAAAGCGCTGACCGTTGCCGCTGCCACCTCTGCCAAAATCGCAACACCCGGCTTGCGAATGATGAGATAAGCAAACGTGCCTGCCATAAACCACATGCCATACATCAGTTGCTCTGCGTGTAGACCAAATGGTTTCATCAAATCATAGGCAGGTCCCCATATTTTGTAGACCAACCCGAACACAACAGATATCACAATCGTGACCAAAATATCAGTCAGCTTCAACCCTTTGGACGCTCTTACAGCAGTATTCATTATTGCGTGCTCCCCTTTTTCCTTATAATTGGCCTCTTGGCCATAAAAAAAGCTTGTCTGGAGCTGAATCTCCAGGCAAGCTTTATGCGCAGTAAAAGGTGAAGCACCATACAAAACATCATTCGTCGATATGCCTTATATAACCAGTAGTCTAAGCTACTACACTGATACCAAGCCAAAGTCAGGGTCAAGGTAAAATGCTAGGACATACATTGAATCTATCGACAACCGCAAAACAAGCGGCATTCCTGTATAGTGTTCTAAGTTTCTCTACGCTGGCATTACCCAGATCAGATTTCACGGTCAGTGGCAAGGGCCACCCTCTCAGCCTGACTTTCTCAAGCTCCCGACAATGCTTTTTAATTCACTATAATATATACCTTATCTATGGCTTTGACAATCCTATAATCCGAAGAAACGTTTGGCCGTCTCCGTCGTCGCGATTTCGATCTCCATCATGCTTCGGCCTGTACATTCGGCAACCGTAGCAGCAATGTGAGCGAGATAAATCGGCTCATTACGCCCTTCTTTCGGCTTCACGGGCAGATTACGCGGGGTCAAAAATGGAGCATCCGTTTCAATCATCAGGCGGTCCAAAGGAATATCCCTGACCAGTTCACGCAGATGCTTGCCGCGCCGTTCGTCGCAAATCCAGCCGGTAATACCGATATACAGTCCCATTTCTACATACGTATTCAATTCCTGTGCAGTGCCGGTAAAACAATGCACCACCGCTTTATCGACAAGCCCTTGATGCTCCCGTAGCATAGCGACAAAATCCTCATGCGCATCTCGTTCATGCAGAAATAACGGCATATTCAGCTCACCCGCCAGTTGGATTTGCTCGCCAAACCATCGGCGCTGCACATCACGTGGCGAAAAATCACGGTTATAGTCCAATCCGCATTCCCCTATGGATACGACCTGCGGCTGACCCGCCAACTGGCGGAGCTGCTGAATCGTGTTTGCGCTGCAGTCTTTGGCATCATGGGGATGCACGCCAGCTGTCGCATACAGCTTGCCCGGATAACGTGCCGCATACTGAGAAGCCTCCCGACTGCTGCGGACACTGGTCCCGGTAATAATCAGCGGTGAAATCCCTACAGCCGCAGCTCTCTCTACCACCTGTTCCCGATCCGCATGAAACGAACGGTGCATCAAGTTCACGCCAATATCAATTAACGGTGTACCCCTTTCCATCTCAATCCCTCCTTCGCAAACTACAATCTCGGATCAATCGGCTCTGATTCCAGAGATAGCGCGGCAAGGACGCATTCATGAATACGATCTACCGTATCCTTGCGGACAAAACGTTCCACGCCTTCCATACCAAGCGCTCCTTCCATCAGGGCATGACGCTCCTTTTTGTTCGTTCGACGCTGCTTCAGACGCTTTAAATTCTCAGGGGCAAGATAATCCATACCGTAAATGATGTGCAAATACTTCCGGCCTCTCACCTTGATTGCAGGCTGAATCATCTTGTCCCGATTTTTCATCAAAAAGCATTCTGGCTTGATCACAATCCCCTCATGACCATCCTCTGTCATCTCGTTCCACCAGCGAATGACCTCTTCCTCGCTTGCTTCGTCCGTGATCACGCGATACTCTGTCTCCATAAACAGGGAGGACAGCCCAGCCAGCTCCCGGTTTTGCTCCATATGCCAAATATGAGAATGGTCGAAAAAAGTCTTTCCACTGTGTGCCAGCGTATGGAACGGTGCGATACGAATTTCATCCAGACCGTCCACATCCCAGCAATATTTTTGAAAAGCCTCTTGAAACGTTACGGCATTCGCGTACTTCTGTTCCATTTCCCCCAACCAGTCTCCAACCTCTCGGCCTGCAACCTTCGCCTGCTTCAGCTTGTCTACCAGCTTACTGCGATCCAGCAGAGCTGCCTCCCCCACATGCGCATACTGTGCAGCAATCAGTTCCCGAGCCTTGAGATTCCACGGTACAATTTCCGCATCCAGCAACACAAAATCCGTCTGGTTCCGTTCAAAATATCCGGCATCCACTAGATCCGCATTCAGTTTCTCCAGCACCTGCTTCCCAAAGCCTAACTCAAAGAAAGGTCGTCCGCTTCGGGTGTAGATCGTGCCCAATGTCGGGTAGCCGACATACTCGACAGCGGCCTGTTCGTTTTTGAATAATAGTAGAATAGCCCGGCTACCCATATGTTTTTTCTCGGCCACCATCGTTTGTACTCCTTGTCCGCGATAATAAGCTAGCGCCTCACGTGGATGCTCCAGATATCCTTCCTCTGCAGACACCGCTGGAGCAGGACTCATCGTTGGTGGAATATACACCAGCTCCTCCATGGGTACAGTCACATGTGACACGGTATCTATAGCGGATTTGATCCATTCTCCTTGTACGCGCACTTCGCCATACGATTCCGTCAGCACACTGTAACCAGCGATTAGCTTGCGTAAATTCGGCGGGGAAAACCGTTTTCTCTGCCACCGGACAAGTGGGCTATCGGGATCATTCGCATAATTCTCATGTGCCAGAACGCTGACAAATTCCTTTTCCGGATAACGATAAGCGGTCAGCATACCGCCAAATACCACGCCCTGATCAATATTCACCGTCTGGTTCACAAGGGTAGGCTGCGGTCTCGGATCATGTCCCCATACTACTATTTCTCCCGATTCATGGTCTACGAACCAATCCTTACGGATCGGTTTTCCGTTCGCATCCTGTCCTTCCGTATCTCCATAGCGGCAATAATCAGAAATACGTGCCGACTGTTTGCCAATAAAATGATCCTTAATCCCGGCATGAGCCACAACCACGTGTCGCAATCCATTTCTGCCAAAAATTAAATGAGAGGGTGCATGTAACAGAAAATCCCTTAACTCGCTTTTAAGCTGTTCCGCTGCTGCCTTGCCCGCTTTTTGTTCATATTGGGCCAGTTCCTCTGCAAATTGTTCATCCCCATGACTGAGAGTCACCTTTCTCCCATCGAGGTAACGGCCGATTTTCCATCCATGATTGCTGTCAATCATATACGCTAGTCCGGCATCCACGTGCTTTTTCCAGAACTGCACCGCTTGTAACGATTCTGGGCCACGGCTCATCACATCCCCGACAGATACCAGTCTTCTGCCATCTGGATGATAGTATAGCCCTTCCGTATCTTCCGTATATCCTAGCCGCTCTATCACTTCCAGCATCTCACGGTAGCACCCATGGATATCACCAATGATGTCAATACCTGAGCCAATCTCATGAAACAGTGGCTGCGCACGGCGAACAAAGTTCATTTCTTCTACATTCTTAAGGATGTAGCAAGCGTTAAAGCCTTCCTCACGGATACCACGCAGGTTCCGCTTTAACAGCTGTGCCTGCTGCTTGACCCGTTGGCGGCCACGCGGATGCTCCCTGCCTAAATCCCGTTCCAGCAGCACAGCCTCGGGTACATCCAGTACCAAAGCCATCACAGGAACATGCGCCTTGGCTGCCAGCTGTACATATTTTTGACGGTCCTCAGCATACAAATGGGTGGCATCCACAACCGTCAGTTTATTCAAGCGACAGCGCATAGCCAAAATCGTATCCATCGCCTCAAATGCCTTGGCTGACATCTGCTGATACTCATAGAACAGTACGTCCGATTCCAGCCTTGGAAGTCCAGTCCAGTCTATAAATTCCGTATCTCCGACCAGCTTGCGAAAATGATCTGAGGATACCACTTCTGTCTCCAGTAGAACCCCTTCGCTCACCAGCCTGTCCAATAATGCGGTTTTGCCACTGTTGGAGGCCCCCACCAACACAACCAGTCCAGCATGCGGTAAATGAATCGTACGTTTAGATGAATTGCTCATGCTTCCTTCTGCTCCTTTCTGCGCGTAAATATAGCCATTTGGGTCGGTTGTCCAAAGCCTTCGACCTCTTCTCCGATCCCCTTCAGCGCTACCGAATAAGGAGCTTCCGCAATCCACTGCTCACATCGTTCCTGAAACTCGCTTCTACTCCATTCAAATCGGTGATCGCCATGCCGCAGCTCTTGCTGATTCATACGATACACTTCATTATATTCACGATTGGGAGTCGTCACGATCAGCACGCCCGGCTGATACTCCGTCACAATCGTCTTCATCACCCGGTTCAGACGATGCTCATCCACGTGCTCAATGACCTCACATAGAATCATCACATCTTTGCCCCGCAATTGTTCATCATAATAAAAGAGAGAGCCCATCATGGGTGTAGGACTGATCGCGTCGGCATGCCTTTCCAGCTTGGCAAAACGCTCCATGGCTCTCACCTGTGCATACGCAGACGGCTCCACCACCCAAATCTCTTCAACGCCCGTCATTCGAGCCAGCCGAGCCGAAAGCTTCCCTTCCCCTGAACCAAAATCTACGATTTTCTGTCTGTGAGGCAGCTTGCGAATTACGTCCATAATGGCTTGATATCGCAGCTCATTTAGCCGTACTGTAGGCTGTTGCTTCCGTTCTTCCTGTAGCTGTTCTGGCTGTTGAATCTGTTCGTGCTTATCCTTTTGAGCTTGGACAGCATCCTTTTCAATATGTTTTTTTGTGCCTGTTGTTTTAGCAGAATCAGATTGCTCAAATTGCTCAATCAGATTGGTAAAACGAAGCGTGCGTCGAATGATAAGCTCGCGAAGTGGATGCTCTGGCAGCCAGCCTTCACCGTAACGTCTCAGCTTGTCAAACTCTTCTTCACTGATGTAGTAGTGCTTATAATTATCCAGCACCGGAATCAACAGTAATAACTGACGCAACGCATACTGCACCGTCTGATGACCACTTAACGTGACATATCTGACGGTGCTTCGATTTTTCAGCTGAAAAGAATAGTCCGCTTCCCCTCGTTCTATAGCCACTTGATAGCCCAGCGGAGCAAATAGTCCCTCCACCACAGAATCCGGCAAATCCGAAGCAACGGGCCCAAACGATAACTCCAGCGCAAAAGGGTGCGTCACCCATCCTGCATAGTCTTCCTTGGGTTTGCCGTTCAGGGCCGTGCCAAGCGAGCCACGAACATAAGTGCAAAATAAGCTGCTGGTTACAAACTCCGGGTCATTAATATATTGTGTAATGTCATAGCTGTCTGGACTGTTTTTGACCAAATCAATCGAATCTGGCGAAGCCTGAATGACGATCTCAGCCTCTTCCTCGGTAAAAACGGTGTACACCATGCGTACACGTGCGCCTTTTTCTGTGCGATCATACGTATTGTAAGGATTCTTAGCAAGCAAATGCGAAATCATCCCTGCATGGGTTCCGGTTGCTTTTAGCGTGATGTGCATACTTCACTTCTCCTTCCCAGTCTTATGCTTTCCATACTTCATTCACCGCAGCGCGGAACAAATCATCCAACTGCTGATCACGTCCACTCTCCATATGCTGAAGCAAGGGCGCCTTCTGTTCAAAATAAGCAATTTGCTGCTGTATAAAATCATTCACCACCGAAAGCCGTGGCTCCATATCCAGTTCCTCACCCGCTTTTTTACGTTGCAGCAAATGCCCGATCACCTGATAAAGTTCTGTATCGGCCGGAATTAATTCCTCTAGCAAGTCTACGAATTCCATCGGAGGCATGCTGTTGTAACGTTCAATCCAGCCACAGGCCAGCAGTGGGCGCAGCACGTAAAAATACTTTTTAATCTTCACCTGTTCACCTTGCAAATAATCCCGATAGTTTCCACGCGCCATATTCAGATAATGGTACATACAGGACTTCGGAGAGAAGGTTAACGGCGATATCGCACGAATCTGGTCAGCTACTGAATACTGCTCCAAATAGGGAATCGGAGATTGCAGCCATTCTAGCAAAGGCGGATTAGACTTGCGAAACAAATGGAGCGCCTTTTTCAAATCCCAGCCGTTTATATCCAGCAAATCGCTGATTGGCCGCTCAATTACATCCCGCTTATCAAAAATAGATAAATACCATTCTATGGGTCTTACATAAATAAATCGTACATCATAGTCACTGTCCTGCGAAGGAAACCCCCATGCCCGACTGCCTGATTCACAGGCGTATACAATGCGCACCTGCTCCTCCTGCTCCAAAGCGCGCAGCTCACGCAAAATCGTTTCGCGCATTTCCGGTTGAATCAAACCCTGCCCATGCTTCACATCTGTCATGTTGTTCCCTCCCTTATCATTAAAGTATTTCCCAAATCTGTTCTCTAATCGACTCCTCCGTTTCAGCTACCGATAAGCGGCGAAGGCGCTCTGTCGTCTCCTCTCCCCACATCTCAGAAGGCCATACCTTGAGTACATGAAGCGCTGCACGGCGATTGGAGGTCAACGGACTCCAAAGTCCGGCAGCAACTAGCTCTTGTCCCATTCCTTCGTAAGAAGCCAATAGTTGCAACAGCATACCCAGACATTGATGCGCTTCATACTCCGGTCCAAAGCCCGGCACATCAGCAGGACCGGAAGCAATCTCTCCCAGAGGCAAGTGCTTTTCTGCAAAAGCCATCAGCTTACGAGCCCGCTGTTCATCCTCTGTCTTGATGAGTTCAAAGTACAGATTAGGCTTGACTGGGTATTTGCTTAATTGATCAAATAGCACAGGCCATACATCTAGTGCTAGCATTCTAGCTACGCGAATGGCACAGTGGAGATGCGGTGAATCTGCATGCTGCAGTTCCTGCTCTACCAGCTGCACCCACTGCGGATCGTTCATCATCTGCTGGCAAATCGACGCATAACGTTTACGCAATTCCGGCGTCCATTCATACTCATAACGTGCCTCCCATGAATCGTCCTCTTCACCCAGAAAATCTGCAATATCCATGATGATCGTAAAATGCTTCACAGTCGTACACATAGCCTTAGCATGACGAAGGTAGTTGCCTATGACCATAGCGGCATGCTCATAATCGTCTATACTTTCCGCAGGTCCGCCTGCTGCCAGCAAAGCCGACAGAATATCGCCTGCTCCGTCAAACAACTCCTGATCAATCTGCGGTACAGCCATGGCTGTATGCAGCTCGCCTTTATGAGCGCACTCATAAGCAAGATACTCATACATGACATTGTTGCGGAATCCTTCCCGTAATAACCAGTCACGTATTTCCTGCCGTGCAGGCTCCAGCCGTTCTACGACGTGAATACGTCCCCAACCATGTACCTGTGAGGCTAACCTATACAACTGCTCATTGGCTTGCTCCGAAATGTTACGGATTGCCACAGCCGCATATAGCGTGAATTCATCATGCTTGGCTAGCGTTAAAATAAGCTCGTGATGCTGCTCTGTCTCCAGCAATCCGAGCAGCGCAATACCGACCTTCACCACATTGCGATGTGCTCCGTGTTCAGCCAGCCAACGCGCTTCCTCATACAATCGATCAGGCTGAATTGCTGGATGCTCGCGCACCGCATCTAGCAGCGGATCAATCAGGCTGAGTGCATTTTCCTCCATTAAGCGTACATACGTCTCACGTCTTGTCTTCATCCCTGGCTTGCGGCATTGTCTGGACAACAACTGCGCCAGATCCTTAATTTTGTCAGTCTCTCCATCTCCGCCAGCGCCATGATGCCCAAATGCTCCATCCAATCCTCCTGCCACCCAACGCATCGTGTGCCCTGCCCAGTATTCTTCATCATCCGGTAAATGATCATCAGTAAGCCTGCCCTGAGTATCCATTCCCTGTATAATCGTTTCATAAATCGAAAGCTTGCCTACCCATGGATATAACATTTCATTTTTGCGTCGTCCAAACATGTTGCATCACCCTTCTGTTATGTATTGCTTCTTATTTCATCGTGCTATCTTATACTCCTATGATGCTTTATTTTGGAAGTCGTGAACATGGTGAAAGTATTACAAAGATGAATAATTTCCCTTTTTCCTGCATCCCTTCCCTGTTAGAATAAAGGGATACTTGCTTTCGGAGAACGGCAACAGAAACGGGGAATGCATCATGGCGAGAGAGAGTTTTGATAAAGAAATTCAATTCCTGCGCATGCTCACACTGACCAGCGGCGCTTATAATCGGCAGCAATTTGCAGACAGACTGGGCATTTCAGTGCATACCTTTGATAAAACAATCCGGCGTCTCAAGGAAATCGTCCAATCCGTACAACAGCAGTTGCCTGCGGAACAGGGACATGATTTTAATGAGATGCTGCGCTTTAATTATTACGAATCGGCTGATCCATTATTGTTATTTCTGTTTCGGGCCAAATCGCTCAAGGAATCGGAAAGCGTCCGCTTATCCCTTCTGCTGACAGCGCTACAGTCACAGCCTATGACCACCATGGAACTATTGGATGCTTGCTGCAACGGGCTGCCTTCCGACAGTTCACTGCCGGATGAGAAAACGATTCGTTCCGATCTGAAATATCTGGTCGAAGTCGGCGTGGTTCGTAAAGAGTCCGGCGGCAGACCTTACCGCTATGCTGTCCGCAACGATCTGGTGACAGAACTGACGGACGAGGAATTACTGGACCTATATGATTTTGTGGACATTATGGCCAACACCCAGCTCCCCTCTGTACAGGGATATCTGTTGCGGGATCATCTTAAAAAAGCCATGCGCCGTCAGCTCGGAGATCGGGAGATGGCCGAGCCTTTTTTATATAAATACCATTATTATTCACGTATTCTGGACGAAGCCCATATTCATCCGCTTCTACACGCCATTCGGCAACGTCGCTGTGTAACTTTTTTATATTTTTCGGCGTCCAAACGAAGCATGTACGGGTCACAGAACACAAACCCACTGTTTGAAAAAGAGACGGAGGGCCGTGAACATACCATTCTACCCCTGCAAGTCATCTATGATCATCAATATGGACGTTGGTATGTTCTTGGTCACGTAGGCGGCAAAGGAATCATGAAGTTTCGTATGGAGGGCATGACTCAATTGGTGGAGGGCAAGCCTGTAACAGAGCAGTTTCATGCCGACCTCCTAGCAGAATTGGAAGAAAAAATGCGGTACAGCTGGCTTGTTGATACCGGTCGTCCTGTGAAGGTACGGGTACGTTTTTTTAATCCTGAGGGCGCGAAGCGCAACTTTATTCGGGAACGTGTGCTGTCACAGGGACAGTGGGGTATGATTGCGGAGGAAGAAAGCGAATCCTTTATCTATGAAATCACAGTGAATGGAATCACCGAGATAAAACCGTGGATTCGCAGCTTCGGATCAAGCTGTGAGGTATTGGAGCCTCAGCGGCTGCGTAAGGAATTCAGACAGGAATGGAAGGAGCTGCAAGCCTATTATGAGCCTGTTCGAGAAAATATTTAACTATCAGATCGTCTCTCGGCTGGATGAATCGGGCGCTTTTGCTACCACATCGCAGGAAAGAGTCTGGCTCCAATCCATGCTGACAGACTCGGCAGCAATAGAGGCTTTCACCCCGTCTACGCTTGATAAGCTTCGGCAGATGCTCGCAGACGACGAGCCGCTGGAGGCCGATAGGAGTTTGCGGGAAAAAGCAGGTATCCCTGCTGTCTCGGTATATCATCCACTCCTGCGTGAATTGCGTCCCATTCTGCGGTCCCGTTCAGGTATCTGTATGACCTACAAACTGCGCAACGGACGCATGCATGAGCGAATGTCCGGTTTTCCATATAAGCTGGAGTTCTCCATGGTCAAAAAAGAATGGAGCCTGCTGTGGTATAACCGCAGACACCGCGCGCTCATGTCTACCAAGCTGTCTAATATCGTGAGCATCACGGAAGATGAGCTTCTACCCGAAGAGGCCGAAAAATTCACCCAACGTATACTCGATATACTGGAGTCGCGCAAAGAGCAGGGCATCATCGAAATTATTCCCATATACAACGGTGAAATGTCTCGTATTTTATATGCTTTTTCCTGCTTTGAAAAAGAGGTCGAATATGTTCAGGAAGCAGATACCTATCGTATTACGCTCACCTTCCAGGCAGACGAATGTGAATATGTGCTATCCAAAATCCGTTTTCTTGGCAAACGTGTCAAGGTCGTCCAAGGCTCCCGGCTGATCTCACGAATGAAGGAAACAACGGCCAAGGCCCTTGCACGCTACGAAGAGGAATAGCTACTGAGGCAATATGAGATGCATCCATGTAAATAGGCCCTCCCTCTGTCTGTTAATGAGACGAAGGGAGGGCCTATTTAAACTACAGTTCGTATAAACGAGGTCATACACTTACATCCACATACGCCTGCTGTAACAAACGGGCCCGCAGTACCAGTTACGGCAAGGCTTGTCCGCGCGCACTGACATACAATTCATACCATTCCTCACGGGTCATCAGCTCGCTCTGGCGTTCCGCATCCTGACATGCCTTGATTCGTTCAGGATTGGCGCTGCCAATGACAGGCTGAATCCGTGCCGGATGTTTCATAAGCCAGCCAAGGACGATCGCTTCACGTGTCGTTTCCTTTTCAGAAGCTAGCTTCTGCACCAGTTCTGCCGTCTTAACGACATGCTCAGGCTGCCCTTCCAAAGAACCTCCGCTAAAACGTCCCTGCGCCAGCGGTCCCCAGGCTTGGAGCTGAATATCCTCGGTTTGGCAATATTCCATCAAACCTTCGCCAAAATGTACATTTGTCCCTGCCTGCTGGTTCACATGTACTGTCTGATCTACAAAATGCAGATGGGCCAGGCTCATTTCCAGCTGATTAGCGATCAGCGGCTCCGTTAGGCTCCGTTCCAGAAACCGAATTTGGCTTACATTCATATTGGAAACGCCGAAATGCCTTACTTTGCCGGATGCTTTAAGCTCACTGAACGCCTTCGCTACTTCTTCCGGCTCTACCAGCGGATCGGGGCGATGCAGCAGCAGGATGTCCAAATATTCCGTACCCAGACGGTTCAGGATACCATCCACGGACTCCAAAATATGAGCATATGAGAAATCAAAACGGCCCGGGAGCGTACCATCTGGCAGAAAAATGCCGCATTTGGACTGAATTACGATTTGTTCACGCAAGCCCGGCTGTCCCTTTAAAATCCGGCCGAAAATCTCTTCCGCTTTCCCCATACGATAGATATCCGCATGATCGAACATCGTAATCCCAATGGATTGTGCAGCTTCTACAGCTCTTTCCGCTTCAACGACATGCTCCTGCGTAAACGGTGCATGGCTCCATTCTCCACCAAAAGGCATACAACCGAGCGCCAGCCGACTATCGGAGATTCCACGTTTCTGTAAAGGCATAATCTTCATGCTGCTCCTCCTTCAACCCTCAAAATATTCCCTGCTTCATCCACATATGAATAGTTCGTGGAACCGCTATCACACACCTATTTTACCACTTACTTACGGTCGTGTATCACTTTGGTCCCCATCCACATCTTTTTATCCGAATATCCCCATGCTCAGATAACGTTCTCCGGTATCCGGGGCAATGCAAAGTACCCGTTTGCCTGCTCCCAAACGCCGCGCTTCCTGAATCGCCGTCCATATCGTAGCTCCGCTAGAGGGACCAACCAGAATCCCTTCCTGGGCAGCAATCGCTCGTGTCATTGCAATCGCATCCTCATCGGAAACCTGCACGATTTCGTCATACACTTCCGTATTCAGCACGGTGGGAACAAAGCCTGGACTGGTGCCAACCAGCTTATGTGGACCGGGTTTTCCTCCAGATAGCACTGGCGAGCCCTTCGGCTCAACTACAACAATCCGCAGATCCGGCAAATGCTGACGTAGCACTTCACCTGTTCCCGTAATGGTACCGCCCGTTCCCGAAGAAGCGACGAACACATCCAGCTTCCCTTCCGTCTGTTCCAAAATTTCCAGTGCCGTCGTCGTACGGTGGATATCGGGATTGGCCTCATTTTCAAATTGATGCGGGATAAAGCTCCCTTTAATTTCAGCCCCCAATTCGAGTGCCTTGCGAATCGCTCCTGGCATCCGTTCTTCCGCTGGTGTCAGTACGACCTCAGCCCCGTAGGCTTTCAAAATATTGATCCGTTCCTTCGTCATATTCGAGGGCATCACCAAAATTGCACGGTAACCTCGGGCTGCCGCATTCATCGCAAGACCAATTCCCGTGTTGCCACTCGTCGGCTCAATAATGGTGCCTCCCGGCTTTAGATGTCCTGCCTTTTCCGCCTCGGCAATCAGGTTGCCCGCCGCCCGATCTTTAACACTGCCGCTTGGATTAAAATACTCCAGCTTCACATACACTTCCGCATCCTGCGGCCCTGTGAGCCGTTGGAGTCTTACACAAGGTGTATCTCCTATTAAATCTGTAATACTATGTACCACTTTAGGTGCCATCGTTGTATCCTCCTTAGATCGTTCCTTACAGCGTCATTTACGATCTTAATATCATACTA
Source organism: Paenibacillus sp. F4 (assembly GCF_002894905.1). Taxonomy (NCBI): domain Bacteria; kingdom Bacillati; phylum Bacillota; class Bacilli; order Caryophanales; family Paenibacillaceae; genus Paenibacillus; species Paenibacillus sp. F4. The sequence continues at coordinate 90,007 of NZ_POVS01000019.1, forward strand.
CCAAAATAACATACTTGGCTCCTTCCTACCTGTCGCTTTTGTAAATTACATAAAACTCATCAACTTAGTATGTAAAATTCTTGCAAAATGGGTCGCCAGATATCGCCTGTAATGATATACTCGCATTACTATTTTTCCAGGAGGATACAAGACACTTATGAGTAATCAAGAAAATATGACAGCAAATCGCTTTCCCCCCTCCTTGCTATGGTTGACCCTTGGTGCCTTCGCCATCGGCATGACCGAATTCGTCATTATGGGACTACTGCCCAATGTAGCCCATGATCTTCATGTTACGATTCCGCAAGCCGGGCAGTTAATCACCAGTTACGCGCTTGGTGTAGCCATTGGTGCGCCTGTACTTACTGTATTAACCCATAAGGTTCCGCAGAAAAAGCTGCTATGCCTACTCATGACCATATTCATTTTAGGCAATCTTTTTTCCGTCATTGCTCCCAATTACGAATTTCTGATTGCGGCCCGTATGGCTACTGCATTATCGCACGGAACCTTTTTGGGAGCCGGTTCCCTGATCGCTGCCCGACTGGTTCGTCCTGACAAGCGCGCGGGTGCCATTTCTATGGTGCTGACCGGTTTGACCGTGGCGAACATTATTGGTGTGCCCTTTGGGACCTTTATCGGACAACAACTCGGCTGGCGTGCTTCCTTTGGAGCCATTGTGGTCATCGGTTTGATTTCTCTCTTCGGTATCATTCGTTACATTCCGGTGATTCATCAGGACAAGCCTTCCAGTCTCAAACAAGAAGTCAAAAGCCTGTTTAATCCAAAAGTGCTGCTGATGCTGCTCACAGGTGCAGTCGGTTGTGGTAGCCTGTTCACTGTCTTTACGTACATTACGCCTTTGCTTACGGATATTAGTGGCTTTGCCGAGCATAGCATTACCTGGATTCTTGTCCTGTTTGGTCTAGGGGTAACGATCGGTAACATCGTTGGCGGCAAGCTCGCAGATTGGAAACTACTTCCATCCCTGATCACAAACTATGCTGTACTGGCTATTATTTTGGCCATTCTGACATTTACGCTTCAAAGCCAGGTATTGGCCGTCATCACAGTCTTTATCTGGGGCATTGCTGCGTTCGGCATCATGCCGGGTATTCAGGTTCGCATCATGAATCTGGCCTATGAGGCTCCTTTGCTTGCCTCTACCTCCAGCCATTCCGCATTGAATCTGGGTAACGCAGGCGGCGCTTTTATCGGGGGAGTCGTTATTAATCAAATGGGGCTAGCCGCTATTCCATGGGTTGCATCGCTAATTACTGTCGGCGGTCTGCTACTTATGTTAGTTAGCTACATTGTGGATCGCAAGACGGCTCATACTGAAGCGATAGCTGAGATACAGTCATAGAATCGTTCAGTTTGTTGGGCAGTGTCAGCTATTAACCGGAGAGCAATGAATGGCGGCATATCTCTAAAAACAGCAGGTTGGAAGTAAACGAATGGTTCATTTTTCATAGATTGAGAGATATTGTCCACTCTCTTCTTCTAAATTCCTCATAGTATGACATTGCAATACCAATTTATGAGGAAAGAAGTGTGTATGATGAGCCTTTATTTTACTAACAGCACGAGTAACACGATCTATGTTGCCTATGCTTATCCTAATTCCGACTGCCATCCTATTAGTTATGCTAAAATAGGCTGGTATCGGATAGAACCTGATGATACGAGAGAAGTATGGAGCGGGTCCGTAGGAGGAACTACATTCTATTATTATGCTGAAGATCACTCCGGAAATACATGGAGTGGTACGTACCGCACACGGCTTCCGAGAAATACTAGCCGTAGTTTTCACTGGTGTTGGAGCTACAGCAGCGGATCATCCAGACGATTGGGACTGCGTAGACTACCCATTGGCGATTCTATAGTCAATTTTACTCTCGAGTTCGTCACCAGTACAAGTAAAAGCAAACCGGCATCAAAGACAACTCGTACGGCGTTACCTTCCAAATCGGAGGACTCCGGCATTAACAGAATTCCGAGAAGACCGGTTCGCTTTAAAAAAGGAACCCCAGTTCCAGTAAAGTCCAAACGATAAGTCAAAGAATTCACCAATAAAAGGCGCAACCTGGTTGCAAACACTACAAAGCCCCTTTGAAAAAACACAATGAACCGTAACCCGCAAGATGGACATTTTTTAAAAAAAGTGACCCCCTTGCGGGTTATTTTTATTTCACTCTGGATACTCAGACGCTTGTTGCAACCACAGTATTTCGCCTCGCCGTTCAGCTTAACCAATGATCAAAAAAGTCCCGATAGCCCTGCTTCATCACCTGACTCGAAAACTGTTCCATAGCATATGCCTGATTTTCTGTAGAAACCCGGCGCGGTGAGGCGGCAGCCATATTGACCAGCTCGAACCAGTTTTTCTCATTCCCTGAAAAAGAATGCGTAGAGCTGATATGTCCATAGCAAGGATGCTCTGGCTTCACGACGATTTTACCCATAGCGAGCGCTTCGGTCAGTGGCATCGCGAACGTATCGAATTTGGAGCAGCTCCAATACACCTTCGCCGTGTTCATCAGTGCAAAGACCTCATCTTGCGTCAACGCAAATTGAAGTTTAACATTGTCCGGGATATCGTACTTCTTCATACTTTCCTTGTAGCGTTCACCGCCAAATACCATATAGACATCCTTGTCAGGATTATGCCTCGCATACTCCAGCACCAAATCCGGACGTCGGTTCTCCTCATCTCTACCAATCCACATCACCCGGTTCTCTACCACTTGTGAGGGATCAAAATGCTTTTCCACCAGCCGCTCATTAAATCCGATCGGGATGACCGTCACATCGGTTACGCCAAACTTCGAAGCCATCTCATGCTTGAGAAAGGCAGTCTGTACGATAGCCGTGTCCACGATCTGATAAAAAGGCTTCATCATCTCATAGCCTGTAAGCGCCGGATCAGGAAAACTATGCGGAAAAAGCACGCTGTTTTTAAAAAACATGTTCAAATAGGTAAAGCCAGATACCGTATAAATAACGTGCTCAATCTGCTGCTCATGGAGTTGGTCCAATACGATGTCATAGTTGACCAGGTCGCCCTTTTCGTGCTCATAGCCCGGAAGCCAGTCATGGCTGCTCACATGGCGCTCCGGTGATACAAATACGATGTCCACCCCCAATTCCAACCCGATCTGCTTCAGACGCTCTGCAAAAATACGAGGACCCTGAGCTTCAGCAAATTGTATTTTTCTCATGACTAAACCGACTTTTTTCATAAATTTATTTTCCCACCTTCTTTGGCTAACTAAATACAGTCTATGTCTTAAGCTACTATCTACATTGTTGGGCTTGTCCCCAATCCATCATCGCTGCACATTGGTTTAAACAGGCTAACGTTTCATCCAACTGGGACTCTAATTGCTCTTTTGACCATTTGTCACCGTTTCTATGCAGGTCCGTTCCAATCCTTTGCAAATCACTTGTGATTAACAACAGCATCCAGAGCGAAAATACTACCGCAAACATGCCATATTCCAGCATAAATGCCGTTCGATCCACCCTTATCCCCAACAGCTCCAGCTGCTCCACGTATGTGTCCAGTATACGAATACGCAATTCGGACGTCATGTGTCGGGGAAACAACGGATGGGACATGTCGATCAGGTGATATACATCCCACAGCGGTGTGTTCAGATGAGCATGCTCCCAATCCAGTACCATAAGTCGTTCCCCGCTCAGCGCATAGTTCCCCGGATGAAGGTCACCATGAGACAGTACTAGCTGCTGTGAAAAAGATACATGCTCCAGCTGTACATATATACGCTGCATCTGTTGCTTAGATAAACCCAGAGAGCTGCAAAGCTTTAACACATCCAGCTTGCGCGTGTATAGCTCGGAAACCATCTCCTGAATGAGTGGCTTCGGTCCCCGCAGCGGCATCCCAGCAAAACGATCCGTCGGCAAAGCATGCCACCATGCAACAAGTCCAATAGCTCGCAATAAAGTTTCGTCTGCGTGTAGATGATGTAACGGACCAAGATCCTCAAAAATCATCCATTCTCCTCCGCCATCCGTACCTGCATCAGACCAGGCTAGCAATCGGGGATAGATCGGTGATAACGCAGGAAGCACATGCTCATACACCCATCTCTCCCGCCCCTCCTGATCATCGTTGGTTAGCGGTTTGAATATATAACTTTCAGAGGAAGACACGTAAAAACGTTCCACATGCCGACCATTCGTACCTGTATATAAAATTTCACGATTCCGCACCAGCGTATCATTCAAGGTGCCGTCAACATTCACATATTGATGAAAAGGATTCATAGCCACCCAACTTTTTGTGTATAAAATGTAATAGCACGATCATATCACAGTCCTCGTTCCGAACGAAGCCCAGATCATCTTGGGGTAACTCGACGTACCAAAAAAGGGACTTGTCCAATCAGATCCACACGACCTGTTGGACAGCCCCTTTTCATATCCGTACTCCTATCCTACTCTCCGATTAATATTGAGTATTGCCGGACTCGCTCGTATTACCAGACTTAAAGCCTTTGAACAATTGTTTCACATTGTGATAACGAGTGTTCGTAATTTTAGCTTTGCTGTTAGGACCATCCGATCTCAGGATCGAGTCCTTTACATTGGAAATATCCGAGTTATCCAAAGTCATATTCACTCTGAATGTAGAGCCCCCAAGTTGGCGAACCAGCTTTCCGATATCATCGGCTCTAAAGTTTTTAATGTTAATCGTGCCTTCTGCATTAATTTGGAATACTTTATCGTACGCATGGAACGCTCCACCGCCCGTAATGTTTACCGTGCCTGGTTCTTTAAGCGTCAAGGCATCTTCACCTACATCCTCCCACGTTACGTTGGAAATAGTTCCGTTGCCATATACATGCACACCATCTGCAGCAGGGGCAGCGATGATCACATTTTTCAAAGTTGCATTATTTTCAAGCTTGAAAATAGGCTTTTGGGCCTCTTTCTGGCTTCCGTCTCCCAAGGTATCGGGATCAGCCACTACAGTCTTGCCTTTACCATCGTATACTTCTCCAGCTTTAACAAGTATGGTCTTATGAACGACTTCTGGAGCTGCATGTGCAGAATAATTGCCGACAAATAAAGCGACCAACATTCCTGATAATGCGATACTGATTCCCTTTTTCAATGCTTTAGCTGTGTTTGTTTTCATTTCAATTCATCCCTCTCGTAGATATTTTTTTATTGTTCCAATTCTTCGTTGACTAGAACGCGTAGACCGTATCACCACCTTCGCACAATGAACCCATTGACCGATACATGTCTATAAAGCATTATTAAACTATTTGCATATGTATACTTGGTTTTTGGTTCAAAATAATTTTGTCTCATAAATAATATAAGCACAAATTGTAAATAGAGCGATTACATTTACAATTTGCATAACTCTATTATAATCATACTTCCAGTAATTTCAATATATTTCCCGCCAAAATATGTCCTTTTTTTTCAATTAAGTACACAATATTGCCTCTTTTATACTTGTACAAGTTTATTTTTTGACAATTTGCGCATCAAATCGCTGAGTATCTAGTCTCGTATGCGTGCTCTATGTCACTACAATGGTAATCAGAACCTTATTTCGTTCTATACCTCATTTTGATGTAGTCTATACTATTGAATGACACGTTTGATGAACGTATAATGTATTTAGTGCTTTGAAGCGTCACATCTCAACATTACTGGTGAGAAAAGAGTGGTTATCGTGCAAAACAATAGTGAGATTCCATTAAAAGAACAAAATATTGTGCTCATCGGCTTTATGGGTGTAGGTAAAACAACGATCGGTTCCCATCTAGCGCGCAAGCTGTATCGCGATTTCGTGGATATTGACCAGGAGATTGAACAAGAATACAACATGCCAACAACAGAGATTTTCAAAACTTATGGAGAGAAGCGTTTCCGTGAGATTGAAAAAGAGCATATTTTGAAGCTGTGCAGCAACACACGCCTTAAAATCATTTCCGTTGGCGGTGGTGCATTTTTACAGGAAGAGGTGAAGCAAGCTTGTTTGGCTTCATCGATTGTTTTCTTCTTGGATTTAAATTGGGATTCCTGGAAAGATCGGCTCAAGATGCTGATTGACACCCGTCCCAATCTACAAAACAAGACTTTAGGAGAAATTGAGGATCTCTTCCGTTCCAGACAGGACATTTACGCGGTGAATCACTCCAAGATCGATACGGATCAGTTGGATGCGGAAGAAGTCGCAGACTATATTATTCAAACGCTGAATCTAGGTTGGGAATTGTATGAACCTACTCGGGGATTGAATTAAGAGTTACACAAAAAGGAGGGCTCCAGCATGCTTACCGCATGAGGCCCTCCTTTTTGGTTCACTACGGATATATTACTGACTGGCGAGTAATGCCATCCGTCTTTTAAGAATGGCTATGCAGCACCGTCAATATCTCTCTCAGTTCAGTGACAGGAATCTGCCCCGGAGCGGAAGCTTTCTTAGCAGCACCAAAGGTCAGAGCCGAACCAAACAGTTCTCCGGTCAGGCGGCTCACGACACCTTTCCCCGCCATCGACATCGTAATAATCGGCCGATCTGCATGCTCTTCTGCCATGGTACGTGTGGCATCCAGCAAAGTGAGTACATCGGCTGTATTGGTCGGCATCACTGCTATCTTAGGCAGATCGCCTCCCAATTCCTGCGCCTTGCGTAACCGGGACACAATCTCCTCCTTCGACGGCGTCTTATGAAAATCATGATTAGATATAATCACATACACGTTATGCTTATGTGCTGCTTCTACCAGCGTCTTCACATCAGCTTCCTCATTAAAAAGCTCTACATCAATAAGTTCGACTTGCCCCGTTTCGGCTACTGTACGGTTCAATTCCACATAACTCGCCGCGCTAATTTCCTTTTCTCCGCCTTCCCGAGCGCTACGGAACGTAAATACGAGCGGAACATTTGCTAAAATAGACCGAATTTCATGTAAGGCAGCTTTCACCTTTTCCAAATCCTCCACATGCTCGAAAAAATCGACTCTCCACTCCACGATATCCAGGTCGAGCGTACGCAAATGGGTAGCTTCTTCCTTCAACTGCTCCAACGTTTCTCCCACCATGGGCACACAAATTTTTGGCGCTCCTTCACCGATCAGAACATCTTTCACCTTTACGATTTTTGCCATCTCTATCTCACTCCCAAATTACAGTTTCAAGTCGAACATGTACAATAATTCATAGTATAACGCATTCTGAATAAGCATGCAGATGATTAGGTCCAGTCGTCATTTATTTGGGTTCAAGTACAATTTTAGGGGACAATTTGCGACTTGCTGGAAAAACTAAACTGTACCGAAAATTAACAAACACCGCCAGTGCGATCCCTAGCACATTCACAATAATAGCTAGCATAAAAACACTGGATATCTGAGAATGTTTCAAAAGAAAGCCTGTAAACACAGGAATGATCGTGTATGACAGCGAGGTTGCTGTATAAACAAACCCGGTAATCTGTCCTTTTCGTTGACTAAAAAATTCACTCATTACGGTTAACGTCAGCTGAAGTACACCCGATATTGAAAACCCAATGACACTCGCACAAATAATGGCCGCAGCCCCTGACTTGAAAAGGAGCAGCGCTCCAAAAGCCAACAGAGAAATACATGGATAAATAAGAATAATGTGAACAGGTTTAACCCATCTTCTTAACACAATTACCAATACAAACACGGAAACCAGTGAACCGACATTGTAATAAACTAATAATCTGAGAGACTCTGATTCGGTCATACCGATAAACTGTTGTCCAAAAGTAGGCAACCATAATTGAACAATATAAAGCAAGGTAGGTCCCGTAAATCCGAGCAAGATAAGGCATAGCCCCTCCTGCCAAAACCGCGGCTTACTCCGATCATTTGCCTCCAATTTTCCCGCTTGCTCAACGCTCGATACAGAAGTATCACCAACTGGCTCCTTGGGTGACTGAACCCGCATGTCTGGAAACTTCATTCTGAACAAGTAGATTGCATTCAAAGCAAATATGAGGGCTGGTAAAAAGAAAGAGAACCCGTAGAAAATGTCGTGATTCATAAAAAAGATAATCATTAACGGCAAAAATGCCGCCCCGATGGATATAAAACCTCTTACCAACACTGTAGCCGAACCAGAGGATTGGGGGAAAGCTTCGATCAGCGCTGGATAAGTACCTGAATCAAGAAAAGAATTCGCTACACCTGCCAGCACAGCCAGTACGATCGCCATCTCAAAGCTAGGACTCAGCGGTATACCGACCAAGAATACAGCCATCAGTAGCCCTGCTACCACAATAAACGGCTTACGACCATAACGGTCGGAGAGCACCCCGGATATGTACAACGTAAACAGCCTGCCAAATCCCATCGCAGAAACCAAGAGACTGATGCCCGCCTGATCTGTATGCAAATGCTCTGTTAAAAAAGACATGTGGGACGCTAGCATAATATTAAACATGCCGAACAAAAGATAGTTTACATAAAGGCCGGTCGCCACTGGAAAAGAAGAACGTTTCATCATGAATTCACCTGCTTTTGTAAGTAAGTCTTGTAGTATTAAAAATGTGAATCATTTCACATTACCTGTGTCGATGATGAAGTATAGAACACATTTTAAGATTTATCAAGTTTAAATATTGCGGGACCTCACCCTAGACGCGCTGATGCGTTTTCAGATAGAACTCCTTGCCGTAACTTAGTGCAAAGTTCCGAAAGTCCACTACTGCCGGGGATAAATATCTATTTTTGATGCTGGCTAGGTAGATAAAACGCTCGTATTCTGGATTTACAATAGGCAATGTTTTGACGTTAAAATAATCTAACGATGAAATTCGAGGCATAACCCCAATTCCGTAATTGACAGACACCAATCCTGCCATTGCTGTATCCTCTTCAATCTCGCAAATAATCTGTGGCGTAACACCCGCTTTGGCGAACAAATTTTCAATAATGGGCCGGACCCCACTCTTTTTGTTGAAGAAGATCACCGGATAATCGGCTGTATCCTTGAGATCAATTTGGTTTAGAGACGCCAGTGGATGATCAGGCGAAACAATGACAACCAGTTCCTGCTGAGCCAACGGAATAAACTCCACATCCGGTTCATTTTCCATGTGAGAGCAGAACGCCACATCATAATGTTCCTGCTTCAGCCCCTGGATAATATCGTTCGTATTCCCTTGGTGAAACGAAAAGGAGATATCTTTACGGGCATCCAGAGCTGAAAAGGCTTGAATAATTGCTGGAATGAAATGTGAGCCTAACGTGTAAATGAACGCCAAATCTATATTTCCATGGCTTGGACTCACTAACTCCCGTAAATTGTGCTCTCCCTTTTCTAATTCATCCATCGCATGCTCCACATACTTCAGGAAAAATCGTCCGTATTTGTTTAACCGAATATTTCTCCCCTGCTTCTCGAACAGATGAACTCCCAAATCTTTTTCTAATTCTGAAATCGCATGACTTAAACTGGGTTGAGTAATACATAGCCGCACAGCTGCCTGGGTAAAATGCTCCATCTCTGCAAGTACACGAAAATATTGTAAGTGCTTCAGGTTCATAATGATGTACTCTCCTTCTTTAATTCATATTTTAAATTATAGACCCAAACTATGAAAAACGATAAAAATATGCATTGGATTTATAATAACACTCCTTATATAATAATGACATAGAAAGAATGTGAATAATTTCACTTATCTGTAGGCGTAATGTAATACCGCTGGACGATGCCTACCTAGGCCATTGATCTAAAATTTAAGTTGGGAGTTACACTTATGAAAAATCCTTATATCAGAATGGCAGCAGGGCTTTACATCAACTATTTTCTTCTGGGTATGATCAATGTTATTCTATCGTCGAATATGAGCTTCCTGACCGTTCAATTGAACACGGATAAAGCAGCCATCGGCTATCTGGTGTCCGCGATTGGGATCGGTAAGCTGCTCGCTCTCGGGGTAGCCGGAAAAATGTCAGACAAATACGGAAGAAAACCACTCATTGTTATTGCATCATTTGCTTATTTAATCTTCCTGATCGGCATTCCACTTGCCCCCAACTATACGTTGGCATTCGTGTTTGCCATTATCGCAGGGCTTTGCAACTCTATGATGGATGCGGGAACGTATCCTGCACTAATTGAAGGCTTCGGAAAAAAAGCCGGATCTGCAACAGTGCTGGTCAAAGCATCCATCTCGATCGGTGCCATTGTGATTCCGTTCATGATTGCATTCTTTATTAATCACGACATGTTCTACGGATATTCCTTCTTTATTCCAGCAGGGATTTATCTGCTGAACGGTATCTTCTTGTCGATAACAGCTTTCCCCAACCACAAAGCTGAGGAACAAAAGGCTTCAAACGAGGCTGCCCAATCCACCGATACTTTTCGCAGCGAGCCTAAGTTTTGGCAAGAAGGTTTATCTCTAATTATTATCGGTTTTACTTCTACTGTATTGTTCATGATCGTGCAGCTATGGCTTCCTACCTTTGGACAAGAGGCCCTTGGCATGGACAAAGCCAGTGCCATTAAACTGTTGAGCTACTATAGTATAGGTTCATTGGTTTCCGTTATTCTGTTAGCTGTGGTACTTGGTAGATTCATTAAACCGATTACCGTCATGATTGTATATCCGCTTATTGCTCTGCTTTCTTTGCTGGCTTTAATTACATGGCACAATCCTGTCGCTACTTTAATCAGTTCATTCCTGATCGGCTTGTCCACCGCAGGCATATTCCAAATTGCCCTCACGGTTATGACGGAATTTTTCCGCAAAAACAAAGGAACAACGACTTCTCTCGTGAACATAGCAGCCAGTCTTTCGTTCATCCTGATGCCTTTGGCTACCGGGGGCATGTCCAAAAGTTTGGGAATTACCTCGGTATTCATTCTGGATATTGCGATTGCTGTAGTCAGTATTTTGCTGGCCGTGTTTGTTGCTTATCGATATAAAAAAGTGTTTTATTAAACCACACAGATTACTTGGAGGCTTATATTATGAAAAATGCTGGACGTATTGACGGAAGAACACAATTAATCGGACTGCTTGCTACACCAATCGGACACTCTTTGTCCCCGGCTATGCATAATCTTGCGTTTGAAAAGCTGGGTCTAAATAACGCGTATATGGCCTTTGAAGTAGGAAATGAACAACTTGAAGAAGTGGTACGGGGAATGCGCGCTCTGAACATACGCGGTTATAACGTGTCCATGCCTAACAAAACAGCTATATTGCAGTACCTTGACGAGCTGGACGACAGTGCTAAATTTACAGGTGCCGTCAACACCGTCGTAAACACAGATGGTAAACTGAAAGGCTACAGTACAGATGGATCTGGTTATGTTCGTAACTTGCGTGAACACGGCATTGACCTAAAAGGTAAGAAAATGACACTTGTCGGCTCTGGCGGCGCAGCTACACCGATTGCTATTGAAGCGGCTCAAGCTGGTCTGGCTGAAATTTCAATCTTTGCCCGTAACGATCAGTTCTTTGCTCGTGCAGAAGAGAATGTCCGTATTATTAATGAAGATATGAAACACACCCAAGTCAAGGCGAATATCTATCCATTGGAAAATCAAGAACAGCTACGTGAAGAGATCCGCACAAGTCATATTCTCGCTAACGGTACAGGTGTTGGTATGAAACCGCTGGAAGGCAAAAGTGTGATTGAAGATGTGTCCATGCTTCGTTCCGACCTGATCGTAACCGATGTAGTGTACAGCCCAGCTAAATCCAAGTTGATGGAGCAAGCCGAATCCGTAGGTGCAACCGCCATTAACGGTCTGGGCATGATGCTGTGGCAGGGCGCACTTGCCTTCGAACTGTGGACAGGCCAAGAAATGCCAGTCGCTTATATTAAAGAACAGCTTTTTGCTGACAAGCTGTAAACATAAAGCTACTAACAAACGCATCAAGCAATGAATTCCTTCTATTATATACTCATGCATATACTCAAAAGACTATGCTCGGCGAATGAACACTTCTGCCGGGCATAGTCTTTGTATTAATCCTTATAAGGGTCAAATTCATTGGCCCCAGCCATGCATACCCCAATAGGCTTCAGTTCATGCATAACTTCCACGGTCTCGGAATGAGCATCCAGTACCTCGCGCAGTTTACGGTAGACAAACGGGCTTTCATCTGTACCGGCTCCGCGCAGCTCGACACCATAGTTCCGAACGGCCTCCTTCATCTGTACGTCCGTGATTTGTCCACCACTCCGTGTGCGGGTTTTCCAATTCATTTTACCGGCTGCCTGGGTACGACTCATAATACGACCTGCGCCATGGACTGTACTATAGTAGGAATCCCGATTTTCTACCGTATCTTTTCCGCGTACAATCACCGAAATATCGCCCATGCTTCCTCCAATAAAGCCCATCTGGCCAGGTGCCGAGGGAGTGGCGCCTTTACGGACCACAATGGTGTCACGCCCATCATGTTGTTCTTTCCATGCGTAATTATGGTGGTTATGCACAGTAAAGTCCGCTTCGGTCCCCATAATACCAAGCACTTGTTCTATCACATAGTCACGTCCCGCATACGCATATCGTCCGGCAAGACGCATCGCACGGTAGTACATGTCCCCCAACTCACTGCTCATATCCAGCAGCACAGGCGGTTGATCCATATGCTCTCCCGGCGCCTTTCCGAGAAACTCTCGTCCAGCGGCCAAGTTTAGAAACCCACTTGCTGTTTTGTGTCCAAAGCCCCGACTGCCGAAATGATTGGCAATCCAGACCTGTCCTGTCGCTTCCTCCACAAATACATCAACAAAATGATTACCACTCCCTACTGTACCCAGCTGTTCCCTCGCCAAGGACTTCAGTTTGTCATGTTCTTGTTTCCCAATCGCCGCATATACTGCCCAATCCGGGTCATCGAACAGCTCATGGTCTACCTGAATCGCATTCACACGACCTACGCCAAACGAAATGTGACGTGCAATCTCATTCATCACGGCTGAAATACGCGGCATAATATCTGCTGCAAACAGCTTGGTTCTTACCGCCTTATTCCCGCAGCCGATATCATACCCGACACCTGAAGGCGAAATTTGTCCGTCATACACCATCACACCGCCAATCGGCTGACTGTATCCTTTATGATGATCTGCCATAAGCAGCGCCTGAATCACATTACCGTTTTCGGTACATGTACGAGCTTGAGATAATGCCCCTGGATCAGGTGCACCCCATACTCGTACTCCATTGATTTCTTGATAAGTCATCGTCGTTTCATCCTCCTGTAAGTCACTCCATGTTTAAACTTGTAATTGCATTATGTACGTTTTACCAGCTTCCGAACAGGGCGTAAGTATTACAAGTACATAGTAGGTATCCCCTAAGAAAATGAAAAAGGATATCCATGCAGCCAAACAGACTGTAGGATATCCTCTTCAACTATAACACTCGTATTAGACGGCTCTGCTACGCCATGTGAGGACTTGGCTTACTGTGCCGCTGAATGCGTACGCTTAAAATCTTCCTTCACCGCAACCAGTAGTGTTTCATTCACCAGTAGCTCCAAGCCTGACAAGGCTAACGCTTTGGCTCCAGTCACTAAGGCTTCCTCACCCTTCTCAGAGCCAGCCGCTTCTCTGAATTCCACCGTATGAGCGATGAGATCATCCGGACCGATCTTAATGTAAGCATGTGCAGTCGGGATAACATGACTCACATTTCCCGCATCCGTCGAACCCAGTCCGGCACGAGGGCCATGATCCAGCTGTTCTCCCAGCGCTTCCAGTTCACGACCTACTACCTCATCCAGGGTATCGTTCAGAATGAAATCACGCACTTCATTTTGAAAACGTTCGATTTTCACAGTGGCTCCTGTTGCCAAAGCAGCAGCATCTGCGATATGGCGAACTTTCGTGGAAACCTCCTCTGTGCGCTGCCAAGTACTTGCCCGAATGAAAAAGCGTGCCGACGCATAGTCCGGAATGATATTGGGCGCGTCTCCTCCGTGCGTAATGATGCCATGAATACGCACATCGGTCGGCAGTTGCTGACGCAAAGCATTGATACCGCTGAACAACTGCAGCACCGCATCGAGCGCATTGATTCCCTGCTCTGGTGATCCTGCGGCATGAGCCGCTTTGCCGTAAAAATGAAAATCTAGCGGATCAACTGCCAGACTTGGTGAGGTCAGCCGGGTCACACCGGATGGATGAACCATCAGTGCAGCATCTATCCCTTCGAACAGCCCGTGCTTCACGAAGCTGCCTTTTGCACTGCCATTAGGACCGCCTTCTTCCGCTGGTGTACCGAACACATACACCTCACCTCCCGTTTCGTCGATCACCTGCGCCAAGGCGATGGCTGCTGCCGTGCTTGCGGTTCCGATAATATTGTGACCACAAGCATGGCCCAGACCGGGCAATGCATCATATTCAGCCAAGTATCCGATTTTCGGACCTGGTCTAGCAGAAGCCTTACGGGCAACAAATCCGGTTTCGTGTCCCGCTACATTACGAGTTACCTCAAACCCCGCTTGCTCCAAAATACCCGTCAGTGCCTGGGAAGCTTGAAATTCTTGATTGCCGATTTCGGGATTAGCATGAATAAACCGGCTCGTTTGCGTGTAAAGCTGACGAGACTCCTCAATTTCCTTAATAATCCGCTGTCTATGTGTATCGACCGTATTCGTTGTACTCATCGCAATCTCTCCTCGTTTCGAAAATAGATTAGTATGCTTCCAACCCTACTTCTGTTCAACATTCTTATTTCTTTTGCGCTTTAACATCTGCTACCAACTTATCCAATGTGGCCTGTAGCTCTTCGGCAGACTGGTCTACCACGACGTTAGCTCCTTTGGAATCCTGTTTTACCGCCTCGGCTACATCAGCATCATGGTACAAATCCACGATCGTTTTGTAAGTCGCATTATCCTTATCATCCGCACGGGCAGCAAACACGTTCACATATGGTTTCGCTTCTTCGCTGCTTGCGTCATCCTTGTAGATGGCTCCGTCCAGCTTGAGCCCAGCATCCGTAGCAACACCGCTGTTCACAGCTGAGGCGGCTACATCAGACAAGACGCGCGGCGTCTGCTGGGCGACAACTGGGACAATCTCTAGCTTTTTAGGGTTCCCTTCTATTTCATCCGTGGTCGGATACAGGCCCGCATCCTGCTTCAACTTAATCAGCCCTGCAGACTGGAGAAGTTTTAAAGCTCGTCCCTGATTGGAGGGATCATCCGGTATAGCAATTTTGGATCCGTCAGGAATATCCGATACGTTTTTGAATTTTTCAGAGTACAGTGCCATCGGAGCGATAATCGTTGCACCAATAGGGACGATATTCACATCATTTTCTACATTAAACTGACTGAGAAAGGCCAAATGTTGAAAGGAATTCAAATCTACCTCTTTATTGGCGAGCGCCTTATTGGGTAATGTATAATCCGAGAAACTGATCAGCTCAATTTCAATATTTTTGGCCTCTGCTTTCTTCTTGAGCACATCCCAATACGTGTCTTCAGATCCTGAAACCCCGATTTTAACATGTACTTTTTCATTTGCATTTGAGCCCGAACCGTTAGCTGAGCAAGCAGATAGAACCGCTACACTAAGAATAGCCAGTAAACCCAAGCGAAATATTTTTTTCATTTTCATGTCCCCTTTAATCGTTATGTATAATACTCTGTTCCCATTAGCGCCGTAGAAATTTACGAGACAAGTAGTTCCCCGCATATTGGGCGACCTGTACAAAAAGGATCAGCAAAACAATCGTGACAATCATGACCGAAGTATCGAATCGTTGATAACCATAAGTCATTGCCAGATTCCCAAGGCCTCCTCCGCCCACCGTACCAGCCATGGCAGAGAAATCAATCAAGGCCACGGTAATAAACGTCAACCCAAGAATCAAAGGTCCCAGCGCTTCCCGAATCAACACACCCGTGATGATCTGAAATGGAGTCGCACCCAGTGCCTTGGCAGCTTCTATCATGCCCGGATCTATGGAGACCAGATTATTTTCCACAATTCTCGCGACAGCAAAGGCCGCTACAATAGTCATTGGGAAAATAGCCGCCGAGGTTCCAATCGTGGTTCCCATGATTAAACGCGTAAACGGGCTAATCGCCACTAAAAAAATGATAAACGGAATCGGGCGAATGATATTAATCAGCAAATTCAGAAACATAAACACAAATTTGTTTTCAAACAAGCTCCCTTTACGTGTCACATACAGTACTAAACCAATCATAAGCCCCAGAATACTGGCAAAAATCAGCGTGACAACAACCATCAAAAGCGTTTCCCCTGTAGCCTCCACTACCTTGAGCCAAAATGTATCCCAATTAACTCTCATGATCGACGACCTCCCTGACTTCCACCGTCGTTCGTAGTTCCTCCACGACCTTGTTAACTTCATCGTCTGCACCGATTAACTCGACAATTAAGCTTCCGAACAGCGCTCCCTGTAGCTCATTAATACTTCCATATACAATGTTGTAATCCAGATTATGCTTCCGTGTCGCTCTAGAAAGCACCGGTTCACTAGTCGCCCCACCCCGAAAAACAAGTCTGTACAATCGACCAGCGTGATGCTCCCGAATCTTGCTCAGCAGTTTGGGTGAAAGCTGATCATTCAGTACAGAGCGAATAAAATTTTTCGTCGTCTTCGTCTGTGGATTGGCAAATACATCGAAAACACTGCCCTGCTCAATCACCCTACCATTCTCCATCACCGCCACACGGTCACAAATACTGCGAATCACGTTCATTTCATGAGTAATAAGTAAGATCGTAATCTGGTACTCTTCATTTACTTTTTTCAGCAGCCTCAATATATCTTCTGTCGTTTCCGGATCGAGGGCCGAGGTCGCTTCATCACAGATGAGAATATCGGGCGAATTCGCCAGTGCTCTGGCAATGCCGACCCGTTGCTTTTGCCCGCCAGATAACTGCTCTGGATAGGAATCCGCTTTGTCCTCCAATCCAACAAATTGCAGCAGCTCCTTAACACGAGCATCTATCTGTGTTTTGGGCAGTTTAGCCAGTTTTAGAGGATAAGCCAGATTCCCATATACAGTACGAGAGTTAAACAAATTAAAGGTTTGGAATACCATCCCGATCCGCCTTCTTAAATCCCTTAGTTCCTTGGGTCGTATCTGAGTAACATCCTGATCATTAACGACAATTCGTCCCTCTGAGGGGCGTTCTAGTAAATTGACAAGCCGGAGCAGCGTACTTTTACCTGCACCGCTAAAGCCAATCACGCCGAAAATTTCTCCTTTTTCAACCGATAACGAAACCTCTTCAAGTGCATTTACCTTACGATTGGGTAAGGTAAATATTTTGCTAACTTGTTCAAACTTTATCAAACTGCTTCCTCCTTACGTCTACAATGTATGTATTCCTCCATCCCATTTTAGTAATCCGGTGGATTTAATCGGATTTATACCCTAAAAAAATTCCCTAATCTTCGTTTGAACGAAGGTGGGATTATTTAACTGTATATTGCATTGTTAACACCTTAAGACAAGAAGGAGAATCTGTCAATAAAAAATGAATATAGCTTTCTGACTCCTGTCATCACAATTGCTTACACTTTTAGGGCTACAAAGCCAAATAAGGCTAACCGTATATTTGCAAACCGGCAGCCCTTTGTGCATTGTAATCTCGATCATTCCACTGACTAATGTGCAGAAGTATTTTTCAAATCTGCTTCATAACGAAGGCCGAATTGTTGTCTTGCCTCCTCCATCACTTCAGCGACTGTAAGTGAACACTCCAAGGAGTTAATGGAACTGTTGCGTTCACCACTCTTGATCAAATCAATAAATTCCTGAATTTCGTAATACATTGGCTCGCGCGTCTGAGCTTTGGTCAGATCCTCAATCGTGCCGTCCCGATAATGAATTTTCACCTCATAGGGCTGACTGATTTTGTCGATCACCATCGTTCCATTCTCACCCTGAATTTCAGCAGGCAGATAGGAATCTGTAATTTTGGAATACATGACGATAGCATCCATATCAGGGTACTTCATCACGATACTGCCCTCGCCATCGACACCAGAGGATAAAAGTACACCAACCGCCCGAACCTCCTCAGGTTTGCCGAACAAAGTCACCATAGGATACAAACAATACACTCCAAGGTCCATCAGGGAACCATTGGAAAAGGCCGGGTTAAACGCATTCAATACCTTACCTTGCTTAAAAGCATCAAAGCGGGAGGAGTATTGACAGTAGCTTGCAAAATAACGCCGAACCCGGCCTATTTTATACATATGATCCTTTATTATTTTAAAGTTAGGCATAAGTGTGGATTTAACGGCCTCCATCAGCAGAACATCGTTGTTGCGCGCGGCTTCGATCATGCTCTTCACCTCTGCTGCATTAGACGCAAAAGGTTTCTCACACAACACGTGCTTTCCGTGATTCATACATAAGATCGCCTGCTCCGCATGTAAGGAATTGGGGCTGGCAATATATACGGCATCGACCTGGTCACTTGCGGCCATTTGCGCCAGGTCTGTAAAAACCTCCGGCTGGCTGTTATATTTATCAGCAAAAGCTTTGCCCTTATCCTCTGTGCGTGAGTATACCGCCGTCAGGGAAAATTCGTCCGTCTCCATCGCAGCTTGAATAAACCTTTCAGTTATCCAGTTGGTTCCAACAATACCAAAACGCATCACAGTATCCCATCCTTCCCGTGAGTCATTACAATTCATATGTACCTATTCTCGCATTCCAGCCTAATCTTGTCCACTATACCGTTAGTCATATCTCGTGCCTCAACATGTTCATTCGACAAAAAAAGACTGCGGTCTATCAGCTTAATTTATACTGATTGTACCACAGTCCTTATTATTTATTTGGGGTTATAACTCTACTTTTTTGATATTACTTTTCCTACTTCTTCCAAAATAGCATCCATGGAAGCAGGGTCATGTACATCATACTCATCAATGTTCAGACGCAGTACAGGACAGGCATCAAATTCGTTGATCCAATTGGAATATCTGCGATGCATTTGCTCCCAATAAGAACGCTCGGTCTGGATCTCCATCTCGCGACCACGCTCCTCAATCCGACTCAGTATGGAGGGCAAGCTGCCTTCCAAATAGATCAACACATCAGGGTGCGGGAAAAACGGTGTCATCACCATCGCCTCAAACAGGCTAGTATACGTTTCGTAATCGGTAGGGTTCATCGTTCCCTGATCGGCATGCATTTTCGCAAAAATGCCTGTGTCCTCATAAATAGAACGATCCTGTACAAAACCTCCACCAGACAAGAAAATATTCTTTTGTTCCTTGAAGCGTTCCGCGAGAAAATAAATTTGCAAATGAAAGCTCCATCTTTCGAAATCGTGATAAAATTTCTCCAGATAGGGATTATGATCAACCTGCTCCAAAGAGGTTTTAAAACCAAGACGTCCGGCCAAAGCACCCGTCAGCGTGGATTTACCTACACCCACTGTGCCCGCTACCGTAATCAGGGCATTCGCAGGAATGTTGTAATTATTCACTATATAAGCTCCTTTACATCGGAAACAATTTGTTTAAATTGTGCCTGATTTTCTACAAAATCAATTTCATTCCCGTTCACGGTCAATATACGAGGGGAAGGGGACTGTTCAGCGAGAAACTGCATGCCTTTATCATAATCTATGATCAATTGCTCCAGATAGGCGGGGTCCATCTCCTGTTCAAAAGAGCGTGCACGCTTGCGAATTCTCCCCAGCAAGGTATCCAAATCTGCTCTAATATAAATGATAATGTCCGGCTTAGGCATATCATCTGTGAGCAAATGATAGATTTGACGATATTTTTCGAGCTTGACACCCTTAAGCGTACGTTCGGCAAAAATCAAATTCTTGTAGATATGATAATCAGAAATAACGGGCTGAGCTTTCTCGATATATTGCAGACCAGTATCCTCCAGCTGCTTATACCGATTGCAGAGAAAGAACATTTCCAGCTGAAAACTCCACTCATCTATATTTTGATAAAATTTATCGAGAAATGGGTTCTCCTCGACAATCTCTTTGATTATCGGCAAATGTAGCTCGGTTGAAAGCATCGAAGCTAACGTCGTTTTACCTGCTCCGATTGGCCCTTCAACGGCTATAAATGGGGCTTGTTTCATGTGGTTCTGCTCCTCCTTGTACTCCAGTCCATCCTGTGGACAACTATCCTATTGTATCACAAGGTAGTACGCTAAAGGCATACCAAATCTATGGATAAAACAAAAAAAACAGAGCGCTACATTTTGCTTCATAGCGTCTCTGTTTCTCATTTAAACCAACCTTTTTCATTAAAACGGGTAATTGCCTCGATCCGGTTACTGACACCCAACTTATCGAGAATGACTGAAATATAATTGCGCACCGTCCCTGTCGTTAAATACAGTTCACCAGCAATCTCTTTTGTGTTCTTTCCGTCAGCAATGAGCGCCAAAACGGTTTTTTCACGCTCTGTTAGCGGGTTGACTTCGGCATAAGCATCATCGACCAGTTCCGGAGCATAGATACGCCGACCTGCCATAATACTTCGAATGGAGGAAGCCAGCTCTTCACTGGGACTGTCCTTGAGCAGATAACCGTGTGTCCCCGCCTTGATCGCTCGTTCAAAATACCCGGGGCGAGCAAACGTAGTTAAAATCAGCACCTTGCAGTTCAAGCCTTTGAGTTCCTCAGCCGCATCCAATCCGCTCTTGATCGGCATTTCGATGTCCATAATGCATATATCGGGCTGATGCAGCTTCACCAGCTCTAAAGCTTCTTCCCCGTTGCTAGCTTTTCCGACTACTTTCATGTCCTCTTCCAAGTCCAGCAGGGAGGCTAGAGCACCCAGTAGCATACGCTGGTCCTCCGCGATAACAATTCGAATCATGGCCCCACCTCCTCATTCGGCTTTTCAGTGATATTGGGCACTTTAATGACCAAGGTCGTTCCCTGATCTGAACGCAGCTCCATACACCCGTTCACGAATTCGAGCCTTTCCTTCATGCCTTGCAGGCCATTTCCCCGAAAGGCCCCATTTTCCCCCGTAGCGCCGACTCCATTATCCTGAATCCGAAGGGTTAATTCCTTACGAGACGGCTCAATGGTGATGGAACAAGCGGTGGCTCTACTGTGCTTAACCACATTTGTCACTGCTTCCTTCATACACATACTAAGTACATTTTCATTCATTAATGACGTATGTTCCAGCTTCGGGTCGCCCTCTAGAGTCAATTCAATGTGAGCAGCCTTTAAAATCTGCCGAATACGTAGCAGTTCATCCTCTAGTCGCATACCGCGCATTTGAGTAACCATTTCCCGCACCTCTTTTAACGCGCTTCTCGCTGTGAGACGAACATCGTTAATTTCGACATGAGCACGCTCCGGGTACTGATCCATCAGTTTGCCCGCCAAATCGCTCTTCAGCCCAATGAGTGACAGCTTCTGACCTAAGGTATCGTGCAGGTCGCGCGCAATTCTTTGCCGTTCCTCCAGCTTAATCAATTCCGATATTTTCTTATTGGCATCCTCTAATTGGACTTGGAGCCGATCGCTTTTGTTGCGATTAAAATTCGTAATCGGAAGGAGAATCACACCGATCAGATTGAGCAGGATAAAAGGAATCTGTTTAATAAAAACGGGATTCTGAGATACAAAACCGTAATTGATCAATCCAATCGTAATAACCATTAAAATGATATACAGCGTCGTAAATGCAGCCTTACTTTTAATATTACCGATCAGATAGGCGATAAATATGGAAAAATACATATAGCTAAACAGCAGTGTCATGGTAATCGATATGGCAATCTGTACACTGGTCCAAAAGTATATGAGCCAGCCTTTTGAGACAAAAGCCAGTACATAACAAGCAAAGAATACCAAAATAATAGCAGTACCCAGAATAATATGACTTGTAGATGACGAGCTAAAGTAGTAAAAGGGCAGGATATAAAAGACGACCCACACATAAGGGCTAAGCCCGGTATTTCTTTGGAAAATCTGATACCATTTTTGCATCCTGCCCACCCTCTTCTACTTCACATGACTTATATCCCTTATCTTATCATACCAAGTTTTGTACAACGTTATTTTCTTTCTGTGCTTACAACAGGTGTAGGGATGGGTTTCGTAACTGCAACACGTTTGCTGAGGAGCGGCTTCACTTGTTTAAAGGTCAAAAAGGTTTTCGTATTTTCATCCCAAAGTCGGAACTTCAACGATTGCAGACTGCTACTCACTGTGATCGTGGTCGCCTTTTGAAGTAACGGTGTCGCTTCATGCGCTTTCTCCAAATTATAATTTGGCACTTTGGGACTCAGGTGATGAACGTGATGAAATCCGATATTGCCCGTAATCCATTGCAATACTTTAGGAAGCTTGTAGTAAGAACTGCCTTCTACGGCTGCATTAATATAACTCCACTCTTCATCGTGCTCAAAATACGAATCCTCAAATTGATGTTGTACATAGAACAACCAGATTCCCAACATACCGGATACAAAAAAGATAGGTGCCTGTACGAGAAGGAAGGCCTGCCATCCAATAGCCCAGCACAACAGTGCATACAATGCAACGATGGATATATTCGTCACATGAGTGTTCATTTTTTCCTTGCGTTTGGCTGTCTTGATATTAAAGCGATAGGAAATCAAAAAAGTATAGATCGGACCTAGTCCGAACATAACCCAAGGATTTCGATATATGCGATAGGCCAACCGTGTCCATGTGGAAGCCTCTGTGTACTCTTCTACCGTAAGCACCCACATGTCACCTGTGCCTCTTTTATCCAGATTACTGCTGGTTGCATGGTGGATCGCGTGACTATTTTTCCATTGATGATAAGGACAGAGCGTAATAATACCTGTAATCGTTCCCACAATGTCATTCAGCTTGCGGCTTTTGAAGAAGGATTGATGACCACAATCATGAAAAATAATAAACGTCCGTACCACAAACCCCGATGCAACAATGGCAATGGGAAGCGTCAGCCAGTACGAAACCGACAGACTAAGATAAGCAGCATACCACAATAGGATCAGTGGCCCCAAGGTATTGATGAGTTGCAGAACGCTGGATTTTGTGTTTATTTTCTCATAGGGAGCCATATTTTTTTTCAATTGGGCTAATGGGAGTTGTGTCATACTCATTATGATCCTCCTTTAAAATGACGCCTATACCTTGATCCTGTTAGGCGTACATGTTGATCTAATCTCAGTATAAAGTAAAGCCTCTAGGCGCTGTAGTCATAAACGTCAGCTCGGGTATATGACATTTGTCATATAGACAAGTAACACAACCCGTTTTCCAAATGTTCGCGGGTTTCTTTTCTGATGATTATTTGTTAAAATATAAGCTATAATAACGCTGTATGTGACTGGCGAAGTCAGTGGAATGAACCACGAGGGAGCATACAAAAAAAGCGTACCGTTCGCCTGGGAGAAGTATTTGCAGAGGATTCGTCTGTCTTGACGACCTTGTGCAAATACTTTTTTTCGTTTTACAAGACCATGACACCCTGTTGATAAATCATGCGATAAATTCAGAGGAGGCTCGGACTATGGCTATTATCATGAAATCCAAAGAAGCAGCTGAGCAAGTATATGCAACGATCCGTTCACAGGTAGAAGAAATGAAGCAGCAAGGACACCGTCCCCATCTGGCGACCCTATTGGTAGAAGGTGATCCGGCATCTGCCTACTATGCCCGGACCAAGCAAAAAATAGCGGAGAAGCTGGGCATCTCATTTCATCTCCATACTTTTGATCGTCATGTTAGTGAAGCCGAGCTACTGCACCTGATCGGCAGTCTGAACGATGCATCCCATGTACATGGCATTATGCTGGAACTGCCGCTTCCCCAACATCTTTCTGCCTCCGTTATTAAACAATCCATCGCCCCCTACAAGGATATTGATGGGATTACACCTGATAACAAACTGGCTACCGTAACAGGTGACGCCGGACTATATCCCGCAACACCTCAAGCCTGTATCGAGCTGCTCAAGCATTACGGTCACACATTGGCAGGCAAAAATGTTACTCTCGTGGGCATCGGACAAACAGTGGGACTTCCCCTTTTCCACATGTTGCAAAGAGAAAATGCCACCGTTACCGCCTGTCATGCAGGTACACGCGATATTGCAGAGCATCTGAGCCATGCAGACATTGCCTTCGTCGCAGTCGGATGCCCTGATGTGATTACACAGGATATGGTTCATCCCGGTCTGATTTTGGTAGATGCGGGAATTAATGAGACGCTAGAGGGAAAAATAGTGGGGGATGCCGCTTTAGACGTTGGGGAAAAGGTCCATGCCATTTCTCCGGTTCCCGGCGGCGTTGGCACCTTGACGACTGCGATTTTGTACAAAAATCTGCTCAAAGCAATACATCTGCAACACTACTCCAGAGAGGTGGTCTACTCATGAGTGAACTGTCGTGGAACAATTCCATCGGGCATTTTCTGAAAGAGGCTGCAAGTGCAGCGCCTACCCCCGGCGGAGGAAGTGTATCCGCACTGGCTGCGGCACTAGGCGCGGCTATGACCTCCATGACCGCCAACCTTTCACAAGGAGAAAAATATGTGCACATCCATGAACAAATCACGGATGTCATTAGTAGCATGGAAAGATTGTCTACACATTGTGAGGAACTAATGGTCGCAGACATCCAATCCTTTGAACAGTACATGACCGCACTGCGCTTGCCCAAGGAAACAGACGAAGAAAAGCGCTATCGTACCCATTCCTTACAGACAGCGGTGATCGCTGCCATTGAGGTACCCATGCGCCTGCTGGAAGTATGCCGGGACGGATTGTCGCAAGCCTACAACATTGTGGAAATGTCCAATAAAAATGTGATTTCGGATCTTGGCATCGGCGCGATCCTGTTCGAAGCAGCAGCTCAATCTGCCCTGCTTACCGTCGACATTAACCTTGCTTCACTGAAAGACTTGGATGTCAAATACTCCTATGAGACCAAGACAGCCGCACTCATCCGTGAAATCGGACAAATCAAAGAACAAACCTTGTTGATGGTGCGCAGTCGAATAGCGAATTAGTCTGCTCATAACCGTGTTTAACCTGTTCGAACCAACATATTCTGCTTACTCGTTAAAAGAAATAGCCTCCAAATCCATCTCTAATCGTGGGTTTGGAGGTTATTTTATTGAAATTCATACATTCTGGAAAACTTTTCTATATGATCTACGTCTATGGATAGGGGGATATTCTCCAAACTATCATTTTTTATTTTATACACATTGATCAAGAAATGAGGAAAATCGTATGAAAAGACGGGCTCTATTACTCAGTATAATCACGTTATTACTGCTCAGTACAAGTGTATGGGCGGCCGGAGATAACTCCACATCCCATATTCGCTCCTATGATTCCGGGAGTCTGATTCAATCCGATGGAAGCTTGTGGCTGTGGGGTTATAATCAGTCCGTACCGACTCGTGTAGAGGGTAAGCCGGACGTTGAAAAAACATTTTCTAATATCATCAACGAGGGCGATCTGGTATTTACCTTACAAGACCACTCTGCTTGGTATGTGCCTAGAAATAATATTGCTGAATCCGTGAAATTCGTTCCTCTGGAAGGATTACAGAACCTCGCAGCTGTAAGTAGTTTGAGTGATCATGTTCTCGCTCTGAGCAGTGAAGGCAGCATATCTTCCGCTGATCGGCTCGACAATGGAAACATCTTTAGTCCTTTTCAAACCCTATCTGGCATCGACGAGGTTGCCAATATAGATAGTTACTATGAGGAAAGACCGGATTATGAGGAACGCTGGATATTTCTAAAGAAAGACGGCAGTGTATGGAAAAATACAAAAGCCTTGCAGGGCTTCGAACCTATTTCATCATTAAAGGATATTACGTCAATCGCTAAAAACATAGCCTTAAAAAAAGATGGCACCGTGTGGACGTGGCCCAAAGAATTTGATAAAAATGCAACTCCGTCCGAAACTCTATCCGTATCGCAAATTCAAGCCTTATCGGATATCAAGACAATCAAGGCCAATAGGTATTCCAATCTCGCGATTGATCAGCAAGGTCGGCTATGGTTCTGGGGTGCTACAGTTACAGGTTACTCAGATAATACAACCTATCACAATGAAAATACCCCTGTACTATTATCAGGAGTAAAGGATGTTAAAGACGCCTTTTTCGCCGAACGCTCCATACTCGCCCTCACCACAGCTGGGAATGTATATGTTGCGTCTCTAGATGGTGAAAAGTTACCATCCAATGCCCCCTTTACATTACTTGCTAAAAATATTCAAAGCATCAAAGCAGGTCCACGGCACGTAATCATGCAAAAAGCAGATGGGGCCCTATGGGGCTGGGGTGTCAACAAACACGCGCAGCTCGGTATAGGAGACTATGAGTTTCTGTATAGTTCACCAGTTCCTGTACAAAAACCGATTCTTGTCCATCTCAATGGTTCGCCTGTCTCTCTGAGTAATGGTGTCATTACCCGCAACGGGCAAGCGTTTATTCCCCTTCGTTCTGTTTTTGACAAACTGGGGGCTGAGATCGCTTATGATTTCAACAGCAAAATAGCGAAAATGAATCAGTCTAAGACAGAAGATCATCCTGTCTCTCTAGAAGTAAATTTCAAAACCAGCCAAACAAAAGTGAACGGTAAAGCCGTAAAACTCACCAATCCGCCCTTCATGGTGAATGGAATTGGTTATCTTCCACTAAGACTACTCAGCGAAATGCTGGGGGCCAAGGTAGATTGGATACAAAAAGAAGATACTATTGAAATTACGACGAAATAGTAAATAAAAACCAGTCCAAACATGATTCATGTTGGACTGGTTTTTTATAGATAACCCCTACATATCTGCTAATAAGTCAGGCAGAACTTTATAATTTCTAGCAAGCCAGTTCATTTCTTTAGCAAATCGGATAGGCACAGAATGTTCATCTATGTTGGCGTTGATCCACCAAACACTTTCCATATACCACAGCCATTGTAATGATCTTGTTAAACACCCCCCTACCATCGTATGCTCTTCCCTGTACCCCGCCATAAATGCTGAAACAAGGGGAAGTTTTAACTGCTTATCCCAGGCAAAAGACATGACTGCTCGGGCAATATCCAACTGTGGATAGTCATAATCTAGTCGGTCAAAATCCAGAATTGCACTTAGCTTATCATCGTTGAATAGAACATTGTCCGCCCAAAGGTCACGATGGGCCCAACCGGGTGGAGGTGCATCCATCATCTCGATGTGTATCATTTCTGTTGCTTTTCGCTGGGTTTCGATATCAGGCAAAAGCTCTTTTTTATCGGCTTCCTCCGCTTGTTTCCATACTGAATCCCAATGGGCTAGACGTTCCTTACGGCTGGAAAGCACAAGCTTCGGGGTACTTTTGCTCCTGATTGTCCCGTCGTTTAACCAGTGGTGCATTTTTCCGGTTGCCTTGCCTAGTTCATATAATTGGTAAACATTAGCTTCCCCTGGTGAGACCAACGTCCCTGGACAAAATCCCATCACTAGGAAGCGCTCTCTCCGCTCAGATTCCATAAAGACTTGCCCTTCATGATTAAATAACTGTGGACACGCCAGACCAAGCCCATGCAATCTTTCTTGTTGATAAAACGCTCTCAAAAGATCATCAAAATTATAATCCTTATATCTTTGTTTATTATATTGTTTCAATAAATAAGTCCCATTGTTCGTGGTGATTTTCCATTTTAGATTTAACCACCCTCGTTGGATGGGAACAGATTCAATTATATTTAAACCGAAAAATCGATGAAATGCTTCCATTAGGTCAGCCTGAATGATTTCATTTGTCGAGGATGTTTCCACTAGACTCACTCCTTGCTAATCTGCGCATGATTACTCACTTGAATAAGATAGAATCACATATTAGTCTATTTTACTTCATATTGTCATTTATTTGTTATTCAGTTATTCAGTAATTCAACAAAAAAGCACCTCACCCCGGTCAGCTGTCCGTGTAGTGAAATGCTTATCCATGTGAATCTCACACCTATTGTTTAGCTTTATTCTCTTTTTCTCTTTCGACCAGCATATCTACGATCATATCAATTTGTCCGGTAATAGCGATTGGATCATAGCGATAATACGTATCAAAATCGTTAAAGAACACTTTATTGTTCTTCACCGCTGGAAGATTCCCCCACACAGCGGACGACTTTAGTTGCTTGAGCGCGTCACCCTTTTTCTCGGGGTCATACGTAGTCAGGAACATATAATCTGCGTCATACTGTGGCAATACCTCCATCGAAAGCTGCACCGTTTGTTCCTTGGAGTTCACTGTTTTCTTTGGCATGTTCAGTTTAAGCGCATTGTATACAGCTTGGCCGCCGCGACCCGCATTGTCGCCAAAGATCCAAAGTGCGTGCTTGTCCGTCAGCTCATACAAACCGAAAGTTGCCTTTTCGTCAATCACACCTTTAAGACGTGCGCGACCTTCAGCGGCCTTTTTATCAAATGCAGCAATAAATTGCTCAGCCTTCTCCTTTTCCCCGGTGATATCGCCGAACAGCTTGACCGTGTCATAGATATTAGTCGTCGTGCCGTACGGAATGTACAGGGTAGGTGCGATTTTAGACAAAGCCTCATAATTCGTATCCTTCATAACCACGATCAGATCAGGTTTGAGTTCCAGCGTCTTTTCCAAATTGGTCGGATCACCCACCTCTTTGGTTCTTTTTTCCTTCAGCAAATCGGTCAGAAAAGGATTTTGAAACGCAGTCGGCTCTACACCCACCACGTTAGCACCTACGGACAGCAGTTCTCCGCCGTAAAAATCCGTTACAATACGCTGGGGCTTAGCAGGAATTTGAATATCCCCCTTAACCGTTTTAAAGCTTCTAGTCTCTCCAGTAGTAGCCGACTCTTGCTTATCTCCTGAAGATGAAGCCGGATTACTTCCATTATTATTTCCGCCGCAAGCGCTGATGAGTACAGACAATACAAGTAACATAGCTGTCATCATAAAATACGATTTTCTTTTCAACTGATTAACCCCCTATATATTGTGAAGATGATCTTCCCGATACGCATGATAATGATTATCAATATCGTAAGAAATATATCAAGCGTCGTCCTTGCTGTCAACTGAAAAACGAACTTTGTACATCCCTCCTTAATAAATCAAAAGACCTGCCAAAATGATGGTCAGGTCTTTTTCGTGGAGCCGTCTTCAAAAACCTACACATTGGGGCTAGGCTGCTGAAGGCTGCTTTCTGGTGATCGCTGTTTTGTCTTATATTCTTCTCCCCAATCCTTCATCAAGTTAATAATCGGGATGAGCGTTTTTCCGAATTCGGTGAGAGAGTATTCGACCTTAGGAGGAACCTGTTGGTAGACTTCACGGTGAACGACTCCGTCCTCTTCCAGCTCACGCAATTGGAGTGTCAGCATACGCTGAGTAATTCCCGGACAGATCCGCCGAAAATCACTAAATCGCTTAGTCCCATACATGAGATGATATAAAATAATCCCTTTCCATTTGCCCCCAATCACGTCCAGCGTGAACTCAACTGGACACGCCTGATCATTTCCAGCGGTACATTCCCCAAAGCCGCCTTTCCGATTACGCATAGGCTTTTCTCCTCCTTAGTATCATTTTATATACTACAGCACATTAATGTGCGTACTTCAAAAACGGTCATGTATATTCTAATATTAAGCATGTCACTTGGTAAGCGTCAATTTTAATCAACATCCATAAGGAGTGGAATAACGATGGAAACCTTAGCTACTACTAAAGATCAAATCTTATCTGCATACGAGTTCAGACATGCAACGAAGGAATTTGATAGTCATAAGAAAATTAGCGATTCCGATTTTGATTTTATTCTTGAAACCGGTCGTTTATCTCCAAGCTCGTTTGGCTTTGAACCCTGGAAATTTGTTGTCGTTCAGAGTAAAGCTATGCGTGAGAAGCTGCTGCCTTACTCTTGGGGGGCACAAAAACAACTGCCAACAGCCAGCCATTTTGTACTCATCCTCTCTAGACTTCCTGAAGATATGGTAGCCTCCTCCGATTATATCAAGAGTATGATGGAGAACGTGCAGCAATTACCTGCTGAAGTGATGCAAGGCAAAGAGAAAGTATATGACACCTTCCTAAAATCAGATTTTGCGCTGGAGGAAAATAAAAGAGCCTTGTTCGAATGGGGTTGCCGGCAAACCTACATCGCACTGGGCAACATGATGACTGCCGCAGCTCAAATCGGCATTGATTCCTGTCCTATCGAAGGTTTTAATAAACAGGAAATCGAACGCATCCTCTCCGAAGAAGGCATTATGGATGCCGAGCATTTCGGTATTTCCTGTATGGTGGCATTTGGATACCGCCTGAACGAGCCGCGTGGCAAAACCCGGCGATCTGTAGATCAGGTTATTGAATGGGTGTAAAACCTTTACTCTAAAACAAAGAGGCGTCCCACAGCCATTTCTATGGCTATGGGCGCCCCTTTTTCATAAAACCTCAAGTCTTAAAAAAAATCTGTCATTCAAAATCCTTACTGATAATTCACTTCTTCTGCAAAGTAAATCTCCTTCAAACGATCCTTTACGCGCTGAATTTCATCTGCTGTTAACGGAGCTGTAGGATGCAGCTTAAAGTTCCTTCCAGTGACATAGCTTACATCCGTGTTCCTATCCAGATTGTATGCCATCTTCGGAACCGGACTTCGGGTATAGTCAGTAAAGTCAATAATGGACCATGCCGCATCTCCATCCTCCTTGGATAAAATAATCCGCTGTGAGGCGTTTTCAGTCCACAAGTAACGCAGATTGGCTGGTGAATTATTGGAGTCCATAACTGCCTTAAAGCCTGAGCCTCTAAACATGAGCGAAAACTCCGTATGATCATTACTCAATCCAGCTACCGATTCATAAATCTGTTTCAGCCCGTCCACGCCCACAATCTCAACCTCACGGTCAACAGGGAAGTGATTCACAAAGTTCTCCCATATTTGAGACATGTTATGGTTTTTGGCAAGCCAGTTGACATCCAAAATAACGGACATGTAGTTTACTGTATTCAAACGTTGATACGGGTTATCTAAATACTGCTGCGCTATATACAGTTGTGGTGCCGCATCCGTTTCGGTCACATATGGATCGCCCGGATGGAGAGTCCAGCGTGAGGAATCTTTGGTATAACGTGATCCAATCGGATCAATCGTAATCGAGTTCATAAATACGATACCGCTATTATTTGTAAGCCCCTGTGCCGGAACAATCGGATTATCCTTATGGGACCAGTAAGGCATCAAAGGTGAACCCTCACCATACATGTTGTTCACATTATACTGTGTAGCCGACCACCCCATCGCTGAGGTGATCTTAAAATGATCCTTCAGCCATTGGGCCTGCTCAGGATTCACCGTAAAGCCGGTCAATGATTTAGGCAGATACTTCCGATATTGGTCTGTATCCATGCTTTCAAACACCGAAGGTGATCCCAACGAACCAGATTGGTGCAGCTCATTGAGTGCATTATAACGATACATATACAACCACTCGTTCATCTGTGCTTCCCATTCAGGGAGACCAAACAGATTATTCGGATATCCATCCAAAATCCCGACTTCATCGCCATACTGATCCACATATTCCAAAACCTTTTTAAGCTGCGGACGATTTGATTCCACAAAAATAAATCTATTTTCCATGGCCCACGTCACTTTTACGTTGGGACCAAAGTGATCCATCAGCAATTGACGTGACTGCTCAATTTGCTCTATCGTGGTCGTACTGCCCGCATCTTTTCCCTGCAGCATCATGGAGATAGCAAAATATTGCTTTTTGCGTGCTCCTGGTACTACAGTTAACTCGGCATCGGATATGAAGTGAATTCCCTGAGAGGGTGACTCAACCTCAATCTTGAATGGAATGACAGAGTTCAATGCAGGTATCAGATGCAGATTGGCAATATGTCCATCCTCGTCAAATATCCCTCTGGAATCCTCAATCCGAAGCTTCAAGTCTGACGGCAATAGACCGGACGGTATGACCTCTCCCTTTGCATTTTGAAACACATAGGGCATGCTCCAGGCATCAGGGTCTAGAGTCGCGGCCTGTGAGATGGAATACGTCGCCAAGTATACGGACCTGATTACACTCGGTTCCTCTACCGGAGGAGTCTTCCCTTTCACGATCAGCTTGGTCTGTGCTTTAAGCACCTGATGGGGTTTAGCAATGATGACTTCCATCTCTACAGGAATGTAACCATCAGCAGCAGGTATATTTTCGGAATGCGCAATTTTCCCATGTTCATCAAATACACCTAATGCATCACTAAATGTGTAAGTAACACTTGTGACGCTTACAGCGGGAATGCTTACCAAGTGCCCTTTATTGTAGAGATCAAAGGATAGCTGATACGAAGGATACGTTTCCGGTTGATTGACCAACTCGGGCGCCTTGATTATGACCTCATCCACTAGAAAATCCGAAGAATGATCCGATGGTTCTGGCGGAGTCACTGGTGGTGTCACTGGTGGTGTCACTGGTGGTTTGGGACCAGGATCTGGTCGTACAACTGGCGGTTCCGGGTTCGGCTCTGTAGGTGTTACCGGAGATACCGGTGGATCGGGCCTTGGACTGTGGCTTTTAGGCTCTTCGATTTCCGGATTCGCACGCTGGTGACTAATTTCTGGCGCCAGGTCGACCACGATCTTCTTCGATTCCGGTGGACTGGCTGGCTGATTCAACGTTGCAGCTCCACTTCCTAATGACTCCAGCAAACGCTCGGCACGTTCTCTCAGACCGTCACCACCTAGCCATATCCGATATGCCACCAGTGTAGCATCCTGCCGTCTCACAGACTCTTTGGGATGGAAATAATGATTCATGTCCCCCTCGATCAGCTCCAAACGTTCCATCAGCCATACGCTCGTTTGTGCATAGTCTGATACATCAGACTGATCCACAAAACTGGATTTATCGGAAGCACGAGTATCTTCAGTGACACCGAAATACCTGGCATACCACACTGCCATATCCTGACGAGTCATATTGTGTTTTGCACCGAATAACTGATCACTAATTCCTTTGGTAATGTTCTCTGCTTGCAAGGTCTGCACATAGGGTAGAGCCCATGGTGACACATCACTAAAAGGAGCAACGCTTTTGTTAACCGAAGTTCGCTTTAACGTTTTAGCGAAAATACTCGCCCACTCCTGTCGCGAAATAAAATGTACAGGTCGAAAACTTCCATCCTGATAACCCGTAACATACCCTTGAGCAGCCATGGCTTCAATTGCATCAGCTGCGTAGGAATGTTCAATATCGTTAAAGGCCCTGTTTGCAAAAACAGGCACAGTATGTATACAGAACAACCAAACAGCCAGTATAGCAGCGATGTACTGCCTAATTTGTTTTAACTTTTTTTCACATTTCATATTATTTTGGATTCTTGCACCTCCTTTACAATATAGCATCAGGTTACTTGCACCTGGACTTCTGTGTAAATTTTGAAAATTAATTCTTTTGTTTTCAAACGGATTTCATTTCAATTAACACCAAACTGTATATACTTGAATTATCGGAATAATATCCCTAGGATTGAATAAAGACAGCAAAAAAAGTAATTATAGATTACGGTTCTATCCGTAAAATTGTCATTATTTTAAAGGCATATATCCCGATCTTTTAAAATGGTTTTCATTGGGAATTAACATTTACAGCATTTTTTCAATATTTAATTTCCTAATGCAAGCATCACAATAAAAAAGATAACATCATGTATAAAGCACCATACACAATGTTATCTCTTCTTTTGTTTTTATTGGCTATCTCCATCAGCTGTTGATTCTTTGTTGCCAGCACCCTTAAAAACATAATAATAACCTTCTGAAATCCCATCTTGCGGATAAGCTGTAGGATCTTCGCTGGTTACTTGACCTACAAGCTCCCGATTGTTAAATGTGTGAGGACCTTCCTCTATTAGCGCCTCAGCAGACATCCCACTGATAAGTCTTACGGTACTGGACCAGAATGTAACTAAATATATATCGTTAGCATTAAATTGAAAGCGTCCTTCACTGGGTGTCCCCTCATAAAACAGCTCAGACAAAGTAGCCGCTTCTGAACCTCTCATAAAAATTTGAATATCACTAGTTCCATTCCATCTATGAGGAATTCCGCCTCTAGGATTTATATACTCTACAACCTCAGGCTCTTGATCGCGAAGAAAATCAGTAACTGTAAATTTGTACACATCATCCGTTATACTCTCGGTTACGACTCCAGTTGTTTTCCCCGTTTTATAGCCGCTGAAATCTCCATACACATTTGGGGTTTGGCTTAAAGCTGCAAAAAACCTTTCCTGATCCATATATTCGACTCTTCCAGGTACTGCAGTCAATCTATATGTCTTGACCTCAGTGCCCTTGTACTTATCCCAAGTATATTCTGTAGCTGCATAAGATACTCCACTGTTCCAGCTCACAGATGCCACCATGAGAATACCTATCATCAATAATAACGGCCATTTTTTCAACACCATACCCTCAACCTCTTTCTCCAAGTACACTCAAATCATTATTAGCATTATAGCTTTTCAATAATTCTATTAACAGTTAAATATTAGAAGAAGATAAATTCAAACATAGACACTTGGACATGGAAGGTATGAGTACATCTTCGCATTCTCTCTTGTAGCTTAGTCTGCAGTATTGCTCACAGTAGCATCATACTGGCCTGTCTCGTATTGTCCAAATTGGTGGACTATATAGTCAAAACCGTTGTTGCTCCGGTTGCAGATTCACCTTCACTTTGCTTCTTGAAGTCACCGCATGCGCTCTTTACCTATTAGCGCCTCACTTTAATATTTGCTGTAGTTGTTATGATCTCTTCCTTTTTATCACTCGCATACCCAGACACCTACGAGGACTTATACAAAGTCTCACAATTTTTTTTAGCGTTTATGTTTTTATTTTCGGGAATTACAGAGTTTAAGGCCAATCGTAAGAGTGTAGCAATAATAAACTTCTCAGTTTTCGTTCTCACTTTTTTTGTATCTATATTTACACTTGTAGTGCGAACAGGATAACCACACGGTTCTATACCTCAGTAACAACCCTTTCGTAGCCCCTCCCTCGTCATATAAAAGAAAAGCCGAGCGAACTCAGGATCATCTGAATTGCGCTCGGCAAATGTTACGTATTTAGCAATCTTTTAGTTTTCCTCTAATTCTTCAATTCTCTGCCGCTTTCCTATGCCAAAGACGAAATATCCAACAATGACGATCGCCATAAATGTTGCCCCGACAATCAACGACAAGCGTGTGTCTGGATTAAACCACATTCCAACGATCACAAGCAACAAAAAGACAATAGTGATGTAATTACTGATCGGAAAAAAACGAGATTTAAAGGTGTGATCCTTCATTTCGTCCTTCCACTTTTTCCTGAATTTAAATTGACTGATGGCTAATGCAAACCACGGTACCATGCCTGGAAGAACACTGGCGCTGTAAATATACAGAAACAGTTTGGAATCAGGCATTAAATAGTTAAATAACACCCCTACCAGCAGCAAGGAAATGGTCGTTATTATACTATTTCTAGGGACGCCGCTTGGAGAAACTTTCCCAAAGAACTTAGGAGCTTGTCCATTCTTAGCCAATGTATATAACATTCTGCCCGCACTGTAAATACCACTGTTACAACCAGACATCGCAGCTGTAAGTACAACAAAGTTAATGATACCCGCAGCGGCCACAATTCCTACCTTGGCAAAAGTCAGAACAAATGGGCTGCCGATCTCGCCTATTTGGTTCCAAGGATAAATCGTAACAATGACAAAGATTGCACCCACGTAGAAAATCAAAATACGCCAGATGATGTTTTTAATGGCTTTTCGCAGTGTCATCTTCGGATTTTCAGCTTCACCTGCCGTAATACCTACCATCTCTATCCCTTGGTAAGCCGCTGTTACAATGCAGAGTGCAAATAGAAACCCTTTCAAACCACCTGCAAAGAAGCCTCCCTGGCTGTACAGATTGGATAGACCTATCGGTTGTCCACCGTTACCGAGTCCAAAGAAGATCATCCCCGTACCCACTACTAGCATGAAGATAATGGCGACAATTTTAATCATCGCAAACCAAAACTCAAATTCCCCATAAAATTTCACAGCCGCCAAATTGGCCAATGCAATAATAATTACACCTGCCAAAGCCGGCAACCATTGCGGGATATCTGGGAACCAGTAGCCCACATATACCCCAATCGCAGTGACTTCTGCCATCCCTACGGTAACCCATAAAAACCAATAACTCCAGGCGGTCAAGAAACCGGCTAAAGGGCTGATATATTTATGAGCAAATGTAGCGAATGAGCCTGTCACCGGTTCAAGAATCAGCATTTCCCCCATAATCCGCATGACAAAAAACATAATAATCCCAGCTAAGAGATAAGCCAATAGTACTGAGGGACCTGCCCATTTTATCGTACTTGCCGATCCCATAAACAAACCAACGCCAATCGTGCCTCCAAGCGCAATCAACTCAACGTGCCGTGGCTTTAGCCCTCTCGTTAATTGTTTC
Organism: Paenibacillus sp. F4; assembly: GCF_002894905.1. NCBI lineage: Bacteria > Bacillati > Bacillota > Bacilli > Caryophanales > Paenibacillaceae > Paenibacillus > Paenibacillus sp. F4. The sequence goes on from NZ_POVS01000019.1 coordinate 126,536, forward strand.
GATTCCAAAAGAACGCTCCCCTTCGTATATGTTCATCATCAAACGCTAATGATCCGGAAAACTGTCCCTAAACATTATTAACTTTTCAGACTGACGTGGTCGTGAGTGAACGACTACAAAGTAGTTCCACGATTCGTAAATATACAAGAAAACCACGTCCTATTTACCGTCCAAACCTTACTGTTTCTAAGACCGAGTCCGTAGCATTAGATGCATTGTATGACAAAAAACGCCTAAATACAACTGCTAATTAGCAGACATTTTTATGCATGAAATGGAAAGGAAGGCTATTCATATTTTCTGAACAATGGTCAATTTAATGCAATGCATTAGAGTGCTAAACAAACATATTTCTTCAATGATAAATATCACGATATTAAGCCTATCTGAAATCTGAGATGAAGATATAACTGGTCAATGAATTGATGCAAGTGGTGGTTCTCATCTATAAAATTGAAGGGTTCAAGCCTAGCTGAAGACCAGGCTTTTGAACCCACTTATTCAATGATGAATGAATATGTATTTATTTGAGATTTTTTATAAAATTTTTTTGATCCTTGGTAAACATATAGCCACGTCGTTCATAGAACCTGTGGGCCTGTATCCGACTTGGGTGAGATAACAGTTTGATTCCGGAAAATCCATGGGACTTCCCCCACTGTTCAAGACGCTCAATCAACATGCTACCTACACCTTGATTTCTATACTTTTCTTTAACAACAAATCCTAGTACATTTACCAAAGATTCAGAAAAAAGTAATTCATGTGGGCTTCCATGAATATATCCTAACACCTCGTTGTTTTCTTCATAAACAAAGATCATATCTTTTGATTCATTTATAATCCTTTCAATCTTCTCTTTTACTTTTTCTTCAGGAAATAGATATAGATTGGGGTTAAAATCTTGGTTTAACAAATAAATATCATGATAATCAGATACTCTAATTTCCCTAACATTTTTTTCTTTCACTTTTGAAATGCCTCCTTTTTTCATCATACGATGCTTTATGTTGAATCATTAATCCTCGCAATCATACCCATTAAAACACTTCAGCATCTCGATAAACGCTTCAAGTTTGGAATCCTCCCATGTTGAAATGCGTTGATAAAACTCAGTTTCTTTTTCTTTTAAAGCCTCCAGAGCTTTTTCACGACCATTAGCTGTCAGGGATATCAACACTCCCCGGCGATCCTCAGGGTGAGTTTCACTTTTTACATAATTCAAGTGTTTAAGCTGAGTAACAAGTCGGCTGACAGAGCTTCGATCCATAGCGGTGGATTCCGCCAAAAATGTAGCGCTTGCCGGACCGTATGACAGGAGACAACGTACAATCAGAAAAGCTGCAGGTTGTAATGATGGATCGAAAAGTACTGCAGTTCTTACATTGAGTGCATGTGACGCACTTATAAGTGCATTAAGTTGTTCACCAAGATTCAGTTCTAATTGCTCTCTTGTAGAATTTGGATGTTGAGTTTTATTATCCATATGTCTCCACCTTATTTGAATGAGTTCGAATATATTTGACATATATCAATCAAAATACATATACTTGATATATGTCAATCATATTTTCAACTTTGAGTAAGTGTCAAACAGAATATCTACAGTATAAAGCATCCACAACCGTAAAGCGTAGAAATGAATATGGATGTAATTGAATCAAGAATTTGGAGGATGATTTATATGTCGATATACCCGATTATTGTAATCACTGGTGCTACTAACGGTCTTGGACAATGGGTAGCAATTGAATTAGCCAAACGTGGAGCCCATCTAGTCTTAACAGCCAGAAATGAAAAACGTGCTGAAACGACTAAAAATATTTTAAAAGATCTGGCGCCCAATACAAAGGTGGACTTTTTTTTCGGGGACCTGTCTCTTATGAAAGATGTCAAACGTATTGGGGATGAAATTAAAGCTAATTATCCTAAGATTGATGTATTAGTGAACAATGCTGGATTACATGGATTTGAACAGCGAATAACCTCAGAGGGTTTGGCAGAAATGATAGCAGTAAACTATCTTGCCCCGTGGCTGTTAACGCATACACTACTCAATTCACTAATGGAATCCACAAATGCTAGGATCGTCAATGTGGCTTCTGAAGCATCACGCAACCATGGTGAATTAAAATTACCGGAGGATTTAACAGATACATCTGCATTTACCGCAAGAGGTTCATCTAAAATATACGGAAAGACCAAGCTTCTTAATATCATGTTTACAGAAGAACTTGGACGTCAACTGGATGAAACTGGAATCGTAGTTAATGCACTTAATCCAGGCTTTAACGTTACCGGCCTTGGCCGTGAGTTAGGATTTTCTTCGATACTTGCAAAAATATTGAACGCTTTGCATATCGGAGACCCACGGAAAGGAGCGGACATCATTATTCGTTTAGCAACAGAATCCCAATATCAAGAAGTGACAGGCGGATATTTTAATGTTGGTACTGGTAAGCTGATTGTGCCGGCATATCCTGGTGGGGATATCAAGATGCAACGCCTACTTTGGAGTACTACAACCGAATTGTTACGGCAAAAAGGCGTTATGGAATGAAATAGAATCTAAAATCGAACAATGTCCCCCCAACGAATGGTTCATTTTGTAAACTAAATCTCTCTTTTAACCGATAAATACATATGTTGGTTCTGTGCTTAAATATCTCCTCCCATCTTTACATATTTAAGTACAAACGTGTATTTTTCCTAAAAGGGGGCTTTCTATGAACTATCTAGACGAGCATATACTTAGCCTCAAAGCTAAAATGGTGGATCAGAAGACAGCTAATAACGATAATGTGAAATCCATCCCAGCTCAAACTCAGAAATCAGAACAGGACGGTTCCATGTTTGAAGAAACAAAGCTACTTCATATTGAAAATGATTATCTCACGTTGGAGCCCATTACAATACTACACGGAGAGATTGGTTTCTACATCCCCAAGTCCTTTACTCCTATGCCAATGGAGCAAGCTATAATCAAATATCCTTCAGAGCATCGACCAAAGGTTATTTATACCTCATCTGAGGGGACCATCAATATCACTTTTAATCCTACAGATACCGCTCTGGAAGCGGAAGAACTGCCCGATTTTGTAGAGCAAATGGCGGATATTTTACGGTCTGTACAACCGATTCGCAACTGGTTAGGTACCGAAATGGTCACCAACTGTTCCGGACTTTCAGTTGGACAGATTCGTTTTGTGGCGGCGGGGATCGACGGTAATCTATACAACGAAATGCTGCTCTTCATCCACAATGGACGAGTTGTCATAGGTTCCTTTAGCTGTCTGGAGGCAGATCTCGAAGTCTGGTTACCTGTAGCAGAATACTGGGTTCAATCCCTTTCTGTCCTTCCACCCTCCATCTATTCTACAAATGAGAAAGGAATGACTACACCATGAGTCTGGGATACGATCAAATTCAAATTCACCCTTATGAACAAATTGATCTAGAAGAGCTCACCTTAACGAAAAAAGTTAACGAGCATACTCGGCTTTATTTTACAGGTGTTATCCCCGAAGACTTGCAAGACAGTTACGTGGAAACGACAGAAAAAAATACCATCATTGAAGTCAGCCAACAAGATGAATCTGGCGCAAGCAAGCCGCTATTTAGTGGGATTGCCCTCTCGGTCGAGGTAAAAGTCGTGCGAGGTGTGTACTATCTGGAGGTGGAAGCTATTTCCCATACTTACCGGATGGACATGAAGCAGCGTACTCGTTCTTTTCAGTATACGAAAATGACGATTCCTCAAATGCTGGAGCACATAGGTAAGGACTATGAAGGACTGGATGTGATCGACGGGGCTACTGGAGGAGAAGCCATCGGACGGCTTGCCATTCAGTATCAGGAGACAGACTGGGCGTTTTTAAGACGCATAGCCTCCCGTTATCATACAAGTCTGATGCCTGTAGCTCGTTTTGACAGTCCCAAATTTTATTTTGGTATTGAGGACAGCCCTGCACAGGCGATACTGGATCATACCCGTTATACCGTACGTAAGCAATTGCTTCCTTTTCGTTATTTTCAGGAGAATGAGCAAACCAAGCTGAGTGAACACGATTTTATTTTTTATGAGGTGGAAACGGATGAGGTACTCGACTTGGGCGCTCAGTTGAATTTTCAGGGGCATAACCTGTATGTGATGGAAGCCTACACCGCCATGAGTCAAGGACTGCTGCGGCATCAGTATGTGTTGGGTTCTTACCAAGGATTTCGGCAAAAAAGCTACTACCAGGATAAGCTGGCAGGAGCCTCATTAAGCGGTGTTGTGCTGGACGTTCGTCAGGATCAGGTGCGCATCCATCTGGATTGTGATGAACAACAGGACATAAACCAAGCACACTGGTTCAACTATTCTACTGTGTACAGTGGCGGTGGCCATACCGGCTGGTACGTCATGCCAGAAAAAGGCGATTCAGTTTCCCTCTATTTCCCCGGTAGTCGGGAAGAAGACGGCGTTGCAGGTAGTGCCGTGAGAAGGGCAGATCGCAAGAGTACGCATAACCATTTTTCCAATCCGCAAATGAAAATATGGCGTACCCCGCATGGCAAGGAAATTCGACTGGGACCAGATGAACTGGTCGTTACAGGTAAGGACGGCGCTATTTATATCAAACTGGACGATAAAGAAGGCATTCATATTGCGAGCAGCAAACAGGTGAATATTACGGCGGGAGGCAATCTCAGCCTGTCTGCGGGGAAGACGATGAGTCTGTCCGCAGGTAGTCAGCTCCGTATGGATTGTAATGGCAGTCATATTGAATTAAGCGGATCGGCGGATATGAAAGGCAGCGAAGTGAAGTCGAATTAAGGATGATTAAAAATGGAAAAGCAAACAGATGTGTTAGATCAGCAACAAGCGGCTCTTCATCAGGCTTGGTCTTTCATTCGCAAAGAATGGGCGTTGAAATGTAAATCAGCAGAAACACAACGATTACAGCATATAGTAGAACATTTTCGCGCCTTTTGTGAGCTGGTTCGGCAAAAACAACTCACAGGTCGTAAAGGTCATATCGGTTACATCACCTACTCTATGCTGCGCACCACATGGCTTGAACAGAAGCCCGTTTATCTTGTTGAAGCTACGGATGCCTTATGGCTGCTTGATGCTGAGCCCGTTCAGTTGGAGTACGATGCAAGTTGGATTTTTCTCTATTGGACTCAATTACGTGAACAGCTTGGGGCTGAAACTTTGAAGCAGCAAGTCTCCCTTTCCGAACTTGAATTGGAACAGATCATGCTGGAAGCAGCGGGATATCTTCATACGATGATCGTTAGTCTGGTTCGTCAGGCTATGAAGCAAGCAGTCAACCTACCAGAGTTTGAGGCGTTGGATCGTGAAGAAGCTTTTGAGATTCGTGTCGGAGAGTATATGGATCATAGTGTCTCTGTGTACCGGGAAGATCGAAGACCCATGGATGCAAACATAATAAAGTCTTGGCTGGAGGAAAAAGAAGAATCGGCCTACAGCTACCAAGCACTGTCTCAAGTTCAACTGTCGGATGCAGATTACAGTTCCTTGGATTTTCGCTATACAGTCTTTCGCCAGATCGGGATGCAACAAAGTCGATTGCATCACTGTATCCTCGTAGGCACGGTATGGCAAGAAGCTCAGCTAGATGGAACCGACTTTTCGCACAGCCTGCTTCATGGAGCCGATTTCAGTGGCTGTTCTCTGCAAGAGGCTGTACTAGACGAAGTTATAAGCAATAGCGAATATGGATCGGATGCTTGGCTGGATTGGGAACCGTTAGGATTGGATGGAGTGAATTTTACAAGAGCTAATTTACAGGGAGCTAGTTTTCAACATGCACAGCTTCAAGGGGCTGCTTTCCAAAATGCCGCGCTGCAAAGAGCATTATTTAACGGCGCGGATCTAACAGGTGCCTGCTTTGTAGGAGCCGATGTTACTGACGCTTCGTTTATAGGTGCATGTTTAGTAAAAGCTAATTTTACAGGAGCAAAACTACACCGGGCAATCTTTACAGATGACCAACTAAGCGAAGCCATTGGACTTGCTGCTATAGAAACGCCACTAGCTACACAGATAACAGATGCAGTGAGAAAAGGGGAGTGGATGTCATGAGGTATTACCGACTCATGGTGGACGAGCGCGTAAAGCATCGGGTGGAGACTGCGCCCCTAGCTCCCTTGCAGGTGGAAGATATCCTTTCGGGTCATACCATTCAGACAGAGGACACTCCCCTATTTTTAGCAGTACATACAGATCCACGAACCGTATATCCGGATTTTCTGGAGTTCCCTTTGCCGCTGGTTTCAGACTCCATGAAAGCCCTGTTGGAAAAATATATGCCGGAGCTGGAATGGAAGGCCGCTATACTTACCGATTTTCAGAAAGCCAGGCAGGATGTGTACTGGATACTGCGTCCACCTGTGGTGGATTGTCTTTCCTCACAAACCGAGTGGTATCCCGACCACACCTTAAAGCAATTGGTACTTAAACACGGGAAAATCGAATCGCCTATATTTCGGATTGCCGGCATGTTGGAAGCACATGTCTATATCAATCTCGCGGTAGCGGAAAGTCTGCTGCGTCGTCCATTTACAGGTGTTCGTGTGCAAAAAGTGGAGATGGCCACAAAGGAGGAATAATCCGTATGGAAGAAGCAAGTGTGCAGCCTGGAACAGGTGCGAAAAAAAGCTATGTCGTGGCAGGTGCGATTTTAAGCTGTAGTTACGGTACACAGCCTACGCGTTTGAAGCGACCTTTTAGCCATGGGGTGTATGTTAAAAATAAAGCACAGATGAATATTGGAGATTATGTACCTGGAGTGAACATAAAATCTTTTGGAAATTGCTCCAGTCCGCTGAATCCGGCTGTGCAAGCCAGTGAGATGGTCGATATTTATGGGGTGAAAAAGGCCCCGTGTATTCCTGTCCTTACGATGCCTTGGCTGAACGGAAAAAGCGACATGCGCATCGAGGGCCAGCCTGCTCTTACGCAGAACTGTACGCATCAATGTCTTTATTGCGGGCACATACAGATCGAAAATGACGGTCAGGAACTGGATTAATCAGGTGCAACCTACCCCTATAAAAACAAAATGCGCTGGTGAGAGAATGGCCATCTTCTCCACCAACGCATGATATAGGTTATCTTCAAATCATTCGCTCCACATCAGGTACCACAAAAGGTTCGGTAAGGACAGGTGGATTCCTCAGGCAATGTAGAGTACATTTCCTGTTCGGTAGAGTAGGCATAAGGGTTCGAAAGAACTTCAAGAAGCTGCTCCATCACACGGTAGTCTTCTCGTTCCACCGCAGCTTCCAGTGCTTCTTCTACCCGGTGGTTGCGTGGAATGATTGCAGGATTGCTGCTGCGCATCAGCTGATACGAGGAGGCTTGTGATTCCTGCTGTCTGCCCAGTCTCGCCTGCCATTGCTCGTGCCACTGGGTGAATTCCGCTGTGCTGAACAGAACCGTATCCTCCAACTTGTTCAAAGTTAGGGCACGGAAGGTATTGGTGTAGTCGGCACGATGCTTCTGCATAATACTCAGAAGATCCTCAATAAGAGATTCATCCTCCTGCTCTTCGTTAAAGATCCCCAGCTTCGCCCGCATTCCTGCAAGCCAATGATGGTGAAGCATTTTTACAAAATCTGAAATTGCATCCTCAGCCAGTGAGACAGCCTGCTCCCTGTTGTCATGCAGCAGTGGCAAGAGCGTCTCAGCGAATCTCGCGAGATTCCACGCAGCAATATGCGGCTGATTGGCATAAGCATAGCGTCCCTGCCTATCGATGGAACTGAACACCGTCTCAGGATCATAGGTATCCATGAAGGCGCAAGGACCATAATCAATGGTTTCTCCGCTAAGGGTCATATTGTCGGTATTCATCACCCCATGAATAAAACCAACCAACTGCCATTTGGCAATCAGCTCAGCCTGACGCTTAATCACTTCCTGAAGCAGTGAAAGGTAACGGTTTTCGTCATTGGCAACTTCCGGGTAGTGTCTTTCCAAGGTATAATCAGCCAGAGCACGGAGATCTTGGGACGTGCCCCATGCTGAGACGTATTGAAAGGTTCCGACGCGAAGATGACTGGCAGCCACACGGGTCAGAATGGCTCCGGGCTGCTCGGTTTCCCGGATGATCGACTCACCCGTGGATACCACCGCCAAGCTGCGGGTGGTAGCAATATCCAGCGCATGCATCGCCTCACTGATGATGTATTCGCGAAGCATCGGACCAAGTGCCGCACGGCCGTCACCACCACGGGAGTATGGCGTTCTGCCTGAGCCCTTGAGCTGAATATCAACCCGTTCACCCAAGGGAGTGATCTGTTCGCCAAGCAGCAGTGCACGCCCGTCTCCTAACATGTTAAAATGCCCGAATTGATGCCCTGCGTAAGCTTGAGCAAGAGGTACGGCTCCTTCTGGAACCTGGTTTCCAGCCAGCTCCGCTACGCCATCATTCCTTTGCAGCGCTGTACCGTTCAACCCCAGTGATGCTGCCAACGGATGATTAAGAATGATCAGCTTTGGTGCGCGGACAGAAGTTAGGTTGAGCTTTGTAAACAATGATTCCGGCAAACGAGAGTAACTGTTGTCGAAGTTCCACCCTATTTGATCTGCTATTTCTTTTTTCTCCGTCATAGTGTCTCCTTTTCTGCTGCGGTATCTTAGGTTTTCCCATTTTAGTTTTTACTTCTGCCCATTTATTATCCAATTATGAAACATGGAATATGCTTTTTTATTATAATCGATTATCAAACATTAATTGTATTTGAATACCGAACGGGTCTTCAATAATACCGTAGGCTTGGCTAAACACATTATTAGATAAAGGCACAATAATTTTCACGCGATCATCTGTAATTAAGCTATTATAAAAATGTTTAATTTCTTCTAGGTCAGCACTTTGAATACATAAAGAAGTGTTATTCCCTACTGTATATTCTTCACTGGGGTTCATTGTAACTTCTGCTATCATTACTTTTGATTTTCCGATGGATAAGACAGAATGAGAAATATAATTTTTATTTTCATCCGTAAGCTGTATGGAGCTGTCACGTTGGGCCATATCTTGATAGGTAACAAGAAACAATTCCTTTGCGTTGAAGTGTTTTTTGTAAAAATGTATAGCTTCTTTTGCCTTTCCGTTCATGGATAAGAAAATAGCTACTTCTAATGTTGTACTCATGGTATCAATCTCCTTTTATATGTGTAGATATCTTATGAATTTGATATATTCCCTTGAACTTATTATCATATAAAAAGGTATCAAAACATGACACCTTTATAAGGAGATTTAGATGAAGAAATCGGAAAGATTAAATGATATGATCAGATACTTAAACAGTCGAGAGTTCTTTAATTTAAATGACCTAATGGATAAATACCATATCTCAAAAAGTACAGCTCTACGTGATATTAGTTCATTGGAACAATTAGGTATGCCTATTTTTTCGGAACATGGCAGACATGGACGATATGGTATCTTAAAAAATAGATTGTTATCCCCCATTATTTTTACGATGGATGAAGTGTATGCTCTGTACTTTGCAATGTTGACGTTAGAATCCTATCAATCCACACCATTTCATTTAAGTGTTAATAAACTTAATGAAAAGTTTGAACACTGTCTTTCTAAAATACAAATAAAGCAGATTCACAAAATGAAAAAAGTCCTACAATTTGAAATATATCAGCATAATCATGTTAGTCGTTTTTTAGATAAAATTCTAACAAGCATTCTTAATGAGAGTAACTGTAAGATTCAGTATTTAAAAAATAATCAGAAAAAAAGTTACCATGTTCAATTTTTCAAAATTTCCGCTAAGTTTGGCCAATGGTATGCTACTGGAATAGAGCTAAATACGAATAAATATAGAGTTTTCAGATGTGATCGAATAACCTTTATAGAAGAAGAGGAAATCAACTCTCACTTTTCTATAGATGAACTCCTTAATCGTTCATTGGAAATGTATCAAACTGAGAAGAGCATTGACTTTGAAGTAGAGATTGTAGAACAAGCCAAGGATATTTTTTATAAAGAACATTATCCTTCAATGAAAATAGAAAATGGTGATAAGACAGTTATTAAGGGATTTTATAATCCTGGAGAAGAGGAGTTTATAGCTCAATATTTTATGAGATATGGTCATTATGTAATATCAGTGAAGCCTGAATCTTTAAAACGGATTATTAAAGATAGAGTTGAGCACCTCTTAAACCACTATCAAAAATTATAAGATCATCGAAGGTTTGTTCAAAATTTTCTCTACATTTTAGCAAGGAAAAGAAGGCTCACGCTCCTTTTCCTTGCTAACTATGACATTTGAATTATGGCTTCCGTTTGGCGATAACAGCATAGGACACCGTTCTTGTGAATCCAGATGGATTCCATGCAGTAAATACCCATCTGTCTTCAGCCGCGGAATAATTATTGAGAAGAAACCCTTGTTCATTTCCAGAGAAAGTCCATGCACCGCTAATCAGATTGTAGGCGTTACCGTTAATCGTAGTGCTTCTAAAGCTATTAGGAGAAATAGTGATCGGGGCGAAAGTGAAGCGTGCGAATCCATCTCCAAGTTGAGTTACACGAATGGCTTTTTTAAGATTCATAACCACGTGACTTCTTTTCTTTAGCTTTCTTCCCAACTTTGCTTCCGCATTTTTAATTTTCATTAAGGTTGCCTTTCTCAAAGAAATCATCTCCTTAATTGTTCTACTTATAGTTAATGATGGAGTAGATACTTTTGAATGGACAAAATCCCCGGTAAATTGGCTTGATTTTCTGGAGGTGCTGAAACAAAAAGCCCTTCCTTAAAATAAAGGAGGGCTTGATACCGCTACTTCTCAAATTTTCCGTTCCTATACCGATTTTGTTAAGCCGATATGGGTGATCATGGTGTCATACGGATCTAATTCCATGGTTTGTTTGCCATATTCCGTATCAATCGTCGTTCTTTGAAGTTGATCGCTATTGTTAATAACAACCAATATTTTACTTTCTGGATAATAAGCACACTCTGTATATAGGTTATCTGTAATGTACTTCGTTTCATGTAACTCATTGCCTGCAAAGCGAATCAAATTCAGCAGTAATCTTGTGTTCTCCCAGCTGAATTCGAAAGAAGGAAGGTATATCCCCTTTCCTTTACCGAAGGCATGAGTAGACAGTGTTATCATACCACTCGTTTCCTCCACTACCGCAGCTGACCCATCCGTAAGATAAATGCTATTCTTTGGCGTTATACTGGCTCCTTCAGGCACCAAACCATGCTCATCCCTAACCTCGTATACCCATCTTCCATGACCTACTCTGGAGCCTGTATCCTCATCCACACCGAGAACATGTGCCATTCTGAAAAAGCTGTCGTGGCCTTCAACCGCAGAAGGCTGGTTGATGCCAATAAAGGTACCACCCTCATAAACCCATTTGGTCAGTAAGTCCACACACTTGTTGTCATTCCAGTACTCCCCACCACTCCATGCTGAACCAGCAGAGCCGGCATTGATCACTACATCACAATCCTGTAGAATTCCCTGACGGATATCTTCAAAATCAATGAATTTCACTTCAATCGGCAATCCGGATAAAGCCTCATTGACATGAATCAAATCATGCATATACGTTTCATGGAAATGTCCGGACAATGTCCACGATCTCAATTTTCCCCAGCTATGCAGAATAGCTACCTTCGTCTTAATATGATAGGGCTTGCCTTCATGGTGCAGTTCCTTAATTTCTCTGAATTCATTGGCAATCTTTTCGATGTAATCGCAAAAATCCGGGTAAGGCTCTACAAGGTGCAAATATCCGCCCAATCCAATCCGGTCAATAGGCTCCCGCAGCAAGGCGCGCCGGATATTAATCCAATACTTTTTGGCATCCAGCGTGGGGTTTCCCCCTTCCATAAAGGTAGGAAGCCCGCCTAAACCAACTGGAAATAAGTATGGATGCAGCCGAATCTCATGCGTATTCACTTTTACACCTGAACAAAGCCTCGCCTCGTAACCTGAGAACACACATTTAATCAACCCGTCAAATCCAAACTCTTGAAAACGGTCATTGTAAGGCTCCATGCCAACCCAACTGTCATCATAGAAAACATAGGCCAGCTTGTCGTGCCTATGCACAATGTCAATTAATTTCTTGCCAAATTCGATTACAAAATCATTGATAAATGCCATCCAATCCAGCTTGCGCTGCTCAGCCGGGATATGACTGACGCGGTATTTCCCACCATTCACAAAATCCTCGGCAGTCATCGAATACCCGTATTTCTTGGCAAACAGATCAAGCGCTCTTGAACTTACCGTAAAATCGTATGAACCCCAGTCAGAGAACAGATGGCGATTGCGCTCATTACTGCCCCAGATCCAGGCGAAATTATAAAATAAGGAGGTAAACCGAACAACCGTGGTTTCCTGATGATGGAGACACCAATCTTCCATCCAATCCAGCAGATAATTTTGCGTTTCTGCATAGATGGGATCAATCTGCATCAAATGCTCTTTGTCCCAATGATTCGTTGTGTGATTGTACATGGAAATCTCTTCCCAGATCCGGTAGGCCATAAAGCTTACCGTGTATTTATGCCAAGGAACAATTCCGGTAATGACCACATTTCCGGATTCCCTTTCATAATTCCACTGTTCTCTTGGAACTTCCTCCCCGGTCGTTCTGTCAAAAACTTGCCAATAGTTAAACGCCTCTTTGGAATCATTCACTTTGAATTGTTCAGCAAAAAAATCCTCCATCAGATAGATGGATACATAATCTTGTACAGCTACCTTCGGATTTGTAATTAAAAAACACTGCTGCAGCTTATCCAGATGGTGGGACGCCCACTCATTATGATCTCTGATGATACAGATTGTCGAATATATGCCGTACCCAGCGTTAATAATCTCATCGGACAATTGCGTGCCGTCACTATCACGGATGACATCGGCACCCCACCGTTCAGCTAATTTCAGGGTCAGCGCCTCATAACCGGATTCTCCCGGTAGTGTAAAGGCCCCCGTAGTTTGTTTGGACAACTTGGTTCCCTCCTAATTCAACATATCAGACAGAAAGGCCAATGCCAGGCCTTGACCCCAGCCCTGAATCCAGTCTTTTGGAATATTCCGATACCCATCCCGATCTTTCATAACCGCTGTGCCGCCCGACACACCTAGTACCCGTCCGTCCTCGCTAATATGGTTCAAGATGCCCTCCAATGCCTTTTGCACGTATTTGGTATGCAGCGGATTGCCGTTATTGATCATGGCCGCCGCGATGCCGCAAGATGCAGACACTTCCTCGTAGGACTCCTCGTCATCCAGTACCGTCCGCCACAGGCCGTTCTCCGTTTGAACCCCCTTCAGTGCCGCCAGTTGATCCCGAAGCGAACACTCCACGTCCATGCACTGCGGATATAAATACCAGTCTTTCAAATGAATTTTAACTTGCGACATGGTATATGCTCCCCAAGCATTCGCTCTCCCCCAGAAAAATCCGGACATATGGTCTTGCTTGACATTATTGTAGCCATGGTACCAGAAACCGCTACTAGGGTCTTGCAGGTATTTGATATGCCAGTAATATTGGTTTAAGGCGTCCTGGATCATTTCCTCATCCTTTAATTTGGTTCCTACACGCAACAGAAAAAATGCCGCCATAAACAACGTATCCGCCCATGCCTGTTCTGGAAAATCATTAGCAACGGATACCGTATGCTGCAGAACATTGTCTCCGAACCTGAGAGCATGGTTTCGAATATAATCCACCTTGCTCATCACAATATCCCAATATTTCTGGTCCCCTGTTTCTTCATACAATGTGATCAGCATATGGCCCATAGCACATGTGTTTACCGTCCAATGCGGCAGCCCCAGCTCGATATATCCATCTGCCCATTGCACAAGCATATTCAAATACTCTTTATTTCCTGTTTTGGTATAGGCTCTGGATACACCATAATAAGCCACACCGCAGGGCCAATCCCACGTCAAATCCATCGCCATTGTTTTTCTGACGACTTTGTCGATAACTTTTAATATCTCTTCCTTGTCACAATTCAATTGAAGCATCTTTATTCTCCTCTCCTAGCGCACACGCCCCCAAAGGCGCTTGAGAGCTGTTTGTCGCCATTTTGAAAACGCTTTACTTACTCCATTGTACGCAGTAAAATAGTCTCCATCTAAGCATTTTCGCAACAAAACTGCGCAATTCCAATCATTTATGTATATCTGCTGGTTAAAATCAAAGTCATGGGGGTATTGAATATGCCCAGAAAAAAGAAGCCCGTTATAGAATATCGGCACTACAGCTTGCCTATAAATTTCCCTGTCTTGCTATTAAGCGGTGAGCGTTGGAAGATTTCAGATATTAAAAGTGAGCATCTCCATTTCCATAACCATTTGGAGATTGGTATATGCTATTCAGATAGCGGCATCATGGAGATCAAAGGAGAATCTGTACCCTTTAAAGCGGGCGATGTGACCTTCATCCCCAGGTATCTTCCTCATACCACGTATAGTTCGCCAAATACATCCAGTCTTTGGTCTTATATCTTTTTTTCGCCAGAGGACCTCTTTCAACATTCATTTAAAAGTGCTTACAGCAACTTCGAGCCGAATTTGTGGGTGGTGAAGGGAATGAACTGTATATTGAATAAGGAGCAACATCCCAAGGTTTATACACTTGCGACTTCAATCGTAGAGGAATTAAAACAGCAGAATCCTTACTATCAGGAAAGTGCCTACGGCTTATTGCTATCCCTTTACATAGAACTCCTTAGAATTCATTCCAGGAATGAACTGTTGGCAGATCAAGAAACAGAGCATAGCCTGAAAAGCGATTTTGTCATTTCTCCGGTTCTGGAGTACATCACGAAAAACTATATGAACCCCATTACCATGGATTTTTTGGCCGATCTGTGCCATTTAAGTACAACTCATTTCCGAAGAAAATTCCATGAAATTATGGGGACGTCGCCTCTCGATTTCCTAAACAGCACCCGAATCGAAGAGGCTTGCAAGCAGTTAAAAAGCACGGAGGATTCTATTCTTTCGATCTCCGAACAAGTCGGTTTTCACTCCATTTCCAGCTTCAACCGCTGCTTCTCCAGGCTTATGGGAAAGCCGCCAAAAGAATGGCGTAAAGGGGCACAATCCGAAGCGCAATCTGCGAAAGCGTCTATACTGGAGTTTACGGGGTGGGTCTAATTTTACCAAACGGAATCCAGCAGATCGTCCACTTCCCGCCAAATATCATAGTGGGTGACGTAGGACATTGCGGCAACCAGGAAAGACCCTTGAATAATGATAACCAATCAATTTCATTTTTAATGAAAGAGACATATTTATTATCAGTTCTCTTCCTCCAGTCGAAAATGCTCCGTAAGGCGTTCAATCGTAAACTGGTTTCTCAATTTACAGGCAGAATTCTGATTCGCAAACATCCCTTTCTCCCAGATCGCCTCCTGTTTAGAAACAGTCTTGACCCATTCCACTCGTACAACGTATTCGCATAAATCGGGGTCATCGACATCTGTATCCATTCTTACATGTATATCAGCATCAAGCAGTGGTATATTTACTCCATTTACCATCACTTGAAACTCCTTGATGGGTACTACTTCCTCTTGCACGATTCCGACACCAACATACCCCACCTTAGGAATACATGCAAAAATCCTAGCACCTGGCTTCAGAAGATTCAGCGATCTGCTGTACCATTTTCCTTGGCCAGCCGAAATAAAACCGTATCGTCTGCAATCCTCCCAGTTCCGATAATCACCGTCTCCCAAAGAGATATAAAAATCTTTCCCGTTCCATGGAGCCTTTCCTGTTTTATTCGTCGTCACATTAGATGTTTTAACCTCAACTTTGTTGGGATCAATGAGCCAGTTTCTGGCCAGATATTCATTATCTCCGTCTTTAAAATAATGAAAAAAGAGTGCATTAATCGGGACACCGAAGTTCGTTAAGTAGTTAATGATTCGTTCTGTTGCTGGATCCAGTTCTGCTGACACGATAATCAATTGATGGAGTTCGTTCAAAGTTTCAGGTAGGTCGGTTTGAAAATAGTCTACAAAATCTTGTTCCAATTGCTTTCCCGGATTTCTCTCACTATAGATCTCAATGATATCCGTATAGTTCAACTGTTGAACCCACGAGGCATAATCCAGCGTCTGTGCAACTACTTCTCGTGGCGTTTTATTACGTTTTAATTCGATAATGACTAGATTCCCTTCCGAGTTCATTGCAAGGATATCAATGAATTTACCAAAGGCTGTATTGATCTGTCTCCCAATTAACAATAACGAAGGATCGATGATGCTAATATCATGTGTGATAACATCTTCGAGCTTACGTTCGGTCTCCATACTAGAAAAGTGAATTTTCTCGACAGCTCCATTAATCTTCCAAATTCCTAGTTCGATCGGCATTCCAGTTCTCTCCTTGTTTACTAGTCTAAAGATAATTCTTAAAACATCCTACATCCTAGTAATCCATGTTTTTCTTTTTCTCAGCATCTGGATAGAAAGAATTCATGCTTCCTCACTCCTTAAGCCTGACCCCCAACACCTTACTAGCCAAGTCTACCTGCTCATGATTCAAATCCACTTTAACTGTACCTAAACGTCTCTGCTCGCGCCACTGCACCAGGTCATCTTCTGTTTCCAATTTGAGTTCAGCAATCTCCGCTGCACGGTCAAACATATACTTCGACGTGTACAACACCGTATAAATCCCTCTCCCCCCAGATACAATCGGCTTGTCCCTCTTCATCCATTTCTCCACCGTAAATTTCACATATAGCTTATCTTCCGTACCTCGCCTGTAAGGACGTTCGGTGATTTCTTTACGCCGCATTACCTTCCAGTCAACCACTTTCCCATACCAATGAATCCCGGTTTCGCCTGTGGATAAAAACTGACTTCGTGACTGATAAAGAGCAACATATTTTATCTGTGTTAATAATTTGTGATCAGAGATATTCTCCAATGGTATATGGTAAAACTCGTACTTTAATGCTAAATCTAACTGCGCCTTTTCCCGCAACGAACCAACCATAATATTTTTGCCGCTCATTTTGTTCTGATAATAACTCTTCGTCCCCCGCGGCCGGGTAGAACGCTCATAGGCTTTCTCAGGACTATCCATGATAATCTCATCCAAGAAAGCTTCCATCAGCTTTGTTGAGTTCGGTAAAAATGGAAATGCCCCAACATTAATTAACTCAATACTTTTGTAAAATTTATGTTCTTGAAACCGTTCCTCATCATGATATGGGAACAACACATAAGCACCGAACATGCTTCGTTCCAAATCCCAGCTATGTGCATCGGTGTACACTATAGCATCCCGATAGCGATGCATCGTGTTGATGTCATCTTCCTCGGGACCAGGCATCCTGTAATTTCTGAAATACGACGTTCCCTCATACCCAGGATTCAAGCGATATTTGGCATCAAAAATATACTTATATTCCACCGCAGCTTCATTTTTCTTCAGTGTAAGAACATTGTCCGGCTGTTGCCCCAGTGTTTCGCTATGATCGCCTTTAGGTAATGTGTTGTAGTAAAGGGTGAATACCTCCCCATTGGCCGGGTTTCGATATACCATCTTGGCCTTCTGTGTTCTATCCAGGGTTACAAACAAGCCCCTGCGATCAACCTTAATCATATCTTGGGTGAGAAGCTCATACTTCCGGCTAAGAAGATCATGGATTTTAAGAAAACACCAATATTCATATAGCTGTGCTAAGTCCTTCATGGAAATACGGAAGAGGTCATTTTGAATGGACAAACCCTTCATAAGCATCAAATAATTCCGGTACACTTCCCGATACCCCGGTGCCATTTGTAATACCAAAGAGATCGACAATTGCTTCATTTCGCCAACCTTTAGAAAATCCAGGTTCAATAGACGCTTTATTTGTGTTTGCATAAATTCCAACCGCTTCGCTAGCAAGGGATCTTGTAAGCGACCCTTTTTCATCAATCGTGCTTTTATATCCTTCAACTTGCTCGAAATACGGAGCAGCCCCCAACGTACAAAGCGATTCTCCATCGTGTTGTAGCTAATTTGCCGTTTCGTCTCCAATACATGACTTGGGTAATAGCCTTGGTTGTTTAACGGTACAAAGCCAAGCCTCTCATCCGACACTAACAGATGGGGACGTTTAGTTATAAAAGGAACGTTCTCTTTGCCCACCTTCTTCGCTCGGGCAGCTTCTACAATTCGCTCCTCTTTCACTAGCTTAGTATGCGGAGAAGCCTTAATCCGCTCCACAGCTTGAACAAGCTGGTCGAACACATGCTGAAGGATGGTAAAAAACTCAGTTAGACTTTGATTACGTGTCTCTTTTAGACCCGTCAGATTGTAGGTTTTTCGTAAAAAGTCAAAGGATAGATTATAAATCTGCTGGTTCACATCTTTCAGGATCATTTGGTAATCATTTTTGTAATCCATCTTTGCTGGAAATATCTCGAGCTGAAGCTGACAAATCGGCTGCCCATTCCATCTTAGCTCCAAAACGGATAGTCCGACTTCATTTTGAAAGTTCAGAATACCGGATAAAATCGTTTTACCGAGGGGCTTAATCGCTTGACGTAAGTTTACATTCTCATGGTGAAAGGTTAACGCTATATCCTGCTTTTTCTCAATAATTAGCTCATAAGACTGCGTCTCGAAAAAGATCGGGTAGCTTGGGTCACCTGTTTGCCATGGTGACAATTCGCCTAATTGAGGAGTAAATACAGATACCTTTTCAATAGATAGAACCGTGGACAGAGTAGACACCTGCAGTGAGGTATCCACCCACTTCCCTTCCTCGGTGCGGTGAAGCTGCAAAAACTCCACGGTCGGATGAAACGGCTTGCCTTGAATATATAAATTAAACAGATTCGTCTCGACACGAAGAAGCTCAACGCTCTGACTAAGAGAGCCAATATGAGGTAAATCCATCTTCCTCCAACCTCCGTAACATGAAGGCAATTTTTCTACCAGTTTGAGGATGCCTCGCATCTTCTTCTCCTTGACTGGAGCTCCATTTCTGGTAGAGGCCTGAAGCATCTTCAATAAGATCATTTACTACTAAAGACTTCCCTAGCGCTCCTTGCATCAATTGCAGTAACACCCGTTTCACAGATAAACTACTACCCTGGACACGCGGAAGTATTTTCTGAAGAAGCTGCAAATCAAACGCCTCATCCTCAGTAAGTAATTGAAACCGTTGATTATATACCATATAAAAACAAATGGAGTCCCTAATCCGAAATCCGACCTGGGCATGAATCTCTTCTAGGATATGGTTGATCTTCACGAGCTTCTCTGTCGTTTTATGTACCAAATCACTATAATCCCTGTACACGTCCACTAACTGTAAATACTCGCTGCGTAAAAATTGATTTTCGGCCACTATCACTTCTTGTTGCTCTGCCCGATGATCGTTTGGATACTGCTGTAAATTGATGTAGTTAAATTCAATCGTATTGGCACGATCTAACACCTTTTTGCTAAAAGGATGCGTAGTCTCATCCATATTGACTGTTCCAATCAAATACACGTTATCTGGCAAATATAGATCCCCATAGATCGACTGATCCTCTGACCTTAAGGAATCTTGGTTAATTAACGGTGAAGTCACAATTCGATTGTTATTCCATTCTTGGGTTTCGATGATACTCAGCAAATCACTAAAATAATACTCCACCCTAGCCAAATTCATCTCATCCAGACATATAAAATAAGGCTTATGTTGGTTTTCTGGCTGTGAAGCATCCACCAACACTTCCGCTAAACGGCCCGGACGAAAAGCTCCTGATAAATCTTTGTAGCCCAAAAGATCGGACGGATCACTCCAATCCGGCCTTACTGGAATCAACGTGAATTGATGGTTACTTCCAATCGCACCAAGTGCCTCAGCGAATAGCTTAACAAGCTTCGTTTTGCCTGTACCCGATACTCCAGCTAGAATGACGAATGGTTTAGTCTTCAGAGATAAATACAGGTTCTCAATTAGCCCCGTCGGGTAATGAAATCCTCTTTGCTCGATAAAGGCTTTGATTTGCTCAACTCGCGGCGATACCGTTAATGGATCCAATGGCCCTAGCTCCTCATATTCGAAAGTAGGCTCATTCTCTTCTACTGGCTCTTGTGTCAGGCTGTCCACGTAAAGCTTATAGTTATTCATTACATTTTCTAAATCAGCCAATAATTGCTCATCATTCGGAATAGAGCCCTGATCATAACGCATATAAGCCACCGTGGATACTTGATAATCCCGTCCTAAACCGCTTGTTGTCAGTTGGATGTTATCATCCTTTTGCATGCTTTCAAGCGGAAGCTGATCTCGCATTTCGGTGACCTTTTGCTCGAAATATTGGTAGGCCTCTTTCCTGCCCCATTCCTTGATAGGAAGGGTCACCCCTTGGGCTAAAGTTAGATAAACATTCCTCATATCCTCTGAAAATAAATAAACGATATACTGGCCTTGCTGTGTTGTTCCTGTAATTCGCTTATCCATGATAGCAATCCAGGGTATGTTAGCCCAGTTGCCCTGACCAATAGAGCCTTGGATTTTATAGTTATCATCAATAAAGGGCAGCTTCCTTAGTTGTTCCGGTATAGTTTGTCGAAACAGCACACCTAAGGGATGACTCGCAAAAGTTTGTGTTTTGGCGTGTAGGTAACTATTTAAAATTTCAGTTAGAGTATTTTGCAGTGAAAAGGCGGCTCCTATCTCGTTAGATGTCAGTTGATTATTGTAGCTGTCTAACTCATTTAGCGCATATTCTTTTAATTCCTGAATTACTTTGTCATTAAGCTCATTCGTAATGGATGACTTAAAAGTAATGGCTTGCTGATCGTTGTTGAATTCAAGTATCGATGATAACGCATTTATCGGTGTTTTAAGCAGTGTCTTCGTCTGGGCTAACGTATAATCATTCCAGCTTGAAGCTTCTCTCTGCGGCGGGGCATCCACTGGATTCTCTGCACTGCTATGATGTCGGTAATAAGTCAAAAAACGCTCAGCAATTTTGTTGAGCGGAAATACTAGATTGTGGTTCTCTTCATATTCGTCGATGAGGGACAAAACAAGAACCATCTTATAGGACTTTTGTTTACTTCGGAAAATGTTTGAAAGTTCGTTAGGTAACATGGTATTCCTCCAAGAATGTGCATTGGCTATATTAGACATAATTCGTGAAAAAGTAACTTTATCCTTTCTTTATCGGCATGATAGGGAAAACTTTAAATTCCAGATTAAAAAAGAAACTAAAAAGCAAGACCATTCCTTTTATGCATATCCTTTGAAACATCTTTCGTATTCAGCATCTTGGGAAGTTACTACAACCCCAAAGCCGTGGCTGTAGCCACCTATAAGATCATTAAAACGGAGTTTGTGAACCAGATGAGCTTTCCGAGCCTTCGTCATTCAGAATTGGAATTATACGATTACGTCAACTGGTACAATAAGCATCGTATTCATGGAACTTTAGGCTATTTGACGCAAATAAACGTCGTCTTTGTACTCAGAGAAACCACTTTTTGAATCTCACCGATTCATTTTTAAACTTTCATCCCATATTAAATATTGAAGTAATGAAGAAGAAAAAAACATACGGTCTCCCAACTTCCGGTCCATATATTTATGCATCCTTTCCCGTAGGAAACTTCTAATGTGAACCATTTTGATATGTAAGCAATCACTTTTGGGATTATCAAGTTTTCTTGTTACTAGCAGCTTGGCTATCTGATAATCTCCAAAACTAACCATAGAGTTATCAAAAATTTCTTGGTAATCTAACTCGTTACTCGTAAATCCAATTCTTTGGACAGACTTATTCACATTATAATCTTGAAAAATTTTATTGGTGTTAAAGTTGAGACCTGTTTTTACTTCGCAAATAATCCCTATTGTTTTCCCTGGCTCGAAGTAAGAAAGTAACAACGGATCCCAATCCTCTAACCTACCGCCTGTTTCTTCATATACATATGGTAATCGAACAGCTAACAAATCTGCGTCGGATGTCCTTCCCTCACTATTTTGATGTAAAACAAAATTATTAATAAGAAAGAAGCCATTTAATCTAAGATACCAATACACCAATTCTTCTCCGAAATTTGCATTCATTTGTTTTCTCCCGCACACTACATTAAAATTGATAGGATTATTAGCCTATGCGTAAATAATATCATTTTAAGGGACTGAAAATCATTAACTTTGATGAAATTTAAAAAGGACTCCTTCTAAGGAATCCTTGGTATCTTATCAATTATTATTAATGATTATCTTGGTATTTAATAATAAGGTAAGAATAAACTTAATAATTCATTCATCTGGTTATCGTTTCCGTTGTGTTCTTTATATTTCCCTTCCTTTTTAATTTGTATATAATTTTCTAAAAACAACTTAACATACTGCCTAAAGGATAATGAAGAGTTTTTAATCGTTTTCAATTCAATTATTAGTTTAGAAATAACCATTATTGTCCAATATTACGGTAACCTCTTATCATACTACCTTTATTTTCAGGGAGAATCCGGTTTTGGCTAAAGAATACTTTTCAATGAAAGTTAATTTTTTCATAACGTACTACGTCGTAGTTCATAAAAATACTGCACAATCGGATGCTTTAACTTCATCTTCTCGGTCATGTTTAAAATTCTCTTTTTTCCAACTCGTCTGTCCACTAAAGCTAGAATATTCAATAAGATATCATTACTCTCTAAGCTTTCCTCTATAGAAGTAGTTAAAAACTTATTAGCTACAACATTAAAATTAGACTTGCTTAATGAGGCCTGTGCTGACAAAAGCTCCTTTGCATGCTCTGATATTTTTCTACCTCTTGCAATTACTTGTAGACGATCCTCCGGAACATTCCCATTAGTATCTTTTCTGATCGCTTCAATTTCTTCATTGCTGATAGGAACTTGGATATCTGGATCATTCTTGATTTCCAACTCCGTCTGATACCATTTGATTGGACTAGTGATATCATTCATATTGAGTATGTTCTTCTTGTCTACAGTTATATAACAAATTCCAGATTTATCAGGTAAATAACGGTAACTGGTCGCTCGGTATTCGACCCTTCCGTCTAACGCAGGACAGCGGAAGCTCTCCAGTTGTTGCTTCAATTTACTCCAGGACATATATCCTCCTATGTTTTCAATGCCTACTAACAGCCCGTCCCCCAACTTGGCAATTTAATTTCCACGTTCCTCTACCTCATCATGCTCCTTGCTTCCAAACTCATCAAGCAATGTACGCACTTCACTTGTTGATTTGGCGTTCATTAAGCTGTTTCTGAGTTCACTTGCCCCTCGGAATCCACGGACATATATTTTGAAGAAGCGGGCGAGAGGGCTGAATGAACGTGGCTCCTGCGCTGAATAATGATCATGGAGATCTAGATGAAGCCGCAGCAGTTCAAGCAATTCTTCACTGCTGTGTTCCTTCGGCTCCTTCTCAAACGCAAATGGATTCTGGAAAATACCACGCCCAATCATAATGCCATCCACTCCATATTGCTCAGCGAGCTTCAAGCCGGTCTGACGGTCCGGAATATCTCCGTTAATGGTCAACAGTGTATCTGGTGCCACCTCATCACGAAGTTTCTTAATCTCCGGAATCAGTTCCCAGTGGGCGTCTACTTTGCTCATTTCCTCTCTTGTCCGCAGATGAATGGACAAATTCACAATGTCTTGTTTCAAAATATGGGTCAACCAGTCGCGCCATTCGTCTACGGTAGTGAAACCGAGCCTTGTTTTTACACTGACGGGCAGTCCCCCGGCTTTGGCGGCCTGAATGATATCTGCTGCGATTTCGGGACGGCAGATCAGGCCGCTTCCCTTCCCATTCTCGGCTACATTCGCTACGGGACAACCCATATTAATATCGATGCCTTTGAAGCCTTCTTTCGCCATACCGATGCTCATTTCACGGAAATATTCCGGCTTATCTCCCCAGATATGGGCCACCATGGGCTGTTCATCCTCTGTAAAAGTCAAACGCCCGCGTACACTTTTGTTCCCCTCCGGGTGACAATAACTCTCTGTATTCGCAAACTCCGTAAAAAACACATCCGGTCTGGCTGCTTCACTTACGACATGGCGAAACACAACATCCGTCACATCTTCCATCGGTGCCAGTATAAAAAAAGGTCGTGGCAAATCACGCCAAAAATTATTCGTCATATCAAAAACTCCTCTATAAATACCAGGACAAATCTTTGGTCCCAAAATGGTAAGGCTAACCTGTTCATGTCCTTGCTTCTTCTTCACATATAACATGCTTAAGCAACGTAGTTCAAACGGCAGTATATGTTAAGCATAGACATCTAAATGAGTATATCATACTCAATAGAGGAGCATACTCCCCAAAAGACTCGCAAAAAAAGGAAGAGCGCCGCCCCTCCCTTGCCATCTTCTATAACGTACTGCGCCGCAGTTCATAGAAATACTGCACCGCATAACTTTCCCCAGCTTACGCCGTTCCCAAGCGGATGGCTTAAAAAAAGAGCCGAGGAATAATATCCTTGACCCTTTTCGTCAATTTCTACACATGAATACCCAAAATTTTCATTTTGATTTTTACCTTTTTCAAACGCCAATACACCTCAACTATTAGTCTTTTCTGACCAATAGTGAACAACACTCCACATGAACCGTATGCGGGGGACGACCTCCTTTTTTTCTTTTCTGTTATAGTGGTATACAACCGCATAAAATCAAAGTTTGCGTTTCTTTATTATTGTCTTTTAAACTAAAATAATAGCAATTAACATCGTTTTTCACATCAAATTCACAGCACTCGTAAAAAACGAATTAGCCTCTTATCCCCTAATTTTGTTCCAGGAAAATCTTTTGTTTTTCATGTAATTGTCAATCTTCATCCAATTCAAAATAGTGATATTTGATTTCATCTTCTACTACTCGACATTCCTTAAAATGTATTGGCCTTCTGCATAACATAAAAGTTCCTAGCCATCAAATTGATAACTCATCTAAACATATAGAAGATCCAATTCTCCGTATTCCTGTATAACATCCCCAGACTTAAAAATCCAACACTCTTCAGGGTGTTGGATTTTTTCCAGTATACCATGGCTTTTGAGTTTGACTATCTTGATTTCAATCTTCTTCGTTCCTGCTTCCACTTGTATCCCTCCAGATCAATATTTTTATTTGAACAAAAAAATCTTAGTACGGCACAAAAAGCGGCTGAATAATCTATTCTTTACTATAACTATCTCTATGTTCTTGTTTACGTTTTTCAATCCAATCTAAAAAGTCGCTTTTCATGGCTCTTCTACTGTTACCCACTGAAAAATTAGGAATACCACCGTAATCCTCATTAATTCTGAATAGTTCATATACGGTACTTCTTGAAATGCTCATATATTTAGCGATATCATTAGCAGTAAGTACATCTGGTAGTGATCTTAATGTTTTTCTTTCTTTGGCCACAGCCGACATTTCATGTTCACTATCATTTAATATCTTTTCTCTGTAGTGTATTTCAACTTCTTCCTGTATGTATTGGTCAATGTCCTTTAAAAGTTTTTCGAAAAAATCCCTTTTATTCCTCATGCTATCTCTCCTTTTTAGAAGATACATCACAAACAAATGTTCCATTACGTATAGCTCTTAAAATCGCCCTTGCACAAAGTTCGTGGATGAAATCCTGTACATCTTGCGGAAACTGACTAATATGCATTTGAATCTCCCCCTATTTTTATGGATAAAGGTACATACAATAAGAGTATCTTAAATAAGTTTAGAGGAGGATTCTATGAAGATTGTATCAGAAAAAGTTATAGACAAGAACGGAACCGTTATAGGAGATGATCCAGGTAAATTTCCAAGTATCATAGCAAAGTGTAAGGCTCTGGTACTGACACTAGAAATAGGTGTAGAACACGCTTTCGTTGAGAAAGAGGGGATTATGCTCAGGAATAAACATTTATGAAAGAATAAAAGCTCATTCCAATAATATGTGGAAGAGCCTTTAATAGAATAACTTTCTAAGGATCTTAGATTCATCTGGCCCGATTATTTAGGAAAATTTAGGGTCCTCAGAATGATCATATTGCTTTCTAGTGTATTGGAAGAATTAATCGTTATCTTCAAAGCCAAATTCTTGTTGTCCGCCATATTTCTTCTTAAATAAACTCATCTGAAAACATCTTCGTCCATGGTAGTAATTCTTCACTAATGTATGCTTTAAGAATACGTTGCAATTCATCTCTTTCTCTGACATCTTGGTAACCAGTCGCCTCATACAACCAAAGCAACTATTCCAACTTTCGCCAAACCTCGAACCAAAATGTCACTCATTATAGCCAGTGCCTCTTGTTGCTTAGTTAATACGCCGACGTCTCTTGCCTCCAAGTAAGCATTACATAAGTGGAATTATCTCTGCTCGATATCCTTGTGCGATTTTACTTTTGTTTATGTATACAACAGGGTTTAAACACTTCTTTAATTTACATTAATGAAGGGACAAGATTATTTGCGTCAATAAAACTGGACAAATTAGGCACATCAGTTACTCTAACATCGTTTTTGAGTCTTCCCATCTTAGTTCTATTAAAAGCTCTAAATACCGCACCAGTTGACATGATACGTGTTCCATCTTCTAAAACTGCACAACTTAATTTCTATCAGCAATATTAAGTATTCCTCGTTATTCTGCTTTTAAAAGCCTTTTATCCTCCGTAATCTCGTTCACGTTACTCATTCCCCTACCTCGATATAAGTTAAGACTTTAACATTTAAATACAGAATCCTGCAATAAATTAAATTATCACAGTTAAGCAACAACAACATAAATTCCAATTTTTCAAAAAAAACAAGACTAGGACTTTAGTTTTAGCCTGCCAATATAATATCCTCTAGCTTAATCCAACTAAAATCATCCTCACCACGAAACAGTTTTACTTCGCGTCTTGCGGTGTTAATCGACGTAACTACACCAGTCATAACCGTATCATCAAACGGGCTGAATACGGTCACGCTGACAGGCTGACGTGAGTTGTAAGACTCTATTAGAGCCTGCTCAATCAATTGTACCTCCTGGTCGTCCAACTCAGGTTTGCCGCGCCGCTGGCGATCCTGCATGAGCTTCAGATAAGCCTCTTTATGTTCTGGTATGATAATCCGGCTGCTTTCCCATAACCCGTTACCTTCTAATTTTTTAGACATTTATGTAGCCTCCTGATGTGTTATGTAGAAATTATATTCCGAACACTTGTTCCTTACAAGGGATATGTTTTCCAGTACACAAAAAAATAAACCTCAGATTAATCCGAGGCTTAATATTCCGTATAGTACCTATTAGCAGAGCCAGGAGGTGTAACGATCTTTTGAGCGCGATCCCAGCCCTCTATTATCATGATGTGGCGGGTATCGCTCTTGTTATCCCATGCAATATAGTTGTCTTGTTCCAAGGCAAGCAGCCCCGCCTTTATGTCCTCTGTATGCCTACCTGTCTTTATCTCCAACTCTTTCATGGTTGGCAAACGCCGCCGACCGGCTGAGTAGTTATAAAGTATGCGGAGTAATTTCCGTTCCCGATCAGTGAGCATAAGGCAACACCTTAAGTGCACGCGGCATATTTTCACCACGTTCAATATAGCCCTTCTTTTGTAGGCGCTCCATGTACCCGTATGCTGTTGATGTAGATGCTAGCCCCAGCCCTATTTGTAGTTCTCGAACCGTTGGCGGATATTTACTTACCTCGATAAATTGTTCAATATAACTCAAGGCTCTCAGTTCTTTTGATGTCAATTTCATCGGATGTCACCCCTTGATGTTTGGATGAACTCATTATATAACGAACAAACGTTCTTATCAATGTAAACAAAAAAGAGCAATGAGGACTAATTATTATTCCTCTTGCTCTTTCGCTTTTTCCACCATCTGGTTGACTATAACACTTACAGTGCATTTTTGCTTTTCGGCTTTCTCCTGTAACCATTCAAGTAGATCAGGCTCAAAATAAATAGCCTCTCTGACTTTCTTATCCTTTTTCGGTGGTCTTCCCGCCATAAAATCACACTCCTAATTACGCACATTTTACAGCATTTAAAATATTTTAGCAACACTCAAAAAAGCTATTTACAAAGCATTTTAAATGCTGTAAAATAGAGAATGTAAGGAGGTGATACACATTGAGAGCTATAGATTGGGTCTTGCTCTCCACAGCACTCACAAACCTGATAACTGCAATTATCGGTTTGGTCAAAGTGTTTAAAGAGAGCAAGCAAAAGAAAAAGGTACCTAAACGACGCGGGCAGCGTAAACGTTAAAAGTACCCGAGGTGGCGGCTAGTATAGCGCCATCTCCACCCAATCTTAACATAACGGATTGACATACACAATTGGCGGCGGCCTTACGTAGGGAGGTAATGATAATGTTTAAAAAGTACAGAGCAACAAAGCAGAATGTAATTTTGCTAGAAAGCGCAATGAAGGAGTTGGGCCATCCAATTGAAAAGGTAGGAGCGGCGAAAGATTACAAAGAATTTAAGAATAGTAACTGGCACATCATGTTTCACAACTCGGTAAATTCAAAAATGCAAGAACTGGAGGCTGCTAACAATTATCAATAAGGGGCTATATGCCCCTCTATAGGAGGTAACTCTATGTATGATGAAATCTTATGGACCATATCTATATCTGGCCTGGTAATAAGCCTCGCCGCGCTATTACTGAATGTCCGCAATTACTTCAAATAACAAACAAGCTCTGCCGACCAATTAAGGTTAGCAGAGCTTTTTAATGTGCTACTTTTTCCTCTTACTATTGTTGTTCACTTTTTGTTCTTATACTGTTCGGATTACCCTTTTAATAATTTATCTTCTTTAATTGGAGCAGTAATTTCTTTGATCTCCACTTCATCATTCATTTTTTGCAAGTTCATTGGCATGGAGTCTAAATATTTGTATTCCTCGACCCTAACGGAGTCTTCTGTCCAATTCCCCTCTTTATCTTTCACAAAGACCTCTCTCTTTACCGGGAGCCCTGTTTTAGTATCAATGGTTACCGTCTCTTTTTTAAGATTCGTTTCTGCTACAACCTCTTGAAGTGATGCGTCATTAGATTGTAGACGCACAGATTTCACCCAATTTTGTTCTTTCATTTCTTTTTTCTGTTCTTCCATGAGAGAGATATTTAAAATTTTCTTATTTTCATTAGCCAAGTTAACGGGCAATGTCCAGGTGTTCCCTACAAGTTTCCCCGTTACATGATCCCTCCCTATAGAAGTGACTCGTCTTCCCTCTTCAGAAACTATAATTTTATTTTGCAGAACTCCTCCCACATATTCTTCAGTGACCTCACTTAAATTTTTCCGATCACGAATACGAATTGAGTAAGAAAGATCAGAATATGTGCTATTAGAGACAGTTATTTTAATATACTCTACTTTACTGCTAGTGGATTTTTCAGCAGCTGCAATTGTCTCGCTTTGTGCGCTAACAACTGTATATGTGTTTAAATATAAGTAGCTTGCAGTAGCAACCACAATCAATGGAACAGTAAGGACACTAATTAAAATTTTCTTTTTCATCCTCTTGACCTCCTTATTCTGCTTTCAAATTCCACCCATTAACATAGCCATCCGTATTAGCATCTTTATCGTGAATCCGCCAGGCATTTGGATTACATTCCGTAGCATACAATTCATAATCTTTATAATATGCATTAAGGTACTGCCCTTTGCTTACAGTAATGCCACTGCTACCACTCAAATTTGGACATGCATCCCTGTAAATGGTACTTGTGCGCGATACCCATGCTCCATCGGTATAGTAATAATTCCAATTTCCTTGTTCGGCTGTAATATACCAGGCCATATACCCAAGGGCCGCGTTTGAATAATAACCAATATTGGAATCAGGATAGTAGTTTCGCTTCCATTCCTGTCCATTACCTGATACAGATGCACAGCTATTTTGAGTTGCTGGGCAGTAATTCACAATATCCTCCCCATATGATACTTGAGCTATTACGGGATAAGCAAAACCTGGTCCCGTTCTAACATTTAATCCACCGATTTTCACATCATATACACTTGTTTTCGGTTCCCGAGCAAGTTCTGCATTTGTTATTGCTGGTGTCTGTAGTAATACAACAAAAATAATCAGAGCAATAGAAAAGGATAAAGATCTCACTAATGATTTTAACATAAAAACCCAACACCTCCTATTATTTATATAGCGACTTTACTCTTTCTATCAATAAAGGTGTCCAGTAAGTGCGTGAATCCAGTATGATCGAATTATGGACTGCATCTCTAAAAACCATGATAATCGGTGATTTTACTACCAGAGTGAACTGCGAAAAACTTAACCCTTAGTTCAGCCTCACCTCCTAAATCATTTTGATAAATACTTAAATGAATATGCTCGTAAAACTTCTTTGCTACTTCTCACATAATGGATTTTAAAATCTTAAATATATTTACTTGTGTCCTCCCACCTTCCAAGATATTTGTTAGGAGCTCGTTGATAGGTGATGCTTATACAAATTCCTATCTATTTTAAAAGAGTAGGAAGTGTATACAGTTTCGGTTTGGTTATTCATATTTTTTTAATTAATGGTAATTATTTCAATGCTGATTATATCATAGGCTTTGATTTTTTCTAGTAATAAATTCGATAATTTACTATAAATGAATCTTCTTTCCCATATACCGACCTATCCGAAGGCTGTTTTCCCCATAATGAGGCTGAAATATCTAAATTCATTTTAGGACGTTGGATAGATTCTTCTTAGCATTGGTAATTATCGAATTAAAACCTTAATTGTTTGTGATTAAGGTAGTTATAGGTGACATTATATAAACAAAAAAAACGGCTTTCGCCGCTTATAATGTATCTTGTTAAAAGAGGATCAAACAAAAAATTAGGAATCATGATAACCCGATGGAGGTAAAGGGCAAGAGAATGTATGCTTCCGCCGTAATTCTGGAGGCTGCAATAGAGAAAAAGAGATTAGAAGAAAAATACCATAAACCACTACTAGATAAACAAAGTAAATCCCCGCCGACCAGTTAAGGTTAGCGGGGATTTGCTATTTAACGATAAATTCAACTTTTGTCCCGTCCGGATAGTCGTCCAATTTGTGACCTACCCACGATCCAGCTCCACGATTATCCTTTGGACTTATGTACTTAATATCTGCACCCTCTCCACCTTCGGAACACATCGCCATAGGCCACTCGTCGCGATCCTTGCCCTTCTTGGTGGGTACGCCCTTTAGGGACAGGTCGCGGTTATGGTCGGCTCCATCACGGTCAATCGTGCATACTGACGACTTCCCGGCTGCTATAGCCTCTTTAATATGCTGTGCTGTTTCGGGATAGCGCTTTGACGGAAACTCCAGCTTAACCGTGTCTGCCGATACCTGTGAAACTGGAAGCGCAACAGGAGCTGTTTTGTTGGGCCTAGCCACTTCCTGCTGTTGCACGCTGCAACCAGCCAATAGGATTGTAATCAGTACGGTAAATATCCACTTAAACATATGTATTCCTCCCCCTATAAAACAGAAAAATACCCCACCAGCGTATGCCAGCAGGGTATCACCGATGCTTTCGGATTGCAATTTTAAGATGATTTCTCTATGTTGTCATTTCTACTTTGAAGTCTATCATTTTCAGCCACTAACCTACCATATTCTTCATACAACTCATCTAATTGAGTTCTCAGTTCCTTATTTTCAATTTCCAAACAATCATAACAGCTACTAGGTGCATCGCAATAATCCAATCCACCATGTCTTTCCATTGGATAGAGGTTATGATGTGGATCTACCCAAACTATGTAGAATACATTAGAAATAACAAAACCATGAACCCGCCCTCTTGCCTTCGAAACAGCAAACTGAAGGGTGTCTTGTTCAATTTGCTTAAGCAACATCTCGTTAAGTGGATACTTAGCGCTTACTCTGTCCCACTCATGAGAATGAACTCTTAATGGTGGGCCATTATGGATTCTGAATTTTTCGAACTCCATTTGCGAAATGCTTTTCATGGAATCCATTAAATCCACAAACCATTCAGGACCCACTTCACCACAATTAAACAATGGATTACTGCGATCAAAAAACTGCCAAGAAAAAATGACGTTTCTTTCTTTAAAACCCTCAATATTACGTCGAGCTACTTTAGTTAATCTTTCTTCACCAGCGCGCGGAGTGGACTCAGAAGGTCTAGGAATACTCCCCAAAACAGGAGCTCTATTTCTTTTCTCTTTAGCCATTCTCAAGCTCGCCCCTGTAATATTCAATAATATCATCATCATCAACGACATTATTAGATGGTTCGTAAGGTTTCAAGTTCTTACGCGCATTAAGCCATGGATCTTCTTGATGGGTCAAATACTCCAACTGATCACCATCCAAGTGACCATACGTTTGATGAATATGCTCTAAAAATTCTACCAATTGAGGATTGTTCGAAATTTCATCCGGCAATACATCCTCTTGCGGTATTTCGTTAAATCCATATTTCCTATACTCACGATAAAGCTCGGGGTTAACCGGTCCATGAATCCAAGCCTCAAATTCACCGTCAAATAGTTTATCTCCCTCATAAAAAACCATATACCAGGAATATGCATAATAACAAAGCTTCTGAAGTTTCTTAGGTGTCATTGGTTCTAAATTAAGAAAGGTTTTAGCTACATCGAAAACTGTTGTTTCTGTGAAAGTCGTACTAGTTGTACTCATAGTCTTCACCTGTTCTAAATAAATTATTTTAGCCATTTGGATATCACCGCCTTTTGCGTAGTACATTCTCAACTTTCCCAAACACAAGAACACGCAAACATCATAAGCACGGCTTTCAGGCTATTACTTAAACAGGTTGTATTTAATTTATATAAAATTAAACACAACTTTCGACATAGCCTACACTAATTCCTTCTTGAAATTTAGTTTTTTTAAAAAAAACAGGGTAAATATTCCTTACAGTATGTATATCGCAATAATCTGTGCTTATACTTATATTATACAGAACAAATGTTCTCATTTCAAGCAAAAAAAATAACCCGCCAGCCGTAGCCAGCAGGTTATCCTCTTTAATTTTACTCTGTAGTCACAGGTGTTTGAACAGCTCCTGTTGGTGCTGAAATAGCCTCAGGTTCAACCTGTACCTGAGCTGGAATAGTATTATCTACCTCTGCTGTGGCCTGTGCCAAGAAATCATTAAGCTTTGCAGCAAGACCCGATACAGCTTCCTTAGCTGCGGCCTGTGCTGCCTCCTCGTTTGGCTGTGCTTCAGTAGCAAGTGCCGACTTCGTCTTAGCCTTATACTCCAAATATGCCTTCTCAATTGCTGCCTGCAACTCCGTAGACGATACTACAATACCCTGTTCTGTCAATCGTAAAGATGCATACTGCAAAGCCTCTTGCATCTTACGAACCCCGCCAGCATCTTTAAACGTAGTCTGAGCAAGTGCAAAAGCCTCCCCTGCTACTTTATGGATTACCTCTCGCTGTGCCGCTGTTGTACGTGCGTCTAGCCAATTATTAGCCTTATTCTTAAGTGTATTAATTCCTGCCAAAGCAAAGGTCACCAGTACGCCTAAAATGGCTGTAACAATGGTATTAATAGCTGGTTGAATTGTTTCAATTACGTTTTGCATGATAAATCCCCCTATTATTGTTTAGGCAAACCTGCGGCAGAACGCAGGTAATTAGCCAGATTGTTAAAATGTTGCATTTGCTCCTTGTCCCCCGCCTGTTTAGCCTTGAACCAAGCGGGAGACAACCAACGGAAAATAATCTCTTGCGCATTGGATTTAAACAGCTTCACAGCTCCGGCAAGAGGTAGATTCTTTTCATTCAACCCGGCCGCCGCTCGAAGGTTATTAGCGAGGTTATGAAAATGTGTCTTGCCTTCCTGATCCGCTGCCTTCTGACTGGCAAACCAAGCTGGAGATACATAGATATCAATCAAGGATTGAGCTATATACACAGGTAACGGCGTAAAGTCCAGCGCCGCAGGAGCCACGGAAGCACCTTTAAGCTCTGTTTCCACGTCCTGCACCAATTCCTTAAGCGTCTTGCCAATCGTCGCTAGTGCTTGGTCTACGTCCCTCTTACGGGCTGGGTCAAGCTGCTTATGGCTCGGTATGTGTGTACGTGGGTTTATGCTCCATTTGTCGCAGCAATAGGCCAGATACCATACAAAGCGCTTGTAAGCCTCCAGTGTGTCGATCTTGCCGCCAAAGCACATTTCCACGCCCAAAGCGATGTCGTTCGCATCATCACCAAAGCGCTCATTATCTGTGGTTACGTTGTACAAGACGTGCCAAGCCGTTTCTGCTGGATCGGGTCCGGTACCAGTTGGGATGATCTCCAGTATCTTTTTGTCGTCTATGAACGTCTGTGCTGAAGCAGAACGATCTACCAGCCCATTGAAATAGGTGTAATGGTTATCCGCTGACGCTCCTGGATTACCTGTATCGTGCGCAACTAAAAAGACCGGATTCCCGCTTGTTAGACGAGTACCCGGTCTTACATTACGACGCTTGTTTATGTAGCGCCGTTCTATCGTGTATTTGGTTTGATTAAACAAGTATCACAATCCCCCTTTTACAAATACCGCTGTAACGATAGCGATTATGGTCCCGCCCAATACAAAAGTCAGAAAGTTAAACCACTGTTTATTATTTGTGGTTCGTTCCTTAACACTGTCCTGTTGAGTTTGTTGGAGCCAGCTAAACAGTTTCATTTCCAGCGTGTCGATCTTGGTCATTACTTGATCAAATTGCAGTTGCATCATCCGTGTGGAATCCTTCAATTGTCGGATTTCATCATCATGCCTGCCTGTGGTTTGCTCAATCAACTTAAAACGCGCTTCATCTGATAATGTTTGCGCTGAGAGCCTTGCAAATTCTGCGCTAAGGCCTTGCAACTGAGCTGTTAACTCTTCTGTTTTCGTGTGCAATTGTTCAATCGCCATCACGTCTCCTTCCGGCATACCCTTCCCCCGTCTCTATCTATTTTCCTGTCCTACTCTTCCTATTTTTCTAATGGTGTGCCATCCACGTCTAATCCCCAACTAGCTAGATAAGCCCTTACTGGCTCCTTCTGAATGTCTGGTACTTGCTCAAACTTCTTGATTCCTTTCATAATGAGCGATCCGTATATGGCTGCCACGTTAATCACCTCCCCTCTTTAAGCGCCGCGAGCTCGGCCTGCATAGCAAGCATTTGTTCATACATATCAGCCATTGCAATCTGTGTATTTGTAAGTTCTTCACGAAGCTTTGGCTGTGGTTCCGGCTGTTTGGTCAGTTCCGTTATTTCTTCTGGCGTAAGACCCTCAATCCATAGATTGTCTGGTTGCTTAGGAGCAACATATACAGGCTGTTCCTCCGCAACCCTCCCCTTTGCTTGCCAGTCGTTTAACGCGGCTATATACGTTTCCTGCGCCTCATAAACAGCTGCTTGGTACGTTTCCCACGCTGCCAGATTAAAACGCGGCTTGTACAGGCCACGTGTTGTAATTGGTACGCCAACTGTGTAGCCTGCAATCTCTGGCGTTGTCGGCTCAGTATCTGCGGCCGGATCAGTGTTATTCGTCCGGGCATAAAAAGGGACGACACCCGAAAAGGCATCGTCCACTAGTGCGTCCTCCAGATAGAGGCCGTTTGTATTTACTTTGGCTGCTGATTTCATGGGACTATCCCTCCTTAATCCGTGGTGAATGATACATAAACGTTTACTTCTTGGTTAGATCCACCGGATACAATTACACGACCATCCGCATTGATTATAATGGCGCCAAATACGTCAGTGGTGGTATAAGTTTGTATAGGCCGGACTTCGCTTTTTGGCGGCCTATAACCAGGCGGCAAAGAAATGAAGGGCTGACCAATAACGCCACTTTTAACTCGTGCTCGTAAATAAACAGTGTTTTCTATCTTTCGGTATTCCAGAACGCCCATACTCACCCAACCATTAAGTAGTGTAGTAGGAACAATCCATGACGGGCTATCTTTCTCGGTCTTTTTGTTCTCTAGCACAGACACACGCGAGTTTGCTTGCTGTACGTTGTTTACTAAATCCGTAAGCAGCGTCTTTTCGTTTGCAGCATATGAGCCTGTAAATGCTGTGACAGGCGCCGTCATGAAAGCCAGATAGGACACTGTGTAGACGGCTGATATATCATACTCAGAACCTTTTTTCTGTGCCAATGCCCCCGCTGAGGTTACGGTGTTGGGGAATAGCGTCCATTCATCTCGTTTTGAATTTCGATATATACCGACAAATCTGTTAACTCTGTAAGCTGTTAGTGAGGACTGAAACCCTCCAGTTGACCCATTATTAATATTCCAACGGTTTTCCGCCGTCTCGAAGTACGGTTTAGCCAGCTCTCGAATTATTGCACCCGCACCCACTTCAATTTGGTTATCTCCTTCAACAAACGATAGCTGGCCCTCGAAAACGACAGGCTCCACCGTTGATGTTGCGAGCTGATAAACAAGCTGATATGGCGTGTATCCTGCATATGCCGCCTGTGGCATTGATTGAGTATAGTTAGGAGCACCAACACGCTGAACCCAGTACTTGGTACCTGTACCGCTCCATGTTGCCGTAGTAGCTACTTGAGCGTCTGCGGGAAAAAATGTATTAGCGTCATATGCTTTATAACCGTAAAAATAAGCCTTGATGTCTTCCGTCGTCGGCGTGTATCCGTCTGCCCACCCGCTGTCTGCAACAGGGATTGAGAGCCCAAGAGCATTAGAGGCAGCACTCAGGTATGATTGGTCAGCGGCACTAACTGGGAAAGCATGTTGAATGAGTTTTCCGTCATATTTTGCTACGCGCTCTCTGTCGGAAAGTCCGTTTGTGATCGGTAGCCGTACAACCTTATAACCTGTTGCCGTTTCGTAATAGACCCATGGTAACGAACCATCTAACGTCAATCCTTGCCAATTTTTATTTTTGAAGTACTGCCCGTCACGTTGAAACAACGTATCGGCGTTTGCTCCTGTAATCGGGTCGGCGTAAAGGTCAGTTTGTAATGCCAGCATGGACGCGATATCGGTCTTGTTTGTATCTGTCCAGCGGATTGCATATGGATTGCGCACAGGCATTATACTGTCCACGTAAGGCCATTTAGCAGCTGCTTGAGCTGGTGTATAACTTGCCGCTGCTGCATAATCTGCATCACTGACCTCATAGACGCGCACGCTGTCCATATTAAACGTATTGCCAGATGCACCCGTTCCCGTGATCGTAACAATGTGAAAAAAGTCCGTCGCGGCGAACCGCACAACAGATGGCGCAAAAGCAGAGGCTGACGTTACCTCATTACCTGTAGCTCCAGTAATACCATTTATGGATATGGACACTTTGCTGGTATTGCCGTTTTTAACATCAGCAATGGCTATATACTTTTTACCTGGCGCGGTAAGGAAGGTAGCGGAGGCTGTGGCAGGCACAGAGCCAAGTGTAAGCTTAAAACTGCTGGTCCCGCTGGTTTTATTAGCCGTATCCGTTGCGATTGTGGTATTAGACGACCACAGGCCCACGCTTTCGCAGTTTCCCATACGCCCTAGCAAGTTCACCAACATTCGTCCAGTTACGCCGGACAGAGAAAACAAAGCCGACTTAATGGCAGTGATGACCTGCATGCCTGCATTCAGCGTTACGTCCTGACGGGATATAGTGTTTAGGCGTTCTTCAACCTCATCCATATTACCAGCAAAACCGTCTATCTTCTCCCAGTTGTCATTCATCATCGTTTTTACATCGAAGAAATCGTTACCGTCTGCTACGGGGTCCTTCATATATAAGCCTAACTTAGGTGTATTACTAGCCAATCGGTACACCTCCTGCAAATTTGTTTAATTGAGTGTTATTAATTTCACTGATCCTCATCATGTGGTGTATCTCACGTATAACAAGGTACCTGAACTGATACCGCACTTCTAAGTGTGCCGGTTTGATCTCTTCTATGGCATCTTTTAAGTCTTGGAGATTTGGCGGCAATCCTAGTGTCCCGATAAACCTGATCACAAAATAGTATTCAGACGGAAATACAGTAACATCAACTTCGCCGCGGTCATAGCTGTCTGCCACATTTTTAATCATGCTTGCAGACACTTTGCCGCTCCCGCGCATCTTAGAGATAACCACGCTGCGGCGTTGCTCGATCGGCTTGGAAGGCATTGAGACTATTTTTAGATCCTTCTCCCAATACTTAATGCCCCAGGTCGCCGTCTCCGGGTGAAACTGGCGGAATGTATCCACTATTGCTGCATTCAACTTGTCGAACTCGATATCTTCAGCGTCCATTATCTGAACAAACTCTTCAATCTCTTGGTAATAGTCAGGCAGATAAGACATAAGTTTTTTAGACATGTACATCCACCATCCCAAGCACAGCAACCGAATCCAAAGGCACTTGGATATTGCTGGTCACTCCGTTAATAGTCAGGTCAAAGTAATCGATAACAGGCGGCACGTCCAAGATAAAGTTTGCTATCCGAGTAATTCGTACCAGTGTATCGGTATCGTTAAAGGCCAAGCCTTCGAGATACTTTGAAATGCTGGCCTCCAACTGCTCTTTGACATCTTCGGGTGTCGCATCCCGTGCCAACTGTACTCGAACACTGACGTTTATAGGCACCTCCCCAGCGCCCACAACCGTGACAACCGGACCAATAGGCGCAGCGCCTTCACCGTGTCCATCCTGAGTAGGGTCTATATGCATCTGCACAGCCTGTACAACAGCAGGTGAAGGTGTTCGTTTGTCATTGTTAAGAATCACAACCTTAACTGTGGCGTTCCCATTCCAGAGCGGGAATACCTTTGCATCCCCTACGCCACTTACTTCCCGTGCCCACACGACATATTGGTTCTTGTTTGCGCTGGTGATCGGTTTGGTGACTTTATCTTGATATCTATCAAACAAAGCCTCTCCTGACTCCACATCTTCTCCAGAAACCAATAAATCTACTAGTTCAGCTTTTGCTAGTCCGTCGATAAAATCAATAGGAAGCAATGTTCCTGTGTATTTATTGCCTATTACTCCAGCAGTCTCACACTCAACAGAAAATTGTCCAACTCCCAGTTTACTTATGACTACGTAGTTTAACTCTTCAATCGAGTAACGACTACCGATAGGTACATCCATAAGCTCGTTTTGGTTGTTATAAAACTTACCTCGCCACTGCGCTTTTATCGCTTCTTTGCGTTCTGTACCCGACCAAGCAACAGATTTATCTAAGTATTCCTCGTTATCAGGATTAGGGAAAACCAAGCTTATTTGAGTGTCTAATTCCACATATGCTTGAGCTAATTC
This sequence comes from Paenibacillus sp. F4, assembly GCF_002894905.1. NCBI lineage: Bacteria > Bacillati > Bacillota > Bacilli > Caryophanales > Paenibacillaceae > Paenibacillus > Paenibacillus sp. F4. The sequence goes on from NZ_POVS01000019.1 coordinate 165,842, forward strand.
AGCAGCATTTGGGGCCAGCGCATCATATATAACACTCCCCTCTCGTTTGTCCATGCTATCCGGTATGCGAGCAAGCATACGTTCTAGAATAGCCTCAAATGTTTGACTTTCATACAATGCCTCCGACCCCCGTTTCATCTCTAAAATTCCCTTGTGTTGTGATCACTTCAAATTCGGCCAGAACATCGCTACCGTTAAATGTGAATTGAAAATCTCGCACATCTGTAATCCGGTCATCCGCCAGTAGCGCCTCGCGAACCAGCCTCTTTAATTCGGTCTGCACAAATAACCGGCTCTGCCCTTGCAGCCGGTCTATCTCAGCTCCGTAATCATCGGAATATATTAAGTTTTCGTAGCGTAGAGTTTGAAGTATCTTATACACCACCTGCCGCATAGCCTCCAGACCGTCCACAATGCCGCGTGCGCGACCATTCGTGAAGTCCAAGGCATATGTCTTGGTGGGAATTTCTTCTTCTTCAATCTCTTCATCAACGATGCTGCCACCCTCTGGAATCATGGTTTCACCAACTTATCCACGACGACGAACTGCTGACCGCCTTTCATTTGTTGCAAGACAACCGCATCCCCCATTTTCAATCCTTCGCGAATCACCAGCACATCCGGCAGGGCAGTTTGAGTGGTCTTTGTAGCCGTTTCTGTCGGAGTCACGTCTTTGTATATATGGCTGTGTGTAAGACTAACCACATACCGCTTTACACGCTCCGTAACAAGCAATAAATCTGCGTCCAACACCAGCTTTTGATCAACAGTAATTTCAAGCGGATTTACTCCCGTTACTTGTCCGACTATACTTTCGCTTGGTTTAGATGCATCTAAAGTACCCAGCGCTATTTTTTGTAATTGTTTGTACATTAAATCACCTTCAATTCGAGTGACATGGTATGTTCTAAACCCGAAAATTTATGTGTGCATGAATCAACCAAATACACTTGACTCACCTTCAAATCGTCGATGAACACAGGCACATAACACCCCGCCCGGATGCTCAAGTCTCCCATAGCATCTATGCTTAAGCTTTTGCTTTCTCTGTTGCGTAAGGTGAGCAGATTTTGCGCCTTTTGTTTTATTTGAGCTGCATTCATCTTCTCGTCTACTTTGTCATAGAGTTGAAGCTTACCCCACTTTTTAATATTGTTACCGTCCTGGTAAACGTAGGCATCCCGTTTGCCGGACTCTTTGTTATCCTGCACCAGCTTTACATAGTTGTAGGTCTCACTGTCTATGCTCTTTTTAAGCGCGTATCCGGTCATTAGGCTGCCATCACCCACGGATACAGATACAAGCATGTCAGCGGCACGTTTAAGGGCCAGAGCGCCGAAGTCATCGTAAAATACATAGATTGATCCAGTAGACATGAGCGTTTGGTCGATAGCCTTGTAAATGATATCTAATAGCTTTTGATTGTCCTCGACCATGGCCGGAATCTTATATCCTGTATCAGCAATCATCCCGGTCTTAAGTTTGAAGTCCTCCGCAATGCGCTTGATAACCGCCCCGGCCGTTAGGTTTTTGAAAACATAGGTATCGTTGGCATTGAGATACCTTATTTGGTCGTACGCAGTAATCTTCATGTCGGATTTCTCCGACTGTTCCACCGAGAAAACATAGCCATAAAATATCTTGTACTTGCCCTTGGTGATCCGTATGATATCCCCGTTCTGCACCTTGAACTTTTTATTTTGATAGATTCCATCCTTAACAAGGGTGATATCTACGCTCCCTGGGCTCCCGGTGCGTTCTGTTTTCCACGTAAGCTCAGATACCAACCCCGATGCATTTTCCTTCCCGGCTAAGGCCTCGCCAGATACCTGCCATACATTGCCGTCACGGTTGTCTATAAAAATGTCCATGCCATCACCCCGGCAGTCTCAGCACTTGCCCAACCTTTAGCCGTTTGGCCTGTGCGTTCGTGATTTTGTTGAGTGTTTGAATCTCTTTGTAACGGGACCCGTCACCCAGGTTCTTTTTAGCGATAATCCAAAGCGTATCTCCAGCTTTAACCTTGACCGACTTGGGTTTGACCTTCTCATTAGGACGCTTGGCCTTAGCCTTTGTGGTTGTCGTCTTTTTTGCGCCTGCCTTGGTTGTGGTCTGCTTAACCTTGGCCTGCACCGCATTGTAAAACACGTATTTCTTAAATGTGATGGTGTATTCGATATCCGAGGTCCCCGCTACTGGCTTCCATTCAAATTCCTCAATGGTCACTGGCATGTTAATAGCAATTTCCTGTGGACTCTTCTGCGCGCCTGGATCAAAACTGATCGCAGAATAAATAAAGCGGATGGGCCGCTTAGTGTCCATCCACTTGTCTATTAAAGCTATATATTCAGGTATTGGCCGCAATTCATCGGTGTTGACGAATGGGTACGCCTGTCCAGGGAAGAAGCTATCAAAGGATATCTCCGTCAGCTTTCGCGACTGGATTGCGTTAATCTCGCCCCCGTCCACGATTTTAAATGTGGAGCCGTCACCAGCTTCCTTGATGCTCATTTCAGGCGGATTGACTGGGATACGGAATGCTTCTTCTCCGTTGTTGTAACTTAGTAGTATGGCGTGTTCCATTAGGTGTACACCCCCTGTGCCGTTGAAACAAATTGTTCTTCTAAATGGTCGCCAATTTTCTTAATGATCGTATCTACATCAGCTCCGTTGTTTATATCGCCAGTCTTGACCTGCACTGTAGGCGTAAGAGTTACGAAGTTCTGTATAGACTTCATTTCTGCGATATCCCTCATGACCTTCAAATCCTCCGATGAGATATCTACCTTGTCCTCAATCTTGCCGACTTTATCTACCTTGCCAACGTTTTTCTTTTTGTCATCTCCAGCATTAGCTTTTTTAGCTGCGTCAGCTGCTGCATTCCATTTGGTGAAGTCAAAAGGCTTATCTGCCTTAGGATTAGCAGCAGCGTTTTGTTTCCGTCGATCCATATCACGCTTACGGATATAGTCCATGGTGTCGTCTTGGCGTTTTCTGGCTTTTGCGGCAGCGGCGGCTTCCTTTGCAGCGATCTTGGCCGCGGTTTCATTTCGGAATTTATCAGCGGCTATTTTGGAGTCATCAGCGATTCGCACTTGATCAACATATTGAACCTCGATCATTCCCGTTTTGTTCAAAGCTGCCAACATATCATTCACACCATTCACAACACCGTTAATCATATCTTGCATTGTTTGCATGACGCTAGCTTTAGCGTCCATAAAGGCTTGAGCGATGCCGTACCCGACTTTAGTAAAAAAGATAGGTACTTGATCGAAGAAATTCAATACTTCATTCCATTTCAACAGCATTGCTGCCGCAACCATGTCGTTAGTTGTGTACACTTCATACATCCACGTCACTATAGCCACCAGCACTGTCAAAATCGCAATGAATACATTTGCCTTCATTGTAGTATTTAGGGTTGCCCAAGCCGCTGAAAGACCTCGTGTTGCTAAGGTTTGAGCGAATATAGCCATGGTGCTAGTACCAGTCGCAAACTTTATGATTCCCAGTGTAATCCCTACGGATTTCATAGCAAAATTCCAAGCCACGAACGCTGCTGCCACCCCTTTGACAATAGGCGCTATGTTTTGCCAATTGCTCGAAATGAAACCATAAACTTGAGATAAAACATTAAAAACTTTAATCGCATTTTGTACTACCCAATCCAAGCCTTTACTCAGGTTGGCAAAGAATGCGTCAAATTTGCCTTGCTTAAAGGCATTGTTTAGCATTTGGATCATTGGAAGAAGTGACTTGGTAGCAGCTCCCCCAGCATCTGCAAACATGGACCTCGCGTTGTTTTTCATGATTTCCAACTGTTTAGCAGGACTCGCCAACATGGTATCAAACGCTTTTTGTCCCATCTTTTGAGATTCTAATAACTTGTCGAAACCCTTGATAAAACCGTCGATATCGCCTTTTTTGGCAAAGTCCACTATGCCAGATGCTCTAATATCGGATTTACCCATATTGAAGCGTTCAGCCAAAGATACAATGTCGGCCGATAATGCTTCCTTAAGGGCGAAGGCAGCTCCTTCCATGCCATTACCGGCACTATCGAAGGCATTCAATCTCTGCGCAAGGTTGTTCAGCTTATCCAGTTGATCGACATTTTGAGTAGCGGAGAAAAATGACAGTGTTCCTTGAAGTGATTCATTAACATCCTGCCCAGCCGCCAACGCATTTTTCTTGAATCGTCCAAACATAGCTTTACCCACGTCTTCCTGACCTGTACGAGCAACAAACATATCTTGCATTTTCTGTTGTTCCATCGCACCGCCCACAGTAGCGCTAAACAATTCCTTAAGCCCTTGCATTGATAAGTAGGCTGCTGCCATACCTTTTAGGTTAGCCAGCAAACCAGTTGAAGCTCCCTCGCCTCTTCTCAAGCTTCCGTTTATTTGCTCTTGCAATTGGGCTATTTTGTGTTCTAGGTCCGCTATTCGCGCTAAAGCGGCTTGTAACTCTGCTGCGTTCGCTCCGCTACTGGTTCTGAGTTGCCGGACAACACGAATAAGACGCAACACAAGCATTTGAAGATTGCCAAACATAGCTTGCAATGACGCTGGTAGTTCAATTTGTATACGAGCTTGGATAACCCTTAGTTGGCTTTGTATTCGTTGTCTGATGAGCCTGACCTGATTCATTAAAATTGCCTCATTAGCAATTTGGATATCAAACCTCATGTGTGCGTTCGTGGCAGTTCTCAACCTTTCCATTTGCCTAGTGGTGGCCTGAACGACGCTATTGACTGCGTTTAGGCGTTGAGAAAAGTTATCGAACAGTTGGAGGCTAGTTGATACAGTTGCCATCGTTTCTCCTTTCCGGCATAAAAAAAGACGCCTTATAGGCGCCTTCCCAACCAATTATTTCAGTTCGTCTAGTATTTTTTTCGCTTCGTCGCTTTTGGTGCTGTATAGCACCTTTCCACGTATTGACCATTTTTTGAGTTTGGGCTGTTCTTTCAATGCTTTTTCCGCTTCGTCAACCGAATCATACTCTACAATTTGTATTGGGGTAGTGCCTAGCGCGAGAAGTTTCCCACTAGAAGCATTAACTAAAGCATATGCGTTTTCTCCCTGATCTTTAGCCCCGACATCCGTAAGCGCCTTTACATAATCATCAAGAGTAGGTGTAGCCGCTTCTTCTTTAGCAGAAGAACAGGCAGAAACAATCGTTAATGAAATAACCAATAAAATTAAAGTCAGGACTTTTTTCACAAATGACCCTCCATGAATGGGTAGATTTTACCATCATTCTACCAAACAAGGAGGGGTTAGTCTATTATTTTAACTTCGATAAAATCTTCAATTCTCGTTCAAGAATCCCCTCGATATTATCAAATTGCGTGAACGGTATCCTGATTAATTTTATTTCGTTATCTTTGCAGTATTGGTCTTTAAGTTGATCTCTCTTTTTAACCTTCTTAAATTCCTCTTTTCCGCCAAATGCTTTGACAGGCTGGAAGTGTTGTTCTCCATCATACTCAACCAAACACATCAACTTTTCGTCTTTGAAAACAGCGAAGTCGAAGTTTAATTTAAGCTTGTATTTAAGATCATCAAAGGAATATTGAGGGATGTATTCAATGTTCGCATCATTCAGGAAATTAACTATTTTTAACTCACCCTTGCTTTTCCTGCACACAGGACATCCATGTCCTTTCCACAAGGTCATTGGTGGCGCTAAAAAAACAGTTCCACATCCCACGTGCAAAACCTTAATTTTCTGTCTATCCGTGACATAAGGTTCCAGTGGTTCGTATCCTTCACCTAGAGCAGAATGAAACTTTTCTTCAAATTCCTCTTGCGACAATCTTCTTTTCAAACCTCTCCGTTCCACCCCACATTTAGGGCATCTTCTTCCGAGTTCTAAAAAGTTATCTATTCTCGCGCCCCAAACGTGACCACAGATGTTGTGCTTTAGAATCGTGTGAGCATCCCTCCTTTTGTAATCCCCGACTATACTGAACTCATCCCTAACTCGTTCAAAGAGTCTTCTTTTTACCTCTTCTAATGGCAAACGCCTTTTGTTGCGGCGAATTTCCTCGGCACACGGCGGACACCGCCTTCCGCCCAAGAATTTGTCAGGCGCAACCAAATACTCATGACCACATGCGTTATGCTTGATTAAAACTTTTTCTTTAGCCTTCTTATATTCCCCAAGAACGGTGTATTCACCGTTCCCAAGGATTGCGACACGTTCTAAGAACATTTGATGATCAAAATAACGTGGCATTAGAGCGCGACCCCCCCATACAGAGGGAAAATAGCTTCTAATTCATTCAATGTTTTTACCATTTCAATAACATCCGTTTTGATATTTTCTTTGTCGTACAATTCATCATCGACTATAGCTAGTAATATTCCCAAGCACTGCTCTTTAAGTTTGTTTTGATACTGCAAAACATATATTCGATCAGCTTCAGGTATTCCCTTAGCGATCGTTTGGTTTTCTTCTGTCTCGCATATGGTTAATTTATTTTTCGAGCGTTCAGCGCGTTTGCCCTCTTGGATTCCGAAAGTGCAAACAGCCCCCAATGCCAACCAATGAAGCTTGTCAAACCGTTCCATAATATGATTATAAATTTGAGTCGCTTCTTCAACTTCATGATCACACGGTGATGTGTGTAACCAAGTTTCGATAAATTCACTAACCTTTTCAGTCATACGGGTTTCTTTGGACATGTTTTCCATTGATGTTGCCTCCTTGTTAATTGCTAGGAGGTTGCAACCCGTGCTATAATATTTCACAGGTTGGCAACAACCTGGTTGGGAAGTCCTTTTATCTCTTGTCGGGGAGAAGGGCTTCCTTTTATTTTTTATCAAGGTATTCCGAAAAAACAATCCTTGCCAACGCAGCTAAAGAAATGCTTTTTTTCTCAGCCTCTTTTTTCAACTCGTTGTACATTTTCTCGGGTATCATGATATTCAACGCTTTATTACTCACCTCGTCACCTCCTACTACAAGAATACTACAACTCTTGTAGTGAATCAAGAGGCCTGAGAAACTTTTCTGCTTATTTCTTTCGAGCAGCTTTCTCTTGGTCTATTCGATAAGAGATCATGGCGTAAATCGCAGCGCGTTCCCGTTGACTCATTGACATAAGGTCATGTGGCAAAATGTGAAGTTCATGGAGAGCGTAGTATGCAAAGGTTGCATCTGGATCGCTCTCCACGATTAGTTTTTTACATTATCCATCAGATCGTTAATGTCGCGATCGAATCCGCTCAGCGTCTGAATACGTTCGATGAGCGTAGTATATTCCCCAGCAAGTAACATTTTTCGAATAAGGGAATCCGCCCCCATAACACCATAAGACGCTTGCAGCCCAGCATCTTTAAGGTTAGGATGAACCACTCCAGCTACTACCAATTTCGCCGTAAAGAGGTCAGAATCAGTTTCAGTCTGGTAAACGCCTTTCACCTTTACCTTTCTAGCGGATTCCTTTCGGATTATGGACGTCTCATTCTCTGAAACGCTACGAATCTTCCACAATAACGGCTTCCCTTCTGCATCCTTAAAACGCTCAGAGAGAGCAATTTCCTCAGTAATCTCCGATTCCACATTTTCCGCATAAAACAATGTCAAGTCACTCATTATTTATATCCCCTTAATTTAGATTATTTTAGTTACCACCCAAAACAGGTTTTGTGAAGCTGTCTTGCAATCCGACCCCGGAAAAAGTAAAGTCCAAATCTTCGTCCAACAATTGAGATTCAGTATCCAACTTAGCAATAATAATGCTGCTTATATTAACATTCTTGAGCGTCACGGTCTGTTTGCCGATCGAGGAAGTTGGGTCTTCGTTGACAGCAACCAGATCAAAATAGGTATCTTTACCTGTGGTCACATAATCCAGCATCATTTGTCTGAACAATGAGGTCACATAGTAAAAAGTCATTGAACCCGTACCCTTCCAGCCATTGGCTTTATTCTGATCGCCCAGGTATCCCAGTACTTTTACTTCTGTCATGTTTTTTTCGATCTTTGCTTCGAATTTCTTACAGTAGGCCATCTCTTCCACACTACCGTTTATGGTGGCGTACAATCGACCCTGTTGGCCGGAAATAGTATCCTTAGCTTGCAACCACTGTGTCATATTATCTCGCCCTCACTAACTGATAGATTTTTTCGATACTATCTACTGGTTTAACGTAATACTCAGCGTAAATAGCATCTTTGTCTGTACCAGGTACGATCGTTACATCCGTCTGAGGATTAAACTCCTCAATAGCACTGATTTGTTGATTAAGTTCGAACAAATTGATAGCTTCTTTTTTAACGAGATTACGCCCGTCAACGTTGTTATCAACTTTGCCGATGTAGGACCTTTCAAAGACTCGTTGCAAATCGGTGTTAATGCCATCCAATGTACGAACGACACGATTTTTGCGGAAGTCTTTATTCTTTTTAGGCGTAAAGCTACGGAATGTATTGATATCCTGCTGTACCTTGGCTTTGCCGCCTTTATAGATAAAGAAGAATTGACCGCTCTGCACACCTGCGATTGCTTCACGGTTGGTGAATCTTACATCTACATCCACTGCATCATCGTAGTCAGCATAAGTAAGCGACTGGTTAACGTTTGCCGCTGCTGTAGCTGCTGCTACCCAAGCGACTGCCTTAACCTTGTCAATCACTGTGCCATCCGACAGAATGACACCGTTGGTGACGTTTATTACTCCTTCGTTGTCGGCCGCGCTGTAATTTGGTAATACCACTTGCACATTTTTGCCCTCGTCATTCCGCAGGCGATTAACGTAGGTGGTGTACAAAGGCTTCAGCGTTGCGTCATCATACGGCACTCCTACGGTGTTGAAATCTTGTGTCTCAATGGCTGCCATATAATCGGAATGGTCTGCGTTGGTTGTCGTACCGTTTGCCCCGCCAGTCAGCGGCGCTCCGGCCGTAGCTGCTAATGTCTTATCAGTAGCAGAAGCCTTGAAACTCACCCATTCATTAGCTACCAGACCGTCAATATTAGTCACTTTCTGCAAGTTGACCTCCCGGCCCTCGACCAAAGTCCGAACGTTGAAGCTAGATGGTGTGTCAATGTCAGCCTGAATTACAATTGAAATATCGTTACCTCTCACGCCTCCATACTTCGCTGTGGCGACAAGATTGCCACTTGTGACTGTAGCTTTTGTTCCTTCATTCAGGCGGTACACCAGCAGCGTTTTGGCGCGCTTAAGAGCCTCCTTAACCAGCAGGAGGCTTGTATCTGTAATGTCATATCCCAACGCTTTTGAAATATCATCACCAGCATCGATAGTAATGATCTGTTTTGCTGGCCCCCAGCTTAATGTCAACGGCAGGGTGACGGTACCACGATCACTTAACGTGCCCAGTGGTTTAGGCTCAGAAACAACGTTGGTATATACGCCAGGTAGATCCTTGTTCTGTGTAACCCATGTACCAGCCATTATTTAACCTCCTTCTTCAACCATTCAGCGAGAACCCGTCTAGCTTCACTAATGGTGTAATCCTGCTCATCCTCTAGTAGGACGCTTAATGTATCTTTTTCAATTTGCGTAAATTGCTGTGATTCTTGAAATTGCTCTTTGGCAAAACGGGGTTCTACCGAAGCTGACGACGCTGCCGTCTCTTTCTTCGTAGGTGCCACAACAGGCGTTGCCCCGGTTTCTGTTTCTTGGTTATCAGCCACGTATACCAGCCTCCTGTTTTAAAGTCCTCATTTTTGTTTCTGGTCCCTTCGGCCGCATGAGATGGACATTCACATCCAAGAAGAAATGCAGCACATCATCGACGATTTGGTGTTTCATTCCCACCGCCCTGTACAGGCTGCCTTCCCACTGGATGTATTCCATTTCCTCATACAGCCTGTTGGCCACCGCCTCGCATTCACGGCGCTTTTCCGGGTTGTCTGGGTCCGGGAAATAGTGAACATCGAAACTATCAGTCCGCATGTAACGGCGATTAAATTCCCGGTTCTGAGCTCCATCAATAATCAACACAAAAAAGCACGGTTCATGAAAACCCTGCTCAATTCTTTCGTCGTACACCGGGACACCCGTTTGAAAGGTGCTCAGGTACTTCAATATTCCGTTTTTTACATCTTCCATTGCATCACCTCAGGTGGTCTTCCATAAATCGTTTAAGCTTGCGTTCCATGAGTGCAGGCAACTCGCGTTCAAGTTCCCTTTCGGAAATTGTCAGCATAAATCCACCTTCCACCCAGCCCGTGTGTAGCCGAGTACGGTGCCCGTATTCCACATAAGGCGCATATTCGATAGGGTTAAACAGTTCGATGCTGTAGCCTCCCCCTACACGTTCTACAGGGCCAAGCTGCCAGTTACGCCGGAGCATCCCCGTATCTACGGGAGTCCTCGCCACCGTCTTAGCTAAGAGCCTGCTGGCAAGCTCTCTTATGCAGTTCTCGACGAACTGTGGGTAATCAGCTTGCATCTTTTTCAGGCTCTTCCCCAGCTGCTCAAACTCGCTAAAATCAAAGTCCGCAAAGCCACTCATGCCTTGCCCACTCGCTTCATTTTTACCTCTTGATGGGTTGGATAAATGAACGGCTCGCCCGACTGCTGAAACTCATAGCTCATGCCGTCCTGCGTCACATAAATGCGGCTTCCGGACGGAATGACGATATCAGGAGCAATGAATAGTTTGCCGTCATAAGCAACATCGTTGTTTGTATCTGTCTGCTGGGCACTTGGCAAGGATGCTTGAGAAAGCGCGCATGGCTGGTTGTCGAATATAACGCCGTCCTTTGGACGCTCAACGCCTGTTACTGGGTCTTTGCTAGTTGTCTGTCCTTCGACTCGGCAAACCCCCGTATAGGTCATTTCAAGCAGCCTACGCTCCACTGCTGGATTGCCTAATTGCATGGCTACCACCTCAGCTTTCGAAATGCATTAAGTTGCGCGGCGTACGACTTAATGAAAGCCGTACCCTCCACGCCCTTCTTGGCGTAAGCCGCAAAATTAAACTGCACATCACCACGCTTAACACTTTGGACGTTCAACTCAGTTTCTCCAGCCGTTGCAGGCTCTGCAAACTGGTTGAGATAATAGTCCTTGGCGATCAGCAGCGTTGTATTTTCCAGTTGCACCGGTATGTCGGATATGTTGCAGTAGTTCTTAATGCCATCAATCGTAAAATCAAAGGAAAATCCGAGTTGTACATCCTTACTCGTATCAGTAACTGGAATGCCAAGTAGGATTTTAAGCTTGGTCAGCAGCGTTTCCCTGCGGTTCGGTTCCATTGCCTTCACCCGCTTTCACGATGGCTGCGAGCACGTCTTCCTTTTTGGTTGCACCAGCGAGGTCAATGGAGTTTTGTTCGGCGTAATCCTTCAGCTGAGCTAGATTCATCTTGTTGACATCTGTTTCGACAGGTTCTTCGGGCACTTCTGTATCAGGACTAATAACTTTATCAGCAATCAACCCTGGCACATGTTTTGGCTCTACCTCAATTTCCTGCCCCTTGATGTGGAATTCACCGCCGTACTTTGCACTATTTGTAAGAGTCACTTTCACTCTATTCACTCCTCCCAAAATAAATAGGAGAGACAATTGTCTCCCCTTAGTTAACTTTAGCGATAAAGATGTTGTTCATTTGTTCAAATGAAGGTAATACGATCTCAGACACGATAGTATTTACGTTTACTGGATGTGGTTCTTTGTAAGTTGTTACCGCAACCCCTGTGTTGACAATCTGTACCTGAGCGTCCGTACCGCCACTCATCAAATCCGCTTCCTCAGGTGTAGTACCATACCACGTATTGCCCAGTGTGTTAGCAGGGATAAGGGTAAAGTAATCATCTGGGTAAAACAGGCCTGTTGTGCCATCTTGCAAAGCAAACTTCTTGTTGTATACAGCTACAGTAAGCCCCAACTTGCTAAAAAGGTATTGTTTCATCATGGAGTCGGTCATAATGATGTTCTGACCACCTACAGGATTCATGTCCAACCGAATAGTTTTATTATTCAAAATGTAGTTCCACGTTTTCCGTGTGCAAATAGCATTCTCAGGACGTACACCAGTGTCATCCTCGACTAGATCCTGCCACGTTTTGATGTCTTGAATGATCGGAGCATCAGGATTACTCCATTTAGCTTCCGCCGTAAGCGTGGTTTTGTGCTCATCAGACATTTTGTAATCGTATTTGTATTGCTGGCGATTGGCAACAATGTCGATCCGACCCAAAGAAAGTAATTGCATGATCATTCGTTCAGGCACTACCACAGCACCATCAATCAACGTTTTTCTGTCGTCATAGATCTTATCAATCAGCGTTTGGTAATACACCGCATTAGGAGATGATAACAACCTTAACAACTCTTGGCGTTCTGTTTCATCAATGTTCATAGCTTCACGGAAAAATGGCATTTGAGTCTTGATTTCTTCAAATCCGATCCGGTCCCTCAATGTGGCTTTGGCATCAAATGCGGACGGTTGCAGGGATACTGGCAAGCCTCCTGCCCCTTTAATCCATTTCAAATCTAGCCCTTGTTGCTTTTTCGCTGGGAACAATGTCGCCCCCAAGTAAGGAATAGCATTAGATGCTGTTTCCTGATAGTAGGTAGTAATATTCTCAGCTGTTACAAGATCAAAAATAGTTGGCATGTCTTCACCTGTCCTCTCTTATTTCAAAAATGTGATTTGTTTGAGTGCTGTCACTTCTTCTGGCGTTGGAGCCGTTGGAATCTTGTTTAAATCCACGAATCCGTGAATCATCATCGCGCCTGCAGATGGTCCGTAAGTAACGTCAACATCTTCAAAAAGGACGCCTTCAGCATTAGAAACACCAGTAGTCGTAACTGCCTTTTTAGCTAACTTCGTAATATCGTTCAAAATACCATTGCCAATAATCGTGCCAGCAGGAACAATCTTCTTCCCATCAGCATTAGCTGTGATTCCCGCATCATCCACTGTTACAGCTAAGTTCACATAATGATCGGGGAATTTAGTGATAACCTTCTTATTGCCGTATTTAGTAGTTACAAATTTACTCATTTTCTCATCCTCCTGTTATTGGAAATAGGATTCACGGGCTTTAGATAGGCCTTCGTTATCCGCTGACTTATTCTGTGCAGCAATCTTCCCGTAATTGGGCTCACCCTTACCCGGGTCTTGCTTTCCGCCTGCTCCATCCGCTGGTGTAGCACCTTTCGGTTGGAATCCTGGTTTCGGGTCCTCTTTTGGGACAAATAAAAAGCCATCGCTTTCGCGAAGGCCTGTGAGTTGGTCGTCCAAACCATTTTTTATAGCACCGTTGTCGTCCAGTTCGATTTTTGTTTTGTCCAGTAACTTCGCAACAATATCAGCGTTGTGAACCTGACCACTCAAAGCCATCTTAAGCGCAGTGTTCAAGCGCAGTTCCTTCATGTCATTTTCGTACTTGTCGGTAGCAGCTTTATTGTCCTCTTGAAGCTTAGTAATCTGCTCCTGTAATGCCGGAACATCCCCCGCCGCCTTCTGCAGATCAGTCAACTGCTTGTCGCGTTCTTTCAAATCACCTTCAAGTTGTTTCTTAGCATCATTTATTTCATCAAATCGACGCTTAGGCACATATCCGGTGTACTTGTCCTCAACCCCCTTTGTAATAGCTGTGATTTTGTCCGCTGGAACACCTTGACCCTCCAGCAATTCTCTTAACCAATCCATATATACCGCTCCTTCATCTTCGTTTTTTAACCTGGTCTCGGCCAGTGATGTCTTGTGTTTTACGCCCACAATACCAAACGGCGGTGATTTACCTAGAATTTCAATAAGGTAGTTCCGAGTTTATGGTAACCCATCCAGTAGAAGATACAGGCAACGTAGTTAACTCAATACGTGTCCCTTCATGTTTGCTTACTATCACTTTAAAATTAATAATTGGCTGCCACGGGATGTAAAAGGCTGTTGACAAGTCAATTGTTATTTGCATAGCTCGTTCGATGTCATAAAGAGTAGCCCGACCATCAATCACCAGTTTACCGGTCTTGTTTAATTCATACCGCCATTCAACACTTGACGAAGGCTTGCCAACAAAACCGATCTTTTCTCTTAAGATGTCCAACACTTCTGCGTTGGAAAGTGCGTCTGATTTCATGGATTCACTCATTCAACAACGCCTCCAGATCTTCCCGGTATTCTTTTATAGTGTTCTCAAGTTCCTTTTCGTCTCCACCACGTTCATGTATCACCATTTCCTCAGATGACTTATAATCGCCGAGAAGTTGCTCGAATAGTTCCCTAATCTTATCCTTGTCCACATCTTCACCTTCCTGTCCTAACACCTGACTGATATATGCACTCACCCGTTCATCTACTGGAGCATCAAAATCAAGCATTATCGGCTTATCATCTAAACCGGTTACCGTCTCTTGCTGCTTCGAAGTCTTCGGCATATTCCCACCCCAATTCGCTTACTATCGCCATGAGCACCAGATAATCAAAGCGTTCGTTCTTGGCCGTTGGTGACAACTGAGCGAAAGCTGGATCAGCTTGCAATTGTGCGTCCACCTCGGCAACCACTCGGCGCAGGACCTCATCAAACTCCGACGGACTGCGCTTGCTCGGTGCTGACAGTGTACTTGTGCCGCCATCATGCCCAGCTACCACCATAGCCCCTATAGCTGCATATAGCGCCATAGAACGCGCATCTTTAACCGACAGCCTGTTGCCCCTCGGATGGTTGTGAGCAAGCACTAGGCTGCCAGCAGGAGCGCTCAGCAGCATATCCCGCGCTTTAGGTGTGAATGGTACACTGTCTTTACTGCCCGCGATCCTCGCCAACTCCTTGCCATCAAAGTCCGTGAACGACAAATAGCCCTTACCAGTCTTGGAGCCCTCACGTACCAATTCCCGGCTAATGTCTGCTATTTTGTCTGCAGCAACCGATGATACATTAGGGATATCCACGTGATAAGAAGCTTTAGGGTTGTATGGTCTGTTTGGTAGGTTCTCCAACTCTGGGGGAACCGTCTTAATAGCATTATTGTCTGGTTCGACTGGCTTGATCGGCTCAGTTACACGGTCCGTAGCAGGAACGTTTTCCTTGGCCCATTCAGAATAAGTCATGTCACCCGGCACTGCCTGATTCTTGCCGTCCTCATCCCGCGCTATGCGCTCCTGGACATTGTCCTCATAATGCGGAATCGTAGTAGAACGGCAATAAGCATGCAACGGTGGGTAGTTAACTCCTACCTCAGCCTCGCTCACCGCGAATACTTCTCCATCCATGTGCCGGCAGATACTTGATGTGCGTTTATCCAGCGTAGCCGTGAACTTGTATTGCTCTACGCCCAGCTCCTTATAAGCATCCATACGAGACTGACCAGCAAAGTACGCGGATTCGGTCTGGATGATCCTGGCTGCCGCTGATCGGGATACACCCATACGGTCAGACAGTGCGTTAATCATCTTGTCCGGTGTATCGCCGCGTATCATACCTTGAGTCAAAACAGTCTGGAGCTCGTGGACCAACTTGTCACGGTCCTTCCAGATCCGTGCAGAGAAGTTCGAACCATCGGCTGCCCAGGGTTTACTTAAAACCGCTTCAATCTGCCGCTTGTCCAACTTAGAGAAAGTGGCGCCCAACCCTGTACCCTTGTGTAGCTCAAACACAGAATGATAGTACCCATCCTTGTATATATCGCCCATAAGCTCTTTAGCGCCTGCCTGACGCTTTCCGGTTAGGACTTCGACATGTTGCCGCATCTGCATTTGCAAAGCCTCTAAGCGAGTCATACGCACTCTGATAGATGCATTCTCAAGTTCCTTCATCCACCGTTGATCCACAGCATTTTCGCGGCCTGCCTTGATATAGTCGTCTACCGTCCATTTGAACTCTTTGAGCTCTCCAGCTTTCAGCACTTGCCGTGCTTCCGCTAGGCTTATCTCGTTATTTTTCGCAAACCGCTGGTAGAACACGTCAATATCTTTTTGGATGGATGCGTTAGCCTTGGCGTACTCAATCTCCATTTTGCGGACGTAAGCATCACCTTTGCCCAGCTGCGCCTCATTCAGAGCGTCCATACGGCCTGACCAGTATTCCTCGGACTTCATGATTGTTCATCCTGTTTTGGATCTGTTTCAGGGGGATTACCGCCTGTGCCACCGTAAGGCTGATCTTCCACAGTTTTCAAGGCTTCGGCAGATTCTTTCCTTTTACGCTCTTCTTCGGCTTGAACATCAGTGACCCAAGGATGATTTGCCAGGTTGGTTTCCTCAGACAATATCCCTACACTGTTTTTGACATTCTCAACCGCTTCAGTCTCATTGATCATAACGTCCCGGTTAAGAATGAAATCAACGTCATAACTGGAGTAGTCAACCTTTGTTGTGTTATAAAGATGTTGATCTACGAACCAAAGAAGCTGTTCCAGCGAGGCTTGAAATTCTGCCTCAATCGTATTCGCATCCAAGTCTAAATCCTGATAGAGAGAACGAAGGGCTATGCCAGATGGATTATTACCAAACTTGTCCGTTTGCGTGTCCACACCTCGACCAAACTCATATATACTTTTACGCAATTCAGCAATATGATTGCTTAGTGCTGTAGTATCGATGTCTATACCTAACGTATCAATGCCGCCGTCTGCCTCAACCCTAACCATACGTAGTTGAGCTAAGTTACGCCGTGCATCTTCCAGCTTTCCGCCACCGTAATTCTTCAGCACAATAATACTGCTCGGCATATCCTCGATATTGTCCGCATTCTCCGACATCCGCAAATCATAATCATCAACCAATGTTTTGATCATTTCTATAAGCGGTTGTTCTTCGTCGTTGTATTTGAATGCAACAAAAGGCGGGCGCTCCCAATTCAGAAGCATTTCCTTACCGTTTACTATGGCTGTAAAGTGAGATTCCACTTCTCCTAATGGACTTAGATCATTCGAAACCAGCTTATCTTGAGAGAAGCGCATGACTCCTTTTGAATCCCAAAATTCAACTATTGTAATGGTCTTCTTGGTTTTAGCCTCATAGTAGATCACATCATAGAATCGAATGACTGCATCCAACTCTGTATGCGCTGAATCTTTCCAAAGCGGGACAATTTCCTCACTTGGAATGCTCTTGAAGGCAAGTTCTTCAGTCTCGGTGTAATAAACCTGTAGCCAAGCTATCCCCTTATTAATTGCATTCTTGCCAACGTTTTTAAGTGTACGTTGAAAGTCTTTGCCGAAGTAGTCACCAAGACGTTTCTTGTATTCATCAGGGCCGTCAGTTTGTATGCTAAATGGTTTGGAAAGCAGATACCCTGTTTTCTGATCTACGAGTTTGCGAACAAAACCATGTATTAGCTTATTGTTAGCTAGATTATGGACTTCTTGCCTTACCCCGCCTTCGCCAACAACTGTACGCTTCTTCTCCAGTATTTTGGTTTTGTTCTCATAGTATGCCTGCCCCAGTAACATGAGTTCTCTTTTAAGCGAACCCTTGAATGTGGTTATCTCTTGCATAGCGATTTCCATATCAGTCATCGGGGAGTTCGCTTCAAGCATGCGAATGATGTCTTGTGTGGTGCTCAATGTGTAACCTCCCTCCTGTATTAATCAAATGAGATACCTGGCTGCCTCATATCGTCCTCAAAGGCGTACCGTGTAGCATCAATAGTGTGATTGTCCTTATCATCCAGCCGCGTCCGCGGATTGCCGTCAGCGTCTGTCTGATAGTCAATATTCTCAAACTCTCGCGCAATGTTTGGTGTACGAACTGGATCAATGACGATTTCATCAAGATCATCAAGCCACTTTTCACCGTATTCCACCGATCCTGGCCCCTTCTTAGCGCCTTTGAATCTGCAATGAAGCTGCATTTTTAATTCATCCACCGACTTTGGCTCTGCACTGTCCGCAATGGTCAGCTGCTGGTCATACTTTTTCTTCTTGAGCTTCTCGCCCAACTCTCGGTTAGCTATCTTTACGCCGTATACTTCATCCAGCGCGTAGATTCTCCGCCGTGTTTTATCATAATGCCAGCGAACAAAGGCCAGCGGATCAACACCGTAACCCCAGTCATTGCCCTGGCGGATATTATCGAAGCTTTTAACCTCTTCATCTGTAATTGTGCGGAATGTAAGGTTGTCAAACGGCACCACTCCGGACCCAATAGCTTTCCCGAGATACTCCCATTCATAACGCCGTTGGTTCTTCTCCTTTGCACTCTCAGCCTCTTTTATGAAGGCTTTGGAGATAAACGGGTTGTCCAAATAAGTAGAGTGATGAACGTGTGTATGATCCGGTTGGAATACAGACTCATATTTCTTGTTGACCCATGACTGCTTACGCTTTGGCGGGTTGTAGCTATAGAAGAACTTATAAAAAAGACCATCTCCCAATTCTCCACGCAATAAGGAGTTGGTGATGGTTGTAACTTCTTCTTCCGTCTTAAATTCTGCTAATTCCTCAATCCACCCTATGGCAAATGGGAAGTTGGCATCTTTCAGGGATTTAAGCCTCTCAGGGTTCTGTGCACCTCTAAAGGCCATATAATTGCCTCGCGGCAGATATGTTATCCGCATGGGGGATTTATTAATCTTGAAAAACTGCGACACACCTTGTTCGGTTATGGCCCATTTCATTTGCTCGAAAATGGATAATTCAATGGTGTTGTCGATATAACGTATACCAATAGCATTAACGGGGTAACGCATAAGCAACTGCACAATGATGTGTGCTATATCTGACGATTTCCCTGAACCGCGGCCACCTTTTTCTATGATGTTGAGGATGTGTGGATCATTCGCAGCTCTCCATGTCGCATGAAACGCCTTCGGGATGAATTCGGATAGTTTTCTAGCCATCATCTTCACCCTGTATATCGTCAACAAAAACAGGCGCTACAACGGCGTTAACATCCAGTTTATCAACCCACAATCCATAACGTTTCCCAAGCAGTTCAGCAGCCTTTATGCGATCCTTGCCGTCCAGTTCCTTCTTAACGAGCGATTGCTCACCCATGCCCATGCCCAATGGGAACTGTTCTTTCACCTTCCCACGCAGCACCGATGTAAGAAACTCAAGAATCTCGTCCTGTTTCGCTATTCGTTCCTCGTCCTTTTTCACCACTATCGAGTCGATGTATTCCCTCACCTTAGCATTTCCTAGCAATCTGGAAGCATTTACTTCAGCAGATTTACCTGTAGCCTTATATCCAGCCCTCTGATAGCTTTGAGTAGCGTTACCTGTCTCAATAAAGTAATCTGCAAACTTCTTTTGATTCTCAGATAGCTTCATGTCATATCACCCACCCCCTGTAATAAAAATAAGACAACATTAAATGTTGTCTCGAGTAGTATACAAAGTCCTTTAACTGTTTCTCTCTCTAAGAATCCGTTCAAAAACAAGTAGATTGCTAGCCTTTATAATAATGCCCAAATTAATAAATATACTTGAGATAGATTGTAGTCCTGTTGGAACCTCCTCTATTTTTACTTCCCCGGTAGTAGTGTACCGATGCCCCGCGTAAAGAACACCCATTAAGTAAATTTTAGTTCTAAAGATTAATCCTTGTTCTTTATCAATAAAGCTCTCCTCATTAAATATAAAAACAGGTGAGCCGCTTGAACCAGGAAAACAAGCTGCATCGATCAAGAATTCTTGTTTTCCGTTGTAATCATATTTCGGATGTGTGGCAGTAATACCTCTTCTCATAACAGGAAAATTATTAAACCTATCCCAAATACCATTCGGATAACCAATCATTATAATATCTTCAATTGCATTTAACTGACATATCTGTTCATCCGACGGAATGTCATCTCTAGTTAGTGTCAATATGGAATAATATTTACCTTTTGTTTCTCCCTCACGGATGATCGGCGCTAAAGGCATCATACATAAATCAACATCCTCTGGATGCTTAATCCATCGTTGTTCGAATTCCGTTAAGGTGATAACTTCCTGGCTGCCAAGAATATGGTTACCGTTTTCGTCTGCTAAATTCAGAACGAACCGTCCGACTTCACTACCCTCAATCACATGCTTGTTTGTGACCATTACAATGTACTGTAACGATTCATCCTCTTGTAACATTTGATAGAAAAAACCTGTACCCTCGCTTATATTACCGGCAGCATCTTCACTTTCAATTCTAACAGTACAATGCATGAGTTGCTCGGATAAAGGCAAATCAGCAAGAAGTCTTTTAACCATAATTAACCCAACCTTTTAGTGTTTTTTTTAATATAACACATCTAGTTCAGTTATATAGTATTATTTTCCAAACCCTCTGTCTGCTTTAACCCTCTTTATGCGGTGTTCCTTCTATGGTTCCGTCTGTATAGAGTTTCATGAACTCACCTCGTCATAACTTGCATGGAATATTTCCGGTGGAACTGAATAAAACTCATCACCGAGCCCAAAAATGATGAAATCCCCATGATAAGCAGTCATATTACCTCCTGCCGTTGATATGAATATGCGCTCATCTTCGGCAACTTCGATTATCTTTGAAGGCTTATTTCCAATTAGCCCCTTCGCCCACTCAGCAGCTTCACGGTACTTGGTTGCATCATATTGAATCGCTTCAACCTCTATAGGCTTTTTACTATACTTCGCCATTAATATCACCCTTTCAGCAAATAAAAAAGCCGCCTATTGGCGACTGAGATATTAGTATTCATTTTCAGGCGGCTTCGGCTTCAGCCATTCACCTTGCTCATTGATGAATGCATCTTTGTATCGACCTGATTCTAACTGTCTTATTATATCTTCTTCTTTAGCTACCAAGATATTAGCGAGCTGAGTAACAGTATAGTATTCGTTGCTTTTGTAGTCTAACTGTATTGGAACAGCCATATCGTACAGTACGTCCAGAAATT
Source organism: Paenibacillus sp. F4 (assembly GCF_002894905.1). Lineage (NCBI taxonomy): Bacteria > Bacillati > Bacillota > Bacilli > Caryophanales > Paenibacillaceae > Paenibacillus > Paenibacillus sp. F4. The sequence goes on from NZ_POVS01000019.1 coordinate 186,639, forward strand.
CATAAAACGTTAACTTACCCATGTTTCTTAGCCCTGAATAATAGGATAATTTGTGGTTAGCGAATTCTTGGAACGATTTGCCTTGAAACTCGCTCGCTAAGACGTTGCTAAGGCGCACACTCAAGAGATTATCGAAATGTGTCTCGAAATCCATTTGATCCATTTTAACGTATTTTGCTTTGAATGCGATCATTTTTATGAGAGGCAAGCCTTTGCGATTACCCTCTTTCAAATGCACTCTAAATTGTTCACGATCCATTATCATCGGCTGTACCATCCTCTAAGGTGTGTTTATCCGACATTTTACAGCACGTTTCTTATAATCGTAAACAGATATTAAGACACACAGCGGAATCGAACCGCTATAATCCTGTATGTGTCATATCCCCGGACTAAGCCGGGAAAAAGGTGTTACTTGAGTTTGTCAGCCAACTGCTTGAGCACGTTCGGTACTGCAATGCTTTGACCTTTGGCTTTGTTACCTTTGATGTAGGCTGTACCCTCATTTGGGTAGTACACCACGCCTTCGTCACCGATGATCGGAAAACCGCTGTCGTCATACTCCAGGTTGGTTTCCACGTATTTACCGTGTTTCTGTGCCTCCCGCTCCAGCGGATGCAGATGAAGAATACCTGTGTTGTCCAAATATGCATAGCTCATGTCGTTTCCTCCTTTGAACGCAAAAAAGCGGCGGTTTCCCGTCGCTTTTCGTCTTCTTTTCACTCAATACTTTCTACCATGAAGGTCATGAGTGATTATTTACTTTTTGCCCGTAGTTCTACCGCGCCCGGGCGGAGCGCCTGGAAAGGACTCTAACCTATTCCTTCCCCGCTTCCACACCACCGCAACTCAGTGCTCTATCACCCTGTGTTCAAAGCGGTGCCTTTAAGCGTGGACGAGTCCTGCCGTGGTAAGGGACAGCAGGGACACCCGGGCGTTAACCCTATGTCCCTACTTTAATTCCGAACTACAGACGTTGTGCGGACGTACTACAGACGCGGTACAGACGTTAAAATAGTGTGATTGATCCTGTTTTTCTGATCACTACTTTCTTCATTTCTTAACTCTGTAAAAAACCCTCTAGCTCGTTTCTAAAGAACTCTAATTTTTCAGGAGTGTTTTCTAACACTAAATTAGTTAAGTGTAACCCATGTTTTACCTTATTATATGTTAATGAGTATTTTTCAAATAACCGTTCCAAAACTTCACTACCTACAACATCTTTATATATTTCCATTGAATCTCGGGGAAATAATTTTCTATCAGTTGTATTCGATGTTATAGAATCTATCTCATATTTTATTTCTTCTGGGTTAATTCTTTCTTCTTCTAATTCAAGATTAATAATTTCAGCCAACTCTCGATAACAATCTAAAAAGTAATTTTCATATTCCCTTCTATCCAAAATAATAATATTATCCGAGTAATTATCTCTTAATTCTTTAATTTTTTCTTCTGTCTTATTGTCAGCATCAATAATTATCTTATAAGGAATTGGGCTTTGAGATACCCCTCCTAAGATTAAATCAAGCTTTTCTCTGTGACTATTCATAGCTGTTTTTTTATTAAACTCCTTACCGGTTCCCTTCATATTCAATATTCTGTAGTTATATCCGATCTGTTTCAACCCATAATGAGAAAGGATTATAGGAATTACAAGTTCCTCTGTCTCACCTTCCACAAATATTATTTTGTCAGACAATGCATAATCACTATTGCTAACACCTATATCAAACAGTATTTCTTGCATTTGTTCCAATTGTGTAAAAATACTGTACCCATTTATCTTTCTAACATGATATAAATACTTTTCCACAGGGTAATTAATTAGAATTGGAGAATGAGTGGTAAATAAATATTGGTGTTCTCCAATATCATTAACTAAATCATATATAGCTTTTTCTGCTGAAGGATGCAAAAAAACCTGTGGTTCATCAAATAAAACAACACTATCTTTTTTAGTAAATAGAACACACAAAAGTAATAAAACATGAGTATACCCGCTACCGCAACTCGATAAAGGAATCGGGTTCTCAATACCTTCAAAATATATACTAATATGTGTATTATTATTATCATTAATAGGTGTACTTATAGAAGTAACATCAGTAAATATTTGAGTGAATGTTCTTTTAATCTTATCAAAGATCCTCTCCTCATTGTTATGTAAAGTATAAAGAAATGCATTAAGATTGGTTCCGTCAATAAATAAGGAACTATGTAAGTTAGAACCTTCTGTCATTGGTACATATCTTGAACCACTTATGTAGACCAGTTTATTTTTCAACAAAAAATAAGTGTTATTTAAAAACGTCGGGAGACTTCCAGTATAAGCTTGGTCATGCCCATGTAAATTTGTAAACAGATATTCTGTTCTACCGCTTATAGAATTATTCTGATATAAAATTATAAAAGTATTGTTATAACACAATTCTGTTTTTTTTATAATCGTATAATTTCCTATATTATCGTAATTAATGGTCAATCTAAGTCTCTCAAAATCTGGCATACTATAATCCGATTGAACATTTTGATTTATAAAATTTAATTCTTCGGTTGATACATTAATTTCTATAACTATTTCTATTAATTCAGGGTTAAAGGAAATGTGATCAACAAGATCCCCGTTAATAACTTTATATATAGCCTCAATAAAAGCTGATTTTCCCGTATTATTCTTTCCTGCTAATACGTTAATTTTATTATGTAAATGAATTTCACCTGATTCTTTAATGCTTTTGTATTTTTTTACGGATACATTTATTATTTTCATCTTATTGTCATTCTCCTTAAAGTTATTCTATTAATACATACTCACCCCAGTTAATAATCAAGAAGAGGAATCCACAAAAAAATATATGCATAATATTCTATATTATATAAATAGCATTCATTAATTTTCCACATTTAATTTTAGATGCCTTAGGTACTTTTACCACAGTCAAAAAAGAAGCTCCTCCATGTCTGGAAGAACTTTTTTCTAACGATTTATATTAAACCAATCAACTTCAGTGTTTCTGCAACCGATTCCACTCCGCGCACAATTCGCCTGTCAACTGATCGGTCTGTTATGCTACTGAACCGGCTCACAGTCCCCCAGCGCGTATTTCCTCTGATAAACCGGAATTCCATTACCCGGCGAACGTTATCGTCCATAATAAGGCTCACAGCCATTTCTACAGCCTCTGTTTTTCGTCTGTATTCCTCCATAACTAGTCGTTCTTTCTCACCTATTGCATTCCTAGCGGACAGGCTATCAACGGTTTTACGCATCCTGGTGTACCGATTCAAAAGGCTTCGAGCCAGCTGCATGTCTGACCTATTTGCTGTCGGGAATAATTCCATTTGCATCGCCTCCAATCGATCGCTCCTTTCACTTTTTAAGAACTTTTAAGTCAAAAGGCCCAATGTGTGAGCGTCATATTTAACGCACCTTTTAAATTCCTGACATGGTGAATCACCATGTCCGACTGTCTTGGGAGGTCTTCGACCATTTGTGGGCGAAAATATTCATCTATTGGGCCTCCCCAAAGTTGGTGACACCCATTTCGTTTCATCCCCACTTCTGGGGAAAACGGATCATGCCCACTTGTGGGCACGGTTGCCGTTGCCACTTCTGGCTACGAAACGTCATTTTGACGACTTGCTTCGCAACATCTTGCGAATCCGAGTTGGTAGCAATTCAATTTACTGAAATTGCGTGAATAGATCTGTTGGTTGCAAAATCCGTGTTTTTTTGTAATTTGGTTGCAGAGACTAATGTCGCTATCCGTTGAAGGGATAGCGGGAATTGCGGTCGGTCTGGTCGACAGCAATCTTCCTTTAAACCAAAGTCCTTAAAGGACTTCAGTCTCTACAATTCACCCTGTCAAACGCCTGTTGCAGATCCGTTCTAATACGTGGTGTGTACATGCGATGCTTCTGTATGCATTCAATCCTTTCAGTTCTCCATTTTGCTCTTTCAAACTCATATATCAAATATGGGTGTCCTTCTGAGACTTCATATAAGGGCTGTAGGCGCTCTCGTTCGTTCTTGGCCTCTCTACGCCTTTTCCTATTATCTCGAAGCTGCTGACAGAGCGCACAAGCTGTCTCGGCATCTAGCTCAATGAACTCCAGCGCATGAATTATATCCGCGCATTCATGATCGTAGTATTTTACTTCCCGATCACTTTTTTTATAGGCCGTCTTGACCTCTCTCAAAATGTCCTGAATCTGCTGAGCGGCTTCAATGGCTTTTATTTGCAAACCCATAGTTCATTCCCTCGCATTTCAAGAAGTCCATTCCCCAGCCTTGTCGGTTTCGGGAATCGTGGTATTCGGTTACTCCAATCTGCAAAGCGGAACTGGAGACAAAGGGGACAAGTTTCCGAAGAAGCATCATTTTTTCAATCAGGTCTGCCCCGTTAAAATCCACTTGATCAATCTCTGCAAGCTCATAGACTGCCTTGCAAAGCTCATATACACCCCATTCATTGTCCGGTCTGTTGTATACCAGTCGGCGGCGAGTTTCTATGTGTTTCAATGCTTTACCACGTCTGTGGTCTTGCCCTTGTGATGTGGTCGCTACCCGCAATTCTCCTGCCTGTGTTCCCACTTCTCCCAAAACGTCTCCCATAGGGATAAGCGAACTTTCTAGCCGCCGATGTTGGTGAACAGTTCCGGTCAGACTTTTTTGACTTATAGGGTGAAATAAATTCAACATAACCGTATCCTCCTTATTTTTCGCTTTGCCGCAGGCGTTCGCACAAAGCATCATATTTATTTAAAGCTGCTGGTCGGCGCGGATCTGATCGGTCGAGCGAATCTATAAATTCAGCACCTTTGAAAATCCGTTCTTTTAGCCGTCCCCGATGATAATCAGCCAATTCATGAAAAAGTTGATCAAAATGGTCGTAGACTGCATCAAGGGAAACTGCATCACATTCGATCACAACAAACCGTTTATAAGTATCGCTATCCATTTGACCTGTTTCGTAGGCGAGTGTAATTTGTCGGTTGAACACTTCTTGATACCGATCTATCAGTTCGTTAATAATGGTAAATGTCTCGGATGGTCTGCATGGTTCGATCATAGGCCAGTTCCACCACCCCAAGCTTTCCGTTACGCTGTTTGGCAAAATTCACTTCGAGAATACCTTTCTTGTCTGAAGCAGCGTTATAGTAATCATCCCGATACAGTAAGGCGATTACATCAGCAGATGTTTCAATTCCCGTACTTCCTGCCAAGTCAGATACCAAAGGACGCTTGTCTTGTCGTTCATTGACTCCCCGCGTTACCTGAGATAGTCCCATTACGTGACAATCCATTTCTTTAGCCGATGCCCTCAGCTTGCGGCATACACGAGCCAATGCACTACCACCGTTGTCGTTTTGTTCGCCATGCTCCTTAACATCTTGAAGGTAATCCACAACGACAAAATCAAGGCCCTGCGTTCGTTTTAGACGGCGCATCACGTCCACGATGTAATCTGCGCTTATTCCCCGTGTGTCGTCTACATAAATGCTTTTCAGAGCTTCCTTTTCACGGATCATGCGTTCTTGGTAATGGTGTTTAGCCAAGCGGCCTGTTCTGAATTGCTCTAAATCTACTTCAAGTTTGTTAGCCATCATTCGTGTGTAAATCTGCCGTTTGATCATTTCAAGAGAGAACATAGCGCACTTGTACCCAGCATTGTTCAGGCGTAGAACATTTTCGATGGTGAAGGCCGTTTTCCCCATGCTCGTCCAAGCGCCCACTACGGAAAAATCTTGTCTATGCCAGCCTGTCGTAATGGAGTCGAGAGGTCTTAAACCAGTCATAAGCCCATAGGCTAGTGTCGGGTCCTCTGCCAGTTTCAGCATGTATTCGCTCCACTCGTCCACGTCTCTGCTCGGGTCGCCCATCCCTCCGCTTTCACTCGTCTCAAGAGTAAAGGCGACGTTTTGAATATCCCTCAGAATAGTGTCCGGGTCTTCACCCTCCACCGTCCTGCTGCGTAATTCGTTAGCTAGGGAAAGAATGTCCCCCGCCAGCCTGTCCTTCTTGAGCGTGCGGATTAAAAGAGGAACACGGTTTTCGTTGAAAGCAGCTTGACGAAATTCCATCAACACCTTAATGCGGTCTGCATCGCAACGGGAAACTACCCCTTTGTAAGACAACCCCTCTTGCTCGTCTACTTCTTGAATCAAGTGATACAGCCAAGTGTATTCGCCAAACAAATCAGGCGACAAAAGATGTTTATTCGCCCGGTATAGAGTCGGGTCTTTCAGGAAGTTTCCTAGCAGTTCTTCGCTCGGCTGCGTTTCTCTCAGATTGTGTTCGGTAAACATGATCGAAGAAATCCCCTTCCCCGGAACTTAATTTCACGAGTTCATTTATTTTTGGCATCCGTTTCAGGACTTGCGATGGACGCGGTATAAAATCAGATTCTTGGAGACAATGAATCACGGCTTTCCTCGCTGGACCGTATTCAACATGCCCAATGACCTCCCACCACGCTTTCAATTTCTCTGGAGTAATGTTGATAGGGAAAAACTCTCCAATCAGCTCCAGTAATTTATTCACTTCACCGTGGTTCACGGACTGTCGTCTCCTTCCTCAAGCTGTCTTAATTGCTCAGGAGTAAGCCGATTCCCCGGCTGCTTAATACCTCCGTTCTGATTCATCACTTGTTCCCTAAGTGCTGGCAACTTCTTAGCCGCTTCCTGTTCTGTTGTCTTTCTGACAATCCCGAAGGTATAAGCTTCCTGAGCGCTTTTCTTTTCAGTCATGTTCATATGGGTTCTTATTGCGTATTCCACACGAACGAATGAGTATTTATCAAAATAGGCCATGATTTTGTGAATGATGCTATCGGATATTCTTCGAGTTGTCCTTGTCTCTCGAATGAAATCAAGATACTCGTCAACCAGTTTTAAATGCTCTGGAGAATAGCGAGAGCGGAAATTTTCAATTTCGGCGGAAAAGTCTTTTATATCTCTTTTCTCTCCCTTGTCTCCCTTATTCCCCTTATTACCTTTATTGTTTGTGTTCACTAGCTGTTCATTTGATGTTCGTTTGCTGTTCACTAGCTGTTCATTTTGATGTTCAAACTGTTGTTCATTTTGTTCGTCTTCGCCCTGATAAAAGGCCCAATTATCAACGGTTATGACTGAAAATTTGTTGTTCGCTTCTATCGTCAAAAAACCATCTGTTTCAAGCTTCTTCATCCACCGCCAAACTGTAGAATCTGAAACTTTTTCTTTTCTTTTCAAACCGCGATTATACGTGGTTTCAAGCTCGAATCTTCCGGTAACAAATTGACCGGGTTGGACAAGAACAGTTTGCCGCCCGATCGGTTGGTAATGCTCTGCGTAACTTGCCTCCAGCAAACAGATTGACCATAGACGATAAAGCTGCATATCGTTAAAAATGGGATTGTCCATGATCTTTCGATGCAGCCTTATCCATCCTTTCCCTGCCATATTTCCACCTACTCTTTTAGGTATTCCATTCCTTCAAGCCCAAAAGCAGCTTCAAAGAAACTACATATTGCCGTTTCATAGCCCGGCTCTAAAATGCGATATATATACTGAGCTGCGAACTGTTCCCGTTCTGACGAATCAGTAAAAGGCATGATAGCAAGGTAAGCCGCTTCGACCATTTCATTTGAACGAATAGTAAATTGAGTCCAATTAAATTTAATGTGATGATACTTACCTTGAAATGCACTATCAGGTAATTTGGGATATCCCGTAAGAAGTTCGAACATTTCAAACTCCCAAGGTTGTTCACTAGCCTTTACCATGTTCATTCAAAATCCCTCCCGTCTGGAAACGTTCAGGCCTTTGAGCATTCTATATCCAGCAATAAATCCTATTACAAAGGATTCTTCCATTTCCAGCGCATGAGCCTCGATAAAGGCATCTTCCAAAGTAGAAAGTGCATCCTTAGCTTCACTGTTCAATTGGTCATACAAATTACCAAATTCGACGGTTAGCTTCTTATTAGCGTCAATAATGTCAGGGCGTTTCAATTTCATAGGTCTTTGCGTAAGATAATGAGAAAGAGCTGTTTCGTACAAGACCTCTTTCATACCTACTTCATAGAAGTTGGCTAGTGTTTTTTCTTGCTCAGTTGAATCTTGATTCTGCATCTTTCTCAATGTAATTCCGACAATTTCGTTATCAATCATCATAATTTTATTCACCGATCGTGCTCTCCCCTTATTGAGACAGCCCTTGCACTCTACGAATACATGATTTATAATGTGCGCGTGGGCTTGTCCCGTAATGTGTGTTGCCTTAACGCCCCGCCAAGGTATTGTTAAGGCTTTTTGTTTGTTCATCGAAAAACTCTTTGACCACTCCAAAATGAATAGATTCGGCTTGTTGTGCCTCGTATATAACTTCGAACAATTTATGTTGTAAATGCTCCCCCGTAAACATACTATCTTCTTGAACGCGACAAAGGATTTCAATTAATTTCCCTTTGATGCTCGTGATACTTGTATGACAATTCATATGATCAATTACCATTGGGTCCATCTCCATTTACACACTCACCGCCTCTCTACGGGCTTTGTATACGTCTTCTGCCCTGCCTGCGTATACGTGGTTTACTGAGGTTTTGTAATAGGTAAGCAATCTCAGAAACTCATACATTTCTGCATGAGTGGCATCTACCTCCCAATGCTTTATGGTTTTCACAGGAACGCCCGCCAGTTCGCTTGCTCGTTCAATCGTCTTGCCGCAATTTTCCCTTGCTTCCTGCAACGTCAGTTGGCTTGCAATATCTCTAGCCACTATATCCCCCAACCTTCCTTTAACTTATTGATCAACTTCATAGCTTCGCCATCATCTTTTGTAATGTCAGGATGAAAGTTTTTTGATAGCACGCGGTACACTTTTTTAAGAACTTTCTTATCGTCCTCACTGTAGTTACTTTGATTGGAACCTTGGTAACTACCGCTAAAGTTCTTAAAAAAATCGCTGTAATCGTAGTTACTATAATCATTGTTCGAGTAACTACCGCTGTGGTTACTTTGATTAGAACTGTAGTAACTACTTTTCTTTTCACGTTCTTCCTGTGCGTCTACCAAGGTTATAAGATACTCCCTATTTCGTAGGGTGCCGAAAACGTCATAGCAAAAATCGTAGGTATTATCTCCATACAATTCTTCGAACTCTTTTTTAGCCTTGTGGTACTGGGATAATATCTTTTCCTGTTCTTGCTTTGCCTTGTATTCTGGAGTGCTTTGGAACTCCTTCTTGATCCTTTCAATGATTGGATCTAGTTTCTCATAGACCATATCCCACAATTCAGATTCACTAATGCCCATTTCCTGCAACTTCACTTCAAGTAATTTAGAGTTCAGACAGTCACCGGGCCAGAACTCTAATAACGTGTAGTAGCTCATAGTGCATATCGTCCACTGTTTTTTCTTCACCTGCCCATTTTCACGGTAGCTATGATGCACCATGATTTTATAAGCATCCATTTTAGGCCGCTCGAATCTTTCGAAACTATGCCGCCATGTATATTTCGTTTTAGTTACTTCACCTATAGTGAAAGTGTAGCTATCAACAATTAATTCTTTACAAGTACCGTAAGGATTTGCTTTACGCCTTTTCAACTTTTGAATGACTACAAACATTTCCTCACCCCGTAGTTACTTTGATAACTTTCTTAGTATCCACAGCAAGTTGTTTGCGGATATTATGAACGATGACGGCGTATTGCAATGGTTTGAAGAGCCAGTTCCGACAGAGTCATCGTGGTAGCTCCTTTATGCAATTAATAGCCGCTCCACAGGAAGGTACACATATTGCATTATGCTTGCCGCCTTTGCCTTACAGTGCTGGTATATTTCCTTGTAATAGACCCCGGCAGACATTTCTTCCTGAACAGTATTTAAGATTAGATCCTCAATTAGTGCTATCACCGAAAGAACCTTCTCCGTAGCTAACTCACGTTGCCCAGCTTTAATCCCAACCAAGCTATTCACCAGTTTGGAGTAATTCATGTACAACATGTCAGCGTTTTTGCTGCCTTGTTTTTTCGCGTAAATGATTAACTCTGAAATGACGTCTGTTTCTTGACGGCGTAACATTTTTCCGTGTTTACGTGTCTGGAGCCATTCACTGGACTGACGTTCGAGTAAGAGGAATCTCATTTTAAAGAATTGATCGACTAAGTTCCTTTTGAAGAGTCTGACAGTTACGGTATTATCCAAATAGGTTAAGAGTAATGTCGCCTGTTGCTCATTAAGCTCATAAACTTTTATTGGTCTACCACCATTTGAGTTTTTGGATTTCAAATCCATAAACCTCAAGGATCCAAAGAATTCAAAATCCTTTATGTGATTTCTCAAAATACGGGTAACTGAATGATGTTGAAGGAGTGCGTTCTCAGCTATGATGAGACTATTCGTGAAAACATCGTTTTCTTTAATCCTTACCAGTTCTTTCATGCCTTCTCTCCTTTCTAAACAGTTAAAATACCGTCAGTTATTTTTCACATATTCACCACGTAACCAACACTCGATTACGTCACGATGGAAAATGATACGAGCCCTAACTCTAACGTGAGGTATTTGTCCTTCTCTCGCCATGTTATATACAGTGGTAGGTGATACGCCAATTAATTCAGCCGTTTCATTAACTGTCAAAGTAATTTTCCCCATTATATCTCCTCCCTTCGATTTTGATTATATTACAGAACAATATGATCATTACAATTAACATTTTGATAATAGTATTGATCATTTTGGTGGTTATAAGATACCAAATGACAAGTAATGTGTCAATACATAATGTTGAATGTACTAAGCAAATTGTATATACTTTTAAGCAAATATAAACGAAAAGGTGATAAACGATGATAAAATGTAACTTGGCAGTATTATTGGCTGAGAGAGGAATAAACATTTCTGAATTGTCTGAGAGAACGGGGTTATCTCGTAATACACTGAGTGCTTTACAAAATAATACGGGCAAGGGAATTCAATTCGAGACAATGGATGCTATTTGTAAGTTATTAGATGTCACCCCTTGTGAATTATTCACATTTGCAGATGTAGGAATCAATTTTATATTTACCAGTCCAAGCAAAAATAAAATTAAGATGGTTCCTCCTGGAACACTAAACATAGTGAAATATTCTAGTTATTACGAGGTTGAGATTTATTTTAACGAATCAGTAATGACATTAAAGGGATTATTAAATACAGATCATTATCCAGAACGTTCACAAATTTTTTTTTCTGTTAAAGATAAATCTGATCTCGAAAAAATCCCTTTGATCTTCAGACAAGAAATTTTTAATGCAATTACCGACTTTGCAGTTAATGAATTAAATGACACCTATGAGGTACCGATAAAGATAAATAAAAACTCCATAGAAATAAAATTTCTAGACAATGTGTTTATTGAGAAAGAGATAGAATTTTTTTTGAATTATCAAGATGATGGGTTAGACAAATTACTTGATGAATAACTAAATTTTTATAATCTTATATCTATGAGTAGAAGACCAAATCATATATTTTTCATCTCCAGTTTTAATATAAAAACGAACCTAAAACTAAAAAAAGCAGTCTGTATCTAAGACTTGAAAACCCCCTTTTGCTTTAAGTTTTCAGGCTAAACACAAGGGTGTCTACATCTTAACCAAAGGAGTGAATAGGATGGCCAATATCCAGCAAAGAGGAGATAATTCATGGTTTTTTACTGTATACACAGGAGTACAAGCAAGTGGAAAATATGGACGGAAAACCAAGACTGTCACAATTGATGATAAAAAACTTCTTAAGACTAAAAAACGTCTACAAGATTACTTAGACGACGAGTACTCAAAATTTAGACAAGAGGTTTTGGCTGGAGAGTACATTGCACCGGAAAAAATGACGTTTAAAAACTTTGTTACTGAATGGAGAGAGAAGTATGCAAACAAACATCTTGCTGAAAGAACCTTATATGTATACGAAAACAGCCTTAAAACGCATATAATTCCTGTATTCGGACATATGCGACTAGATCAAGTAAAACCGTTGCACATTGTAGACTATCTGGAGTCGTTAAGCAAAGAGGGGAGCCGACATGATCGCAAAAAAGGATCCTTGTCATCTGGTACCATTCAATATCATCATCGTATCTTAAAAAATATATTTTCGCGTGCCATTGAATGGAGAATTATAAAAATCAACCCTACTAACAATGTTCAAAAGCCCAAGGTTGTATATAAAGAGATCATCCCCTATGACGAGAAGGAGGTACAACAACTATTAGAAGCACTTCAAAAAGAACCTTATCATTGGCGGGTAATGATTACATTAGCGCTAACAACTGGCTTGAGGCGTGGTGAATTACTTGGTTTAGAATGGAAACATATTAACTTAAAAACTGGTGTTATTGATGTGAAACAAAGCGTATCATCTTCTACAGCTGGTAAAGCTTCAGTTAAGGAACCGAAAACCAAGAATTCCCGGCGTAAAGTAGCATTGCCTAGGTCTGTTCTTGAGGAGTTAAAAGAGTATTACAAATACCGCGCAAGGGAAAGGGATAAATTGGCAGATAATTGGTTTGGAGGGGATCACTTCTTTGTATTTGCCCACGCTAACGGAAAAGCATTCCATCATGAACGTCCTTATCTATGGTTTAGGCAATTTGTGCTGAAGAATAACTTTAGATATATCCGATTTCATGATCTTCGGCACACTTCAGCAACACTACTCATCAATCAAGGCGTACATGCCAAAATTATTTCTGAACGTCTCGGTCACGGCAGCATAAGTACAACAATGAATATTTATGGACACGCTCTCCAAACGGCTGATCAAGCCGCCGCCGATAAATTTGAAAATCTGCTTTCTTTAAAAGCTAGCACACAAAAATAAAGGCGCTGACTCAAAAAATAGCCAACACCTCATTTGTGATATTTCAGTATAATTTGACATTGTTTTTCGTGGAATACCTGTCTTTATCACATCATATTCACATCAATAAGAAGATACAGTCCTATATTATTAATTAAATCCAACCTGTATCACATAAAAACACAGATATTAAAGCCTTTTTTTCAACTGTATTAATTACTTACAAGGAGAGCGATACTTTCCACATGCACCGTATGCGGAAACATATCTACGGGCTGCACTTCCACAGTACTGTACCCGCCATCCTCCAGTATCCTTAAATCCCGCGCCAGTGTGCTTGGATTACAGGATACATACACCACGCGTTCTGGCTTCATCTCCAAAATGGTGTCGAGTAGGCGTGGATCACAGCCCTTACGGGGCGGATCAACGACGATAACGTCGGCGGTGATGCCTTGCTCTTTCCATGCAGGAATGACGTCCTCGGACGCGCCTACCTCAAATTTCACATTGCGCATTTCGTTCAACAGCGCATTGCTCCGTGCATCGTCGATGGCTTCTTTGACGATCTCCACCCCATACACCTGATCCGCATGCTGAGCGAGGAACAAAGAAATCGTGCCGATGCCGCAATACGCATCAATTACCGTTTCTTTGCCCGTGAGCCCGGCATATTCGACGGTTTTGCTATACAGCACTTCCGTTTGTACGGGATTCACCTGATAAAAGGATCTCGCGGAAATCGCAAACTGTACGTTTCCAATGTAGTCGTAGATCACGTCACGCCCCCACAGTACACGAGTCTCGTCGCCAAAAATAACGTTCGTTCGCTTCGTATTCACGTTCTGGCATATGCTTGCCACGTGTGGGATATGCTCACGGATACTGCCGATCCACGCATCTGCGTGTGGAATATCTCGTCCATTCGTCACGAGCACCAGCATCATTTCCCCCGTGCGAAAAGCAGTCTTTACAACGACATGGCGCAGCAGCCCGCGTCCGGTTTCTTCATTATATGCACTGATGCCCAGCATTCGGCCAATCTCTTTCACACGTGCGACAACTTCGTCATTACGCTCATCCTGAATGAGACAGGTGTTCATATCCACAATTCGATGGCTGCCACGTGCGTAGAAACCGCCGACAAGCCCACCCTCGGTGACACCAATCGGCACCTGGGCTTTGTTGCGGTATCGCCAAGGCTCACTCATACCGAGTGTAGGATGCACGACTACGCCATGTACACGCGACATGCTGTCGGCATTTCCATCCGCATTCATGGCCGAATCAGAAGTCGAGACTGTATCGGCCTCACCATCTGTATCCGCAGAAGCAGCCAAAACCTGTGCAGTATGCTCACTGGACTCCGTAGCCACACTCAGCTTCCCGATACGCTCCAGCACATCCACGACATGCTGGCGTTTCCAGCTGAGCTGCGCTTCGTAGCTCATATGCTGGATCTGACAACCGCCGCATTGATCGTAGATGGCGCATGGAGCTGCGATCCGGTCAGGGCTAGCCTGCACGATATCCAGCAGCTTGGCATAGCCATACTGCTTTTTCGTTTTCAACACCTTTACTCGAACCTTTTCACCCGGTAACGCACCTGGAACGAACAGCGTAAAACCCTCGACACGTCCTACACCCTCGCCATCGTGGTTCATGCCGATGATGTCTATCACGGCCTCATCGTTCTTTTGTACAGGCAGATCGCTACGCTCTACACTGGATCGAATACGATTGGATGGAGTTGCTGTTGCTGCATTCCGGCGGCTTTTTCCACGTCCGCTACGGTTATTCGTCATGATTGTCACTTCTTTCTGATCTTCTTTTTATGCGGTATTTTCTTTCGGACGTCTAATTTGAACGGTCATCTAAACATACAAACATCAACTCGAAAATGCCGTTACTCCCCACGGAGAACGGCAAAAACCAATATGTTTACACAAAAAAACAACTACCTACTCTGCATTCCATATACTATATTGCGTTGCCGTCCGGAAGCAGAAATATTTCCTCATCATTCCTCACCGGAAAACATTCAAATGATGCGGCAGATTCCGGAACGTCGCTGGCAAGGTGCCCCCCAGTTCGCCATCCAGATTAAGCTGGACGTAGCCGGGTGAGGTCACTTCCATGTAATCTGTTTTAAAATAAACAATCTTCTTATCTTGCAAATGCTCACCACGCAGCGCAAGGGTTACCAATCGGATCATTTCCGCCAGATTACATTTCCGCACAGCGATGACATCGAGGAGCCCATCATCTATTGTCGCCCCAGGAGCAAGCTTTTCAAACCCGCCCACCGAATTCGTATTCGCAATCAGGAAGAGCATAAACTCGTCGTGGATCACTTCCTGACCCGAAGCCTTGATGATCAGCTCCTGTGGAGCAAGGCTGACCATCTTCTCCATGCCTTTAAAATAATACGCCAACTGGCCAATCATCGTTTTTAGCTTGCTCGGAACTTCATACGTAAGCTCGGTTAAAGTTCCCCCGCCTGCAATGTTGATAAAGTAGCGGTCGTTCGCTTTTCCGATATCCAGCGGTTTCGGATTTTGACGAATAACGAGGTCGCAATAATCCTCCCAGTGCTTGGGGATGCCCAGTGCTCTGGCGAAATCATTCGTCGTCCCCAGAGGAAACACACCTAGGGGCGGGCGGTTTTCTCTTTCAGCCATCCCGTTAATGACCTCATACAATGTACCGTCGCCACCAGCGGCGATAATCATGTCATACCCACGCTCAATGGCCTCTATTGCGGCACGCGTTGCGTCCCCTTCACCCGTAGTTGCATGGCAAGAGGCTTCAATACCCCCTTCATCTAGGCGCTGCAAAACATCCGCAAGACGACGCTTCATTTCCTCACGCCCAGAGGTCGGATTATAGATTAATCTAGCTCTTTTCATTCCGTTACGCCACCCGTATATTTAATGATATTTATATTCACATAGCAGTTCATCACATTCAGTCTGTACAAAATATCATCATACTGGAAAAAGACCTCTTTTACAATAAAAGAAGCCAGACTTTGCCCAAATAAGGAAATTTAAGGCTAAGATGACGCTATAGCCGAACCAGACTACCTATGACTTGACCTTGCTTGCTTCTGCACACTTTGCAATAATTCACGAATTTGTCTATCCATCCAGCTTGTGAGCAAAGGATGCGGTAATAAAGGGTCTCCTGAATAACGGTATTCGAGTCCCTGCAAGCGTTTAGGAATCATACGACTTGTAAAATATCCCGAACTCAAAAATAGCGGTGCCACAATAACATCATGACCCCGCTCCTGATTCCAATACGCTGCCTTGTCGTACACACTCTCGGGATTTAACAAAGCGTGGTCCGTGATGATACCGCTCACGCTTTGCACCGTACGGGCCAACGAAGAAATCCCCTGCTCCCAGCGCTGAAAAAAGCCGTTGTGCACACTGCCGTGACCTACGAGTAAAATAACCTCTCTCGCAGGGTCGGCTGATAGCGGGCGAACCTTGTCCCACACCATGCGGGCAACATCTTCTCCGTCATCCAGCGGGCTGCCAAAATGCACTTGCGCCTTCAGTCGAAACGGCTCCAAATCTGTTTCTTTGTCCGGCGCATCTTTGACACCCAGCGCATAGCTAATCTCATCTACATGCGTACTGCCTGATGACACAAACAAAGGTATAACCAATATATCTGTTACACCCAAGGCTTCCAGACGGTCAATACCATTTTGAATCAATCTTCCTTTAACCGTTTCCAAAAATGAAACCTCTATCGGCATTTCTTCCGACAAATGAAGCTTCGCAACTGCCTGATCCACCTGTTCCACCCAATATGGCTCCCTAGAGCCATGGCTGATTACCAGTATCCCAGGGCTCCGCATTAGCGTCCCAGACGTTCCAGAGTCATTTTGTACCCGTCATTACCATAGTTCAGACAACGTTTAACACGTGAAATGGTAGCTGTACTGGCCCCCGTCTCTGCTTCAATCTGATTATATGTGCTGCCTTTGCCTAGCATACGGGCAACCTCTAGACGTTGGGAGAGGGATTGAATTTCATTAATCGTGCACAGATCATCAAAAAATACATAGCACTCTTCCAAATTTTTAAGAGTTAAAATAGCTTCGAACAATTGATCAATACTTTTATCATTAAGCTTTTTAAGCTGCATGGATTATCATCTCCCAAGGTTACGATCTCTCCTCATTGTACCCGAGGAATAGTCGGTTTTTCAAGCATTAACGGTTTCACGCATTACAGAACAACATTATGACCATAGAAACGTACCGTACGAATGCCCAAATCCGCTTTTATACCTGATTTCGGGACACGCGCCTAAACCCACTGTGCGTTTGTAACATACAGTAGAGTATCAACCTGCAAAGGAATGTGATCTCATGCCTGGACACTACTATCATCGGAGGCCGCTACAGCGTTCCCTTTCCGATCCGTATAGTTCATCTCCTTATCCCGGACTCGATCCATACAACGAGGTTCCGCAAGCCGGTTCTTCCGGGCTGGTTCCTTACGAGGCGCCAGCGAGTATTACGGATTCTGCCGTGGTCACACCAGACCCGGTTCCAGCCAAAGGAGGACTGCTTGGGGGTCTTGGCAACCTCGGTAATCTCAACGAAATCAAAGGCTTCATTGACCGTATGGGTGGCATTGATGGAATTGTTGCTACGGTCGGCAAGGTGCAAAAGGTTATGTCTAGTGTGCAGCAATTTGCTCCAATGGCGAAGCTGATTATGGGCTCGCTCCCAGCCTTCGGAAAATCCGCGAGCAAAAATTCTGCCACAGATATCACCGAGGAATTGGATGAATACACACCACCACGCCCACGCCGGAAAAAGACGCAGCGCAAAAGCACCACTACCCCGCGCAGACGTCCGCGCAAGCGCAAAAGAAAGTAGATTATACTATTTGAACCAGCCTCGGCGCATAAACCAGACCACCATTGCAACACTCAACAAAAACATGAAGAACAGTACGCCAAAATATCCATATTTCCAGCCCAACTCGGGCATATTCGAAAAATTCATACCATAAATTCCTGCAATCAGCGTCAAGGGCATAAAGACGGTCGTAATTACGGTCAGCGTCTTCATAATTGAATTCATGCGATTGGAATTGAGCGATATATAACTGTCCCTCAGGTCGGCTGTCATCTCGCGGTCGGCCTCCAGCATGTCTGTCAGCTTCAATAAATGATCATATATATCGGTAAAATAAGCCATATGATCTCCTTGGCCCTGCACATGCTGCGAATTCAAAACTCGGTACATCAGATCACGCATGGGTACGATGGTACGGCGCAGCTTGAGCAGCCTGCCACGCAGGTCAAACACCTGCTTCATTAATTCCTCTACGGATTCGCGACCGCCCAAGCCCTCCAGCTCGGCCAATTCATCCTCAATCATAAAAAGGCTCGGAAAATAGTTATCTACCAGCTTGTCCATCACCGTGTAGGCTGCAGACAGCGGTCCTCGCGACCATATTTTGCGTTCATTCGCATGCTGGACAATCCGCTCCCAGGCTTGATCCAGCTCCTCTAGGTCACGGTGGTGATATGTAACCAAAAAACGACTGCTAATAAACATATCCACTTCTTCCGCAGCTAACGTGTCTACATCAAGCGCATGCACAACCAGAAACTGCACATCCTCATAATAATCCAATTTGGGACGTTGCAGAACATGCATACAATCCTCCACAGCCAATGGGTGAAAATGAAAATAACTCGTCAGCAGCTCCGACTCTCGATCTGTAGGCTCGCTAAAATCTACCCATATCCATATGTAATCCTCCATGACGATCTGCTCCAATGGTTTTCCCACTGTTACCTGATGATCATGGCCTATAGCCAATGTACGTATCACCGTACGTCCTCCTCGCTTACACTTCCGTCTGATATGTTATTTATATTTTATATAAGCCAATCAGCATTATACAAATCTCAAGTCCTGTATTCCTTTTAATAAAGAAAAGGATATCTCCGGGCCAACATGCCTCCCAAGATATCCTTTATCCTCGTGCAGAGCAGTTCTTATCTTCAAAGCAAGCCTTCCACTTACGAAAATAAGCATCGTAAAAGAAAAATCACTCACGTTCATTAAAGATGCACACGAAAAGCCACTAAGCGGTCGGATGCTTACCTCGCTATATCCCCCTCGGCGCAGCAAGCAAAGCGCTGCGCCAATTCCTTCTGCCTATACCCACCCATTTAAAATGGGGCAGGCTTTTGCGAAGAAAGGAGCGCTCAGCAAGTAGTAGCGGAGCGCTCCATTTGAATCTGGAGAAGCGGAGCGTTCGCCTTTGCCCCTGAATTTTCACCTTATAAGGTCCTATACAATCCAAAAATTCAGGGGCAACAGCGATCGAAAGATCAAATGGATCGCGGAGCGGTCGCACACTACGTCCTTACCTGCACTCACGGCAAACCTTGCCCACTTACAATACTTTTTCTAAGAAACTAATGGTCCGCTCGTTTTTCGGATTACCAAATACCTCTTGTGGCGTTCCTTCTTCTACGATGTAACCACCGTCCATAAACACAACACGGTCGCTTACTTCGCGTGCAAAACCCATCTCATGCGTTACGATCATCATCGTCATGCCTTCGCGAGCCAGATCATTCATTACACCCAGCACTTCGCCTACCATTTCAGGATCAAGCGCCGAGGTCGGCTCGTCGAACAGCATAATGTCTGGGTTCATTGCCAGCGCACGTGCAATCGCTACACGCTGCTTCTGACCGCCGGAAAGCTGTCCTGGCAGTGCATCTGCCTTATCGGCCAAACCTACACGATCCAGCAGCTTCATAGCCGTTTCCCGGGCCTCTGCCTTGGACTGTTTACCCAGTTCAGTCGGCGCGAACATAATGTTCTTGAGCACGGTCATATGCGGAAACAAATTGAAGTGTTGAAATACCATACCTATATTTTCACGGACTTTGTTAATGTCCACGTTTTTGTCACTCAAGTTGTAGTCATCGACAATGACCTCACCTGCGGTAATTTCTTCAAGCATGTTCATACAACGCAAAAAAGTACTTTTCCCCGAACCAGACGGGCCAATGACACATACAACCTCGCCTTCACGTACTTGCATGTCGATGCCCTTTAGCACTTGATTACTACCATAGCTTTTTTTTAGGTTTTTAACGATAATTTTACCCACGGCGAACTCTCCCTTCAAGACGGTTGGAAATTTTGGTCAGGACTGTAATGACGATAAGATACATCACCGCTACTACCAGCCAAATATCAAAGGATTGGAATGTCCGCGCAATAATGATCTTACCCGATTGGGTCAATTCGACCAAACCGATAACAGACAAAATGGACGTATCCTTCAACGTAATAACCAACTGATTGATAAACGACGGGATCATGATTTTCACAGCTTGTGGCAAAATGATTTTAAGCATAGCCGTCCGATAGGGTAGACCAAGCGAACGAGCTGCTTCCATTTGTCCCGGATCAATGGACTGAATACCACCACGGATAATCTCAGTTACATACGCACCCGCATTTAGGGATAGCGTCAATACAGCCGCAACAAAAAGCGGCATTTTGAAATCCAGTGCCTGTGGAATACCAAAGTAAATAAAGAAAGCAAGCACGATCAGCGGAATACCGCGGAATATATCGACGAAAACAGTTGCAATACCACGGAACACCTTGTTATGGCTTACTTTCATAAAGCCAAACACCAACCCTAGGATAAAGGCTACGAGTAAAGATACAAGCGTGTACAGCAACGTATTTCCCATGCCCTTAATGAGCGAAGGTAGCGAAGCGGAAATCAGTCCCCAGCGGCTGGTCTCTACAGGCGCCACACCTTTGCCTGATTCACCAAGGTATTTAGCCAAAATTTTATCGTATTCCCCGCTGTTGCGCAGATTAACAAGCCCTGCATTAAATTTCTCCAGCAACTCCTGGTTCTTGCCTTGGTTAACAGCAAACCCGTAAGAAGCACCTTTTTCCTTATCTGTTACCAGCTTAAGGCCGTTATTCTGATTTACACCATATGCCAGTACCGGATAGTCATCAAAGCAGGCAACCGAATTACCTGTTTTAACTTCATCATACATTTGAGAAGAATCGTCGAACGGTACTGTAGTAAAGCCGTATTTGGCCTTAATGGATTCTGCGAATGTATAACCTTCCGTTCCTGTTTTGACAGCGACACGCTGTCCTTTCAAGTCCTCATAGCGTTTAACCGTATCATTATCCTTGCGGACCGCCATGACGACGCCTGAATCAAAATAAGGCTCGGAAAAATCAAATTTCCGCTTACGTTCATCGGTAATACTCATCCCGGCAATGACACCATCCACTTGGTTCGTTTCAAGGGCCTGCACTGCCGCGTTAAAGCCAAGAGGCTTGATGGTATATTCAAAATTTTGATCCTTGGCAATAGCCGCCAGCAGATCCATGTCGATTCCGACGAATTTACCATTCACATCTTCAAACTCAAAAGGCGCGAACGTTGTATCCGTGCCGATATCATACTTTGTTTTATTTTCTGCATGTGCCACTACACCGAAATTACCAGCCAGGGCAACCACAAAAAACAAACAAATCATGAGTGCTATTAGTTTTCTAGATTTTTGCATAAGTTCCTCCAGTCAGTTGAACGGTTCAAAGTTTTCTGTTTATTTTACAGGAGTTATTAAAAATTGACTACTTTGATGTCAGCTATTTTTGAAAAATGTTTCATGGAACTATCTGGAGGTGTAAACTTTGAAGAAGCAGTTTTGCCCCAGAATGCCAATAAGCCCCTGCCGCAAAAAGCGGACGGAAGCTTATGGTGTATCCTATAGTGTATACCTTTTTTTCAAGAAATAATAATGAACTAGAAAAGAATTTTGAAAATCAATCCAGATAACAGTGCAGAAATAGGTATCGTTATAACCCAAGTAATAATAATGCGACCGGCCAGCGACCAACGCACAGCGGAAAAGCGCTTCGCAGAGCCCACACCCAAAATAGCCGAAGTAATGGCATGAGTGGTGCTTACGGGTAAATGAAGCAATGTGGCTGTGAAAATAACAGAAGCTCCCGAAATGTCGGCTGCGAATCCGTTAATTGGCTCGATTTTAAAAATCTTGGTTCCCATCGTCTTGATGATTTTCCAGCCCCCAATAGACGTACCCAGCGCCATGGCTGTTGCGGCTGAAATTTTTACCCACATGGGTACTTCCAAATGGTCCTGATACCCCGCCGAAACGAGTGCGAATGTAATAATCCCCATCGCCTTTTGAGCATCATTCGTACCATGCGTGAACGACTGAATCGCTGCCGTAATGACCTGCATTGTACGAAACCCTTTGTTCACCGTATGCGGACTACGACGAGCGAAGATGTATTTTAAAATCATCATCACGATGTAACCGACAACAAAAGCAATCAACGGGGAGAAAATAAGTCCTTCGACAATCCCGATGAAGCCGCTCCAGTTTAATTTATCCGATCCCGCACCTACATACACCGCTCCAGCCAATGCACCAATTAGTGCATGAGAAGAGGATGAAGGAATACCGAACCACCAGGTTAAGAGGTTCCAGATAATCGCAGCGATCAGCGTCGCAATCACGATATCAATTCCATTCGTAAGCTTGGTTGGATCAGCGACACTTCCACCAATGGTCTTGGCAACCCCTGTAAACAATATTGCCCCGAGAAAGTTCATGACCGCAGCCATAATAATTGCACGTCGTGGAGTCAATGCACGGGTCGATACCGAAGTTGCAATCGCGTTCGCCGTATCATGAAAACCATTAATAAAATCAAATGCCAGAGCAAGAAAAATAACAATACCCAATACCAGTAAACTTGTATCCATGTAAAAGGACTCCCTTACGAGTTACGCATAATGATGGATTCCAGCATATTTGCAACATCCTCGCATGAATCCGTTGTCGTTTCAAGGCGTTCGTACAATTCTTTGCGTTTAATCAGTTCAATAGGGTCAGTTACAGTTGCAAACAGGTTTTTGATGCAAATACGCAATAATTCGTCCCCCTGATTTTCCAAATCATTCAGGCGAATAGTGTATTCACGAATGGCCAGCAATTTTTTCTGTGAAAGCAAATGCACAGCTTTCTGAATTTCGTAAGCTGATTGACGCAAAATATCAGCGAACTGCACAATATACTCGTCCGGCTCCGTAATGTTGTACATATAAAAACGGGAAGCCGTCGCTTCAAGACCGTCCAGCACATCAT
Source organism: Paenibacillus sp. F4 (assembly GCF_002894905.1). Taxonomy (NCBI): domain Bacteria; kingdom Bacillati; phylum Bacillota; class Bacilli; order Caryophanales; family Paenibacillaceae; genus Paenibacillus; species Paenibacillus sp. F4. The sequence goes on from NZ_POVS01000019.1 coordinate 209,696, forward strand.
CCATGGTCGTTGTCAGTTCCATGATGTCGTCGCGTTCCAACGGCGTAATGAAGGTCTTGTTCAGCTCAGTAATAATCGTGTGTGTGTAATCATCACACTTATTTTCATACTTCTTCATTTCATTTGTAAACAAAGTCACATCTTGAAGATTTGAAGTATGTTGGGCAAAATAATCGGCTGCTTGCACGATCGTATCTGCCATATTTTCCAACGTCTCGAAGAATATATCCTTTTTCTTCAATCTCATAACGATTACCCCTTTACGAAAATATCCGCAACCTGTTTCGACTGCAATAGACAACCTTTGCTATCTTATCACACTCATCAATGTTTTTGTAATGTTTGTAAAAGCAAATTTCATGATATACGTATACAATGCCCGACATGGAAGGTCATTATCCGACAATTTTTTCCTAAAAAGGTGTATTTCGTTTTCTAATTTGCTTCTATGGTTACATGTTCCTTTAGTGAAGTATCTGCAGGTACCACATGTATATAGGATGTACCTGGCGTTAACGGGATTTCAACCCCATTTTTCATAAAACGAATCGCATCGCCTGGTGTATGCTGCCACTCAGCCTGTATTAACTGTCCTTGTTGAAACACCATGGCCTCTCCACTGCCGTCCAGCTCAACACTTAATCTGCCTACATCATCCAACGTTCGATGTCTAGCGCTCATTACAATGACATTGGCTGCTGAGAGCTGTTGGTTATTATTTTGATCCACATGTGACTTTTCGTTCACAAAACGCTTATATTGTTGATTCGCTGGATCATAGGTATAAGATACCCGATAGCTTTTAAGCAAAAACCGGATTTGCAAAGATGCTGCTGCCTCGTCCACCATAACTGGAGTTTCGCCGGATTTAAGGTAAGAATATACTGGAACGTCCGTCTGCTTGGCATACCCTTTACTATCGCTTCCTTTGCGCAGTCTGTTTACGTCTGTGTATAAATTATGCGGAGGACGACGATCTTTGCTTCGCCAGAAGTAAGCCCCTCCATTTGAAATCTCATCCAGATGTTCCTTCCGCTGCTGCTGTAAAATCGCATAGGCATCTGTGCTTCCCCCTGCGTGTATCGGCAACGCACCATAGGTTTCGCCCAGCTCAATCAAATACGGCCGAATGCTACGGACCGGTCCAATCTTTACATCTCCGCCATGACTTTGGAAAAAAGCGACCAGACGGGTAATCCCGCCTTCTGCAAGAACTTCATATACCATGTCTGCCTCGCTAAGTCCTGCCTGTGGACGCGCAGCCGGAGCATTGTTGATCATGACAGCGAGCGGTCGCTCCAAAACCGGCTGCTCCACCGGAAGACCAGTGAGCGGAGCTGTAAATGCTGGAATAGACTGCTCCTTCGGCGGTTCAAGTGCCTCCTTCTCTGTTTCTTGCTTGGTCAGTTGGGGAACGGATTCGGATTTACCCGTATTGGACATAGCAGAACAAGACATCAGCGTCATGCATAACAGAGCTGAGGCCATCACACGCAACCAATGATTTCGTTGGGAAATGGGCCCGGACAAGTTCATCCCTCCACTTAGTTATTTTTCTCATTATAAGCTTTATTTCCTGTTTTTGTCTTGATTGAAGCATGACCAATCTATAGAATACTTATCTGAAGACATTAAAATTTAAAAAATATTTAGACTTTGTGATTTTTATCACAAATAACTGTAACTGAACCTACTACAATAAAGGTGTAGCAAAGATGATCATCCCCAACAAAATGAAATACAACCAACATTATAGATTAAGAAAGAGGAGTGGTTTGAATGTTTAACAGCTGGTTACGTGAGAACAAAGTCGCAATGTGGTTGCTGACTGTAGTACGGGTTTATCTAGGGTATGAATGGATGACCCACGGACTTGAAAAGCTGACAGGTGGATTTGATGCAGGCGGATTTATCTCGGGGGCCATTGCTAAAACAGGTGGAGACCATCCCGCTGTACAAGGCTGGTGGGGATCGTTCTTGGAAGCCTTTGCCCTGCCGAATGTAGGTTTGTTCAACGTCCTGATCCCATTGGGTGAGTTCTTGGTCGGGGTTGGCCTGCTTCTCGGTACATTGACTACACTGGCTGCTTTGATGGCTATGGTTATGAACTTCTCGTTCCTGTTCTCGGGTACAGTAAGCACCAATGCAATCTACCTGCTGTTTGAAATCTTCCTTGTAGTTGCTGGTGCAAATGCTGGAAGAATTGGCTTTGACCGTTGGGTACTGCCTTTCCTGCGTGGACTGTTTCGTAAAAATAAAGATACCTTTCCAGCGGACCCTAGTCGAAAAATAGCTTAAACATCCCCAAAATAACCGTTATCCTCCGGGATAATGGTTATTTTTTGCGCTGTTATGCTCACGATACACGTGCCTTCTAATTAATCGAAGACGCAAAATACACAAAAGAACTTCCATTCCCACACACCATGTGGATTCGGAAGTTCTTTTTTTACATTTACGTATCACTTTCTTGACCAAAAGCCCAACAATTGAGACTCAACGAGCCAAGGACATACGATTGAAAAAGCTTACGCGCGGAGCGCTCATGATCCGCAGCCCCCATTGCATAAAACAAAGGTGAAAAATGCTCAATTCCATAAGAAGGTACCGCCTGTTTGGCATATGGAGCCTTCTTATCATATTGGAATAGGTGACGCAAATTCCAGTCTTGAAGCTGCTGTGCAATCCAGTCATCATATTGAACGGCCCAATCGGCTGGCTCACTCGTCTGCTTGAGTGTCCGCAAGTTGTGGACCAATCCGCCGCTACCGATAATCAAAATCCCTTGTTCTCGCAACGGTGCCAGCATCCGTCCAATCTCGTATTGCTCCTGGGGAGCGCGCCGAGAATCAATGGATAAGGGTGCGACCGGTATGTCTGCATCAGGATATATATGCCGCAAAACCACCCATGCTCCATGATCCAGTCCCCGGTTCCGAACCGGCTGGTGGAACAGGTTATGCTGACTGAACAGATGCTCTATCTCCTCATACAGCTTCGGATCGCCTGGTGCAGGGTAATCGATTGAGTACATTTCTTCGGGAAAGCCATAGAAATCGTGCAACGCTGCATGCTGATCATCCGCGCCAATACATTGATCGGGGCTATCCCAATGTGCGGAAAAAATGACAATTCCTTTGGGTCGGGGCAGGCTCGCGCCCAGCTTTGCAAGAAAGCTGGTATATGCGTTATTTTCTACAGCCAGTGTCGGTGAACCATGCGCAACAAAAATTGAGGGTAATGTCATCGCTGCCAACCTCCACACGCCAGTATAGTGTTACTCTTCCATTTTACTCCGGCGGAGGCGCAATTTCCAATACAATCCGTTACACACTGAAATCAGATCATCCAGTGCTGCCAATCCCGTTGAATATTTTCCTGTTCATCCAGCCATTCAAGTGTTCGATCAATCAGCCGTTGCCGCTCTTTACCTGACGAGAAAGTGTGATCTCCCTGGAAAATAATCTCTTTATCACAGCGTCCCTCTGGACGCATCCAGAATATCTTTTGAAACAGAAATGCATAATCCACAGGAATAATATCATCCGAGGTGCCATGAACAACGAGCACATCTCCGTTAAATTTAACGGCCTCCTGGAACGGCTGAAATTGAGCTAACGACTCAAAATAAGCAGGCGTAAACTTATAGCCCAAATAGTCGGCATGACCGGTTTTAACAGACTCATCGTACACGCTTCGCTCCGTAATTTTGACGATGTCGTTGAACGGATAGCCCACTGCTGACCAAAGAACCAGATTTTGTACTCTCTTGTCCCGTACGGCTGTGAGAAGGGCTACTGCGCCCCCCAGACTGTGACCGATCAGCGTCACCTTGGTCGGGTCAATGTCCGCGCAATTGACGGCGTAATCCAACACGGTACGTGTCTGATTAATCATGGACTCAAGCCCCTGCTTGCCGTATTCACCTGTGCTCTCCCCACAACCGGCAAAATCAAAGCGCAGGACAAAGTATCCCCCTTCGGCCAGTTCACGCGCAGTCTTGACGAATAATCGATCTACGCCGATACGATTGCCTACAAAACCGTGACATATAACAACGAGAGGAACCCTTCTCTGACGATCTCCCTCATTTGTACGGTTTGGATAATGAATTGTTGCGGCCAGTTCTTCATGTTCAAAGCGAATTCCAATTTGCCGTTCCATCCTGATTCCCCCTGTTTCAAGCTTCACTACACATTTATGAAATCAAACTCATATCGTAACGTGGAATATCCATCCAGGATATTCATTCACTTTAATTCCGATAAGTTTAATAAGTATTATAGTAAAGTCAGTCTATCATTGCCCTGCTCCCTTGTCAACCTGCCAGTTCACATCGTTAAAAAAGTAAACAAATAGCGCTCCCCGATGCGATTCCAGAGAACGCTATACTACACTTATTAGAGTGAATCCACTACATTAAAATCGACATTCATTATTCGTAGCTGTTCCTAAACATTTGGTGGGTCTCCGTTCGTCCCTCCCACTCCAGCTTACAAGAGGCACCGTTGTGTTCATCCTCATGCCACAGGCTGCGGTAGTTCTGTGCACCCAGTTCACCCGCAAATTCTGTATCCTCAGCCACTTCGATATCGTCCAGTATACGGTACGTTGGAGATGATCTCTGAACGCTCCGGTGACTCACATTTGTAGACGAGGCCACCCCGCTATTCCCGTTCGAAGCGTTTGCCAGTCGTTTTTGGACTGAATAATCTGCCTGGTTCTCCAGTTTCATGATGCCACACCCTCTTAACGTTTATATTCAGGTTGCTCTATGTGCTCACCCTGTATCCAGTTTGAGGAGAATGCAGCGGTAATATACATTTTATAGATAAAGTCTTTTGCCATCCGACGCTTCCTCACGTATACTGTCTTTGTTACGAAATGGCGGTTCCATCAGCCCGGGATACGCTCATAAAGCAGGAGGAAGAAATGAATAAAGCAAAAAATTATACGCTTATTGCATGGATTGCCTTGTCTATGTTTTTCTTGACACAGGCAATTATCGGATGGTTTGTCACCTTTACAGGTGGGGATATCAAACCCTTTGAAAAAATCAGCCTTTCCACCCTTATCATCATCGCCGCAGGAGCCATTCTACTCGTTGAAGCTCTGATGAATTTTATGGACCGTCCCGAAGAAGGCGAGGAGACACAACAGCCAGACCATGCCCCTGTAAAGCCCCAGATGAATCTTAAATCCATCTTGATGTATGTTGTGTTGGTTGTCGTGATTCTTGTCGCCGGACTGGCGCTGCGCAGTGTACTGCCGGTATTCAGGATCTCACCATGGGTAAATTTAATTCTCGCCGCCATCGGCTTTATTGGGCTCAAACCGATTTTTCTGCGTAAAAAACGTTCATAGCCCGCAATCCTCATTATAATGGAGCTGCCCCATTTGAGATCATAGCAGCTCCTTTTCATTTCGATCAGGCAATCGACTTACAGCTTGGGTGTGCGCCAAAAAGCCGTATTCCTGGCCTGCAAGAAGCTGCATGGGGGAATACGGCTTGATATACTTTAGAACTTATTTGGAAAATAGTTGTTCTGCATTATCCAGAGCAATTTTATGTCCCATCGCGGAATAGTCCAGCCAAGGCTGTCCGTCCAACATGTAGACATGCCCTTGCTTCACCGCCTTGAGACCTTGCCATACTGTATTTCCTTCCAGCTGCTTGTATACCTTTTGGGCATCCGCGCCTTTACTGATGATAACAAGGATCGCATCGGCATCATAATCCGGTAAAACCTCTTGGGAAACAACCTGGTAAGCCTTGTTGATCTTTTCTACACCTTTGGCTGGCTTCAAGCCCAAATCCTGATACAACAGCGGTCCTACCGGACGCTTCATCCCCATAACACGAACCTCTTTCGCCGTCACACGTACAGCCATAACCGTTCCGTCTCCAATTTTTGAATGAATCAGCTTTTTGACTCGTTCCTTCTGTGTATCATAATCTTTTAGAAATGCGTCTGCCTGTGCTTCATGTTTGACCATAACAGCTATTTTTTTCAATTGATCCTTCCATGTGCCTTCATCCAGATCAAAAACTTCGGTCGGCGCAATTTTTTCAAACTTGGCCACATCGGTTCCCGAATATTTTTTGTCTAAGAAAATATGATCAGGTTGGAGCTCCAGTACCGCTTCCATATCCGGGTCTGTGACAACACCTAGCTTACGGGTATTTTGAAGACGATCTTTTACATGGGGCAGAAAATCCTTCACATCTCCGCCAATGACCGAACCAGCCGGAGTAATACCCAATGCCAGCAGGTTGTTGGTCAAATGAATAGACATCGAAGCAATACGCGAATCCGCACTAATGGTTGTCTGCGCACTGCCAGCCGCTTTCGTATCGGTAGCCTGTTTGTCGGCTGCTTGTCCGCAAGCGGACAGCATGATCATGCATACAACAAGAGCTGTGACTACCCATGAACGTTTAAAACCTGAACCCTCAAATTTGTGCTTTCTCATGTTTACTCTCTCCTATGCTACAGAAACTCTACATTATAATGATCAATATAGAAGGCTTCTACTTAGTTATTAATTTCAGCGGGTTGCATCATTTGCACCATATGATTTCATATGTACCTATTCCTTCTGTCATTTTGTTCGGGACAGCAGGAATAAAAAATACGGAGCTCCTACCACAGCAACCACCACACCTGCGGGAATCGCATTCGGCTGAAACACCGAACGCCCAATCGTGTCTGCGGTGACCAGAATGACGACCCCGACCAAACAGGCTACTGGCAGCAAATGCTGGTACATCGGCCCAACCAGACGGCGAGCCAGATGAGGCGCAATCAGCCCAATAAAACCGATGCCTCCAGCCATGGATACGCTGGCACTGGATAGAGCCACGGCTGCGCCCAGCAGTAATAGGCGCTGGCGCTTCACATTTGTGCCAATTCCAGCTGCGGTCTCGTCGCCCAACGACAGATTGTTCAGACTGCGCGTCTGCGACAGAACGTAGGGTAATACAATGACTATCCAAGGCAGCAAAGCCGCTGCGTGTATCCAGTCCCGGCCCCAAACGCTGCCAGCCAACCAACGTGCAGTAAATGCGTACGTATCCTCATCCAGCCGCAACGACCAATACAGCGTTATGGCGCTAAGACCCGAGGCTACACCGATGCCAGACAAAATCAGACGCACCGGCACGATTCCTCTGCTGCGGTTATAGGACAACAAAACAATCAGCACCGCCGCAATGACACCTCCTGCAAAGGTAAACAAGGGGATCAGAACGGCGGCCGATCCGTCCAGGTCGCGAAAAAAGCTAACGAACATTACCAGCCCCAACGCAGCCCCCGCATGAAGACCGAGCACTCCCGGATCAGCAAGTGCGTTCCGTGACAAGCCTTGCATGACCGCCCCGGCTGCACCTAGTCCCGCTCCAGCTAGCACCGTTACAGCAATACGTGGCAGACGATACTCGAACAGAACGATATGATCACGTCCGCTGCCACCGCCAAACAACGTATCCAGCACGCGTAGCGGTGGAATACGAATCGTTCCGGTATTCAAACCCAAAACAAGGACAGCAAAGCTGATCCCCGCCAATACCAAACAAACGAGCCAAGCCTTTTTCGTTCTTGTGTCCCCAATCCCTAAAGAGCGACTCACTATAAATCCCTCCTTTCCTTACGGGCGAGAAAGAGGAAAAAGGGTACTCCAATAAAAGACACCATAATTCCAATAGCTAGCTCCTCCGGCGGATTTGCCATTCTCGCTCCCAAATCTGCCAGCACCAGCAGCACGGCTCCCAATAATGCAGACAGCGGCACAATCTGGCGATAATCCACACCGATTAGCTTGCGGGCGATATGTGGGATAACCAAACCTACAAAGCCGATGGCTCCGGCAGCCGATACAGAGAGTCCGGCCAGTACCACTACAGTCAGCAGACACAAAAGCCGGATACGCCTGAGATTCAACCCAAGGTTTAACGCCACCTCGTCGCCCATCGAAATCAGCGAAATAGAACGTGCCAGCCCCATAGACCAGGCGATCACCATAAGTAAAATCGGTGCAAGAATCTCAAGCTGCGACCATTTAATCCCGGCTACACCACCCGCATACCAGAAGGCTAAATCCTGACTTAGATCAAAATAAATCGCAATCCCCGAAGTCATGGAACCTAACAAGGCAGCCGTCACAGCTCCAGACACCGTCAATCTCATAGGTGTCAATCCTCCCGGTGCAGATGCTCCCAGACCAAATACTAGTAAGGTACTCATCAGCGCCCCCAGGAACGACAATACAATTAACGTCCCATAAGGTAGATTGGGGAAAAAGGCAAAACTCACAGCAACTACAAACATCGCTCCTGCGTTAATGCCCAGCACACCTGTATCTCCCAGCGGGTTGCGTGTAATACCCTGAATCAGAGAGCCTGCCACCGCCAGCGCAGCTCCAATAACAGCTGCACCCAGTACACGCGGTAATCTCAGCTCGTGAATGATCTGATGTGTCATCAGCGAACGATCATAATGAAATACTGCCGACCACACGGTCTTTACGGTCAGGTCCTTGGCTCCGAGAGAAATGGCGGCGAATATGGCCAAAGCCAACAATACAGCCGAAGCTGTGAACAACAACGCCTGCCGAATCCTACCCGCTCGAAGCACTGGGCGTGCTGTTATGACTACTTCAGGAACTGCCCTCTCTGTCAGAGCTGTATGTTTGTCCATGCTGTCTTTAGACTGCATTTGGTGAGGTCACTCCCTCCGTACCTGAAAATCATCACGTCTCTCATACGATAATGATAATTATTATCAACTTGATACATAATAGCATGTTTCTATGACATTGCAAGCCAAAAACTGTTCCCCTTAGGAGGAACAGTTTTTGAATATATCTATATGATTTTACTACACAGGTGACTCCAAACGGTCCTCTCTTTAGTACGTAGGCCAGCCTGCCGAATCCCATTTCAAATCACTAATCAGAAGCTTTGGATTTCCACCATCAGTGGCATCATAGGCATGACGTGCAATCACACTGTTGTTATAGACAGATTGTCCACCCGGTCCCTTCCAACGGTCATTCCCCGCATCCAGTACCGTTCCACCGCCATCCATCAAGCTTTTGCCGCTCTTATCCACATACGGTCCGGTAATACTAGTAGAGCGACCGTAAATAATCTTATAATTACTGTCTACGCCTTTGCAGCAGTTATCAATGGAAGCAAACAGATAATAATAGCCGTCACGGTATGTAAGATGTGGCGCTTCCAAACCACCAGCCGTACGCTTGGCGATAGAATAGATCTGGCCCGTAGGCTTCATCGTATTTTTATCCAGTCGAGTCACTTTCAAGCCTGAATTCCATGAACCAAAGGAAAGCCACGGGTTACCGGAAGCGTCAATGACGAGATTCGGGTCAATGGCATTGTAATCGTTAGCATCCGTCGTACGCAGCACTAGTCCATCATCTCTCCAGCTCCCCGCGCCAATACTCGTTGCGGAGGCTAGTCCGATAGCCGAGGTCCGGGCACCAAAAGTAGAAATGGAATAGTACAGCCATACCCGTCCATTATACTTTTGAGCATCCGGTGCCCATACATCTTTAGGCTTTTGCTTAGGTACATACGATTTCCACCATGATGGCGGCGACAGGAATATTTGCGGCAATCTGTAAAAATTACGTCCGTCGTCCGATCTTTGAACCTGTATCCCCTGCCCTGTGGAAAAAATATACCATGCGTTGCCTTCCTTCGTAATGGACGGATCATGCACTGCCACATCGCCAGTTAACGCCCAGTGCTCTGCGGATGCAGATGGCATCACTGACAGCATTAAAGCAGCCGAGGTTACGGCAGCAAATGCCGTTCTGATCAATTTACTCTGTACTGATTTTTTCCATGCTTTCAACATTCCTTCGCACCTCCGAATGAGTATCTTATAATGAAATTCAGGTGTCACACCTATTACATTAGTGTTTATACTTATGAAGTTACCCATATGTTAACCTATTACATTCAGTTTTGTAAACGCTTTATTTCAAATAAAAAGAAATTCATAAACTACGCATACCGCTATACATATGAGGATTTTGCAAATTTTGATACAAAAAAGGAGCCTGTAGGCTCCTCTTCAAATTAGCATATTAAATAGATTTTCGTTTTTGTTCAGTTCCGTATATTTAAGCCCCTTGCGGTTCATTCGTTCAATTAAAGGAAGATAGTCTTCCTTATGAAACAGCTCAATACCGACCAGAGCTGGTCCATTTTCCTTATCATTCTTTTTCGTATATTCAAACCTAGTAATATCGTCGTCCGGTCCAAGCACATCCTGTAGAAACTCACGCAGCGCCCCAGCTCTTTGCGGGAAATTCACCATAAAATAATGCTTCAGTCCTTCGTAAATTAGGGACCGTTCCTTAATCTCCTGCATTCGATCTATATCATTGTTACCACCGCTGACAATACAGACAACCGTTTTGCCTTGAATCTGCTCGCGATACAGATCAAGTGCTGCCACAGGCAGTGAACCCGCAGGCTCCACAACAATCGCATTTTCATTATACAACTCCAGAATCGCGGTACATGCTTTGCCTTCCGGTACCTTCACAATATCGTCCAAGGTATGTTTACAAATATCGTATGTCAGCTGACCCACACGCTTCACTGCAGCTCCGTCAACAAACTTGTCTATTTGATCCAGTGTAACGACCTTGTGCAAACGCATCGCTTCCGTCATCGACGCTGCGCCAAGGGGTTCCACACCAATTACCTTGGTGGATGGACTCACGGTTTTAACATACGTACCTACGCCTGCCGCCAAACCGCCGCCGCCAATTGTCACGAACACATAGTCCATAGGTGTATCTAGGCTCTCCATTACTTCCATCGCAATCGTACCATTGCCTGCAATAATTTTCGGCTGATCGAACGGATGGATGAAGGTCATTGCCTGCTCGCTGCACACCTTCATGGCCTCATCATAAGCATCGTCAAACGTATCTCCGGTCAAAATGACCTCTACACTGTTTCCACCAAAGCGACGAACCTGCTTCACCTTCTGATTGGGCGTTGTACTCGGCATAAATATTTTACCGTGGATACCAAGTGCATTACATGAAAAAGCCACACCTTGCGCATGATTCCCTGCACTCGCACACACGATGCCTTTTTCCATTTGCTCAGGGGTCAAGCTACGGATCATGTTGTAAGCTCCACGGATTTTAAAGGACCGCACGACTTGGAGATCCTCTCTTTTCAGATACACATTACAGTTATATTTGGCCGATAGGACAGCATCCCTCTGTAAAGGTGTACGTACAATCACCTCACGCAGCATATGATGCGCCCGTACAATATCCTCCATGCCAACGGTTGACGCCATGGCCGGGTCGGTTTTCTGGGTTTTTGTTGGTTCCATAGGTTCTCCACGCTCCGCCTGAATATTTCTGTATTGAGCAATTTGCATAAATCCCAAAAGCGATTTCAAATTAGCAATATATAGATCGAAACAGTTTAGTTCGTCTATACATTGTACTTTTGAGCGTTAGGAATCGAATGATGCAAAGTGCTGTATTTGAAATCTTTCAAATATCATACCACGTTTACCCATAGCTTGTGCAGATGATAGTCATGAAAATGAGAATGAAAATCAATCGAACACTAAAAAAGGCAGACCGGGACAATGCCCGATCAGCCTTTTCTGACGTTGCACATTTCTTGTACTCCATTGCTCTATTAAATACCTTTGCGATTATCCTTTTACACCGCCTGCCGTCATCCCTTCAATAAAGTAACGCTGGAAGAACAGGAACACAACGAGAATCGGTAAAATAGCCAAAACGGATCCCGCGATCAGCACATCATAATTGTTGCCATATGGCGTCAGCAGACTGGACAATCCAATTGGCAGTGTCAGCATGTCGTTGGTACGCAGTACAATCATCGGCCAGAGGAAGTTATTCCAACTGTTCATCGCCTGCAAAATAGCCATTGCCGCAAACGCAGGCGCCATCAGAGGCATCATAATCCGTACGAAAATGCCATATTCTGAACAGCCATCAACCCGCGCAGCATCCATGAAGTCCTTGGGAACACCACTCAAATATTGACGGAAGAAAAAGATCGGGATCGGCGCGACGACGAATGGTAGAATTACACCCCATACTGTATTAATCAGCTTCATGCCGATCATTAGCTTGTAGAGCGGCAGCATGATGATTTCTACCGGGATCATCATCACGACCAGCACCAGTGTGAAAATCACATTTTTCAATCTAAAACGGTACATCTCCAGACCATAGCCCACCATCGCGGACAATATCAGACATAACACCGTAAACAAGACGGTAATGACAATACTGTTCCAGTACCATTGAAAATAATCCGTCGTCCCCTGAAAGATGAACGCATAGTTTTTCAGGGACATGATGTCCCACTCCAGCTTAAGATTCAATCCGTAGCGCAATAGCTCCGTCGATGGCTTGAACGAGGCAAGCGTCACGGCAAATAGCGGAAATAGGGCAAACCCGGCAAACAGAATGAACAGGACAACGAGCAATGCGGATAACGAGCCTTTTTGTTTCTGAGCCATCGCTTAATCCTCCTTCCGGAACATGCCGAAAAATTTGAGCTGGATCAGGTTCAGCACTAGTGTAAATACGAGCAAAACAATGCCCACTGCAGCTCCGAAGCCCATACTGTTCTGCTCCAGACCTTGGCGATAGAGATAGCCAACAATCGTTAAACCAATATCGTTCGGGGAGTTATTTCCGTTCCACAACATGTAGCTCTCCGTGAACATGGACAACCCCGCATAAATGCTAATCGTAAATACGTAGATCGTTACTGGTTTCAGCATAGGAATCGTAATCCGCCAAAATGAATCGAAACGACTGGCTCCATCAATCTGCGCAGCTTCATACAACTCGGGAGGAATGTTCTGGAGTCCCGACATGTAGTACAGCATATTTACGCCTAACCATCTCCACAAGGCCAGCACGATCAACGCTAAAAAGCCGGTGTTCGCGTTCATTAGCCATTTGTAAGGCTCCAGACCGAATACCCCCAACAGGGAGTTCATCAGCGAACCATCCAATTCACCGAACATGAGTCGGAAGATCGTTCCTGCTACCACCACCGAGGTTAGTGCAGGTATAAACATCACGGAGCGAAACAACCCTCTGCCCGGCATTTTAGGCGAATTCAGCAATACCGCCAGTACCAGTGGCAGAGGAATCAGCACGACCAGTGTAAGCAGCGTATACAGTACGCTGTTCAATATCGCTTTTCCAAACGTAGGATTGATTAAGTCCTTATAATTTTCCAGCCCAACATAAGTTGTTATCCCTGGCAGGACTTCCTGAAAGCTCATAATGACCGTCGAGATGACCGGATAGGCAAAAAATAGCGCAAAGGACAGTAAAAATGGAAGGACAAACACATACGGTGCCGTACGGCTGGAATGAATAAAGCGACTCCATCGGCTTCTGGTCGGACGCTGAGGTTGTGGCGGCTGACCTGTCGGTACATTAGCGTTCGTATGAACGGGCGTTGCCATGAATCTCACTCCCTTTCCTGTTGGGGTCTATCTCAGTTCATCTGCCAGCTCATGTAGCACCGTGGCTGGATCTTCGCCATTCTGTAGTGTCCGATAAAGTATTTTATTACGCACAGCACTGGCGATATCAGGCGTTTTCGGACCGATATGCACCGCATTGATTTCATCTTTGACTTCGATGAGCGTGTCAAAAATATTCGTTCCAAAATACTCCGTAAATTTATTTTTGGCTTTGGCTTCCGGCAATGTCCACACTTCACTACGGATGGGATCAAAACCAAGCTGCTTCCAGATCTCCACATTCCCTTGCTTGGATAGCTTGGCAAAGGCCAGAAAGCGCATCGCCAGATCCTGGTGCTCTGATTGGTTCGTGACTACCGTTCCGGTTCCGCCCATACCCGCAGAGCGATATCCGCCTTTTTCCCACGCCGGCATGGGTCTAATGATAATTTTACCTTTCAGGTCAGGCATGTAATCCGTAAAACGCCCCATGTACCACATCGGCATCCATACCGAGGCAGCCCCACCTTTGTTCATAAACCCGTAGTATTCCTCCATGTGATGACCGCCGCCCGGTGCGGGAATAGCGACTTTGTCTTTTATCATCTGTTGAAGAAACTCGAGTGTTTTAATATTGGTTGCGTTATCCAGCGTCAACTCGCCCTTGTCATCCAGAAAATCTGAATTTTGCTGGGAGATCATCGGCCAATAGCTCCATAGGTCATTCGTTTCTAAGGTCGCCATTGGCTTGCCTGTTTTCGCCAGTACTTGCTTGCCTGCAGCAGCATAGTCTGCCCAGGTGACGATGGAATCCGGGTTTACCCCCGCCTGATCCATAATCTCTTTATTGTAATACATCACTTCGGCCCCAACGTGGAAGTCAATGCCGTAATACTTACCGTCTTTGCCGTAAATCTGTACTCTGGAAGGCACAATGTTATTGATCTCGGGGTCAATCACCGGATTGAGCGGGACCAGCTGCGGTATGCCTTTGAGGAAATTACCGATCTTGTTCACCTCAATATCCGCGATATCCGGCGCTCCCACCCCCGATTGCAGCGCAATCGACAGCTTGCTGTGATGGTTATCATAAGGAAATGTATTCGCTTTCAAATTAATCAATTCATCAGGGTGCTGTTGGTTCCATTGGTCAGCCATTTGCAGAAAAAACTTCTCATGCAGTTCATTGAACGTCCATAATACAAGTTCAGTTCCCGGCCCATCCTTTTCATCGGTCTTGAAAGAACAGCCTTGCAGCAGTCCAGCCATCAAAACCACCGCCATAAGCATCAAAGCCATGCTTTTTCTTCGCAGCAGCATATCCTTCCCCCTTCGCATGATGAAATCCTAATTCGTAAATGATTGCGCTTTCTTTTATTATTTAACATCAATACAAATTAGTTTACAACAACATTATTTATAAAATATTTATTTTCAACGCAGATTAGCGTCTCCCTAGCATTATAGGGGGAAAATGAATTGTATGAGGCTATGATGATTTTTGCATAAAAAACGACCCAATTCCAATTAAAACTCGGAATTGGGTCGCGCTATTTAACTATTCTTGCGAATGTGCTGCTTCGTCCTTCACTTCTTCCCGAAATGATCTAATACTTTCTTTACGACGATTATTTTTTTCTTCGATCTGCTTACGCTCCTCGTTGCTGATTTCAGAGGAAAATTCGTTCAGATATCCTTCAGCTTCATGCAGGTTCTGCTGTGTGTTCTGAATACTTTGTTGCAAATGCTCTACATTATCTGCTCGATTATCCGGTTTTGCCATTCCTTTGTCGCCTCCTAATCATGGGGTCGCTCAGTAGAGCGCTAATCCGTAGCTTGATCGCTATCGGATCATTTTATGCATTCCTGAGCCAAATTAATAAAATGGAGTAATTTAGATTACATTATTCAGTTATATTAAAGTTAGAAGAAATGAGAAAAGGAGCCCCGTTTATGGAAACGAATAAGCAAGAGCCGCTAAGGGGACAATTAGCCACTCTTCTTCAAGTGCTGGGGGTGTCCGCAAAATTAGGACTCACTTCCTTTGGAGGACCGATTGCACATATAGGATACTTCCATGATGAATACATACGTCGCCGAAAGTGGATGGATGAAGCAAGTTACGCCGATCTTGTAGCCCTCTGCCAGTTTCTCCCTGGTCCCTCCAGCAGTCAGGTTGGCATTGGAATTGGAGTTGTAAGAGCAGGATTACTTGGAGGACTTGCTGCCTGGATTGGTTTCACACTGCCGTCGTTTCTTGTGTTAGTTGCGTTTGCTTTCTTGCTTCAAGGATACGATATAGCGAGTGCGGGGTGGATTCACGGATTAAAGATCGTAGCTGTTGCGATTGTGGCCCATGCTATTCTAGGTATGGGACAGAAGCTGACGCCTGATCGGGATAGGGCGACAATTGCCGTGATTTCCGCCGTGATTACGTTGTCCTGGCATACAGCTTACAGTCAAATTCTAATCATTGTTGCTGCTGGTGTTATCGGGTTATGGCTTTTTCGAAAGCAAGAGGCGGAGATTACGTCCAATCTTCAAATTGCGATTAGCCGAACTTTTGCGGTCTGCTCCTTGATTGTATTTGTTGCAATGCTTGTGGCACTTCCGCTTCTTAGATCCTCAGAGGAAGTGGGATGGTTAACGCTGTTCGATAGCTTTTTTCGTTCAGGCTCTTTGGTATTTGGTGGGGGACACGTGGTATTGCCGCTTTTGGAGAGGGAAGTTGTTCCAACTGGATGGGTTAGCCGAGAGAATTTCTTGGCAGGTTACGGAGCTACGCAAGCCGTTCCAGGGCCGTTATTCACCTTTGCAGGTTACCTTGGAGCTATGGCCTGGGGGTTACCAGGAGCGATGATTGCTACTCTCGCCATTTTTTTGCCAGCATTTCTTCTTGTTGTCGGTGTACTTCCGTTCTGGAATAAATTAAGAAACAGTCCGAAAATCCAAAGGGCTTTGGTAGGAGTGAATGCGGCTGTGGTTGGTATTTTGCTGGCTGCGCTGTATGATCCGCTTTGGACTACCGCCATCCTGAAGCCAATAGACTTTGCTCTGGCGGTCATTTTGTTTGTGATGCTGGTTTTTTGGAAGCTGCCGCCCTGGGTGGTAGTTCTTGTGGGGGCAACTGGAGGAATGCTGCTAGGATAAAAGCCGACAGCCTACAAGCAGTCGACTCTTTTGGGCGATGATTTTAACCAGGTCACTCGCCCTATCCTCAACATTTTAACTTATCCGGTATTTAAATCTGCTCTCCACTCAGGTTAAAATGCTCTCCAAACCATTTCCCTGCGGCTTCGGCTTCTGTACGGGTTAATTGATGACCATTGCGTTCCCAATATGCTTTCACCTGAGCTCCGGCTCCTTCCAGTAAAGCGTGCAGCTCACGGGATTCCCCAACTGGAACAATTGGATCATTTTCACCGGAAGACAAAAATACAGGGATACCATTCAAAGCTGGCAAATCCAGCCCACGCAACGGCACCATTGCATGGTGTAAAATAGCTCCACGTAACGCTTTTGCATCGTGAAAGAGCATGCTGGCGGCTATGTTTGCACCATTGGAATAGCCAAGAGCCACCACGTTATTACGATCAAAATCGTATTGCTCTGCAGCTGTGTCCACAAATTCGCTCAGTTCTTTGGTGCGAAATACGAGATCCTCAATGTCGAACACTCCTTCTGCCAAACGGCGAAAGAAACGCGGCATCCCATTTTCCAGCACATTTCCTCTCACGCCTAACACAGAAGCTCCCGGTGCTACCATCTCAGCCAAAGGGATCAGGTCTTGTTCGTTCCCGCCTGTACCATGCAACAGCAAAATAACCGGGGCTTGCGGATGAGTTCCTTTACGAAATACGTGTTTCATTTATATTTCCTCCTCAATTTTCTTTAAATTAAGATTCTTATTTTTATTATAAATTAATTATAGCCAACTTCGCTGCCTTTTACAAACCTAATGAGTCTGATTTAAATCTTTTTCTAAAATGATGCCTTGTTCCATTGACATTTAGTATAGCTCTATTTTATTATGGTGTTAGATATTTAGAATATTATCTAAATATCTAAAGGAGGAAATGTATTTTGAACGATGCCTTTAAAGCTTTGGCTGATCCGACCCGGCGTACAATCTTACAGCTTTTAAAGGAGAAAAGTATGAGCGCAGGCGAAGTGGCTGAACATTTTCAAATTAGTAAGCCCAGCATCTCCCACCATCTCAATATCCTGAAGCAGGCTGGGCTGGTGCTGGATGAACGACAGGGGCAAAACATTATCTACACCCTGCATACAACGGTTGTGGCGGATGTCATCGGTTGGATGTTCAGTATCGCCCACTCTGATACCCCTGCCAAGAAAAATGTAAATCATATTAAGGATGCGGAGGAATCTGAATGAAATTGCGAACACCTTGGAGCTTGACGGATGTTTTGGTAACTTTGATTGCCTTATCACCCGCCATAGGCGCTATACTGCTGTACGACCGACTTCCCAATGTTCTAGCCTCGCATATTAACTTTAACAATACAGCAGACGGGTATACGAGCAAAAGTGGTTCCATTATCATGCTCGTGTTGTTGGGCCTAGTCCCGCTGGTCATTCGATTGGCACGCCACATGGACCCCAACAGAGCTAATTATGAGAAATTTTCAAAAGCCTATGAAGTTACGCGTGCAGGTGTTTCTGTAGTTCTCGCTGTAGCTGGATGGGGAATGCTGCTGTATAACCTGAATATACGACTGCAAATGAATGCTATAATTTTAGGGTTAATAGGCCTGATGCTGATGGTGCTGGGGAATTATATGACTCAGGTACAGCCGAACTATACGTTCGGTATCCGCACGCCGTGGACTCTGTCTAATCCCGAGGTATGGCGTAAAACGCACCGTTTCGGGGGGCCTATGATGATGCTTGGCGGTGCTTCAGCGTTGGTGGCGGCATGGATCGGTGGAATGGCGGGAGTAGTCATTTTCCTAACCGTACTGATCATATCCGTTATCTCTCCTGTACTCTATTCTTACTTGTTGTATCGTAAGCTAAACCAGTAAGCAGACAAAGCCAAACGTGAACATAAAAAAGGAACCTCCCAATCCACGATAAACGTAGAATAGGAGGTTCTTTATACATTTGAATATTTATTTAAAACAGCAGCTTATCGGGATGCGTGCCTACACGCTCATCAAGATGAAGACCATTGATTCGTTCAATATCCTCAGCCGTCAATTCAAAGTCGAATAAATCAGCATTTTCGCGAATACGATGCGGGGTTACAGATTTGGGAATCGTCACAATCCCCCGATCCAGATGCCAACGCAAAATAACCTGCGAAGAGGTTTTACCGTATTTGGCAGCAATCTCAACGATGTCCGCTTGCTCGGTTAATTTCCCCTTCATCAGTGGACTCCAAGATTCAAGCTGAATCTGGTGCTCCCGGCAGTATTGATGCAGTTCTTGTTGAGTCAGACGAGGGTGAAGCTCCACTTGGTTGATGACAGGAACCATGTTGCTGTCTTTGAGGAGGTCTTCGAGATGGTGAACTTGGAAGTTACTAACTCCGATAGCGCGTACGCTTCCTTCTTCATACAGTCGTTCGAATGCCTTCCAGGTTTCCTTGTACTTATCCTTGCCAGGCCAATGAATGAGATACAGATCAATGATATCCAGACCCAGCCGCTTACGGCTTTCCTCAAAGGCACGCAGTGTTGAATCGTAGCCCTGATCCTGATTCCATAGCTTGGTAGTTACAAACAGATTTTCTCTGGCTGCCCCACTATCATGAATGGCTTGTCCAACCAGTTCCTCGTTGCCGTAGATCGCCGCTGTATCAATGTGACGGTAACCGACCTCAATAGCTGTTTTGACCGCTTCGTAGACCTCATTGCCTTCCGCCTTGTAAGTACCGAAACCAAGCCAAGGCATCTGAACTCCGTTATTCAGTACAGTTGTATCCGCAATGTTCCCCATGTCTATTCCTCCTGTTCCTGATTATGAATTATCCAACGGGATGATTACAGTTTAGTTGCATCCTGAAAAGCATTCACTTGAAGCGGAGCAGCCAACAATTCTTTAGCCGCGGCAACAAATGCCTGGAAATGGGCAGAATTATTATGGAAATCTACAGCAGCAGCATCTTTCCACTCTTCAACCATCGTAAATGCGTTGGGATCATTCAGATCCTGCATTAACGTGTAGCGTACATTGCCTTCTTCAGCTTGGGATGCGCTGATCAGCCCTTGGGTTTGTTGCAGAAAAGTCTCTCTTTTTTCAGGTAAAACTTTCATATCGGCATGAATAATAATCATATTATGTTCCTCCTCGTATTATGTAACTATTTCTATTATAGACCATTCTTTCGAAAGAATAAAAGTGCGGGCGTTTCTGTAATACAGTAAAATAGATCGTATGGGGGAGAAGATCAACTGATCCGTTCCTCCTATATTTTGTTTAACGGCGGTGAAGGCATGTGCGTTTTCAGACAAAGCTAATGGTATTTATATCTCTTTTAGTACTGGTAGTTACCGGGTTGTTGGGATTATCCTTTCGATATATGATCACCTCCGCTCTATATGATGAAATCGGAGAAAGGGCGCTCACCGTCGCCAATACCCTCGCCGTAGATGCGCAGGTCAGAGACGCTCTGGAGCAGACTGAGACGACGCAATTGCGTTCGCGTATCAACGAGGTCATAAAGCCTGTCCAAGCCAGCAGCGGCGCTGATTTTATTACTATTGCTGATCGTCATCTCATCCGGCAGTGGCATGTAAACCCGGAGCGCATCGGCACGCCTATGATAGACCCCATGAATGATAAGGTACTGCAAGGGCAGTCCTTTATCACTGAATCGACGGGCTCTCTTGGACCGTCACTACGCGCCAAAACTGCCGTTTATGATCAGGAGGGTAAGGCCATCGGGCTCGTCTCTGTAGGTTTTTTAATGACAGATGTGCAGCAAAATATTCGTACATACACATATGCATGGCTCTGGTTTATGGTGGGCGCGCTGTTGATCGGCATATTGGGAAGCCTGGTTATAGCGCAACGGGTACGCCGCGCACTGCATGGACTGGAGCCAGTGGAGATCGGACGGTTGTACCAGGAAAAGCAAGCCATTATTGAGTCCATCGGCGAAGGGATTATCGCGGTGAATAGTAACGGACAAATCACACTTGCCAATCCACAGGCGGCTCGTTTGATCGGACTCCCCCCGGAAACCTCTATCTATGGATGCGACCTTCGTCACTTGACTGGTGTTCCGGATGTACTGGTTGATATGCTTGTTGCCGATTACACAGTAGAACATTCAACGATGGGGCCAGATCAGGGACAGTACATATGGAATGAGGAAATTGAGGTCCAGCAGCGAATTGTAGTCGTCAGCCGTGTGCCGATCCAGGATCGTTCCGGTCGCATCATGGGCACGGTTGCCAGTCTGCGTGACAAGACCGAACTGCTCCACATGACACAACAGTTAACAGAGGTCAAAGATTACGCGGAAGTACTGCGATCACAAACACACGAATACGCCAATCGGCTGTATCTCATATCCGGCCTGATTCAGTTGGAGTGTTATGACGAAGCGGTGGACTTTATCACCCAGGAATCAGAGGAATATCGTGTACACAGGCCGATTGCCACAACTCTCCTGCCCGATTCAATCATCGCCAGCCTACTGATCGGTAAGAAGAAACAGGCGCTGGAAAAAGGGGTTTTACTCCATTCTGATATTAAAGGAGTATTCTCAACCCAGTCTCCTACGTTGGAGTGGTCCTTTCTCGCTTCCATAGCCGGAAACCTGCTGGACAATGCCATGGAAGCTGTTGCGATGTCCTCCATCTCTGACGGACAGGTCTGGTTCCGGCTTGAAGAAACGACTGAAGCCATCATCGTCGAAGTTGCGGATAACGGATCGGGAATTTCGGACGATATCCAAGAAAAGTTGTTTGTCAGAGGAGCTTCGACCAAAGCAGAAGCAGGACATGGATATGGCCTTGCTCTCGTGCTAGAGTACACTGAACGAATGGGCGGCTCTATAGAAGTGCACGAACGTTCTGGTGGAGGAAGTATTTTTGAGGTATACATTCCTTTGCATAGAACAGATACGAGTAATGATGCAAAAGGAGGTTATGCCCATGAATGAGCGGGTTTTATCGGACATTGAGGTTCTTATTATTGAAGACGATCCGCGAATTGCGGAGATTAACCGCCGATTTATTGAAAAGGTGGACGGGTTCACCGTATGTGCAATCGCGACGAACGAATTTGAGGCAAAACTTCAACTGGACGTGCTCCGTCCTCCTCTAGTCGTGCTGGATGTTTATTTTCCTGATACGGATGGTCTAACCCTGCTATCGTTCATCAAGCAACACTATCCGGGTACAGATGTTATTATGCTGACTGCCGCCAAAGAAGCTGAAACAGTGGTACAAGCCGTTCGAGCAGGCGTGTTTGATTTTATCGTAAAACCGCTTATATTCGAGAGATTGCGTGCGACCTTGGAGGAATATGCCCGGTTTCGGCGACAAATCACAACATGGCAAGAGGAACAATCCACAGTGGAGCAATCTGAAATTGACAGTTTGCTTCAAAGCGCGGGCACCGGTCGGATGGCGGGGAGCGGAGTCGGAGAACTATGGGCCAAAGGCATCGATAAAGTAACTTGCGACAAAGTGCTAGATCTCCTGAATCGACGGGGTGAGGTGACTACAGGTACAGTGGGAATTGAGCTGGGTATGAGCCGTTCTACAGCTAGAAGGTATCTGGAGTATTTAGTGGAAAGTGGAGACGCGCACCACGATCAGGTGTACGGAACCGTCGGCAGACCGGAGCGTATCTATCGCCGACAGCGGAGGGATGTATAACCCACCCAACTCTGATGTCCTGGTACTTCCCCCTCCTCCTATTCATAATTTTATTGAATTTAATTCACTTAATCGATCAAAACGGTTTAAATGACCACATTATTTACGTCCTCCTTCCCGATTGCTAGAATGATCAACAGTTAGTTGATTGATAATGATTATCAGTTTCTCTGATAATCATACTGGAACGGGGGATAACATATGGCAACACCGAAACAACCACTGCGCACAGGCATGCTGCTTGCAGCGATCCTGGCACTACTGACAGTCATTATGACGGGATGTGGAAGCCAGTCACAAGATAACAACGCAGAAGCACCTCAAGCAACAGGTGACACTCGAATGATTAAACATGAGATGGGAGAAACCAAAGTTACAGGTACACCCAAAAGAATCGTAACCCTGGAATTTTCTTTTGTCGATGCCACAACCCAACTGGGCGTAACTCCTGTCGGTATAGCTCAGGAAAATGACGATGATATTGATGGGCTGCTCGGCAAGAAAATCGACTTCACACCGGTAGGCACACGCAAACAGCCAAACCTGGAAACGATCAGCTCCTTGAAGCCGGATTTGATTATTGCCGATTTGAATCGTCATAAAAGCATATACAAAGAACTAAGTGAGATTGCTCCGACCATTGTTCTAAAGAGCCGCAATTCCTCCTATGAACAAAACTTGGCATCCTTCGGTGTCATCGCTGATGCGTTGGGTGAGAAGGAAAAAGGCGAGCAAATTCTCGCTACGCATAAAGCTACAATGGAAAAGTTGAAAGAAGGCATCAAAGCTGGTGAGCCACGCAGCGTATTGCTAGGGGTATTCCGTTCTGATTCACTATCGGCTCACGGCGCTTCATCCTTTGATGGACAATTGCTGGAGCAAGCAGGTATCCACAATGCCCTTCAAAATACAAGCGAGCCTACCGTCAAGCTGACGCTGGAACAAATTTCACAAGCGGATCCTGATGTGATCTTTTTGGTGGAAGCCGATGAGAAGCTGATTGCGGAATGGAAGCAAAACCCGCTTTGGCAAAACATTACGGCCGTCAAAAAAGGGGAAGTTTACGAAGTGAACCGGGCACTGTGGACCCGGTACCGTGGACTCGGCTCAGCCGAAAAAATACTGGAGCAAGCCATTTCGCTCCTGTATCCCGCGCAAAGTAAAGGAGACGGCTCCCGTTGATCGGACAAGCCTCACGCGACCGGCTGAATAAGCCGGTCTTCTTTGCACTTATCGCTGCGTTGCTGGCTGGATTTCTGCTCAGCGTGGCGATTGGCCCAGTCAGGATGGACATCCCCACCATGCTGACTGCGCTGTTCACCGAGCATCCGTCTAAGGATCAGCTCATTGTCTTGACGGTACGCCTACCGCGTGCCGTTATTGGCCTAATCATCGGGGCCGGGCTTGCCGTGGCTGGAGCCCTGATGCAGGCCATCACACGCAACCCGCTGGCTTCGCCGCAGGTATTCGGGGTCAGCTCAGGCGCTTCGCTTGCTGTCGTGCTGTCCGTCGTGCTGCTGCCGAATATCGGATCATCCGGCAGCATTTATTTTGCTTTTGCCGGGGCCATCGCAGGCGGCTCCTTCGTATACGCGCTGGCCGGAACGGCGGGCATGACGCCGGTCAAGCTGGCCCTTGCCGGGATGGCCGTGCATCTGTTGCTGGCCTCCATCACCCAAGGACTGCTCGTGTTCAACGAGCAAATATCTGATGTGCTGTATTGGCTCGCCGGAGCCATCGACGGGTCCACTTGGGCCGACACGCGTCTGGTGCTGCCATGGTTCGCCGTGGGTATGATCCTTGCGCTGGCGCTGGCTCCCTCGCTATCTGTGCTGAGCCTCGGGACGGAGGTCGCACAGGGATTGGGACAAAACGTACGTCTTGTCCGTCTACTGGCCTCGACCTCAGTGATTATGCTGGCAGGCTCTGCCATAGCGGTAGCCGGGTCTATCGGCTTTGTGGGCCTGATGGTACCGAATATCATCAAGATGTTTACAGGCGACAATTACAAACGGGTCATTCCCCTGTCTGCAATCTGCGGAGCTCTGCTGCTGACATATGCAGACGTGCTTGGACGATTTATTGCATTTCCTTATGAATCACCCGTTGGTATTGTAACCGCGCTGGTGGGTGCGCCCTTCTTTTTATATCTGGCGCATAAGAACGGGAGGGCTTCACGATGAAAAAACTGTGGATTTTACTCGCGCTAATGCTGGGTGTTGCTTTTATAGCTATAGGCGTGGGCAGCACCTACATTACGCCCTCTGAGCTGATCAAGGCTCTGACTGACCGGAGTGCCTCTTCCTGGTTCATCGTTCACCATTATCGGCTGCCACGCGGTCTGCTGGCCATCATGGCCGGAGCTGGGCTGGCAGTAGCTGGTGTTCTGCTGCAAGGCATGATCCGCAACCCGCTAGCCTCGCCAGATGTGGTAGGTGTATCCAAGGGGGCCGGCTTTGCGGCGGTTCTCGTCATCGTGCTGCTGCCCTCATCCCCAGTGGCGCTGCTGCCTGTAGCCGCCTTTGTCGGTGCGGGACTAGCTGCACTGTTGCTCGTACAGCTTTCGATGAAGGGAGGCATGCGTCCCAATATGCTAGCCTTGACCGGCCTGGCGGTGGGCGCTATTTTTCAGGCTGCGACCGATTATATACTGGTCAAGTATCCACTCGAAGCCAGCGACACGCTCACTTGGCTAGCTGGAAGTCTGTGGGGCAAAGGCTGGGACGAAGTATATGGGCTACTGCCATGGTTAATCGTGTTGCTGCCTCTCGCCTATACACTACAGCGCAAGCTGGACATTATGAGCCTAGATGAGGAAAGTTCTGCTGGTCTGGGACTTAGCGTGAAGCGTGTGCGTACAGGATTGCTAGCTGTGTCAGTCGCCTTGGCTGCCTCCTGTGTCGCTGCCATCGGCTCCATCGGCTTTATCGGACTGCTGGCACCGCATCTAGCACGGCGGCTATTTGGCAATCGCCACCGCTATCTATTGCCCGGCTCGGCGATGATCGGCGCCCTGATTCTCGTCCTTGCTGACGCGCTGGGACGAGGTCTGAAGCCGCCGCTCGAAATTCCCGCTGGCATCGTGACAGCCGTCATTGGCGCGCCATATTTTCTGTATCTATTGCTACGGGAACGCAAACAAAAAGGCAGCGGATAGGATTAGGATAAGAAGTTGCGCAGCGCTGCTAAACGCAGTACTATACCCTAGCGTTTAGCAGCGCTACCTGTACACCGATACGCCGATTAACTTCTTTTCTAAACGATTCATCATGCAGTAACCTCTTTTTAAAATCATTTATCATTTCGGGAAAGCTGGCATTTGTGTTTGGGTCCAAATCGTTAAAAAAGACAGCTAGCTCTGTCGAATGCCCTTCCTTATCTGTCGCATACATGGCCAGTGTCAAAACATAAGCCGTGGAGCCACCTTTTTGCCCAGTATGTTTCAGGGATTGCCGGTTTTCAGGAAGAACCATAAATGGTTCCTCCAAGACCTCGGACAATAACTTTTGCTCAGCTTTTGTGAACCCTTGACGACGATTCAGCTTACTCATTAAAGAGGCATAATCGGCTGTCGTTGAAGCTATAAAGCGATCCGTATTGATACGATCATAATCCTGATCATACCAAGTCGTAATATCTGCGTTTCTCTTGTAAAAACC
Source organism: Paenibacillus sp. F4 (assembly GCF_002894905.1). Lineage (NCBI taxonomy): Bacteria > Bacillati > Bacillota > Bacilli > Caryophanales > Paenibacillaceae > Paenibacillus > Paenibacillus sp. F4. Next base: position 235,736 of record NZ_POVS01000019.1, read on the forward strand.
ACTCACGTCACGGCGCAGCTTGTTATGAATCACGCGGGAATATCGGCGAAATTCCGTATCAGACATCGCCTGAATGGCTTCTTTGGCAGAAATGTTATTCTTTGTATTATTCCAATTCTCACCTTGTCTCTCCCTCATCCATTCGTAGGGAATCAAAATGGAGGATACAAACGGATAAATGGGATCATGATTTTGCAGCCCCATTTTGGCTCTCGTCCGATTGATCGCATCCACCCCCAGTTTGTCCATTAAATACTCCGCATTGGCGTTGGAACTGAATTGAATCATCCCCTTGGCGACGTCTCGTACAGATACAGTTTCATTCTGTATCCGCCCTTTAGCCTCCATATTCTGTAGCCACGCCGTATGAGCACCACCATCCAAACCCGGCAAATAAAACCTTTCCAGCGAAATCAGCTTCACTCTCCCGTCCGGGTTAATCTTACCCACCACCGCTTGCTTGGCATATTCGATCGCAATGATTGTTTTGACGGTGCTCGCCAAAGGCATCATCCGATTTTCTTCTTGGCCTGCCAGCTTTTTTCCATCTCTCAGAATCGTAATCGAAACTTTTTCTGCATTCGCCTCCACAAAATGAAGTAAACGCGTGGCAGCATCCTGTTCCTTCGTTTCTTCCTTAACGTCAGCTGCAATCGCAGTTGTGGGCCGGACGGTATTCGGGGGATTAGCCACTTGATTCTGCATGAAAGATAGTAAGCCTGCCGCTACACCCATAACGATGAGCACTGTAGCCAAACTAGTTGCTACCACGATAAGACGCTTTCGTTTCACTATTACCTCCCCACCGTATGCACTTCACACACAGGTTTATTTTCCCATTTTTATATTTCAATTTCTATTTTAAACGAAAATACAGTACAAAAAGTTTCATTACGTGTCATATTTTCAAATAACATAAAAAAGAGAGCCTCCTGTATATAACACAGGCTGACTCTCTTTCACTATCCTTCGACACTTATGCTGGATAGGGTACTTCGGTTCCATTCAATATGAGGTGCATCCGAATTTCCGCTTTTAAGGAGTCGGATACCGCACAATATTTTTCCTTCCCCATCTGAATCGCTTTCCATACGCGGTAATCTGGAATATCTCCATCTACGTGGAATGTCAGATCAATCGCTGTAAATCCTGTCGGCATTTCTTCCTTGCGCGTACCTTCTGCGTCAATATCAATGCGAGTAATGTCCGACAAGAAACGATCCAAAATCATTGTGATATCGATACCCATACATCCTGCCAAACCTGCCAACAGCAGTTCCATGGGTGTCATCCCTTTACCATCACCGCCATAAGCCGCCGTAGCATCCATCCCTACAGAATAACCGGATGGTCCCTCCGAAGTAAACGCGCGTTTGCCGTGCCAAGTTGTAGATACTTTCATGTTCAAAGGCCTTCTTTCCATCTTAATAATCTATGATTCATCCTCGATCTTACTTTAAAATTCACTGATTTGGCGTAAAAATTTCTGTGTTCTCTCATGCTGGGGAGTGTCAAAAAACGCCTGTGGCGCTGCCTCCTCCAAAATGATACCATCTGCCATAAATACGACCTTGTCCGCCACCTCGCGAGCAAATTTCATCTCATGAGTAACGACGACCATTGTCATTCCGTCTTGAGCCAACTCTCGCATAACTCCCAGTACTTCCCCTACCAGCTCGGGATCAAGCGCCGATGTCGGCTCGTCGAACAGCATAATCGCCGGGTCCATCGCCAGCGCACGTGCAATGGCTACTCGTTGCTGTTGTCCACCGGACAGACGTGAAGGATGTACATCCTGCTTGTCCGATAACCCCACCCGCTCCAACAACCGTTGTCCGATGGACATAGCCTTGTCGCGCGGCATTTTTTTTACTGTCAGCAGTCCTTCAATGACATTGCCGATTGCGGTTTTGTGCGGATACAGATTGAATTGCTGAAACACCATCCCTGTCTGTTTGCGAATCTCACGAATGGCTGCTTGGCGGACACGAACGGGAGCCGTAGCATCCACCTCAATCCCATTCACCTCAAACTTGCCGGAAGACAGCTCTTCTAGACCGTTCAGGCAGCGCAGCAAGGTACTTTTACCTGAACCGCTCGGGCCGAGTAATACGACGATTTCACGAGCGGCAACCTGAAAATCAATGCTTTTCAGAACCTCTACCTGTCCGAATCGTTTACCTAATCCGTTAGTTGTTATCATCATCTATCATCTCCACCTTAATAAGCTCGAGCCAGACGCTTTTCCACCCGCTCCAATATAGCGGAGAATCCAATGCTCATAATCCAGTACATCAAGCCAATTTCGAGTAGAAACGGCATGTAGCGCAAATACTGCGCCTGTAAAAGCTGTGCCTGCCGCATCAATTCACTGACCCCGATAACCGACACCAGCGACGTTTCTTTAAGCATACCTACAAATGTATTCCCCATCGGTGCAATTGCGATGCGTACCGCCTGAGGAAGAATAATACGCCACATCGTTTGACCCGGCGACATTCCCGTTGCATAAGCTGCCTCGGTCTGTCCCTGGGGTACGGCTAAAATAGCTCCACGGAACGTCTCCGATAAGTACGCCCCTGTATTAATGCTAAGTGCCAGACAAGCAGCTGTCAGCGATCCGAATGATATTCCATAATCATCCAGTCCATAATAAATGACCGCAATCTGCACCAAAACCGGCGTCCCCCGAATGATCGATACATACATGCGCGCCAGCCATCGAACGGGTCGATTCCCCTTCAACCGGGCCACAGCAACAACCAAACCAATGATTAGGCCAAAAAACATAGAGACAATCGTAATATATAGCGTATAATAAGCACCCTTTAATAAAAAAGGGACGTTCTCCCACATTAATTCAAGCATCGGTTATATTCCCTTCTTTCAGACGAGTGGCCCCATGTCAGCATAAAAGCCAAGACTGGAGCCAGACGCCTCTAACAGGCTTACGTTATTCTTTTGGCTCCTCGCCAAACCATTTTTTGAAAATTGTTTTGTAAGTGCCGTCTTCCTTCATTTCCTTCAGAGCCTTGTTCAAGGCTTCTTTGAGCTCAGGAGTTTTCTGGTTAATGGCTACACCCGCTTGATCCGATTTAATCGGCTCGCCTACGGCTTTAATTTGGAACCCATTTTTATCGATAATCGGCTTGAGAGCATACAGATTGTTGATTGTTGCGTCAATACGACCAGAGTTTAGATCCTTTAAAGAAGTAATGACATCATCATACGTTTTAATCTCAAAATCGCCTACCTTCGGCAGTACTTCATTCCGCAGATAAGATTCATCATTCGTTCCCAAGCCGACACCAATGGTTTTGCCTTTAAAGTCCTCCAGCTTGGTAATATCATTTGTTTTGCTGTTTACGATAATGTTTACATTGTTTGTGATATAAGGCTCAGTGAAGTCAATGGCCTTCTTACGATCCTCTGTGATCGTCACTTGGCTAATCACTGCATCGAATTTTTTCTTTTGCAAACTTGGAACCAGTCCCGAGAATTCTTGTGCCGTGAACTCCGGTTTCACTCCAATTCGCTTCGCTAATTCTTTGGCGATATCCACATCAAATCCGTCCAATTCTTTGTTGTCGTTCAAGAAATTGTACGGCGGATAGGTGCCCATCATGCCTACCTTAATTACACCAGCCTTCTTGATTGCTTCGAGCTGGTTACTCGCTGCCACATTACTGCTACCGCTAGTATTAGAAGCTTCTGGCTTAGTACCGCAAGCGCTCAGCACAAGGCTGAACAATGCCAGAGCCATGAGTGTAGTTACAAAGAACCCTTTTTTACGTGTTTTCATGTATCCTTCTCTCCTGTCTGGATGTAAATGATTGAGTTCATATATGTGATTTGGCTATATTATTTGTTGGCAACTACCCATTCATGCGATGTTGACCCTCTAGCTTTGACCTAATAGACCATAAAACTCAAAATTAGCCGCCTCTGCTGCCAATCTTTTAGCAGTTATCTGCGTGATGTGGTCATGTGTTCCCTCTGAACCGAATAGCCAGCGTGTAATGACACCTTCGATCATACTCATGAGTAGTGCCGCCCTTAATTCGACATCCAATTCAGCAGGCAACATGTTCAGCTCGATCGCTCTTTCCATATTGCGCCGGAATGCCAGCTCCATCGCGGCCCTTGTCTCTCGGATACTCTGGCGCACCGGTTCATCGACACCACTGCCGATCAGCAGCAAACCCATCAGATAGCGGTTCTCCAATGCAAAATCAAATAACCGAACAAACAGCGCCTCCGATGCCTTAACCATATCAGCCAGCGTTCCCGCATCACGGCGATATCCCTGCCCAATCGCTGATAGTAGTTGTTCACGACCGGTAGCGATAATCTCCAGCGCCAGTGCCTCTTTGCTTTTAAAATGCCAATAAAACGTGCCTTGGGCTACTCCCGCCTCTACCACGATATCTGAAATCTTCGTTTGATGGTAACCCTGCTCGGCGAACCGCTTCAATGCAATGTGAAGAAGCTGTGTTCTGCGGTCTGTTTCTTCTCCCGCGTGCTCAGCAGGTTGGTCATTTAAGACGGTCTCGGACTGCTTCGCCTTCCGTGGCTGCATAGGTTTCCTCCTCCCGATTGATCAGTCAGTCAGTTTTGTATTTTTAATCCTATAGGATAAGTATACTTTTGTCAAAGAAAAAAGTGTCAGAAGAAAATAAAGTTTTGCTGCTCCAAGCGGCTTTTGAATTTTAAAAACCGACAGATTCCATAAAATAAGTATTAGACTGGCGCCAACAAAAAAGACAGCGGCAGTCTTAGACTACCGCTGTTTTATTAAACTAACTGTTTCCCGTTAGCGCAATGACTTACGGGTCGAGGACTGATGTTCCAGAATTTAGGAATTCAAAGCACTTGGCCTCATTCTAAGGGCTTTCGCGATAGCACTCCCGTTTAAAGATGCGACCCGCCGGTCGCATCTAGCATCTGTCCCGTTACCCATCGACCGTCTGGCGACGCCGTGAAGGCAACGATGTCCGCGATATCCGATGGTTCACCGACACGTCCAAGTGCGGACATCTCTCCGGCAAACTTACGGCCTTCGGCCGTATGCAGCCACGGCGCGTTGACGTCTGTATCGACGATGCCTGGCATGACGGAGTTAACGGTGATCCCACGTGAACCCAGAAGCTTAGCCAGGTGCAAGGTGAATGTATTGAGGGCACCTTTAGTTAAGTTGTAGGCCATGATATTCGGATAGGCGATGCGTGTCACTCCAGATGAGATATTGATGATTCGACCACCGTCCCGCAGGCGTCCGAGAGATTGCTGTACGAGGAAGAACGGTGCCTTGATATTGACTGCGAACAGCCGATCGAACTCCCCTTCGTTCGTCTCTTCAAATGGCGAAGATGTGCCGATGCCGGCGTTATTGACCAAGATATCGAATTGGTTGCTGCCTGTCCTGCGAATGAGCTCCTCATCCAGAATCTTAAGAAGCCGATCGACTCCGTCCAAAGTATTGAGATCTGCAGCGACGGCGAAGGCTGTGCCACCTGTTGCTTCGATAACGGAGACAGTCTCATCCGCCGCATTCCGTCGTGTTCCGTAATGTACAACGACAAGCGCACCTTCTGCTGCGAGGCGCAGTGCGATCCCTCTTCCGATCCCCCGGCTGGCTCCTGTTACAATAGCGATTTGGCCTTCTAGACGTTTCATATTCATGTAGATCCACTCCTTAACAATTGGTTGATGCCATGATAAACCCTCCCCTGAAGGGGAGGGTCAAGAGTGTACCCCTATCTTTTTTTAGGCCCGATCGATCGGTACAATCGCCTCCGCCATTCGGAGCTGGCCGTAGATTTCTTTGTCTGACGTCAAATAAACCTCACGTACTGGGATTTTCTCGAACAGCCTGTATCCCGCTTCAGCGATCCATGTCCACACCACGTCACTTGCTTTGCAATTGTCCTTATATGGGTCGAACCTGTGGATATACGAGACCGCTTCCTTTATGCCGGGCAATTGATGACTCTTCACCCTGCGGCTGTTAGGAATTTCCTTTGAGATAGGAATAGCGACCTCGATGTCCGAAAGCTCTTCGACACACTCAGCCCTCCTGTGCCATAAAATTGTCATGTTGAGGTCCGACTCTTCGCCCTGTGAGCGGACATACTGTTTAAGTTCATCGAGTAGCAGACACAGTTGGCTTTGAGGCAAAATCTCACGGATTGAAGCAACGAGAACCGGCTCCACGCTTCGCAGCGAGATTGTCCCTTCCTCTACAGCCGCCGCATGCCGTTCAATCTGCACGATACGCTCATCGATCTCTGCAAGTTGCCGCTGAGCCTCCTGTATCTGTTGTTCCAGATCCTCCCGCTTCTTAAGCAACGTACGCTCTGCTAGCGCAAGAGAGACCGGTCCGCTCAATAACGGCCGCATCATTTCGAGTGTCAAGCCTTGTTCTTTGAACCCCGCGATACGACGGATAGTAAGCAGTTGCTCCGCCGTATAAAAACGATATCCCGATTCTTTGTCTACTCGCGCAGGCTTTAACAAGCCGAGTTCATCATAGTGTCGCAGTGTCTTCATCGTCACACCGCTCATTTTGGCAAACGTCCCAATCTTGAACATCCAGATTCCCCCTTATCGGTATTCCATCAGGGTACGGTACCCTATATAGTCGATTCCCCATAAATTTACCCCAATTTTGTAACCTCTTAAAGAGATTCTTCATCGGCTCCGGACACCTCATACTTTTTGTTTATCGTCTAACTCGTGATGTGTTCATTAAACTAACCTGCCCGTTAGCTTAAACAAGTACCGGCAGTCTAATGTAGTGTAGTGCTTATGAAAAGTAAATAAGCCCATAACCGTATTTGGAAGCAAATGAATTTTCCAATTTATAAGGGTATGGGCTCTCTTTGATCCTAAATAAGGCAGTGTAGGTTCTTATCACTTATAAAACATCATCGTCTGCTAATATACATTAGCATGTTACTCTTATATGGTAAAAGCAATTTGTTGAGCTATCGTACCCGTCGTTCAATGCCAATCCCATTCCGAGCAATGGTGATTATTAGGCTCTGTTAGAGCCTCGCGAACGTGATGTAATCGATTTGGGCAGGCTCTGCCGATTCAATCCGAAGCGCCCGGTTGATCTGTCCCCGGTGATATTGCCCATGTAAGAGGACCTGCGACAGGATGTCCCGGACGGACGTTTGGAACGGAACCCCGCTCTGGTTCGCATAGTCGATCATCTCGTCCAACTCGGATTCCTCGAGCCTTTCAATATAGACGCGATATTGCTCGGCGTTTTCTTCGAATATCGTCCGGATCGCCGTCAGGTCTTCTGCTTCCTCCCACAACGAATATTGCGCGCTGCCCTTGCCCTGCAATCGGGACAGCCAGACTCGTTCCGCGACCGCGACGTGCCGAACCAGCTTCAGAAGGTCCTTGTTCTTCGTCTCACTCTCCTCGAGCGCGTCCAGGATGCGTCCGTCCGCCCAGTACAGGTGGTCCATCATGCACTTGATCGTCTTCATTTCGGTTTCCCCTCTTCGTCTCATCGATTACTTGAACCTACTGTTAACCGTTAGTTTAATCATTTGAATGAACTAAAACAACCTTTGCACCAGCCTCATTTTTACGTTCAGCCTTGAAAGATCTTTGATACTTTAATTTCATCACTCTTCTCAGGGGCTGCCTTTATTTTAAAAATCATTTGGCTAGGTCTATTTTGTTATTGTCTTTTTCGGGTTTTTAGCTGATTTAATTTTCATGGGAGTTCAATAAAAAAGGAAGCTCCCGCGCCAAATATTAATTAAAGAACATACGCGGGTAGCATGTAGTGCTTCTAAAGGAGCCTTATCTTAATCCAAGCACTAAGAAAACGCTTTATTTTCTCAGTCTACAACTTTATTTTCTTTGAACAAAAAGAGAACCCCCAGAGAGGTTCTCTTTATCCTTTATATCGCTGCTACAGCAATGCTTTTGCCGCAATGTCCGTACGGTTTTGTTTACCTTCAAAGGTAATACGAGCCGCCTGTTCGTAAGCTTTATCCCGTGCCCCGGCAATATCACGTCCCAAGCCGACCACACCTAATACACGTCCGCCGTTCGTTACCCACTCGCCCTGTTCGTTGATGCCCGTTCCAGCATGGAACACGATAGCTTCGTCTACCTGTTCCAATCCGTGGATAGGTACACCTTTGGAGTAAGCTCCAGGATAACCTCCAGATGCAAGCACCACACATACCGCCGCTTCATCCTTCCACTCGATCTCCACCTGATCCAGCGTGCCATTTACAGCAGCAAGAAAAATATCGAGCAGATCGGATTTTAAACGAGGCAGAACCACTTGAGTTTCCGGATCACCGAAACGTGCATTAAACTCAATGGTCTTTGGCTTGCCGTCCGGCGAAATCATCAATCCGGCAAATAATACACCTCGGAACGGGCGCCCTTCAGCAACCATGGCCTTGGCCGTGGGCTTAATAATCGTCTCAATAGCTTCCTCAACAATGGAGTTGGCTATGTGAGGCAACGGAGAATACGTACCCATGCCACCTGTATTCGGCCCTTTGTCACCATCAAAAATGGGCTTGTGGTCTTGGGCCGCGGCCATCGGACGAACCGTTTCACCGTCGACAAAGGAGAGAATTGACATTTCCTGACCAGCCAGAAACTCCTCGATCACGACCTGCGCCCCGGCTTCACCAAACACCTTGGTCACCATAATGTCAGAGAGAGCCTTTTCCGCTTCCTCCATCGAGTAAGCGACCGTTACCCCTTTGCCTGCCGCGAGTCCGTCTGCCTTAATGACAACCGGAATCGGTTGTTCCTTCAAGTATGCATGTGCTTCCTCATAAGTATAAAACTTGCGATAGGTTGCTGTCGGAATATGATATTTATGAAGCAAATCCTTCATGAAGATTTTGCTACCTTCAATTTCCGCTGCATTTTTACGCGGTCCGAATACTGGAATGTCTTTCGCTTCAAAAGCATCCACAATGCCATCTGCCAGCGGATCATCGGGACCAACCACGACAAGTCCTACCTTTTTGGATTCCGCCAGCTCTGTCAGCGCGTCAAAGTCACTCACCGGAATCGGCACGCACTCCGCTAACTGTCCGATACCAGCATTGCCTGGTGCGCAATAGATTTGCCCGGCCTTGGGGCTTTTCTTCAGCGCCCACACAATTGCATGTTCGCGGCCGCCCCCTCCGACAACCAAAATATCCATTCAGGTGATTCCTCCGCTCCCATTAAGATTGTTCAGGTGAAAATGCTGCTGCATCCTCAACTCATGCAAGTTAGTGCTTGAAATGACGTACGCCCGTAAAGACCATGGCAATGCCGTATTCGTTAGCAACCTTGATGGACTCTTCGTCTTTAATGGAGCCACCCGGTTGAATGACTGCTGTGATGCCTGCTTTAGCTGCCAGCTCCAGCGTATCGCCCATCGGGAAGTATGCATCGGATGCCAGGACCGCACCCTTTGCTTTTTCTCCAGCCTGTTCAATGGCAATCTTGGCCGCTCCGACACGGTTCATTTGTCCTGCGCCTACGCCAATGGTCATATTATCTGCCGCCAGTACGATGGCGTTGGATTTCACATGCTTAACCACTTTCCAGCTAAACAAAAGCTGTTTCAGTTCTTCCGCGGACGGCGCACGCTCGGTTACAACTGTAAGTGCATCCGGGTCTAAAGCATGAATGTCATTTTGCTGAACGACCATGCCACCTTCAATAGAAGTCACAACGAAACGGCTCTCCGGCTGTTCAGACGGGGACATCTCACCCATATCAAGCAAACGGATATTTTTCTTTTTGGTTAAAATTCCCATCGCTTCTTTCGTAAAGCCCGGTGCCAGTACAATTTCCAAAAAGATTTCGCTCAGTTTTTTGGCTGTATCACCGTCAATAATTCGGTTAGCCGCTACAATGCCACCAAAAATGGAGGTTGGATCAGCCGCATACGCCTTGCTGTACGCTTCATAAATACTACCGCCGATTCCCACGCCGCAAGGGTTCATATGCTTCACCGCCACCACTGCTGGTTCGCTGAATTCCTTGACGATTTGCAGTGCCGCGTTAGCATCGTTGATGTTATTGTAGGATAGCTCCTTACCGTGAAGCTGCTTGGCTGTTGTCAGTGTACCTTTCGCTGCCAACGGCTGACGATAAAAAGCCGCTTGCTGGTGTGGATTTTCTCCATAACGCAAATCCTGAATTTTTTCATAGGTTACAGTGTAACGCTCAGGCAACGGCTCGCCTGTCACATTCGACAAATAATCGGATATCAAAGCGTCGTATGACGCCGTATGACGGAAAACTTTTGCGGCCAAACGCTTACGGGTATTCAGTTCCGTATCGCCATCCTTACGGATTTCCTCCAACACTGTGCTATAGTCATCAGCATCGACTACCACACTGACAAAAGCATGATTTTTTGCAGCAGAACGCAGCATCGTTGGACCGCCGATGTCGATATTTTCAATCGCGTCCTCATAAGTTACACCGGGTTTGGCGATCGTTTCCGCAAAAGGATACAGATTCACAACGACCAGATCAATATAACCCAATCCAAGTTCTTTCATCTGACGCTGATGCTCTTCATTATCTCGAACAGCCAGCAAGCCGCTGTGTACCGCAGGGTGGAGTGTTTTAACACGTCCATCCATAATTTCAGGAAAACCCGTTACCTCTGAAATGCCGATGACGGGAATGCCCTCCTTCGACAACAAGCTGCTCGTTCCCCCTGTCGAAACGATCTCCACACCCAATTTGGACAACTCGCGGCAAAATTCCACGATCCCCCGCTTATCCGATACGCTAACAAGCGCTCTTTTAATACTCACCCTGTCTCCTCCTTTAGCTCTTTCAGAATTTTGCAAAATTCTCTTTTATCATTTTATTTCCCGAGAAATATCGGAAAATGCCTGTACAGCATCCTTGATATGCCAATGATATGACAAATTACAATCATTCTTAGAGAAGTGAAATCACTTTGCGACCATTTAATTGGATTTTACCCTGGGCCAATTTTCCAACTACCTCTGGATATAGCTGACGTTCCACGGATTGAATGGCTGCGGATAAGGATTCCGCTGTATCATGGTCGTCAACTTGCACGACACGCTGGGCAATAATGGCCCCCGTATCCATGCCCCCGTCCACAAAATGAACGGTGACGCCACTTACCTTGACCCCATATGTCAATGCCTGTCCAACAGCATCTTTCCCTGGAAATGCCGGAAGTAGTGACGGATGAATATTAATGATTTTTCCTACGTAGGCATCGACCATGACGCTGGATAGCAAACGCATGTAGCCAGCTAACACGATGAGATCAATCGATTTCTGCTCCAGTAAAGTCACCAGTTCACGCTCATAGTCTTCTCGAGAAGGATATTCCTTGGGTCGAAAAGTATGGCACGCAATTCCAGCTTTCTGTGCTCTAGCTACGGCAGGAGCCGCAGGCTTGTCACAGATGAGCAGTTCTACCGAGGCGCCGCCCAGTTCTCCTCGTGCAGCCGCATCCACCAATGACTGAAAATTCGTCCCTTCGCCTGATGCAAAAACAGCAATTCGGTACTCGTTCATTACACCTCGGCTCCCGTAAAGGTCACGATAGAACTGCCTTCCGTTACTTTTCCGATCACATATGCGGCTTCGCCCTGTTCCTTCAGAACTTCCAGTGCAGTCTGTGCATGCTCTTCGCCTACAACGATTACCATTCCAATTCCCATATTAAAGGTTGTGAACATGTCTTTGTTGGAGATTGCGCCTTTTTCCTGCATGAGCTGGAAGATTGGCAAAATCGGCCAAGTGCCGTATTCTATATCCACATTGACGTGATCCGGTAACACTCTAGGGATATTTTCAATAAAACCGCCACCTGTGATATGCGCCATGCCTTTTACTTTTACCTTGTCCAGCAATGCCAAAACGGGTTTCACGTAAATTTTCGTCGGCTCCAGCAGTACATCGCCCAGTTTGCCGTTCAAGCCTTCGATTTCATCATGCAAATCATAGCCCTGCTGTTCCAATAACAGCTTGCGCACCAGGGAGAAGCCGTTACTGTGAACTCCACTGGAGGCCAGTCCGATCACTGTATCTCCGGGAGCAATGGAGCTACCGTTGATAATTTTGCTTTTATCTACAATCCCTACCGTGAATCCGGCAATATCATATTCACCCTCGCTATACATCCCTGGCATTTCTGCGGTTTCACCGCCGACCAGCGCACAGCCCGATTGATGGCATCCCTCTGCTATTCCAGCGACTATAGCTTCAATTTTCTCGGGCACAACCTTGTCACAAGCGAGGTAATCCAGAAAAAAGAGTGGCTCCGCGCCCCCGACGACAATGTCGTTTACACACATCGCAACCGCGTCAATACCAATGGTGTCATGACGATCCATTGCGAAAGCAAGCTTCAGCTTCGTGCCGACACCATCGGTACCGGAAACGAGTACAGGTTCCTCGTACTTATCCTTATTCAGGCCGAACAATGCACCGAATCCGCCCAAGTCCGTCAGCACTTCGGGACGGAAGGTACGTTTAACGTGCTTTTTCATCCGTTCTACTGCTTCATTACCGGCAGCGATATCTACCCCTGCGTTTTTGTATGCTTCGGACATTCATGAACACTCCTTCAAATGATTGACCCTCCTAAGTCCTCCCTAACAGGGAGGATTCCATGGGGCTGCTCCCCCTGGACCCCTCAAGAGTCGGTCAGATGTGTAAGGTTGGGTGCTGCTTGGTGGTGGTTCGTGCTGTGAGTCGCGTGTTTTCCATTGTCATTTTTGCGGACCATTCCCGCAAATGACAAGGACACGCTTTGGTGCGTTGCCGCCTTCACGGCGGCGGGCACGTCCCGGGCTGTTTGCTTCGCAAAGGCGGGGACGTGCCGGGCAAAGAAGTGAGCGGCGCTTACGAGCGGCTCACTTCTTTGCCCTTTGAGGCAGGCAGCTTCGCCCTGCCTGGTGTTGAGCTTCGCTCATGGGCGGCTCCGCAGGCCGCCCCTTTAAAAACTCATGGCATAAAATAGTTATGCCATGAGTTTTTAACGACCTTACCTATCCTCTTCCCGGTGGGAAACAAAGAGGTACAGGCACTGCTGCAAAATGCTGCACACCTGAGGAACGCAGCGGGTGGAAGGGTTCTGGAGAAGCGAAGCGTTCGCCTTTGCCGCTGGATTCCAACCCTGTAAGGGGTTTTATTTCAATCCAGGAATCCCGCGGCAACAGCGATCGGAAGAACCTTCCACACGCGGAGTGGTCCCCTCAGAAACGCCATCCCCATTCCTGCCACGCACCACTTTGCCTCTTTTGTTCCCTTTTCTCAACAACTACATCCGGACTTTTCTTCACCTTTGAAATCTACCTGAGTTGGGTAATCATTATCGAAACAGGCTAGGCACAAGCCGCCTTTGTAATCTTGTTCGTTATATCCGCCTACAGCGGCAATCAAACCCTCGGCGCTCATAAAGTAGAGCGAGTCGGCGTTAATTTCCTCACGAATTTCCTCGACGGTTTTGGATGAAGCAATCAGCTCCCGGCGATCCGGCGTGTCAATACCGTAGAAGCACGGGTTTTTGAAAGGCGGTGAGGTAATACGTACATGTACCTCCAACGCGCCCGCATCACGCAGCATATTCACAATTCGACGGGACGTAGTACCCCGTACGATAGAATCGTCGATCATAATGACACGTTTACCTTCAACAACACGTCGTACAGCGCTCAGCTTCATTTTCACACCCTGCTCGCGCAGCTCCTGGCTCGGCTGAATGAAGGTACGTCCAGTGTATTTATTTTTAATCATGCCCAGCTCATAAGGAATACCTGTCTGCTCTGCATAACCAATCGCAGCCGAAATACTGGAGTCCGGTACACCGGTAACCAAATCTGCATCAACAAAAGCTTCCAGCGCCATCTGGCTGCCCATTCTTTTGCGTGCAGCATGAAGATTAGAACCATTCAAGTCACTGTCAGGCCGGGCAAAATAAATATATTCCATTGCACATAGCGCTTTACGGTGCTTTTCTTCCGTGTAACGATCTTCATGCAGTCCATTTTTGTCCAACACCAACAGCTCACCCGGCTCGATATCGCGCAGCAGCTCTGCGCCAATCGTTTCCAAAGCACAGGACTCGGATGCAAACAAGTATGCATCACCTAATCTGCCCATCGTCAACGGGCGCAAGCCGTTGGGATCAGAAGCGACCAGCAGTTTATCGTTGGTCATAATAAGAAAGGCAAATCCGCCGACAATACGCTTCAATGCATCTTTCGCGGCCTCCACTAAATCCTTGGACGATCGTGCGATCAAATGCGCCACTACTTCTGTATCGCTGGTCGTTTGAAAAATAGACCCGCCCTGCTCCAGCTCATGCCGGATTTGCAAAGCATTCACGATATTCCCGTTCGTAGCTACCGCTAGATCGCCGTCACGATACTTAAACACCAAAGGCTGTGCATTCGTTAGCTTACTGTCTCCACTTGTCGAGTAGCGCACATGTCCTATGGCAATATCGCCTGTCAGCGAAGCCATCAAATCTTTATTGAATACTTCTTTTACAAGCCCCATTCCACGATGATAATGGAACTCGTCGCCACTGCTCACACAGATGCCTGCACTTTCCTCCCCGCGATGCTGGAGTGCATGCAATCCGTAATATGCTAGGGAAGCGGCATCGGAGTGTCTATACACTCCAAACACGCCGCATTCCTCTTTTAATTTATCAAACAGCCCCTCTTTACCAGAGCCTTCATTATAATAATCTCCAGTCCACAACGTCCGTGCTGTTATTTCATCAGACATGGAATGACATCCTCCCAGATTTGCTTCAAACTGGCGACTGCCTCGTTCAAAGCGGGTTGTCCGTTCACCTCAATTGTCAATTGTGATCCTTCAACTTTTCCTAATACGGTAACTGGCACTTCCAAACCACGCAGATGTGCTTCCAGAGCAGACGCTTTATCCGGCGATGCAGATAACAAAATGCGGGATTGGCTTTCGCTAAACAATGCATGGTCAGGACGCAAAGTCGTTTCTACGTTGACCTGTGCTCCCAATCCACCGCTAATCCCGGATTCCGCAAGCGCTACAGCCAATCCGCCCTCTGCCAAATCATGCGCAGATTGTACCAATCCGCCCTGAATCGCTCCCAGTACCGCACTCAGCAGTTTTTTCTCTACGTTCAAATCCAGCTCAGGCGGGCGTCCCTCGGATACACCGTGTACGACAGCTTGGAACTCACTGCCTCCCAGCTCGGCCTTCGTTTCCCCCACCAGGAAAATTACATCACCTTCGGCTTTGAAGCCTTGTGTCGTAATATGATCTGTATCATGTACCAGACCTACCATACCGACAACAGGCGTCGGATAGATGGAGCCTTTAGCATTTTCATTGTACAAGCTGACATTGCCCCCGATGACAGGTGTATCCAGTACACGGCAAGCTTCTGCCATACCGTCCACGGCTTTTTCCATTTGCCAGAAAATATCCGGCTTTTCAGGGTTACCGAAGTTCAGGTTATCCGTAATTGCCAACGGCTCGCCGCCGGAGCATACAATGTTACGCGCTGCTTCGCTGACTGCAATCCGTCCGCCTACCTCTGGATCAAGGTATACATAACGTCCGTTACAATCTGTCGTCATGGCGAGTCCCTTACGAGTTCCGCGCACAGTCACTACAGCTGCATCCGATCCCGGACGAACGGCTGTACTCGTGCGAACCATGTAGTCATACTGCTCGTATACCCATTTCTTACTGGCTACACTTGGTGAAGACAGCACCTTTTTCAACGCACCGTTCAAATCCGTCACTTCTGCATAACGAAGTGTGTCAATAGCAGCATTTTGCTCATAATAAGCAGGGACTTCGGAAGGCTTGTCATAAATCGGACACTCGTCGACCAGCGCCGTCACTGGCATATCCCCGACCACTTCATTGTGATGCAACAAACGCAAACGACCGTCATCCGTCACTTTACCAACCTTGGCACAAATAACACCCCAGCGCTCGAAAATTTCCAGTGCCTGTGCTTCATCCTTAGGCTCTACTACGAACAGCATCCGTTCCTGTGATTCGGACAGCATCATTTCATAAGGTGTCATGCCCTCTTCACGCTGCGGTACCTGATCCAGATACAGCTCCAGGCCGTTGCCAGCCTTGCTCGCCATCTCCGCGCTGGAGCAGGTAAGCCCCGCGGCACCCATATCCTGAATACCCAGCACAATACCGCTGTCGATCAGTTCCAGACAGGATTCCATAACCAGCTTCTCCATAAAAGGATCGCCTACTTGAACCGCAGTCCGGTTCGCTTCAGATTCTTCTGTCAGCTCAACCGATGCGAATGTCGCTCCGTGAATCCCATCACGACCTGTCGGCGGGCCCACATAGAACACCGGGTTACCGACCCCTTTAGCAACACCACGCTGGATTTTATCATGGTCAATCAGTCCGACACACATTGCATTAACGAGCGGATTGCCTTCGTAGCTTTCATCAAATACAACCTCGCCACCTACAGTCGGAATACCGATACAGTTCCCGTATCCCGCAATACCAGATACCACATGCTCGAACAAATATTTCACACGGTCGCTCTCCAGCTTGCCAAAACGCAGAGAGTTCAACACCGCAACTGGTCTTGCACCCATGGAGAAAATATCACGAATGATACCGCCTACCCCAGTCGCTGCCCCTTGAAAAGGCTCCACAGCCGACGGATGGTTATGGCTTTCGATTTTAAATACAACCGCTTGGTTGTCACCGATATCTACAATGCCTGCGCCCTCGCCGGGTCCCATCAGAACTCGCGGACCGCTCGTTGGAAAACGACGCAGCAGCGGCTTGGAGTTTTTATAAGCACAATGCTCTGACCACATGACACTGAATACGCCAATCTCCGTATAATTCGGCTGACGTCCCATGAATTCACAGATCAACGCATATTCACTGTCCGATACACCCATCTGCTGATACAGTTTATGTTCGGCAACCTGCTCTGCCGTCGGTTCCTTAGCGGACACTTGCTGCGCCATGTCGATCCCTCCAAGCGTTCAAAATAGATGTAAACATGCGTTTACCGTCATCCGTTCCAAGCAATGCGTCCACCGCGCGTTCCGGGTGGGGCATCATGCCCAGTACGTTACCTTGCTCGTTACAAATTCCTGCGATATCCGTCATGGAACCGTTGGGATTATCTTTATACGTAAATACGATCTGGTTGTTCGCCTGCAAGCGAGCCAGCGTCTCATCATCACAGTAATAGTTGCCTTCGCCGTGTGCGATCGGAATGATGATCTCTTCACCAGCAGCATAATCTTTTGTAAAAGGCGTTTTGTTATTCTCGACCTTCAACACCGTATCACGGCAAAGGAACTTCATCGACAAATTACGGCGCAAAGCACCCGGCAGCAGACCAGCTTCGGTCAAAATTTGAAAACCGTTGCAAATACCCAAAATATATTTGCCCTCAGCAGCCGCTTTGGCTACTTCCTTCATCACCGGGGCAAACCGGGAAATCGCGCCGCAACGCAGGTAGTCCCCGTAAGAGAAGCCGCCTGGAACAAGAATACAATCATAAGACGACAGATCCGTCGCAGTATGCCAAACATAATCGACAGGTTCACCGACCGTGTCCTCTACCGCCTTATAGCAGTCAATATCACAGTTGGAGCCCGGAAAAACCAGAACTGCAAATTTCATGGAATTAGCCCTCCAGTTCGTAGCGGTAGTCTTCAATGACCGTGTTAGCCAACAGCTTTTCGCACATCTCAATGATGCGCTTTTCTGCACTCTCGCGGTCTGTTGTATCCAGGTTCAATTCCATATACTTACCAATTCTGACGCTGTCCACTTCTCCGAAACCCATAGAATGCAGTGCGCCTTGCACCGCGACCCCTTGCGGATCCAAAACGCTTTGCTTAATCGTGACATAGACCGTTGCTTTCATCATGTTCCTTCAGTTCCTCCTCTGAATGAGTGAATCCTATTGGTTGAATTATGATTACTATTTACTGTGCCGTCAGACGCCGCCAAATATCCGTATATCTTGCAGTTGTTTCTTCTACCACCTCAACAGGCAACGGATCGGGCTTGCTGTTCTTGTCCCAACCGGATGCTGCCAAATAGCTTCGCACCGGCTCCTTGTCCATGCTGTCAATCTCGACGTCCAGCTCATACTTTTCCTGTGCCCAGAAACGGGATGAGTCCGGAGTGAAAATTTCGTCAATTAAAATAACCTTTCCGTTAACAAGACCAAACTCAAACTTGCAATCGGCTAAAATAATCCCCCGCTTCTCGCAGAAAGCACGTGCAAATTCGTACAACGCCAAGCTCTTTTCCTCAAGCTCATCTGTCAATTCACCCCCGACCAGCTCTTTCATCTGATGGAGAGAAATGTCCTCGTCGTGTCCGACGTCGTTTTTCGCAGCCGGTGTAAATAAAGGTTTGGGAAAGCGCTCATTTTTACGCAGCCCCTCTGGCAATGGAATGCCATTCACCTCACCGTTCTGCTCATACTGACGCCAGCCGCCTCCGGTAATATATCCGCGCACCACACACTCAATGTCGATGCGTTCAGCCTTCAGCGTGACCATGATCCGGTCCTTCAGCAACTCTTTATTCTGTTCGTCGATGACATGCCCGAGCTTGTTTACATCAGTGTGCACGACATGGTTTTCCAACAAGTCTTTCGTCTGCTCAAACCAGAAAGCGCTGAGCTTATTCAACACATTCCCCTTTTCGGGCACGGGTGGCTCTAACACATAATCAAAAGCCGAAATTCGGTCCGTCACGACAATCAGAAAATGCTCTCCGAGATCATACAGTTCACGCACCTTGCCTTTGTACAAGAGCGGCGCATGGATCAGACCTTCGGCAGTAGACAATGACATTTCATTACACCTCTTTCAAAAGAGTATTACCCCTCCTAAATCCTCCCCTCGGGGAGGACCCCCAGGGCTGCTGCCCTCGGGACTCCCGCAAGGGTCGGCTGGTGAGCGGGTTGGGGTGGTCTATTTTGTAACTACGGTGGAGTGAGCGCGTTCCGCTGGATGAAGGCTTGTTGGTACAAGCCCTCATCCAGCAACGCTTTTACGTCGATGCAGATCGACGTTTTTACGAGCGTTCGCCTCGTATCAGCGAGCATTCTGGCTTCGCCTGTTGTGCGCATGTGCTACGCTGCGCACGGATACGGTGGCTCAAGGCTTCGCTTCTTGAGCCTGCGCGTTCTCGTGAGGGCCGCGGGCTGTTTGCTACGCAAATTCGGCAGCCCTCACGAGCACGTGGCCTGCGATAGAAAAGCAGTGGAACACGCTTTTCCATCGCCCTTGGGGTTGGTGCGGCATCTTATGTGCCGCACCCTCCCCTAGTTCTGCTTCCACACGAAGGCTGGTGCTGGGTGCAGCGGAGCGGACGGAATCGTTCTGGAGAAGCGTCAGCGCTTGCCTTTGCCTCTGGATTCCAGCCAATATCTGGTCTTATACAATCACAGGAATCCAGGGGCAACAGCAATCGGAAGAATGATCCGTTCGCGCAGCGGCCTCACCAAGCGCCAACCTTCCCTCCTACTCCCCTAATCCCAGCTTTTTGAAGATCGTATCCACGTTCTTCAGATGCCAGGCTGGGTTGAACGCATCCTCGATTTCGTCTGCGCTGAGCACGGCAGTAATTTCCGGGGTCGCCTCGACGATTTCGCGGAATTGGCGTTGCTCTTCCCACGCCTGCATAGCACGCGGCTGCACAGTATCGTAAGCTTTTTCACGACTAAAGCCTTTGTCGATCAGCTTCGTCATAATACGACCGGAGAACGGTACACCGTACGTACGGGCCATATTACGCTTCATATTTTCAGGGAAGACCGTCAGATTTTTTACGATATTGCCAAAACGGTTCAGCATGTAGTTCAACAGCATTGTTGCATCCGGCAGGATAATACGTTCTACAGAAGAATGTGAGATATCGCGTTCATGCCACAGAGTTACGTTCTCATACGCCGATACCATATGCCCACGAATCACGCGTGCCAGACCGGAGATGTTTTCACTTCCGATCGGATTGCGTTTATGCGGCATCGCGGAAGATCCTTTTTGACCCTTAGCAAAGGCTTCCTCCACCTCACGGAATTCACTCTTTTGCAGAGCACGGACTTCTGTAGCAAATTTGTCCAACGATGTGGCGATCAACGCTAATGTTGCCATGTATTCGGCATGACGGTCGCGCTGAAGCGTCTGTGTAGAAATTGGTGCAGGCTTGGTGCCCAGCTTGCGGCATACAAATTCTTCTACAGCCGGGTCAATGTTGGCATATGTCCCAACTGCACCGGACATTTTACCGTATTGGACTTGATCAGCCGCAAAACGAAAGCGTTCCAGATTGCGCTTCATTTCCTCGTACCACAATCCCATCTTCAGTCCGAATGTGGTCGGCTCGGCATGCACTCCATGTGTACGTCCCATCATCGGTGTATGCTTGTAAGCCAATGCCTTTTCCTTCAAAATTTCAATAAAATTCAAAATATCACGTTCCAGGATTTCATTCGCCTGTTTTAACAGGTAGCCCAGTGCCGTATCAACTACGTCTGTGGAGGTCAAACCATAATGTACCCATTTGCGCTCGTCTCCAAGACTTTCGGACACCGTGCGGGTAAAAGCAATGACATCATGTCTTGTCTCCTGCTCAATTTCATAGATCCGTTCAATATCAAAACTTGCATTCTTACGTAGAGCCACGGTATCCTCTTTTGGAATAACCCCTAATTCCGCCCAAGCTTCACAGGCACACAGTTCTACTTCCAGCCACGCTTTAAATTTATTTTCTTCCGTCCAAATCGCTCTCATTTCCGGTCTGCTATAGCGTTCGATCATGACTATTTATTCCCCCAAATATTGGTTTTTTCAATCCATTCCAGCGCTTGTTCCGCATCCTGGCACAATAGATTAATATGTCCCATCTTTCGGCCTGGCTTGGCTTCACTTTTTCCATACAAATGCAGCTTGGGTACAACATCCAATCTTTCAGCTTCAACATCCGATTGCGCAAACCGCCGAACCACGTCCTCCAAATGCTCACCTAGCACATTAACCATCACGACGGAAGTCAGCAGCTTCGTGCTGCCCAAGGGTAAACCGCAAATCGCACGTATGTGCTGCTCGAATTGCGACGTCGCGCATCCCTCCATCGTGTAATGACCGGAGTTATGCGGTCGTGGTGCTAACTCATTAACGTACAATTGTCCGTCTTCGGTGACAAACATCTCCACAGCGAGCAGTCCCACCGCACCCAGCGACTCTGCCACAGCCAGCGCCAACTTGCGTGCTTCCTCCTGGACTGGTTCTGGCACACGCGCAGGCACAATCGACGTGTGCAAAATATTGTTCACGTGAATGTTTTCCGCAGGTGGAAAGGCTTTGGCTTCACCGTTCGTGCTGCGAGCTACAATCACCGAGATTTCGCAGCGAAAACGAATGAACTGTTCCAATACCAGTTCCGCACCGCCTCCTGCCAGTTGTTCGTAAGCAGCCGTGGCTTGCTCCGGTTGGCGAATGACCACTTGTCCCTTGCCATCATAACCACCGACTGCTGTCTTGAGCACACACGGTACACCCAGTTCAGCTACCGCTTGAACCATATCAGCAAGACTACTGATTTCACGATACGGAGCGACAGGGACACCAGCAGCTTCAATAGAACGCTTTTCTCTCAGACGGTGCTGTGTTGTGTACAAAAGACTGCTGCCTTGTGGCACACTGGATTCCTGTTCCAAAAGTGCAGCCACACCTGCATCCACATTTTCAAACTCATACGTGATCACATCGCACCGCTCAGCCAGTTCTCTGGCTGCATGCTCATCATCATAGGCAGCGCGGATCTGTTCAGATACCTGCCCACAGGGGCTATCCGGTACAGGGTCCAGTGTCACAAAGCGATATCCTAGATTGGTTCCGGCCAGTACAAGCATTCTTCCTAATTGTCCGCCTCCTAGAAGTCCAATCGTTGTACCAGGAGGTCGGATACGGCCTGCGGATTCACATGCCCCATTCATAGCGAGTCACTGCCTTCCAGCACCTCATCATGAATACGGTCGCGTCTCGCCAAAACCCGTTGGCTTATCTTTTCGTCAAAAGCGCCTAATATTTGTGCTGCCAGTAGCCCTGCATTTGTAGCGCCCGCCTTCCCAATTGCCACAGTGGCAACCGGAATACCACCCGGCATCTGCACAATGGAGAGCAGGGAGTCCAGACCGTTCAGAGCCTTCGACTGAACAGGCACACCAATGACCGGCAATGTTGTCTTCGCAGCCACCATTCCTGGCAGATGCGCAGCCCCACCCGCTCCAGCAATAATGACCTTTAGTCCACGCCCGGCGGCCTCTTCTGCAAAACGAAACATTAAATCCGGTGTACGATGGGCTGAAACTACTTTTTTCTCATATCCGATTTCAAGCTCGTCCAGCACAGCACATGCATGCTGCATGGTGTCCCAGTCTGATGTGCTGCCCATAATGACAGCGACCTGCACTGACATGTCCTTCACTCCCTGTTTATCAATAAGCGCCAAAAATCCGGCACTCGAAAATAACGTTATTTTCAAGACACCGGACTACGAAAAAACAAACGACAGAGCCTCTTAAAGGCATGCCAAAAGCAAGCCTCTTCCACCGCATCCAATGCGGCTTCAGCCGTATGTCTCCCGTAGTCCGGAAATTTAAGGTTTCCAGGTAGAAACTTCCGGGCCATATCCCCGGCATTATACGAGTTAGCATTGTGCCTATTCCATCCCAATCGATATTCTTTACAAGTATGATCGTGGTTTGTTTCGGCTCAAACATGTGTACCTTATTAAATTGCACCTTAAATTCATTTTTTATCGACAATACACTTCCTAGTTTAACAATTCCCTACACCTTATGTCAACTTGAAAACGAACATTAGAATAATCATACAATGGAATGTTCGTGTTTAGTGAAATCAGTACCCTTATATACCCACAGGTCAGGACTATTGTATTATATTTAGCTATCGCTCCCCTCCCCTGATAACAGCGAGCGCAACGCATCCCACTGAAAAAAATAAAAGTCGGCACTCCCTATACAGGCAGTAAACCGACTTTTACTTTTTTATTCAGTTATTTTACGACCAGCACAGGAATACGCGCATGCTGCACCACATTGTGACTTACGCTACCCAATACAAATTCACGGATACCACCTAAACCTCGGCTGCCGATCACAATCGCATCGAAGCCATTCTCATTGGCATAATCCAAAATGACTTCGGCTGGAGAACCTTGAATCAGTTCCACCTTGGCATCTACACCCTGCTCTGCAAGTCGTTTTTTAACTTCATCCGTAGTTTGTTCGGCCAAATCGTAATATTCTTTATTTATTGAAGCCGGAATTGGAGCCAAACCTTCGCCCATAAAGATCCGAGGAAAATCGAATGCCGTTACCACCTCAAGCTTCGAGGACGGTGATGCCTTGACCAATTCAGCCGCCTTTAACAAAGCCTTGTTGGATGCATCCGAACCGTCATAAGCAAGCAATACTTTTGAAAATATCATAATATGCACCTCTTCCTCATTCAGTTTATTGATTCAAAGCCTGAAATATGTATTCCTGTGGTTGTTCATTCCATGTCACCGGATGGCTGGAATAGTCTTCTCACTCATCATTAAACTTCCCTATGAGAACCTAAACTCCTCCCCTTTACCGTAAAAAATACCCATACAGCAATGCGTTCATGAATAGCAACGCAGGAATACCTAGTCTGAAGCTCATATGCCGTGTTTTATGGCGTTTGCGATACATCGCAATGAGCACACCCAACGCTCCCCCGATCAGGGCCAGCAAGAACAATGTCCGTTCAGGTACACGATCACGGTGTTTACGTGCTCTCTTTTTATCTTCCGACATTACCAGATAGCCTACTGCATTGATAAACAGCAGCCACACCAACAAGCCTGTCTGCAATGTCTCTCCTCCTTTTGCACACCGTATCAAGTTCAGGCATTAGGCCTTATATAGCGCTCTCTCCCTCATTATAACCCCACCCCTTTTACAGAAACAACGCCTACTCTGACTTGGATAGCACTTTTGCGGAAATAGTAAGGTGGCATGAAGGCAATCCCTGAGTGCATCTATTTTGTTTAAAGGAGGGACTGCGATGGAAAGCACCCATGAATACGTTGAAAAGCTGCGAGAAAATGCAAAAAAGGCAGAACGCAACCGTAAACGGGGAAAAGGAACTCCCAGCGCCAGCTTGCCGACAAAACAGCATTCCAAAAATCCTTGATCAAGGAATCTGCATTAAGCTGTATAGCCGCGTTATTAACGTAAAGTATCAACTTAACCTTGCAGCCTTTTATGTGAATTGATTACAGGGTAAACTCTGTTGTTTAGCTTCCACAATAACAGCAAGCAGACTCCTTATGAGATATCTGCTTGTTGTTTTGTTTTGCAAATATTTTTTTGAAATCGATTACATTTATAATAAATAAGTTATAAAGTCATATTTCCTAACATAAGTGTTGACTAAAAACAATTTTACACCCTATAATTCGTGATATTAACGTAATTCGACAAAATATTTGTCAGTTAATCTATCATTAATATTTGAGGTTTAAGATTGGAGAGGAGCTTTATATGACTAACATGAAAAAAATGACGATGATTCCCCTGTTGGCTAGCTTTATTCTCGGTAGTACCTTATGGAGTGGTGGATTTACCGCCAACGCTGCGGCTGCGGCAGCAGCTACAACCAGCACAACTGCACCTGCTTCTACCACTACTACGTCGGACAAATCCGAAAATCCTCAAACCAATCATTTACCTAATATTAAAATACTTGCCACAGGAGGGACCATCGCAGGATCGTCTTCCGTCAATACGGATACAACCGGCTACAAAGCAGGCGCGTTAGGTGTGGAAACTCTGATCAATGCCGTTCCTGAGATGAAAAGTATTGCAAATGTCAGTGGTGAGCAAGTTGTTAATGTAGGTAGTCCCGACGTTAATAATGAAATCCTCTTAAAACTTGCCAAACGTACCAATGAACTGCTTGCCAGAGACGATGTAGATGGCATTGTCATTACACATGGTACAGATACATTAGAAGAAACAGCTTATTTCCTCAATCTTGTTATCAAAAGCGATAAGCCAGTAGTTGTCGTTGGCTCTATGCGTCCAGCTACTGCCATCAGTGCTGATGGTCCCTTCAACCTTTATAATGCAGTGAAAGTCGCCGGGGCTTCGGCCTCTAAAGGTCAGGGTGTACTCGTCCTGTTGAACGACCGTATCGGTGCAGCAAGATACATCACCAAAACGAACACAACAGCAGTCGATACGTTCAAGTCTGTGGAGCAGGGATACCTTGGAGCTGTTGTGGGCGATCAAGTGTACTACTACAACAAATCCACACACAAGCATACGACTTCTTCTGTATTCGACATCTCTAACCTGACTCAACTACCGCAAGTAGATATTTTATACGAATATCAAAACAATGGTCGCTATCTGTATGATGCAGCCGTAGCAGCTGGTGCCAAGGGTATTGTCGTAGCTGGTTCCGGTAATGGTTCCTTGTCCAAGACCTCCTCAGAAGGCGCAGAGGCCGCAGGGAAAAAAGGAGTGATCATTGCCCGCTCCAGCCGCGTGGGAAGTGGAGTTGTCTCCCCGTCAACAAAAGACGCAGCTTCAAACTTTGTATCGACCGATTCGCTTAATCCACAAAAAGCACGGATTTTGCTCATGCTTGCTTTGACCCAAACACACGATGTTAACCAAATTCAATCCTTTTTTAATGAATACTAAAAGTAGTTATCCCAAATCAAATAAATCAACATTCTATTATGAAAAAGAAGCAGCGATTACGGTTGACCACCGTAACTGCTGCTTCTTTTTTGCAAGACAAGTCTAGCCATTAATAACTACTTCATCTGATATCCAATCGTCTTGGTCTTATACAGTCATTCGTTGTTCTTCCCCTATAGCATCAAGACTGCTGTTTGGGAATCCCATTCAAGCTTGGAGGATATTTCGCTTGCTTCTCTGGATGAGGAGCGATTTCTTCCTCCAGAATACTTGATTTATTTTGCTGATTATTGATTTTAAGCGACTTATGCTTGGGCATAAACACTCACCTCCTCGGCTTACCATGCCAAGGAGTGATCGTTTTTATACCGACGTATACCTGCTGATTATGTTGACTGCAGCACTTTTGGTCATCCGTTATTTGCCCTGCTTTTGTTCCATCGCTGCTTTTAGCAAATCACCCAAACTGGAGCCAAAAGATTCCTGCTTTTCAAATTGTCTTACTAGCTTTTGCTGTTCCCGTTTGTTTACCCGTTGCTTGTCCTTATCCAACGTCTCGGTAATGCCACAGGGCAGGCATCTTACATACAATCCTGCTTTGCCCTCTTTCATTTCCATTTTCTTATGACACTGCGGGCAACGTCGATTGGACAAACGTTTTTCCCCTGAACGACGGTAACCGCAATCCGCACTTGGACATACAAGGAACTTGCCTTTCTTGCCCTTCTTCTCCAATAGCTTTGTACCACAATCTGGGCAATGACTATTCGTCACATTATGGGGCTTGTACTCCGCACTGCTATTTTTCACAGTGGAAACTAGCTCTTTTGCCATAGCACGAATAGAATTCAAAAATGGTTCCGGTTGTCCTTGACCACGAGCAATCCGTTCCAGCTCCGCTTCCCAACGTGCCGTCAATTCGGGCGTTCGAAGCTGTGGAGCCGCCAGTTCAATCAGTTGCTTACCTTTCCCGGTTGGATGCATCACGTTCCCCTGACGCTCAATCGTATCCGAGCTGACAAGCTTCTCAATCAGATCGGCACGGGTAGCAGGAGTACCCAGTCCATGTTTTTCCATCTGAGCGAGCAGGGCAGCTTCTGTATACCGCTTCGGCGGCATCGTTCGCCCAGCTCGTACAAGACAACGCTGTAACCGGACAGAATCTCCTTTTTGCAGCTCAGGTAAAATAACGCCTCGTCCATTGTTTTCCCGATCCTCTGCTTCTTCATCATCCATATCATAATGGTTCGCGTCATATACAGCACGCCATCCGCTATCTTTTACCGTTGTACCTTTTACCTGAAACGTCTCCTGCTCCACCGTTACTGATACGGCTACAGCATCATAACGTGCAGGTGGATAGAATAGACTGATAAAACGTCGTGCAATCAGATCATACAGCTTACGTTCCTCAGGGCTCAACTGATTAAGCAATAATGTCTGCTCAGTAGGAATAATCGCATGATGATCCGTGACTTTACTGTCATCCACAATTCGCTTTGTGATTGGTAGGTTGTTACGCAATAGCGGACGTGCCAAGGAAGCATACGGACCTACTGCTACACTACTGAGCCTTTCCTTAAGTGTATCCACCATATCGGATGTCAGATAACGGCTATCTGTACGTGGATAGGTCACCAGCTTATGCTGCTCATACAGACGCTGAAGCAGATTAGATGTCTGTTTAGCCGAAAAGCCATAGCGCTGGTTAGCATCTCTTTGCAGCTCCGTTAAATCATACGCCAGCGGGTGAGGCTCGTTCTTTTCGCTCTTTTTAACACTGGCAACTGTGCCTTTGGCCCCCTCAAGTCTGCGGCGCAAAGCCTCTGCTTGAGTGCGGTCAAACATGCGTGAATCCCCGCTTTCTGCCCGCCAAGTTGCCTGAAAATCGCCAAAATCCGCCGTCAGAGTATCATATTCCTGAGAACGGAATTCGGTAATTTCCTTCTCACGCTCCATAATCATCCCCAGCGTTGGTGTCTGCACTCTTCCAGCCGAAAGTTGGGCGTTATAACGACAAGTCAACGCGCGAGTTACATTGAGACCAATCATCCAGTCTGCTTCAGCTCTGCAGCGAGCCGATTCATATAAACGATCAAACTGCTGACCAGGCAATAGCTTTGCGAAACCTGCCTTAATCGCCTTGTCCGTCTGCGAGGAGATCCATAAGCGCCGGAAGGGCTTTTTCCAGTTTGCCATTTGGATGATCCAGCGTGCCAACAATTCACCTTCACGAGCAGCATCTGTTGCCACGATAAGCTCTCCAATGTCCTGCCGCTTCATGAGCTGCTGCACAGCTTTGAACTGGTGATTACTTTCGCGCAGCACCTTTAACTTCGAACTCTTCGGAAGAATAGGCAGGTCCTCCAAATTCCAGGTCGCATACTTAGAATCGTAATCCTCCGGCTCTGCTAAGCCGACCAAATGTCCCAGTGCCCACGTCACCACGTACTGGGGTCCTTCTATATAACTTTTATGCTTCTCGCGGCTACCCATCACACGTGCAATCTCTCTGGCCACGGACGGTTTTTCTGCCAATACCAATACCTTCATGTTACGCTCCTTTCTCTCATAGTGTTAATTATACCATCCTGCCAACTTACGATAAATTCTAATGCCAACGGTTCTTATTAACATGATCGTACATACTAGTGCTATTGCTTCTACATGGGTTAGGATAACTTACAAATCAGGCACACTCCATTTTAATAGCAGACCCGCATAGGTGAGGCCTCCCCCAAATCCATATAACAACACATGTTGTCCATACCGTAAACGTCCATCATCCAAACCACACTGCAAAGCCAACGGGATGGATGCCGCCGATGTATTACCATACAATTCTACGCTTGTCAGCGTTTTTTCCAAAGGTACTGTACTTCTTTCACATATGGACTCGATCATTCTCAAATTAGCGCTATGAGGTACAAACCAGTCAAGATCCTCCTTCTTCATATTTGCCTTATCCAATAATCGTTCGATTCCCGTTGGAACAGAGCGAACAGCCCATTTATAAACCTCACGTCCATTTTGAGCAATAAATCCATGGTCTTGCAGCTTCTCTCCATCCAAATGATCAGATAATCCCACACGGTAAAGATGTGCTCCCCCTTGCCCATAAGTACCTATATCTGAAGTTAAAAATGATCCTTCACCCTCGTCATATTCAACAAGTGCAACTCCTGCACCATCTCCAAAAAGTATACACGTCGTCCGATCTGTATAATCTGTAATTTTGGACAACGTTTCGGCTCCCACTACTAGCACCTTACGATGCAGACCACTCGTAATAAGGCCATTTGCCAAATGAAGTCCATAGGAAAAACCTGCACATGCTGCACTAACATCTATTGACCCTGTGTTTGGAATATCAAAATGAGCCTGAATACGTGAAGCCGTGCTTGGAAAGTAGTAATCAGGTGTACTCGTCGCTACAATGATCATCTCAACATCGTTTATATTTACGTCATACAGGTTAATCATACGTGTAATAGCTTGTATACATAAATCAGATACATATTGATCTTCAGCCGCAATGCGTCTTTCATGCATACCCGTTCTCTGTACAATCCACTCGTTACTCGTGTCCACAAGCTTCTCCAAGTCAGCGTTCGTCAAAATCCGTTCCGGTACATAAGTGCCAAAGGCCGTAAGCTTAGCTTTTGAATTCAACAATCTGATCACTCTCCTTTGTAATCCTTATTCACATTATAACACCAGATACTAATACCTGGTACTAAATTATTTTAAAACGGTCTTCTTATTTACTAGTTAATATCCACTTATCCGCTTGAACTTATAACTAACTCACTTTAAATAAAATCCCAGTGCCTTATAACGCAAAAAAGAGACCATGATCTTTTGAAGATCATGGTCTCTTTTGTTGCTTGGCGACGTCCTACTCTCCCAGGACCCTGCGGTCCAAGTACCATCGGCGCTGGAGGGCTTAACGGTCGTGTTCGGGATGGGTACGTGTGGAACCCCTCCGCTATCGCCACCAAACATGAATTTACATCGTAAATTCTTTTTCAGGAATCAGCATCGCCAAATGCTGTGTGTTTGCTTGTCTCATATAAGCCACTTGAGCTTATATGAGACAAAACTTACACCCTGAAAACTGGATCCGAAACTCATTTGCGTTTTATCTTAGGATAAGCCCTCG
>NZ_POVS01000020.1:0-368391 GCF_002894905.1 Paenibacillus sp. F4
AGGGCTTATCCTAAGATAAAACGCAAATGAGTTTCGGATCCAGTTTTCAGGGTGTAACCTTGATATAAATGTTTAATATTCCCTGATAGCTCAGTTGGTAGAGCACTCGACTGTTAATCGAGTTGTCACAGGTTCGAGTCCTGTTCGGGGAGCCATATGGAGAGGTGTCCGAGTTGGCCGAAGGAGCACGATTGGAAATCGTGTAGGCGCCAAAAGCGTCTCGAGGGTTCGAATCCCTCTCTCTCCGCCATAATTCATTTGTAGCATGGCCCGTTGGTCAAGGGGTTAAGACACCTCCCTTTCACGGAGGTAACAGGGGTTCGAATCCCCTACGGGTCATAAAAATATCATAAAAGAACTTGCAATAAAAAGTTCATTATGGTATAATATGAGAAGTGCTTAATTGTGGAGGCTTAGCTCAGCTGGGAGAGCATCTGCCTTACAAGCAGAGGGTCGGGGGTTCGAGCCCCTCAGCCTCCACCATTTGAAAAATAAATATTTATTACTGTCGCGGGGTGGAGCAGTTCGGTAGCTCGTCGGGCTCATAACCCGAAGGTCGCAGGTTCAAATCCTGCCCCCGCAACCAATTTAAAATTTATTATGGAACTGTGGTGTAGAGGCCTAACATGCCTGCCTGTCACGCAGGAGATCGCGGGTTCGAATCCCGTCAGTTCCGCCATTAGTAATACAACGTTTAATGATGAACCTTAGAATAAGGCTCGGTAGCTCAGTCGGTAGAGCAGAGGACTGAAAATCCTCGTGTCGGCGGTTCGATTCCGTCCCGAGCCACTTTTAATTGAATATTTTATGTGCCGGTGTAGCTCAACTGGTAGAGCAACTGACTTGTAATCAGTAGGTTGGGGGTTCAAGTCCTCTCGCCGGCACCATTTTTGGAGGATTAGCGAAGTGGCCAAACGCATCAGACTGTAAATCTGCTCCCTTACGGGTTCGGTGGTTCGAATCCATCATCCTCCACCAGTTTTATAGGGGCATAGTTTAAAGGTAGAACAACGGTCTCCAAAACCGTTGGTGTGGGTTCAATTCCTGCTGCCCCTGCCAATCAATCATTCATTACTTGCGGCGGTCGTGGCGAAGTGGTTAACGCACCGGACTGTGACTCCGGCATTCGTGGGTTCAAGCCCCATCGGCCGCCCTTTACTTATTGGGGATTAGCCAAGCGGTAAGGCAACGGACTTTGACTCCGTCATGCATAGGTTCAAATCCTATATCCCCAGCCATCTTTATGCGGACGTGGCTCAGCGGTAGAGCATCGCCTTGCCAAGGCGAGGGTCGCGGGTTCGATTCCCGTCGTCCGCTTTGTTACACTCTGGCGCCATAGCCAAGTGGTAAGGCAAAGCTCTGCAAAAGCTTTATTCCCCAGTTCAAATCTGGGTGGCGCCTCCATAATTGAATACGCCGGCGTGGCGGAATGGCAGACGCGCTCGACTCAAAATCGAGTGGGAAACCGTGGAGGTTCGAGTCCTCTCGCCGGTATTAACTAAAAGAGTTCATTAGAGATAATCTCTAGTGGGCTTTTTTTATTTGAGCTTTAGTACCCCACTCATTGCTTGAGCTGAAGACACCTTTGAGTTGTATTCCAAATGCGAATAAATATTTGCCGTTGTTGCATAATCGCTGTGGCCTAACCATTCCTGAACTTCTTTCATGCTTACCCCTAATACATCTACATAAATATACTCCAGGTATTCAAGACAATAAGAATTGTCAGAAGATAAGCGATAGGATTCCTGTTATTCCTTCATACGGATCAGAAGCTCATAGAACGTGTCCACCAGTGGCAGTATACGGCGACTGGCTTTATTCTTGGTTCGGTCCTTTTCAATTTCAATATATCTACCATTCAAATTGCCCGATGTGGCGGTATGTTTAATATTAATAGTCCAATTCAATAAATCAATAGCCGACCATTTTAATCCTACGACCTCGCTTCGGCTTAGCCCATAAAAGGCAGCCAGGATAACGGAAAGCTCAATTCTTTCGCCTCGGATTACTGCGAGGAGTTGATTCAGTTCCTCGGCATTGTAGAAGCTCACGACGTAATTGTTCTTTTTTGGGCTTTCAACTAAGTCAGGGAGATTCGCCACAATCGGCTTTATTTTCACGGCATACTGAAGGGCTCTGCAAATGTTCGCGTGGTAATGAATAACGGTATTGGCGCTGACACCTTGCACATTCATTTCATGGGTATACAAGGTCTGAAAATCCTCTGTAGTTAAATCATCAAGCAATACATCCCTTTCTCTCGGAAAAAGGATCTACGCGGCCTTTTACAGTGTCGGAATAGGAGATATAGGAGATAAGCCCGATACTGTTTTTCATCATCTCTAGCCATTGAAGCATAAAGTCTGCGAACAGCCTTTTGCTATTACCGGATGGAGTAGCCGCTTTTACTCTTACAGCATATCTTCGTTTTCAACCGCGAGTGCTTGTCCTTCCATATGATAATTCTTCCTGGCTTCCTGAAGCAAGATTTCGGCTCTTTTCTTGGTTCCTTTTATCTTAAGCCCGTAGGGATCCATTTTGGTTATCGTTTACCATTCTCATCTTTACAGTTAGGCGGATGTCCCGTTGCGCTTTCTCCTCTTCCAATAACTCCAGAGGGTGAACCCGATCCTTTTTCAAATACCGGTTGAGCTTCGGAATAGATTTGCTACAAAAGTGGTAGCTGAATCCGCCGATGGATTGCTTTAGCGCCCAGAAGGTGCATTTGATTTTGAACCGGGCGGTATAAAGTTCGATGATCTAGGTCGCCTCCAGTGTCAGATCGGTGCTGGCTAGAATGGAGCATTGCCTGTTCGGATTCACCAGCAAAAACCACAGTTTTCGGTATACTCTTTGGCCCCATAACATATCCAGACACAGGTAACTGACGGATTATTCTTTGCCATACATGCTCACGATAGCGTACTCAAACGCGGCGATACGGCTTTAAAACAGCTCGGCCAAGCACCACCTTTGTCCTCTTTTTACGGTAGCGGCCCCGGTCTGTGGCAGGTGTACCATGACGTTCATAGGCAACGGTATTGGATTTGGCTTCGGTTACCAGATCCATCCGGGTGCTGCCGAATTGGTTCCATTGTTCAACCCCCGCAAAGCAGGATTGATCAGAGGTAGGCAAAACCATTTCCGGGACGTGCCCTAGTCAAAACACAGCATGAGGCCGATGACAATGACAACAAACCCATGAAAAGCGCCTCCAAAATTGCGTCACATTTAACACAATTGATATTGATTATCAATATCAATTGTGTTAATATAATTTTGTTCACTGGTGAACAAAAAACAATCTAATGGTGACACTGAACTTGGTCTGCAACTACTACAAGAGAGGGGAGATTGGGAAATTGGAGTTTCAAAATCATTTTAAAGGTCATCTTTACGAGCAATATATTAAAATGCTACATCTGAATGAGCTGTATACTGAACAAGAATTTAACTCGTTTCGGCAACAGGCCAGAAAGTACCAGATTGACATGCTCTCCAACAATATTACTAGTGTACACGTTATTGATTGCATTGGTGATTATGAACCGATAAATCATACCGGGATTGTGGAGAAGATGGGGTTGTCCAAAGCTAGCATTACTAAAATTAGTGCAAAGCTGCTGGAAATGGGTTTCATTATGAGAAGTCAACTGAACAGCAATCGTAAGGAGATTTACTTTAGTTTAACGGATAAGGGAAGACACGTTTATCATTTGCATAAAGAACTGCACAAAGAAAAAGAAGAAAGGTTTTACCAATTCATTGAATCCTATTCAGAGGTTGAGCTGCAGACTATTGGAAAATTTATGAGTGATTTGGTGGCGCGTGCCGAAGAATACTCCGAAGGGAAGTTTACGATAAATGACGACATTAAAGATTGAGGAATTAAGATCCAAGATTGAAGGGAAAGAAATTTTAAAAGGGCTCACACTGGAGATTCATGGCGGAGAGATTCATGCGATTATGGGGCCTAATGGGACGGGAAAAAGTACATTGGCTTCAGCTTTAATGGGCCATCCCAAATATGAGGTTACTGGCGGTAAGGTGACATTGGACAATGAAGACCTTCTGGAGATGGAGGTGGATGAGCGTGCCCAGGCAGGCTTGTTCCTCGCTATGCAATACCCAAGTGAAATTGCTGGCGTGACCAACTCGGACTTTCTCAGAAGTGCCATCAATGCACGGCGTGAAGAAGGCGATGAGATATCCTTAATCCGTTTTATCCGTGAAATGGAGAGCAAAATGAAGGGGCTGGAGATGAACCCGGAATTTGTGCATCGTTATTTGAATGAGGGATTCTCTGGCGGTGAAAAAAAGCGGAATGAGATTTTGCAAATGATGCTACTTGAACCCAAGTTTGTGATCCTGGATGAAGTGGACTCAGGGCTTGATATTGATGCACTGCGTATTGTGGCCAATGGCGTAAATGAGATGCGCAGCCCGGATAGAGGCTTTTTAATCATCACCCATTATCAACGACTGTTGAATTATATTACCCCGGATTTTGTGCATGTCATGATGCAAGGCCGGATAGTTAAATCTGGCGGTCCGGAGCTTGCCCACCGTTTGGAGGCTGAAGGATACGATTGGGTGAAGGAGGAACTTGGGATTACGGATGAGACGGTAAGGGAAGCTTAAAAGCCGGAGAGGAGGAACAGCACGTGGATAAACAAGCTAGAGTTTCAATGAATGTGGACGATTTACGCGCATGGTCAAGCGCTAAGGATGAACCTCGTTGGCTGATTGAACGCCGCGTTCACGCACTCGAACTGGCAGGGACGCTGGAGTTGCCTAAAGTGGAGAAAATCAATCTTGAAAAATGGGATATCTACGAAAGTGGAGATTACAAAGCTGAGAATGCGTGGTCTAGTTTGGAGGAAGTGCCGGAGGTTGTTCGAGGTTTGGTTGCTTCTCCGGTGAAAGGCGGACTAATCGTTCAGTTCAACTCGGATGTAGTGTATACGAAATTGTCCGAGAGCTTAGCCGCCCAGGGAGTCATTTTAACGGATCTGCATACTGCGGCAAAAGAGCATGAGGAGCTGGTTCAACGTTATCTCTTTCAGGCAGTAAAGCCAGAAGAACATCGTTTATCTGCTGCACACAGTGCCTTATGGAGTGGTGGCGTTTTTCTATATGTCCCAGACGGTGTAGAGGTTGAAGCACCTATTCAAGCGATCTTTCTTAACGATACAAGCGGTGTGTGTTTTGCTCCTCACGTCTTAATTGTGGCAGGGAGCAACAGCAAGATCACTTATGTGGATAATTGTGTATCGAGTGGTGATGATGTCAAGGTATTGCATAACGGTGTGACGGAGGTCTTCGCGGGGGCGGGCTCAAAGGTGCAAGTAGCTTCGGTTCATCAGCTTGCTGCAACTACAACAGATTTCACCCAGCGACGGGCGGTCGTTCTTGCTGATGGGGGTGTGGAATGGATTATCGGTGAGATGAACAATGGTTATACCGCCAGCGATACCAAGACTTTGCTACAAGGCAACGGGGCGGTCTCCGACAATAAGGTGATTGCTATTGGCACGGGCAATCAAAAATCGAGCTATACAACTCAAGCTCAGCATTTTGGCAGAAGCTCGGTAAGCCAGATGATTACGCGTGCAGTCATGCTTGAAGAAGCTACGGCCATTATCAACGGCATTACAAAGATTGAAAAAGGTGCAACCCATTGTGATGGTCAGCAAACAGAACGCGTGCTTATGCTAAGTCCTAAAGCTCGCGGCGATGCCAATCCGATCCTGCTGATAGATGAGGATGATGTAACCGCGGGTCATGCTGCATCCGTGGGGCAAGTAAATGCAGAGCAAATCTATTATCTGATGTCGCGCGGGATACCACGGAGTGAAGCCGAACATCTTGTTATTTTCGGATTTCTCGCTCCTGTCATTTCGGAGATCCCACTGGAAGGTGTTCGCAGTCGCCTAAAAGATTTAGTGGAAAGCAAGCTCGGCAGATCATAGCAAATCAAAATGAATCTTGAAAGGTTAAAAAGGAGTGATACTAATGGCTAAAAAAGCACCAGATATGGGCGAATATAAATATGGGTTTCGCGACAAGCACCAGTCTATTTTTCAATCTGGAAAAGGTCTGACGGAAGAGATTGTCCGGGAAATTTCCCGAATCAAGGAAGAGCCGGAGTGGATGCTCAATTTTCGGTTGAAAGCTTTGAATCAATTCTACAAAATGCCGATACCTGAATGGGGAGCGGATTTGACCGGGCTAAATCTTGATGACATCCAGTATTACGTTCGCCCTTCTGAAAAACAGGGAAAGACCTGGGAGGAGGTTCCTTCCGAGATCAAAGCAACCTTTGACAAGCTGGGAATCCCTGAAGCGGAGCAAAAATTCCTGGCGGGCGTATCCGCTCAATATGAGTCGGAAGTAGTTTATCACAGCATGCGGAAAGACCTGGAGGATCAGGGCGTTATTTTCCTTGATACGGATAGTGCATTAAAGCAATACCCCGAAGTGTTTAAGCAACATTTTGGGACGATCATCCCTCCCGCCGACAATAAATTTGCGGCGCTTAATAGTGCGGTTTGGTCAGGCGGTAGCTTTGTATACATTCCGAAGGGTGTTCAGTGCGAGGTTCCTATACAAGGTTATTTCCGTATTAATTCTGAAAATATGGGTCAATTCGAGCGGACATTAATTATTGCCGAAGAGGGCAGCTTTGTCCATTATGTTGAAGGATGTACAGCACCTATTTATAGTACCAGTTCTCTGCATAGTGGAGTTATTGAAATTATTTGCCGGAAAGATTCCCGTGTCCGTTACACGACCATTCAGAATTGGGCTCCTAATATCTACAACTTGGTAACCCAAAGGGCTGTGGCAGAAGAAAATGCCACAATGGAATGGGTGGACGGCAACATCGGCTCCAAGGTAACAATGAAGTATCCGGCAGTATTATTGAAAGGACGGGGAGCCAAGGGGTCCATCCTGTCTATTGCCGTAGCCGGTAAAGATCAGCATCAAGATGCTGGCGCGAAGGTAATCCACCTTGCTCCCGAGACAACATCTACGATTATATCCAAATCCATCAGCAAGCAGGGCGGAAAAGTAAACTACCGAGGGTTGTCCAGCTTCAGCCGCGATTCCGCAGGGTCCAAGTCCAATATTAAGTGCGATACGTTGATATTGGACAACATGTCAACATCAGATACGATTCCGTACAATGAAATTAAAAACGATCAGATTACTTTGGAGCACGAGGCAACAGTATCCAAAGTGTCCGAGGAACAATTGTTTTACTTAATGAGCCGCGGGCTTACAGAACAAGATGCTACACAAATGATTGTAATGGGCTTTATTGAACCGTTTACCAAAGAATTGCCAATGGAATATGCCGTTGAAATGAATCGGTTGATTCAATTTGAGATGGAAGGAAGCATCGGTTGATTCATTAATTTAATAGATCAAACCTTTATCATTCTTTAAAGAAGTGCGAGGTGCTAGTAATGAAGAAAAATAATTCGGACGATTCAGAACTAGCTCAAATTACCCGAGAGATACGAAAACTTCAGTTCTGCTTCAATATGCTGTCAGGATTGAGCGCAAGTTGTGGTGTGATGATACCTTTAGACTCTATTCATACGCTTATAAGGGAACTTTCGGATCAAGAGGTCACTCTTAGGCAAAAAGCAAAGGATCACTCAGACGATCTAGGGTGAAAAAAGGTCTAAATTGACGGTTGGTAAAACAATGGGAGGAGTTGACATAATGGATGAAAATGGAGTTTTATTCGATGAAGTATCGGAAGTTCTTCTCAAACTACGTCCTTTCTTACTGCGTGACGGTGGAGATGCTGAACTGGTCGAGGTTGAGAACGGTATAGCAAAACTAAGATTTTTGGGAGCTTGCAATGGTTGCCCAAGTGCTACGATTACGTTAAAGGTTGCTATTGAGCGCGCAATTCTTGAGGAAATTGATGATATTAAAGAAGTTGTACAAGTATTCTAAATTCCTTGATACTGAGCAACTGAGTTAGTCCTGTCGCAGACCATAGCTATGGAAGTTGATCCCGCTGCTCAATACCAAAGTACATCGACAGATTACCTTGCGGGTCGAAATCGACGAGCAACACTTTTTTTACTTCATCAAACAAAGTATTATCAAGATTGTATTCGGTATCGAGTGGGAAACCGTGGAGGTTCGAGTCCTCTCGCCGGTATACACAAAAGGATGATAAAATGCTTAAAGGCATTTTATCATCCTTTTTATTATATATTCATGATTTTGGCAACAAGGTTAACATGGATTTGACCAGCGCTTTGATCTTATCGTAAGATGATGGTACTGAAAAAACTTTTCTAGTTTACTGAGCGCGAAAGAAATGAGGACGAATATGCAGGAAAGAATTTTGGAGGCTTTTGTAGAGGAAGTTCATGAAAATGGATTGAAATTTACGATGGATGATCTTGCGAAAAGACTCGCTATTAGTAAGCGTACATTGTATGAAAATTTTTCGTCTAAGACGCTTATTTTAGAAACACTTATTGAGCGTACAAATGATGATATGATTCGAAAAACTGAGCAAATTATCGAAAATAATGAGTTATCTTTGTTAGACAAGATTAAGCAGTCGATTAGGGTCATGCCTCTGTATTATAAGTTTTACGATTTAAGAATATTGGACCAGATGAAAAAGTATTATCCTGAGCAATGGAAAAGGGTACATGCCGATTTAAATGACTGGTCTCCGATTAGAACATTAATTCAGGAAGGCATCCGAGAAGGAATTATTGTGAACAAAAATGAGGCTCTGATCATGAAGCTTATTATTGAATCTGTAAATTTAACGCTTGATCAGCGTTTCTTTCTGGATAACAGTGTGACGGTAGAGGAAGCAACTTATTCTATTGTAGATATTTTGTTGTTCGGATTGGTCGAAAAATAAAAAAATAGCCTCAACAATATGCTGCATATTTGAAGAGGCCATTTTTTTATATGAAAACTAAGAAAACAATTTTAGTTTCAATTGTTTTTGAAAAAGAATAATGAAGTTTACCTGATGTTGATAAAGAGATACGGAAAAGGAAGGGTGGAAATATGTCTATACTCACAAGAAATCGAGGAGCAATGCTGTTATTGATGCTTAACATTTTTTTGGCATTCATGGGGATTGGCTTAGTTGTTCCTGTGTTACCTAAGTTTATAAGTGAGCTAGGGATGAATGGTTCCTCGATGGGACTGATGGTTGCAGCTTTTGCGTTGACACAGCTTTTGTTATCACCATTGTCAGGAAAGTTGTCTGATCGTTATGGACGTAAAAAGTTGATTGTTTCCGGGATGTTCATCTTCATGTTATCAGAGCTTGTTTTTGGACTGGCGAATTCCATTCCTACCCTGTTCATAGCACGAATCATGGGTGGAGCAGGGGCAGCGTTGCTTACTCCTTCTATTATGGCCTATGTCGCTGACGTGACCTCGTTTGAGGAAAGAGGCAAGGGAATGGGTATGATCAACGCAGCGATCAACACTGGCTTCATAATCGGGCCAGGGATTGGCGGATTGCTTGCCACATATGGAATACGCATTCCCTTTTTTGCGGCAGCAGGAGCTGCGGGAATAGCAGCTATCTTGTCTCTGTTAGTACTGCCTGAGTCTTTAAGCAAGGAAAAGCAACAATATAATAGAGAGCTTCCACGTCAAAAAGAAAATCTTTTGCAGCAATTTGCCAAGTCATATCAATCTCCATATTTCATGGGTTTACTCATTGTATTTGTCGTTGCTTTTGGGTTAGCGAACTTTGAAACAGTATTTGGACTGTTTGTTGACCATAAATATGGTTTTACACCGATGGATATTGCCATCATCATAACGACAGGCTCCATTTTGGGAGCAGTTGTCCAAGCGACTATATTTGGATGGATCATTAATCGTTTTGGAGAGAAAAAAGTAATTCACCTCTGTTTGGCTATTGGGGGCCTGTTCATTTTTCTAACCCTATTTGCTGAACAGTACGTGATGATTATGCTGACGACCTTCATCATTTTTCTGGCTATGGATATCCTTCGTCCGGCAGTAAGCACTTCTCTATCGCGGCAGGCTGGAGATGAGCAAGGCTTTGTGGCAGGCATGAACTCGTCCTATACCAGCTTGGGTAATGTGATTGGACCGCTTGTTGCGGGATTGCTGTTCGATGTTCATATTAATCTGCCTTATATGGTTGCAGCTATAGCGTTACTGGCTTGTCTCGTCCTTTCACTACGTTCCAAGCAAGCGGGTGAGCAACACTCGATAGCCCGTACAGCAGAACAGCGTAGATGAGGATAGCCGCAGGTCTATACTCATCCCCGACTTAGGTCTAGGTTCAAAAACCGTCTGGGGTCCGTTTTGTCAAACGCTTGTTCAGCGTACAATAAGAACATAAGCAAGACACAGTGAAAGGCGGTGAGAGATGATGAGAGTTAACAAAGGGAATGGGTTAGCCATTGTACTGATCGTGTTGGGTTCGATTATGCTGCTCGGTAAGTTTACTCCGTTTTTCGGTCACTTTTTAGGACATCTGATTGGTTACTTAATTCCGATAGCTATGGTGATGCTAGGCTACTACGGTGTGAAAAAAGGAAATGCGCTCTTCGGCTGGATCGTACTCGTACTTGGGGTACTGATTTTGCTTGGCAAACTGTCCTGGCTTCTGGGACCGCTACTGGCAATCGGGTTAATCATATTTGGTGTTTCCCTGCTGAGTGACCGCAGAAGACGTTACTGATTTTAGCAGTTTAGCAAGAATTAAGAAAGATTGCAGTAACGAAGTATTGAATTATGGGATACGAATTGTGAAAGGAGCAGACGCAAATGAGTGTTTTTCGAAGAATGCGCGATATCACGGTAGCGACCTTCAATGAGCATTTGGAACAAAGCCAAGACCCAGTGCAACTGATTGACCAGTTCTTGTATAATACCCGCCAGGAAATTGCCGAAGCGGAAAAACTCCATCAACAGTATGCGATGCATACAAGACAGATGAAGCAGCAGTTGGATCATGCATTGTCCATGCAGACCAAACGGGAGGAACAGGCGCTACTGGCTTTGAAGGCTGATGAAGAACATATCGCGAAGCTGGCCCTTCAGGAGAAAATGCTATATGCAGAAAAAGAAGAGCAGTATAGAGAACTGTGGGAGCAGAGCCGTGAATCACTACGTGAGCTGGAACAACAGCTAGATACATTAAAGACAGAATATCAAACGGTACACAGCAAGCGTCAGTATTATGCGGCACGTGTACAAACGTTGAGACTCCAGCAGCAAATGAACGAACGGGCTGGTACATACGGTGGACGGAATGTTCCCCGAATGTTCAACCGCTTGGAAGACCGGGTAGCCGATATGGAAGCAGAAACGATGAGTCTGCGTGATTTACGTCGGGGTGAGGGCGACCATACACAGGATGCCCAAGGCGGTGGATCGCTGCTCGAACAAGAGTGGGCGAGACTGAAAAGCAAGCTGAACAACAGCGGGAAGGAGTAATTTGATAATGACCCGAATTTACAGATCAAGCCGGGATAGAGTAATAACAGGTGTATGTGGCGGTCTTTCTGACGCAACAGGAATGGACTCAACATGGATTCGTATTCTGGTTGTGATCAGTTTCTTTATTACAGCAGGAACCACATTTATGATTTATGTGATTGCGGCACTGGTTATCTCCAAGGAGCCGAGATCACCTTTCGATGGAGGATTTGGCCCTGACAGCGGACCCTACAATCAACAGGATCCGCGCTATTATGGCAGTAACAATACAAGATCGCAGTATGGGCAGGGAACTGGTTACAATCAGGGCGGTGCATACGGCAATTCGAACCCGTTTTTTGGTCAAGATGCCCGCAACTCATCCAAATTTAACACAGATCAGAACAGTGACCTGGATTCCATGATGGAAGATATCGAGAAAAAGGCAATGAAAAAAGAATTGGCAGAGTTACGCAAAAAAGTAGAGCAATTTGAGAAGGGAGAACGTAAATAATGGGGATCTTTAAAAGAATGAAGGATATGACAAGAGCATCGGTGAATGAAGTGTTGGATAAAGTGGAAGATCCGATTATTATGTTGAATCAATATCTGCGCGATATGGAGGCGGAAATTCACGAGGCTGAGGTAACGGTTGCCAAGCAAATGGCGAATGAACGACGTATGAAACAGCGTTTGGAGGAAGCGGTACGTGTATCCAATGAGCGTGAGAAGCAAGCTGAATCCGCATTACGAAATGGTCAGGAAGAAGTAGCGCGCAAGCTGTTGGGAGAGAAGATTTATTTTGTGCAAAAGCAGGACGAATACCGCGACTTGCATACACAAGCTGAGCTTCAAGCAAAAGAATTGGTACAGCAGCTTCACGACATGAAAGATGAATTCTATAAAATGCGCAACAAGCGCAATGAGTTGGTATCCCGTGCTCAAATGGCGAAAGCCAAAAAGCAAATGTCTCAAATCAATAGTTTGCACACGATTGAAAGTGGGTCTGCTTCATTGGGCTTCCACCGTATGGAAGAAAAAATCATGCAAATGGAAGCTGAAGCTGACGTACTGCGTGCTCCTTACCGTCAAGCTCCAGGAGAAGCATATGTTAATCCGGCTGAGGCTGAAAAACAGTTTAAAGTGGATGAGCAGCTTCAACAGCTTAAGTCCAAAATTCAGACAGGTGCTAAACCAGTCGATATGAAGAAGGACTGACTACTCGGAAACAAGACATTATGATATGCTGTATGGAATGGACATTGGTCGATGATCGTGCCTAATCTGTATGGTTCAGGAAAGCCATATGGCGGAATGTTGCGCCACTATGGCTTTTCCGTCCTGTATAAACAAAAAGGGGGTGCAGCATGGAGAGAAGAAAATCAGCCTTGGCACTGGCAGGGATTGGCATCGGGATTATCATTTTATTCGGTCAGTGGATTGGGTTCCTCTCCGTGGTTGCACTGATCCTAATGTTGGCCGGAATATATAAGATCCGCAATTCCAAAATCAAAAAGGGCTACACGATGCTCGCGATTGGTGCTGGATTGTTAGTACTGGATCATTTGTTCCTGTTTGTGGTAGTTACACTAGCATCATTAGCTGTATTCTATTCACGTTCAAGGAAGCTGCATAAAGGTCAAAGCTCCATATTCAAGCACAATTTTATATCCAATCATAAATGGGATGAAGTGCCTTGGAGCTTGCGCAGCACAAGCATATGGCATG
Organism: Paenibacillus sp. F4; assembly: GCF_002894905.1. Classification (NCBI taxonomy): domain Bacteria; kingdom Bacillati; phylum Bacillota; class Bacilli; order Caryophanales; family Paenibacillaceae; genus Paenibacillus; species Paenibacillus sp. F4. Next base: position 13,201 of record NZ_POVS01000020.1, read on the forward strand.
TGGTTGGGGACGTGGATGCCGACCTGACGTTGGCTCTCCCAGAGGAACGTGAGCCCGTTATATTTTTACAGGGGATCTTCGGTGACATTGACATCACCCTACCGGATAATTACGGTGTAGAGGTGGAGATGTTCATATTGTTCGGACAGATTCAGTTTGACCGGGATCATGAGGCGGGGATGCTCAATCGACTGGTTTGGAAGTCCCCCCATTTTGAGCAGAGTGAGTATAAAGTGAAGTTTGTCGTTTCGTACTTGGCGGGCGATGTCCGCGTCCGATTTTATTGAATCAGGAGGAGCCGGGATGAATCATAAAAAAACGTCCAACATGGTAACCCGCAGTATGGGTGAAGGTATCCTCCTGTGTGTTGTTGTGGGCGTAGTTGTCTTTTATATGCTGTATACATATGGATATGTGAAGTCGTTCCCAACCTGGGGAATGATATTGAAAGTTGCAGGAGCCGTTATACTGGTGTTGATTGGTACAGGGGCAATGTACGGATTTTATGAAAGCTACCGCTTTAAAAGCAGACTGGAAATGTTGAGAGAGACGTTGCTGATGTGGGAAAAGGGAACGCCTGCACGTGAGTTGCCGCCCCTAGGGCATGATGAGCTTGGCAGGTTGGGAGAGCAGCTGGAACGGATTGGGCGTAAATGGCAGGAACAAGTTACGTCTTTACAACGCTTATCCACGGATAATGCTCAGCTTGCAGAACAAGCACGGATGACTGCGATTGTGGAGGAGCGACAGCGGCTGGCCAGAGAGTTGCATGACGCCGTATCACAGCAATTATTTGCTATTTCAATGACGGCGACGGCTGTGGGGAGGACGCTGGATAAGGATTTTGATAAAGCGCAGCGTCAAGTTGCGCTAATTGAAGAAATGTCTTCCGTGGCACAATCCGAAATGCGGGCGTTACTACTTCATCTACGGCCTGTCTATCTGGAAGGGAAACGGCTTGAGCAGGGTTTGCGTGATTTGGTACAAGAGTTGCAGGCAAAGGTACCGATGGAGATTGATTTTGAGATTGAAAGCGGAGTACAGTTGGTTAAAGGCATTGAGAACCACTTGTTTCGCATTGTTCAGGAAGCGATGTCTAATACATTGCGCCATGCCAAAGCAACCCGCATGGAAATTCGTATCGTGCAACGCCCGGATTCCATCAGGCTGACGATTCGGGATAACGGTATTGGTTTTGAACTGGATGAGAAAAAGCAGACTTCATATGGATTATCCACAATGCAGGAGCGGGTCAGTGAAATTGGGGGAGCTATTCAGTATATAACGGCTCCAGGAAAAGGAACACGGATTGAGGTGTCCGTGCCAGTTATTAATGATGAAAGCGGAAGGAACGATGATCATGGAGACGGAATTACCGATTAGCGTACTGCTGGTAGACGACCATGAAATGGTACGGATTGGTCTTGCGGCGGTGCTGGGGACGGAAGAAGGTATTGAAGTGGTCGGCGAGGCCGGAAGCGGAGAAGAAGGCATACGGTTGGCTTCTGAATACAAGCCAAATGTGATTTTGATGGATCTGGTCATGGATGGCATGGATGGCATCGAAACGACACGCCAAGTAACTCGCCTGCTTCCAGAGACAAAGGTGATTGTGCTGACGAGTTATTTGGACGATGAGAAAATGTATCCTGTCATTGAGGCAGGGGCATTCAGCTATTTGCTCAAAACGTCTCGTGCTTCCGAGATAGCGGATGCGATCCGTGCAGCTGCACGCGGACAGTCCGTACTAGAGTCACAGGTTGCCTCCAAGATGATGAATCGATTCCGCCAGCCACAGGCTGAGGCACCCGCGCATACGGAGCTGACTGATCGTGAGATGGAGGTGCTTCGCCTGTTGGCACAAGGGAAGTCTAACCAGGATATCGCAGATGAGCTGATTATCGGGATTAAGACGGTAAAATTCCATGTCACGAACCTTCTCGCTAAATTAGGAGTAGAAGACCGTACACAGGCGGCGATCTATGCCTATAAGAACGGATTAGCAGAGTAGAATATAGAATGAACGGATACAAAGAACCGGAGACGACAATAGTCCTCCGGTTTTTTTGTGTTCCATAACAAGGTGTTTAGATCAGGAGGAATAAAAAGGCGATTAAAGCCAGATCTAGTGCAAGCCCTGCCCCGTATCCATATCCGCCGTACCCGCCGCGATAGCCTGATCTGCCATTTCCATAACTACTATAGCCATTTCCAGCAAATCCGCCTGCGTCATAAGGAAAGGATGGACTCAGAGGTGCGTTGGGCGGCTTAATTAAGGCATTTAGTTTGGCAGAGGTACGAGCTTTGTTTTTAGGATTCCTTTTTTTCTTTTTAGAGGAATTCTTTTTTGGGGATTGTTTTCCTTTTTTACTGTAGCTCCCGGCGTAGAGACTGCCAGGAAAGGAGGGTGGATATCCGTTCAACATCAGCTTGCCTTTGCTACACCCACTTAAGATGCCGATGTGTCGTGTACCATCACGCATAACGGCACAGACCAGACGTCCACCATGAGGTGCCACATTGGCTTCATTTACAGGATAAATCGGAAACATGATTTCACCTCTTTTGGTGTAAGATGCATTGTGATCATAGTCTATTCTTACGGTGCCTACGGTGTATGGTCGAACACCCAGTAGGCAGATGAATATTTTAGAAGGGCTTTGCCGTAGTGCTGTATGTATAAAACCTCTGGCAACGGGAATGCTATTGATAGATTCATAGATTTCAATCCAGCCGAAAAAGAAAGTATCCAGAACGTAGGGTGGGTATCGGATGGTTGTGGAGCGGGGGGAACGATAATGATAAAAGCAGAGCTGATTAAAAAGGGGATTATTGCAATTTTGGTATTAGGAACGGTGCTGGTACTGGCTGGCTGGCGTTACGGAACCCTTCAGACAAACCGATATGATTCCCGCGAGGCAGAAATGGCTTTACGCTCATTGTTAACCATCTCGGACGAGACCCCGGGTACGCTGGATAAGCTGGTTGTGAAGTGGCAAGGCGATTGGATTTCTAACCATGAAGAGCCGGCAGATATGGCGGCACAGATAGCTGATCAGCTGAATATCCCCACAGTAAACAAACTTGTAGAAAATGGACACACGGTTTATCGGTCTGTTCGTGATAGTGAGGATCTAAGAATCCGCTTAAATGTGATGGAACGTCAAACTGGACAATGGTATGTAGTTGTTCAACTAGAGAGCAATGATGCAGGACGTGAGCGGTTGATTCAGCTTCATAAGCTTTGTGCTGAGCAATTAAAATCTATGGAGATTCAAGCGCAGTGGAACACAGCCCTTCAGCGTTCGCTGCATACAAAGGAATCCAAAGATCAACTGTTGAAACTGACAGAGGCGAGCTTAGCAGGGAACATCTCCATGCAGGCCAAAGAAAGATATACGGATGTGACTACTGTGGCTATATCCTATGAAGCTCCAGAGCTGCCGTTAATGATTCAAAGCGGTGAGCATCAGGTCCAGATGCAGATGGCTGTACATGAAGATAAGGAGCAGCAGGATACACGTATAACGCTCGGTTTTCCGCTCATCACGATTGAATACTGACTTATAAGGTAAATTTATGATTCATCGGATAGCTTATCCATGTAGGATATGATAAAATATCATCAAATCTTTAGAACCATGTTTTTCGAAAATCAAGTATGATCTTGTATAAATATACACAATACTACATGCGGATTTCGGGGATTGTGGATTGCGGAATCTTGACATGGGAAGAATGAGGTACTTCATGGCTGACATACCTGCTAAAGAATCTGTTGTGACGCAAGGCGCAGTTCTGTTTATTTTTGGCGCTACGGGCGATTTGGCTCGTCGCAAGCTTTTTCCTGCTATTTACAGCTTGTACCGCGAAGGCAAGCTTGCTGAAGATTTTGCTGTTATTGGTGTAGCAAGGCGTCCTCGCACAGAGGAAGAATTCCGTAATGACCTGTACGCTTCCATACAGGAGTTTAGTCGCTACAAAGCAGAAAATGATCAAGAATGGCAGGCATTTGCCGAGCATTTTGAATATAAATCGCTGGATATCAACAATGTCGAAGGGTTCCATGAGCTGAGACAGCAGACGGAGTCTATAGAAAGCAAGTTTAACATACCGGGAAATCGGTTGTTTTATTTGGCCTTGGCTCCTGAATTATTCGGAAGCGTGTCGAAGAGCTTGAAAGATGGCGGTATGATGGATGGCAAGGGGTGGAATCGCCTAGTAATTGAGAAGCCATTCGGTTATAACCTCGAATCTGCACAAGAATTGAACGTTGAAATACGAGAAGTATTTGCCGAAGAAGAAATTTATCGGATTGATCACTATCTTGGCAAGGAAATGGTACAAAATATTGAGGTGATTCGCTTCGCGAATGCCTTCTTTGAACCACTGTGGAATAATAAGCATATTGCCAATGTGCAAATTACGCTTAGTGAAACGGTAGGGGTGGAGGAACGCGGAGGTTACTACGATCATTCCGGCGCCTTGCGGGATATGGGACAGAACCATATGCTGCAAATGCTAACGATGATTGCGATGGAGCCACCTAGTCGTTTGTTGCCTGAGGATATCCGTGATGAAAAGGTAAAAGTGCTGCGTTCGCTGCGCCCTTTTGAAACGTCTGACGATGTGAAAACCAATGTGGTGCGTGGTCAATACACCGAAGGCAGTTATCGCGGTCAGCAGTTGCCGGGGTATCGCCAAGAAGACAAGGTTGATCCACAATCGAACACAGAGACTTATTTTGCTTCACGCGTGTTTGTTGATAATTTCCGTTGGGCTGGCGTACCGTTCTATATTCGTACGGGCAAACGTCTCCCTGTAAAAACAACGGAGATTGTTGTGGAATTTAAGAGCATGCCAACGAACGTGTACCTCGGTCAAAAGCATAAGCTGGAACCGAACTTGCTCGTGATTCGGGTCAATCCAATGGAGGGCATTTACATTAAAATCAATGCCAAGAAACCTGGTTCGGAATCAGATATTGAGCCACTGGCTATGGATTTTTGCCAAAGCTGTATGGTGGGTATCAACTCACCGGAGGCTTATGAACGGCTGCTGATGGATGCAATTGAGGGTGATTCGACGTACTTCACGCGTTGGGATGAGGTTGCCACAGCATGGGGATTCGTCGATCGAATCGCCAAAGCATGGCAGCAGGCCCCCGATACGCTGGAAACCTATGCTGCAGGCTCATGGGGACCGGAAGGTGCCCACAAGCTATTGGAGCAGGATGGCTTCAAGTGGTGGCCGGTTAGTGGTCAGGATGAAGATAATGTCATCTGGCGAGTAGGCGGCGTTCAGTAATCCCGATTTGCCCTGCATCCCCCTATGTCCTGTTCAGGACGTAAGGGGATGCTTTGCGTTCGGAGTGTGCTATAATAGCTTAGTCTCAGGTTTTCAGTTTGCAACTGATTATAAGTTAAAGGCAGGCTAAAACATGTAAATAGATCGTATTTATAATGAATATGGTAACGGAGTACGCCGAATACTGGAGCTAACGGCAATGTAGCCGATAGAGCCGATGAACTTATGAAAACAGGCGTGCATCATGGCCTTTTTATGAATAGCTTGAGCAGTAATGCAATGGATTTGATCATGAAGGGATATGTGAAATGAGTAAAACAACAGATATACTTCAACAGGAAGTCGACAAACGGCGTACGTTTGCGATTATTTCTCACCCGGATGCGGGTAAAACGACACTGACGGAAAAGCTGCTGCTGTTCGGGGGCGCGATTCGTCTTGCTGGTTCAGTTAAAGCACGTAAAGCAAGCAAACACGCCACGAGTGACTGGATGGAGATTGAAAAACAGCGGGGGATCTCTGTAACATCCTCAGTAATGCAATTTGATTATAATGGGCATCGTATTAACATTCTGGACACCCCAGGTCACCAGGATTTCAGTGAAGACACGTATCGTACATTAACAGCAGCAGATAGTGCAGTCATGCTGATTGACGTAGCGAAAGGTGTGGAAGCGCAAACGATTAAGCTGTTTCAAGTTTGTGCGAAGCGTGGAATTCCGATTTTCACCTTCATTAACAAACTGGATCGTGAGGGACGCAGTCCTTTTGATTTGATGGAAGAGCTGGAGCAGGTGCTTGGCATCCGTTCGGTGCCTATGAATTGGCCGATTGGTACAGGACGCGAGCTGTGCGGTGTCTATGACCGTGTCAAAAATCAGGTCGAGCTGTTTCAGGGAGATGACCATTCCACGATCAAAGTACAGAAAGTGGAAGATTACAATGATCCGATCATTCGTGAGATGGCGGGCGAATATTTGCATGACCAATTATGCCAAGACTTGGAGTTGCTTGACGTCGCGGGTGACCCTTTTGACATGGAGAAAGTACAGCGCGGAGAATTAACACCTGTATTCTTCGGCAGTGCGATTAATAATTTTGGTGTACAAACATTTTTGGAAAACTTCCTTCAGCTTGCTCCTAAACCGGAGCCGCGCCGTAGTACAGCTGGGGAAATTGAGCCAACAAACGAAAAGTTTACCGGCTATGTATTTAAAATCCAAGCGAACATGAACCCGGCTCACCGTGACCGTATTGCATTTTTGCGTATTGTCTCCGGTAAGTTTCAACGCGGGATGAGTGTTAAGCATGTACGGATGGGTAAGGAGATTAAGCTGTCTCAGCCGCAGCAGTTCCTGGCACAGGACCGTGATATTGTCGAGGAGGCTTTTCCTGGCGATATTATAGGATTATTTGACCCGGGTATCTTCCGTATTGGTGATTCACTCAGCCAAGGTAGCGAGGTTGTGTTTGATGAATTGCCGACCTTCTCGCCAGAGATTTTTGCCAAGGTAACGGTGAAAAATGCCCTGAAGCACAAACAGTATCTGAAGGGTATTGATCAGTTGACCGAGGAAGGTATGATTCAGGTGTTCCGTACGGTAAGCTTTGACGATACGCTATTGGGTGTTGTCGGCCAACTGCAATTTGAAGTATTTGAGTACCGCATGAAGGGTGAATATGGCGTTGATGTACAGCTTCAGCGTATGCCATTCCAATTTGCACGTTGGATTGTGGATGATCAGATTGATCCGAGCAAGTTCCGTATTAACTCTACGCTGGTAAAGGATAAGAAGGGCAATTATGTTGCCTTGTTCGAAAACGAGTATGCCATGCGTACGGCTATGGAGAAAAACCCGACAGCTAAGTTTTTGGAAATGGCTCCATAAGATTGAGTATGCAGAACCGTTTGATCTCAGTCATTTAGTGTATACAACGAATAGTCCACTCGATGTTAATGCGAGTGGACTATTCTCATTTTCGAATACGGGGAAAATAATGAGCACAATTAAATCGGAACAAAAAGTTAAATAGCTAGAGCTAGGTTAAGGGTACGGGTTTGATTTTATCGATTTGTTCATGTGCCAAATGGACGAAATCGTGCTGCTGGTTTGGACTCATATGCTTCCAAGCAATTTCAAGAATGACACCCAATCCAGGCAAAGCGGCCTCCGGTCCGTCCACTGACCCAATAATCATGTCCGTAAGATCAGCTTCTGATTTGCCGTGTACTTTGTGAACAATTGCTTGTCGTAAATCCATTGTAATGGGCATGTGTACCTCCCGTATTTTGTAGTAGTGGTCGAATGTATTATGGCTTGGGCTGTTGTCCAGTATACATGGAGAAGCATTTGGCATAATTATGTCAAAATTTATGTTTGTAGCATGATATGCTATACTATGACGGACAGTATGGTGATCGGGAGGTAAAGAAGGAATGGCAAAAAAACAGTATGCGGTCATTGGCATGGGCCGTTTTGGTTCCAGTGTTGCCAGTGCGCTGAGTGAGATGGGTTTTGATGTACTGGCTATTGACTCGGACGAGCAGCGTACACAGGAAATGTCGAATATTGTGACGCATGCGGTATCTGCCGACTCGACGGATGAGGAAGCGCTGCGAGCGCTAGGTATCCGTAATTTTGACGTAATCGTAGTTGCGATTGGTGAAGATATACAGGCCAGTATTCTGACGACATTGATTCTCAAGGACATGGGCGTACCAGCCCTTGTGGTCAAGGCACAAAATGAATTGCACGGGAAAGTGCTGCAAAAAATAGGTGCGGATAAAGTCGTTTATCCTGAACGGGATATGGGGTTACGGGTGGCCCATCATTTGACATCTCCCAACATTTTGGATTATATCGAGCTGTCTAAGGACTACAGTATTTTGGAGATGAGAGCCGCCGATTCCATGATTGGCAAAAACCTGAAGGAGCTAGACATACGTGCACGCTTCGGCTGCAATGTGATGGCAATTCGCAGAAATCAGGAAATGAACATTTCACCTTATGCCGAAGATCGTCTGGAGCCGGGTGATGTACTGGTCATTGTGGGCCACAAGGATGATCTGACCAAGCTGGAGCTGGCATTTGCAGCCTAATGAAGGCTTGATGCTCAAGTACAAGTGATGCATCATTTATTTTTAAGAAACGGACAAAGAAACGGAAGGTTAAACGAATGGAAATCATTTCACCGAATAATGCGCGTGTAAAAGAGTGGGCGCAACTGCTGGAGAAAAAGCATCGCACACGGCAGCATAAATATATTGTCGAGGGTATTCATCTGGTGCAGGAAGCGCTGCGTTCGGACGCGGCTGTCGAAACCGTCGCCTATGATTTGGACAAGGGCATTCCCGCTGAGCTGAATGGCCTGGATCCAGCCGACCAGCCGGTGGAATGGGTTCCCGTGTCAGCGGCGGTCATTGCGAAATGCACCGATACGAAGACGCCGCAGTCGGTCTTTGCCATCGTGCGTAAGGAGGAGCGCAGCGCATTCTCGGCATTGCTGGAGCAGCCGGATGCACTGGTGATGGTACTGGACGGGGTGCAGGACCCCGGCAATGTAGGCACCATCATCCGCAGCGCGGACGCTGCTGGAGCCGCAGGCGTAATATTAGGTCATGGTTGCGCCGACCTGTACAATCCCAAAACGATCCGCTCCACGATGGGATCGTTGTTTCACCTGCCGGTGATTGAAGGCAGTCTGGAGGAGCTTTTACCGCAGGCCAAAAGTAAAGGTGCTCGCTTGCTCAGCACCTCGCTGGATGCGAGCTTGTCATGCTATACCATAGATTTGCGTGCTTCCACTTGGCTTGTGATCGGAAACGAAGGCCAAGGTATTTCTGCTGCTACCGCGCGCATGGTGGATGAGTCGGTATTCATTCCGATGCAGGGGCAAGCGGAATCACTGAACGCAGCTATGGCTTCTACGGTGCTATTATTTGAGACGATGAGACAACGAAACTTTTAAACTAAAATAATTCCTGTCTATGTGGTTTATAAAATCAAATGAGACTACTTATAACATCTAAATGAGACAAACTATCTACCAGTAAACCCAGTAAGAACAGGGATACATTGATGGAGGTTTCTTGTTTTATAGTAAAAAAGGGCAGGATATTTTCTATATGATGTTGTAAGATAAACACTCTCCTGAGGACAACTTAATAACTATATGCCACTGGGTTACAACTCCTCCTGAAGGAACATCTACGCCTGCACCGGGTCTTTCTTCCGCCCTATAGTCCCAATCTGAATCCAGTCGAGGGGCTATGGCTGTGGCTTAAATCCAATGTGGCGAATAACGTGTTTTTTTAGGTTTTATAAGATTAAGCTTCATGTCGGCCAGTTTATGAAACGAATCAATAAACAACCAATGGAAACAATTAGAATTTTAAATATTTTGAAAGATATTCTTTAAAAAACTATTTTATTTGAACATCCAAATAGAAAGGTTTTTGGTTATGATATTCATTAACAAAAAAACTATTAATAAGCTAACTGAATCGCATAGAGAACCTAACATGCTTATCTGCTATTCAACTCCTCAAAGCCTTTCGGCTTGGACAAGTCGGGCTATATTACTCCTAAATAATGATAAAATTATTATCCTTTTCCTCAATCTATTTTCCACTAAAGTAGTACAAAAAGTTGAATTTGAAGTAGCTGATTTACAAGAACAAAAATATCATTCCATATATCTCTCTTCTGCAATATGGTCATTTAACAGTAAAGGACAGCATTGGAGGTTCAAGATAATCAAAAAAATTATTCCTCTTGGCTCTATGCAAAGGGATTTTCTAAATTTCTTGCAACAAAATATTTTAAATTAGCAAACTGAGTAGATCACCGATTTCTTCGTTCTTCATGTCTATCGCCACCTTGGGTTGGGTCTTTCTATTGATTACCCAATAGATTGAAGTAATGTTGTTGGTTTGTTAATTGCGTGTTATTATATCAAATGAATTTGACAGGTTCCCAAATCTTTGTTAGAGTTTCAATCAAATACGTATAACCTTTTCATGGGATGTTACCGATAGGGCATAACCTGAATTGGCTTGTTTACACTGTAAGTGTATACAGGCTGGTTTGGGTTTTTTTATTATCTATCACCCTTCGGAACCCCTTTTATCACACATTTGGAAGGAGAATGTTTATGTCCAGTTATATTTTTCCTAAAGACTTTCTATGGGGCGGTGCTCTTGCTGCCAATCAGGCCGAGGGTGCTTATTTGGAAGACGGTAAAGGATTGAGTCTGGTAGATTTGCTGCCTACCGGAGAGAAGAGAAGAAACATAATGAAAGGGAATGTTCCTTCGCTGACTCCACTTGAAAGCGAATTCTATCCTTCCCACGAAGCCATTGATTTCTATCATCACTATCGCGAGGATATTGCGCTATTTGCAGAAATGGGCTTCAAGGCGCTGCGTGTTTCCATTGCCTGGGCTCGTATTTTTCCAACGGGAGAAGACGCTACTCCCAATGAAGCAGGTTTGCAATTCTACGATGATTTGTTCGACGAGTTGCATAAACATGGCATTCAGCCAGTCGTTACCCTCGCTCATTTTGACGTGCCGGTGGATCTGGTCGAGAAATATGGAAGCTGGCGGAGCCGGAAGCTGGTAGGCCTGTTTGAAACCTATGCTAAAACAGTATTTACCCGCTACAAGGATAAAGTGAAATACTGGATGACATTCAACGAGATTAACATGCTTCTCCATTTGCCGTTTCTCGGCGCCGGTCTTGTTTTTCAAGAAGGTGAAAACGTTAAACAGATTCAGTATCAGGCTGCACATCATCAGCTTGTGGCAAGCGCGTTGGCTGTAAAAGCGTGTCACGAGATTATCCCGGATGCCAAGATTGGCTGTATGCTTGCTGCCGGCAGCTTCTACCCGTATACATGTAATCCCGAAGATGTGTATCAGGGCATGGAAAAAGACCGCGAGTCCTACTTCTTCATTGATGTACAGTCACGCGGCGAATATCCTGGTTATGCGAAGCGCTTCTTCAAGGATCATGGATTAAACATTGAGATGGAATCAGGCGACGCAGCCATTCTGAAAGATCATACCGTTGACTATATCGGATTCAGCTATTATTCGAGCCGGACGACCAGCACAGACCCGGAAATCGTCAAGAACATGACCAGTGGTAATGTGTTTGGCTCTGTGGCCAATCCATATCTGGACAAGTCCGAATGGGGCTGGACGATCGATCCAAAAGGATTCCGCATCACAGCCAACCAATTGCATGACCGTTACCAAAAGCCTCTGTTCGTAGTGGAAAACGGTTTTGGTGCCAATGATGTGGTTTCGCCTGAAGGAGAAGTTAACGACGATTACCGGATCGACTATCTCAAGCGGCATATTGCCGAAATGGGTGAGGCTCTTCAAGACGGAGTCGAAATTATCGGTTACACAAGTTGGGGACCTATTGACATTGTCAGCGCTTCCTCAGGAGAGATGAAAAAACGCTACGGTTATATTTATGTGGACCGCGATAACGAAGGCAACGGTTCGTTGAAACGTATTAAAAAGAAAAGCTTCCACTGGTACAAAAATGTAATTCATTCCGACGGCGAAAATCTGGGCGAATAATCGTACCATAAGAAAATAGGATCGGACGTCCCGGGCCCACGGGGATTTCCGTTCTTCGTTTCTTTATTGAAAGCGTTGACAATCGTTCCTCTTCGGGCTATACTTGACGCAATTCCATCATTTTTAGGATTGTTACTGCGTAGCAGGCAAAACCTAAGCCACAAATAAGAAGATGTTACAGTCTTGTTTATTTGGCGTGCTTCGGTTTTTTTCTGTTTACAATAAAGAGGATGGAGCAAGTGTGGCTCTTGCTGGCATATGGAACGGGGGATCGAGATGAACATAGCAAAGGTCATTAACAACAATGTAATCAGCGTCTACCAGACGGACGGTACCGAACTCGTGGTGATGGGTCGGGGGATTGCTTTTAAGAAAAAGCCTGGAGACAAAGTAGACGAAACCAGAATTCAGAAGGTGTTTGCTCTGAAAAACAAGCAGACATCCGATAATTTCAAAATGCTGCTGCGTGAGGTACCACTTGATTTGATCGTAATTGTGGAGGAAGTCATTAATGACGCCAAGCATAATCTGAACAGAAAGCTGAACGAAAATATTTATGTTTCACTGACCGATCATATCAATTTCGCTGTTGAAAGATACCGGGAAGGATTGGAAATCAAAAACGCGTTATTGTGGGAAGTCAAGCAGCTGTATAAAGAAGAATTCGCGATGGGTCTGAAAACGCTGGAGCAAATCAAACAAAGGCTCGGTATTGAACTGCCTGTGGACGAAGCAGCTTATATTGCGATTCACATCGTGAATGCTGAAATGAACGAGGAAGTCATTACGACCATGAGTATCACGAAGTTTATCCAGCAAATTATCAATATCGCAAAATATCATTTTAAGGTGGAGTTCGACGAGGACTCTCTGAGCTATTTCCGTTTTATTACGCATCTGAAATTTTTCGCCCAGCGTGTATTTAAGGGAAATCACTACGAAAATAACTATGATCATTTATATGACATGATTAAGGAAAAGCACAAGGAAGCAGCTGCTTGCACAGAGAAAATCGGTGCTTTTGTGCAAAAAGAATACAACCACGAATTGACGAACGAAGAAAAGCTATATCTGACCGTGCATATTGAACGGGTGGTGAATAGATAAGTCGAATGTTTTCGACGAAAAAAGACCAAGTATATATGATTAAAAGTTTTTGTTGACAAATATGGTATATTAATTATATTATGATATTAACAGGAATTTAATAAGTTTTAACTGGGATTGTTACTGGTTATGCAGGCAAAACCTAAGTCATGAAAAATTGCGGGAATAAAGTGCCCACCATTTTTCAAGGCTTAGGTTTTTTGTGTGCCTAAATATGTAAAAAGCCCCTTAGAACATGGAGGTGTCTATCATGAGTTATGAAAAACTGGCCAAAGAAATTGTACACCTGGTAGGTGGCGAAAAAAATGTAGTATCGCTCGTTCACTGCGCCACACGCCTGCGTTTTGTACTAAAAGATGAGGCAAAAGCAGACAAGGGAAAGTTGGAAAAAACCGACGGAATTATCACTGTGAAGCAGAGCGGTGGTCAGTTCCAGGTTGTAGTCGGCAACAAAGTACCAGAGGTATATAATGCAATCGGCAATGTATCCAATATCTTGAATGAAACTGGAAAAGAAGATCATTCAGCTAAAGGAAACAAAGGATTTGGTGCCGTAATCGACGTAATTTCCAGCATTTTTGCACCTTTGCTCGGAGTTATGGCGGGGTCCGGTATTTTGAAAGGTCTGCTGCTGATTGCGAGTAACCTTGGCTGGTTGCTACCGAAAGACACTACCTATATGATTTTGTATGCTGCGGCCGACAGCTTGTTTTATTTCCTCCCTCTCTTGTTAGCGGTTACAACGGCACGGAAATTCGGAGGTAATATCTTCGTTGCCCTGACCATTGCCGGAGGGTTGCTTTACCCGACCATTGTTACGCTAAAAACGGAAGGTACACCTACGGACTTTTTCGGTATTCCTATTGTTATGATGAGTTATTCATCTACCGTTATTCCGATCATTTTAGCCGTCATCGTCATGAGTAAGCTGGAAAAATGGTGCAATCGAGTGATCCATGAGAGCGTCAAAAACTTTATTACACCTTTGATTCTACTTGTAATTATGCTTCCTCTAACCCTGATCGTGTTTGGTCCAGTCGGGGTGTATGTGGGCAACGCGATCGCTACTGCACTCGTTGCTGCATTTAGCTTTAGTCCATTGCTAGCTGGGGCAATCCTCGGTGCTTGCTGGCAGCTGCTCGTTATCTTCGGTGTCCATTGGGGCCTCGTACCTGTATTCATTAATAATATTGCTGTTAATGGCAGAGACGGAATCAAGCCTTCCGCTGCGGCTTCTATCTTTGCTCAAACCGGCGCTGCGTTCGGTGTTATGCTGAAAACCAAAAATAAGAAGCTGAAAACGCTGGCGGGTTCCGCTACACTTACCGCTTTATTCGGCATCACGGAGCCAGCAGTTTATGGGGTTACGCTGCCGCTGAAACGTCCGTTTATTGCAGGTATTATCGGCGGCGCCGTTGGTGGTGCCATTATCGGTCAAGCGGGAACGCAAGCATTTGCCTCCGGCGCACCTGGATTACTGACCTTGCCAATCTTTTACGGCCCTGGTGGACAAGGATTCCCGGGATTGATTTTAGGGATTACCGTTTCATTCCTGGTGTCGGCCATCTTGACTTATATTTTAGGTTTTGAAGATCCAGTTGAAGAAGAGGAAACTACTAACAATTCGGCTAAAGAATCAACCTCTACAGTTGTTGTTTCTAATGAAGAGGTACTCAGCCCAATTGAAGGAACTGTGGTCGCTTTGTCGGAGGTTCCCGATCCTGCATTTGCTTCGGAAGCTATGGGCAAAGGGATCGCCATCCAACCGACAACGGGCAGAGTCGTGGCCCCGTTCGATGGAACCATCACCGTGGCGTTCAAGAAAAAACATGCGCTTGCAGTTGTTTCGCATCATGGCGCAGAAGTTCTGATTCACGTCGGAGTAGATACGGTCAAGCTGGATGGTAAACATTTTACGTCCCATATCAAAGAAGGCGATCAGGTGAAAGCTGGGGACCTACTGCTTGAGTTTGATGTTGAGCAAATTAGGGCAGAGGGTTATCCTACGATTACGCCAGTTATTATTACGAATTCTTCCGAATATACTGAAGTCCTTCCAATCGCTCAAGGAGAGGTAACGGAGCAGGCCCCGCTGTTGAAACTGTCTAGCGCTCTGAATGAGAAAGAAAGCATTGCCTAAATGTCTTAAGGACAAGGCTCTGATGATCCATATTCCCGGATCATCAGAGCTTTTTTTGTCGTTATTTTATGTAGCCGGTAAGCTCGCTTGTAATTGACAATATGTCAATTAAATTAACTTGTATGGGGGTAAAAACTAATCTATAATTTTTTGTAATTATGCAAATTTTCTGAAAACATAGACTAGAAAATCAATTGATTGATCAGGGGGAAATACAAGGAATGTTAGAGCAGTGGGCAGAGGCAGTAAACGGCGTCATTTGGAGCAATCCTGTGGTATATGTCTGTTTGGGCGTGGGGCTATTATTTTCGATCATGACTCGATTCCTACAAATCAGGCATTTCAAAGAGATGATCCGTCTAGTATTTAAAGGGAAAAGTTCCGAGGCAGGTGTATCCTCCTTTCAGGCCTTTACGATGGCACTATCGGGGCGTGTAGGGACGGGGAATATTGCTGGGATTGCTTTGGCGGTTGGTATGGGTGGACCTGGGGCGATATTTTGGATGTGGGTCATGGCCTTTATCGGATCGGCTACAGCTTTTGTAGAATCCACACTGGCTCAGGTGTATAAGGTAAAGCGAGATGGTCAGTACCGGGGCGGTCCAGCCTTTTATATTGAAAAAGGGACAGGCTTAAAATGGTTTGCCGTCATTTTTGCGGTTGCTGCGTTGGTCGCGATGTGTTTACTGATGCCGGGAACTCAATCGAACTCCATTGCTGTAGCTTTTCACAGTTCGTTTGGCATGGATATGAAGGTTTCAGGGATTCTAGTAGTCGTGTTGCTGGCGCTTATCATTTTTGGTGGTGTAAAAAGGATTGCCAATGTGGCTCAGGTTGTCATTCCGTTTATGGCACTCGGTTACATCCTCGTCTCTTTCTACATTATGATGACGAACATTACTGCACTTCCCGATGTATTTTCGCTAATCTTTCGTAGTGCCTTTGGCGTGGATTCTGTGTTCGGCGGTATGGCAGGGACGGCGATTGCTTGGGGTGTAAAGCGGGGGATTTATTCCAACGAAGCCGGACAAGGCTCTGGTGCGCATCCGGCAGCCGCTGCGGAAGTATCTCATCCGGCGAAGCAGGGGCTGGTCCAGGCATTTTCTGTGTACGTAGATACCTTTTTGGTCTGTACGTCTACGGCTTTTATGGTTCTGTTCACAGGTATGTATAACGTGAAGGGACCCGGTGGCGATTTTATTGTGCACAATCTTCCCGGTGTTGAAGAGGGGACCCAGTATACACAGGCTGCTATTGAGTCGGTATTTCCGGGCTTCGGCTCCAGTCTGCTGGCAATTACATTGTTCTTTTTCGCATTTACAACCATTATCTCTTATTATTACATTGCAGAAACAAATATGGCCTATTTGGTTGCAGATTATAAAGCAAAATGGCCCATGTTCGTCCTAAAGCTGGTTATTCTGGGTTCGACGTTCTACGGAACGGCGGTCAAGGAATCGGCTCTGGCGTGGACACTGGGGGATATGGGCGTCGGTATTATGCTCTGGGTGAATCTAATCGCCATGATTCTGCTGGCCAAACCTGCTTTCCGCGTGCTTAAGGATTACGAACGGCAGCGAAAGCAAGGGCTAGATCCGGTGTTCGACCCGGAGAAAGCAGGTATTTCAAATGCGGAGTATTGGTCAAAGGAATATCAGCCTCCTGCAGATGAGTTGACGATCACCGCCAAACCGAGCAAGCTTCAAGCCTAAATAATAAGATAGATAAGTAAGATCAAAGGTGGCTCCGCGGGGAGTCATCTTTTTTTCGTTATCTTGCCTTTACATCCCAAGAAGGGTACATATGTTCACTATTTAGTCTATAATTTAGACAGAAGGATTTTGAATAATTCTGCCATGGATATGTGGGGAGGCCACATTTGCATCAGAGAGGTGATTTGAATGAGAACATGCGATTTATCCATAACTGACGATAAGTGGAGAGCTATTGTAGAAAACGACAAGTCTTATGATGGGGTATTTTTGTACGCTGTGAAGACAACGGGAATATTTTGTCGCCCCTCCTGCAAATCCCGTCCTCCCAAAAGAGAAAACATCCGTATATTTAAAACAGCAGAGCAGGCATTGGTCGAGCATTTCCGTCCATGCAAAAGATGTAAACCGACAGGACAACGATTGCCTGATCATGAATGGATCGCACTGGTTACAGAATACGTGAATTCTAACTATATGAAGGGCTTAACATTGCACATCTTGGCTGAAATAAGCCATGGAAGTCCGTATCATTTACATCGTACCTTCAAACGGATCATGCATATAACTCCAATGGAATATATACAGCAGACCAGGTTGGAACAAGCGAAGAAGCTGCTCATTTGCTCAGATATATCTGTTGCGGAAGTGGGAGAGAACGTAGGTCTGTGCAATGCACCTTACTTTATTACGTTATTTAAAAAGAATACAGGCTACACCCCATTGCAATATCGCCAACTCAAATTGAAAGCAACACAAAATGGAGGTACACAGCATGGCACAGCAAATGAATAAAACGATCTATTGGTCATTGTTGACACATGAGAATTGGAATTTATATATTGCAGCTACATTGGAAGGATTATGTTACGTAGGTTCGCCCAATCAACCTGTAGAGGAATTGTTTTCATGGGCGGGAAGACGATTTCCCGGCAGTCCTTTAGTTGAAGAGGATGCTGCTTTACAGCCCTATGCCAAGGAGTTGATTGAATATCTCCAAGGGAAGCGCGCCCAATTTACATTGCCCTTTGATTTTCATGGGACTGCGTTCCAGATGGCGGTTTGGAATGCGTTGTGTGATATTCCGTATGGGGAAACACTATCCTATTCAGACATTGCCAACGCTATTCAAAAGCCAGCCTCTGTTCGTGCGGTGGGGGCTGCCATCGGTGCTAATCCGATTTTGGTCACAGTCCCTTGTCATCGGGTCATCGGTAAAAATGGAGCTATGACCGGATATCGTGGTGGTTTGGACATGAAGGTGAAGCTTTTGCAGCTCGAAAAGGAAAGTGTGGCATCGATTCAGTATGAAAAATGAGTATTACAAATCCCCCAAGACTCTTTTGAATAAAGGGACCGGCTTCTTGTCAGGGTATACACATTCGTTGAACCCGTATACAGGTTGTACCTTTGGTTGTTCGTATTGCTATGTACGCCAATTGCCAGTCTCCACATTTCGGAAGGAAGCGTGGGGGACATGGGTTGATATTAAAAATCAGGCTGCAGATATTCTTCGCAAGGAGCTTCGTAGAGCCAAATCCAAAGGTAAAGTCACGATTTTCATGTCGTCAAGCACAGATCCTTATCAGCCCGCCGAGTACAAGGAAGAGGTGACCCGGTCTCTGCTGGAGGTGATGGTGGAGGATCCCCCGGACTTTCTCTTTTTACAGACGCGCAGTCCACTGGTACGGCGGGATACTGATTTACTGCTCCGATTGGGGGATCGTGTACGTGTGAGTATGACTATAGAAACAGATCGTGAAGATATACGCAAACATTTTACCCCGGAAGCTCCTCCCATCCAGGCTCGTCTCCAAACGCTGCATCTTTTAAAGGAGGCAGGCGTACCGACGCAAGCTACGATTGCTCCGATGCTTCCAAGCAGTGAACATTTCGCAGACAAGCTTTTGCCTCTGGTCAACCGTGTCTGTATTGATGATTATTTTATGGGGGATGGCAGTGGGGGGAGGCGAACGCGTAGCTTGAAAATTGGTGTGCTGTACGAGTCATTGGGGCTGGAAGAATGGTATCATCCTGCTGCCTATAAGGCGGTTTATGAGCGTTTTCTTCATGTTTTTCCGAAGGAACAGCTCTACGTGAGCAAAGAAGGTTTCGAACCTTGATGTAAAAGCAGTCCATGCCATTGAATCATGAGTGAACCCTATAAGGGGGCAGCGGGAGAACGAATGCAAACCGTAATGACCAAAAACTTTGATTATGGGGAAAAGGAAATCAATTATCTAAAAAACGTAGACACCGTACTTGGTGCAGCGATGACGCAAATGGGCAAGGTAGAACGTGTGATCATTCCCGACCTGTTTGCGGCGCTCGTTCATGCGATTGTGGGACAGCTTATATCGGCCAAGGCGGTTCAGACCATATGGACAAGGATGCAGGAGCAGTTAGGCGTGATCACTCCACAAAATATAGCCGTTCAGACGGCTTTAGATATTCAAAGCTGTGGCATCACCATGAAAAAGGCCACATGTATCCTTAGTATAGCCCAAACGATCGAGCAGGGCCTGTTGGATTTACAGGAATTATATGAGCTTTCCGATGCACAGGTGATCCAGAAATTGTCCTCGCTGCAAGGGATAGGACCTTGGACGGCTGAAATGATGCTGATTAATTGTATGGAGCGTCCAGATGTCGTCAGTTGGGGCGATATGGCTATTCGACGGGGAATGATGAAGCTGTACCACCTAGATACATTGACCAAGCAGCAATTTGAGGAGTACCGCCGAGTCTATTCGCCTTATGGTTCGGTGGCCTCCATTTATTTGTGGAGTATTTCATTTCGTTAAGAATCAGGGAGTGGAAACGATGGAGAAAACAATTAGAGAACAGATACTGTCATACGTGGATGCGGATTTTCAGAAATTCACAGCTGCATTGCTTCCGACGATTAATAATGTGCTGGGTGTACGTCTACCAGTGCTGCGTAAGCTAGCTCAAGATATTGCCAAAGGGGATTGGCGCCTCTACCTGGAGACCGCTGAAAGTGAACACTTCGAAGAAGTAATGCTGCAAGGTATGGTGATTGGTTCTGTAAAAACAGATATAGAGGAAGTTTTGAGCTATACCGCCAAGTTTGTTCCTAAAATTGATAATTGGTCCGTATGTGACAGTTTCTGTGCCGGATTGAAAATCACGAAACATCATAAAGAACGAGTATGGGAGTTTATTCAGCCCTATCTATTCTCCAAGAAAGAATATGAAATTCGGTTTGGTGTGGTTATGCTTCTTAATTTTTATATTGAGGAACAGTATATGAAGCGGGTGTTTACTTTACTGGATCAGACCCATCGCGAGGATTATTATGTACAAATGGCGGTAGCATGGGCGGTATCGATCTGTTATATCAAGCTACCTGAGGTAACCATGGCGTATTTAAGTCATAATACATTGGATGACTTTACCTTCAACAAAGCACTGCAAAAAATAACGGAATCATATCGGGTGGATCAGGCAACGAAAACGACCATTCGCAGTATGAAGCGAAAAAGAAAATAGGATCGGCTCCCACCTGTAAGTGTTATACTGAAAAAAATGCGTATATGAAAACGACAGGAGGGGAGTCAGTGAATTCGATCTCGCTGGGAGTACTTGTTGTGGATGATGAAACTAGACAGCGTCGAGGCCTGGCTGCCATGGTCAGGGATCTACGTCCCGAATACGAGGTATGGGAAGCCAAGAACGGGAAAGATGCTCTGACCATTTCGTTATCCAAACCGATCCAAATCGTTTTTACAGATATTCAAATGCCGATCATGAATGGACTTGAATATCTTCAACAATTGAGGACATTCGGTCAGCATGAGACTAAAGTTATTTTAGTGACAGTCTACCAGGAATTTAGCTATGCACAGCAGGCGGTGAGGTACGGGGCGAATGATTATTTGGTGAAACCGGTGCAATCGCAGCAACTCATTGAAGTGATTCAACATATGGAGAAGATCATTGTAGAGGAACAGGAAGCACTGAGTGGGAATCAAACAGCGTTGAATCAGATCGAGCAGAGTATGCCTGCGTTTGTGGAGCATTTGTTTAGCAGATGTGTGACAGACAAATTACAGCCTAACGAGAAAAGCCTATTAAAGAGTCACTTTGGATGGCAGGGGGTAGGAGAAGTTCTCGCGTTGGGAGCATCCATAGCCCACCCGGAGGATATATATATGTGGGATTCTCAGCTCCGTAATACGGTTGTTGAAATATTGCGGCCTTGGGCGTCTTCTGTCGTGTTTCCACTCGAATCCCGTGAAGACCATGTGGTTGCAGTGGTAAATTGGAAGGATAGGGCTGAAGGCAAGGAGGCCAAAAGTGCACTTCAAGCTGGGCTGAAAAAGTTGGAGCAACAGCAAGCGATTTCAATCTGGTTTGCTTGGGGTCAGCCTTTTAATTTTAATGAAATGCAAATAAGCCAATCTCACGAAAAGGCCGTCGATCTGATCTCCATGCGTTTTTATACACCTCACATCAGATGTTTGAACCTTGTCGTTTCAGATGATGAGCAGCCAGTACAAGAAATGAGCGCACACGAACAAATGGCCTTTTTTAAATTTATTGAAAGCGCTATCTCTAGTGGAGAGCCCGATCAGCTATTGGATCGGGTGCAGAATTTCATTGGACCAATGACGCAAGGGTATCCTGCACCTGAAGCGCTTAAAGCAAAATTGGTACACCTTCTGTTGGTTAGTTTACAACGGTTAAATATAGGGTGGAGTGAGGAAGTCTACTCACGTTTCTCGGAACGTTTGAACAAAGCTGTCGAAGAGGCCACCTGTCTTCGGAATCTTGAGGATGGTGTTGCAACATGGTTAAAAGAGCTGATTCTTGAGCTTCATAGCGGCTCCAAAGGCGATCCCATTATGAAAAAGTGCAAGGAATTTCTAGATGCACATCTACATGAAGACCTTAGTCTGGAGATCGTGGCCCGGCGCTTCCACTATAATGCGTCCTATTTTAGCATTCTGTTCAAAAATTATTTTGGGCTCTCGTTCACGGAATATATGGTGAAGCTCAGAATGCAAAAGGCTCAGCACTTACTGCTGCATACAGACGCCAAGGTCGCAGAAATTAGCAGACAGGTTGGTTATAAAGATATCAAATACTTTTTTAAAGTGTTCAAAAAAAACGTAATGCACACACCGGAAGAATTTCGTAGGAAATTCAACTGATTGTTAGGTGAAAGGAAGATACGATGCGCCAAGTTAAATATATGTATCAAAAATTTTTGGACAGTAGCTTTCGTACGAAATTGATGCTGTCCTATTTTTTGTTGTCTGGTTTTATCGTTTTGATCCTAGGTTTCGTTTACTTTGAAACGAGCGCACGGAATATTACTACAAATGTAACAGATAGCGTTACAAGCGTTCTGCGTAGTAATAACCAGCTGCTGGATAACAAGCTGACAGCTATTCAAAAAACGGTAGATATGATTCCAATCGATCATGACCTTCTTCAAACTATTACGAACGTGGATACTACGGATTCTTCATCGCTGTTACGAGCTGATCGCAGCATTACAAAAATTTTGTACAGATACTTTGGCAATATGGAGGAAGTATACGCTTCCCAAATTATGACGCAAAATTATGCATATGGAAGCACTGATCGGATGTATATTCCTGTTCAGCCGTTCTATTCTTCTCCGTTGGCAACAACGGCGGTGGAAGCAGAGGGGGCTACCCAATGGATCCCCGCTTATTCGTATGCCGATACATTCCATCAGCAGGATTTAAAACGAGGCTCTTATGAGTTTAGTTCTTTATTTGCTGTAGTAAAGCAGCTCCATTTGACTGCATTAGATGATGCAGGAACCTTCCATACGCTTCCGGAGGGAAAGGAAAAACCTATACTTATATTGAATTTTCGTCCTGACTTGTTAAAAGGGGGGTTTGAAGATTACGCAACCCGCAGCGGATTTGCACATCTATCCTATGGCATGATTCATGATAAAAACGGGATGGTCATGAGTTCGGATAGACAGCAACAAGTGGGGGAGGCCGTGGCGGATTGGCTTAAGGATGCCATTACTTCGGAACAAGGGATGAAAATGGTAAACGTTAAAGGTCAAAGTATATTACTGGTTTACGAAGCCATGAAGACGACGGGCTGGGTATCTTATATAGCCATTCCTATGGAAGATGTATTGGGGCATCTGTCAACGATTCGCACCTACACGGTGTTTTTTTTAGGCTTTATGATGCTCGTTGCTGTTATTCTTGCTTATTTATTGTCTGTTTATATCAGTAAGCCCATCACGGATATGAAACAGGCGATGAAAGTAATGGAGAAGGGACATTTTGATATTCGAATTCCTGTACGTGGCTATGATGAATTGGGAGATCTGGTGATTCGATTTAATCAAATGAATGAAAAAATTAAAGATTTAATCGAGGAAAATTACAAGTCACGTCTACGAGCCAAAGAGTCGGAGTTAATGGCACTTAATTTACAGCTGAATCCCCATTTTTTGTATAACACCTTAACGACCATGTATTGGATTGCGTTAGAACATCAACAGCAGGAGCTGGGCCAATTGATCATTAGTCTGGCGGAAATGCTGCAAATTACTACTCGAAACAAAAACGATACATGGAGCTTGGAAACCGATCTGAATTGGCTGGAAAAATACATTTATATTATGCAGAATCGCTTTGAGGACAAGTTCACGGTGGAATATGATATTGATCCCATTTTGCTTCAGATGGAAGTTCCCAAACTTTTCTTGCAGCCTTTTGTGGAGAATTCAATTATTCACGGCTTCGCGGAAATGGAATCAGGAGGTCTGATTAGGATCACAGCCTGGATTGAGAAGCAATTGGTGTGTTTTAAAGTGGAGGATAACGGATTAGGAATTCAAGAAGATCATATACGCCGAATTCAAGCTGGAGAAATCAGATCAACGGGCATTAAAAATGTAGACAGAAGAGTACGGCTATTATATGGAATGGAATATGGTGTTACGCTCCACTCGCCAGCAGGTAAAGGGACATTCGTCCTGATTCGCATCAGGGAAATTCATAGATCTAATCAAATGACACCAATCCAATGAGAGTACGACTTTTAAAAATGTAAGCGTTTGCTAAAATGAATTTAGTGATGAAGCAACAAACGAAAAGATAAAAAAATAACCGGTTTGGGGGCGTTACTCATGTTAAAACGAAAATTATGGATCGTCTGCATGTGCTTGATCGTTGGGCTTATGTCAGCCTGTAGTTCAAATGAGAGCAGCAGCAAACCAGTTGATTTGCAGGGTCACGAGCAAGTGACACTGACCTATGCCAGTTGGGGTAGCACCAATGAAAAGAAGGTTCAGCAGGAAATCGCTAAAAAATTTACAGAGAAATATCCGTGGATCAAAATCAATTATATGCATATCCCCGGAGACTACGTAACCAAATTAACGACGATGTTTGCTGCCAATCAGGCACCTGATGTATTTCCCATTTATAAAGCACAGGCTCTGCAATGGGCTGAACAAGGCAAACTATATAATTTAAATGAATTTTTGAAGGAGGATAAGGAGCTAACGAAGGAAAGTCTCATTCCTAATTCAGTCATCTATTGGGATAAGGACAAAGTGGCAGGGGTCAAGGTAACTGAGGAAGCTTTCGCCCTCTATTACAATAAAGATTTGTTTGATGAGGCTGGTGTTGCTTTGCCACCAGTAAAGGCTGAGGAGGCTTGGACATGGGAGCAGTTTTTAGAGACAGCACAAAAGCTCACCATTGATAAAGCGGGAAATAATGCGCTCAGTCCCAATTTCGATGCAAGTAACATTAAACAGTATGGAGTTCGGTTTGATACATGGATGTGGCATTTGCTTGTGCCTTCCAATAACGCAAGTGTCATTTCAGACAAAGGGGACTCGCTTAATCTTGAGAGCCCTGATGTGATTGAGGCTGTTCAGAAAATGGCTGATCTGATCAACGTTTATCATGTGGCACCGTCGCCGACTCAGTCCAAAAATATACCTTCCCCGGCCGTAGCACTGCAAAGTAAGCGTGTAGCGATGGATCTGGATGGACAGTGGGTTCAATTGGATCTTGGAGAATCGAAAGTGAATTTTGGTGTAGGCGTGTTACCTAAACTGAAGAGCAGCAAAACGATCCTGTTTGGCGAACCGGAAGTGATTTCTGCCAAAACCAAACATCCTAAAGAAGCATGGATGTTTTATAAATTCTTGCTGGATGCTGAAAGCGGACTTGACATGCATTCCAGCGGATTGTGGATGCCTGTCATGAAAAAGTGGTACACCGAACCAGACTTGATTAGCAAATGGGCCGATGTCAAACCAGGTCATGCCGATGGTTACCGTGATGCTGTCATGAACCAAACGCTGCATAACGGTGTTAATTCTTACGACTATTATCTGAAAAACTCGGAAAAAATCAATGCCATCATTAACCCGGCGCTGGATCAGGTATGGCTGGGCAAGAAAACGGTGGAGCAAGCATTCAAGGAGGTTTCCGCAAAGGCCAACGCGGAATTTAAGGGGACGTATCCAAAAGAATAGGGTGAGTGTTTTGACAGAAAGAGAGGGATAGAATGCAATCATTATCTTCTATTCGTAAGAAGGAAAATTGGTTGGGGTGGCTTTTTGCCGCCCCTGCTATTCTCGGCTTTGTCATTTTTGTTCTGGGACCGATGATCGCTAGTCTCTGGTTCAGTCTTACCGATTACAAGGTTGCTTCACAGGCCCATTTTATCGGTCTGGATAATTACGTCCACTTATTTGACGGTACGGATCAATTTTTTTATAAATCACTCGGGGTTACGTTTTATTATGTGTTTCTGAGTGTGCCCCTGCAAATTATTGTAGCTTTCTTTTTAGCGATATTACTTAATCAAAAGGTAAAAGGTTTGGCTTTTTTCAGGACTGTTTTCTATCTCCCTACCATTGTGCCACTCATAGCATCATCTATGATCTGGATGTGGCTGTTTGATCCGGATCTTGGCTTGCTAAATGTGGTGCTGCGTGCGCTGCATTTGCCCGAAAGTCAGTGGATCTATAGCGAAGGGTCGGTAGTTCCTACTCTGGTTTTAATGAGTTTGTGGACCGTTGGAGGAACCATGATTATTTTTCTGGCAGGCCTGCAAGATATACCTAGACATTATTATGAAGCCATTGAAATTGACGGTGGAAATGCTCTTCATAAGCTTATGTATATTACAATTCCATTGACATCGCCCACTATTTTTTTTAATACGATTATGGGCTTTATCGGTGGGTTTCAAGTGTTTGTTCAGCCTTACGTCATGACTCAGGGCGGACCCAATAACTCCAGCTTGTTTTATACCTTTTATTTGTTCCGCGAGGCATTTACCTTTTCGAATATGGGTTATGCCTGTGCTATTGCTTGGGTGCTCTTTATTGTCGTTTTGGTATTCACTGCCTTTCTGTTCAAGACAGCCCGAAAATGGGTGTATTACGAAGGCGGGGGGGCATGAAGATGAAAAAAAGCGGTTGGAGTGGGAGCAGGGTGTTACTCTACACAGTTCTCATAGTGGGCTCCCTGTTTTGTATGTTTCCTTTTTACTGGCTAGTGCGAAGCTCTATGATGGATTTAAGTCAGATTTTTTTGATCCCGCCAAAATGGATTCCAGAGCCTTTTGTATTCGAGAATTTTTTACAGCCGTTTCAAGAGTTATCGTTTGGACGCTATTTTGTGAATACATTTATCGTCGTTGCGGGTACTTTGGCGGGTGTACTTCTGTCGAGTACCATTTCTGCCTATAGCTTTGCGCGAATGAGATGGAAGGGAAGAGATAAGGTATTTGCTCTATTATTAAGCAGCATGATGCTTCCGTTTGCAGTCACACTGATTCCGTCATTTATTGGTTGGCAGGCATTAGGCATGGTTAATTCGTACGTTCCATTGGTATTACCTTCGTTTTTTGGTGGAGGCGTTTTTAATATTTTTTTGCTAAGACAATTTTACATGACTCTACCGCGAGAACTGGATGAAGCTGTATTTGTGGATGGAGGCAATCATTTTACGATTTTTACCCGTATTATTTTGCCTTTGTCGAGGTCGGCGATTTTGGTCATTGGATTGTTTACGTTTTTGAATACATGGAATGATTTTATGGGGCCGCTGGTTTACCTTAATGATGAGAGCAAATTTACGTTGGCGATTGGGCTGCAGCAATTTCAGGGAATATATTCGGCTCAATGGGGCGTTTTGATGGCCGCATCTTTAATTGTAGTCTTGCCTGCTATTATTCTTTTTGCCATAGGACAGAAGTATTTTATGGAAGGGATTGCCTTGACGGGGATTAAAGGATGAGGACAACTGCCAGGTACACACTTTGCTTTTTTTGGAATCTAATAATAAAATGGAAGTAACTTTCGAAAAGGAGATGACGTGAATTGGCAGAGCAAGTGCGTCTTGGTAAAACAGATTTATATGTAAAACCAATCGGTTTGGGTGCAAATAAGGTGGGAGGACATAATCTCTTTTCCGATTTGAATAATGAAACGGGCAAAGAAGTCGTTCGCACAGCTTTGGACAACGGCATCAATTTTCTGGATACGGCTTTTATTTATGGACCTGAGCACTCAGAGCGGTTGATCGGTGAGGTACTGAAGGAGCGGGGTAAACGTGAGGAAGCGGTCATTGCGACCAAGGGGGCACATAAATTTGTGAATGGAGAGGTTGTTTTTGACAACTCGCCTGCTTTTTTGCGTGAATCCGTCGAATCCAGTCTGAAAAGATTGCAGACCGATTATATCGATCTGTTTTATATCCATTTCCCGGACGAAGCTACACCGAAGGCAGAAGCAGTCGGAGAACTGAAGAAGCTCAAGGACGAAGGCAAAATCAAGGCCATTGGTGTATCTAACTTTTCCGTTGAACAACTTAAGGATGCGAATAGTGACGGTTATGTAGATGTGCTCCAATCCCAATATAATTTGTTTCAACGGGAAGCTGAGAAGGATCTGCTGCCTTATACCAAGGAAAATGGCATTTCGTTTGTGCCTTATTTCCCGCTAGCTTCAGGACTGCTGGGTGGTAAGTATACGAAAGATATGACCTTCACGGACAGCAGAGCGAAAAATCCATTGTTTAAGGGAGATGCATTTGCTCGTAATTTGGACAAAGTGGAGCAGGTACGGGAGATTGCCAATGCGTTGAATGCAGAGGTTGCTCATGTTGTGCTCGCATGGTATTTGACCCGTGATTCGATTGATGCCCTCATTCCAGGGGCGAAGGGACCGGAGCAGGTTTTGGCGAATCTGAAAACATTGAATGTCCAACTAAGTCAGGCCGATATCGAAAAGATTGACCATATTTTCAAATAATGAGTGCACCTTATATTTGCAATTATATATTTGTTCCATCTAGAGGAGCTGCCGGACGGGCGGCTTCTTTTTCGTGTACAACTCGCATATCCTTGTAGGGTAAGTTCAACGCTGCGGGGGGATCGGATAATGAGAAGACCGCAATGGCACAGCGCACCCAACAGAAGGCGACGCGGCAGACGTAGGTTTTTTTTTATTGTGGCACTGGCGCTGTTGGTAGGAATCATACAGGTGGCTGCTTATGTGGAGCAGCATTTGAAGCCGCCCATGATGCACCTGGCAAAAGTGCGAGTCAAACAAATGGCGACGGAGGCTATTAATTCAGCAATTACAGCACAGGTAGAGCAGGGGAAGACAGCTGATAATTTGATCGAATGGAGAACGGATGCACAAGGGAGAACCTCCGGTTTTGTTCTGAATTATGCGGAACATATGAGAATTACGTCAGACACGCTCAAAGCAGTCAAGGCAACGATGGACAGCATGAGCCATTTTGATGAGAGCGTTCCGATTGGTCAGGCATTGGGCAGTCCGTTGTTGGCAGCTTATGGACCCAAGGTTCCTTTAAAGGTGGAGCCGCATGGAGCGATCAAGGTGGATTTAAATACCCGTCAACAGGATGCGGGCATAAACATGATCTTGGTTGAAGTGTATATTCGGATTACGACGGAAGTGTCTGTGGTTATACCGTTTGAGATGCAACCTCAGATTGTGGAGACGGAAATCCCAGTTTCTTATTTGCTGGTGGTGGGCAACGTTCCGATGTACTACTATGACAATCAGGGGAAACCAGTGGGTAAAAATGGTGCAGCCGCTCCGCAGTTGGCGTTGCCTCCCCATTCCATAGAGAGTAGCGGCGCTATAGATCCCACCATAGAAAGTGTTCCAGAGGCACAGGAAAACCAAAACACCTCTAGCCAGTCCCCAACGCGATAGAGTGGAGGGGACTGACGTGAGCTGCCTAGGAAAAACAAAAGGGCCCCTATGAGGAGGTCCCTTTTGTTTTTCCTGTTTTGAGCGCTTTGCGTTCGGACTGCTCCCACTGTCTTAATAACGGATACGGGTCAAAGGACCAATCTGCCCAACCATTGTCCCGATATATACCATAGTGCAGATGCGGTGGAAACTTGCCTTGGGTACCGGGTTTTCCATAGCCCGAGCTTCCGACCCAGCCAACCGTCTGACCGGGTGTAACGATGTCTCCGTTGTGGACGGTTTTGTCAAAGCCGGAAAGATGCGCATAGTAGTGATAGCGGTTGTTGAGATCTCGGATTCCGATTCGCCATCCGCCGAAGGGATTCCAGCCCTTCATTTCAACTACACCGTAGCAGGTACTGCGAACTGGAACTCCATAGCCAGCAAACAGATCAGTTCCTTCATGTATACGGTAGCCGCCCCAACTGCGACGGCTTCCCCATGTGCTGCGGTAGCTATAAATGCTGCCTAAAGGAAGGGGGAAAGCTTGACTGCCCAGATCCAGCTTGCCATACGTCCGATACAGCTTAGCAAACTGCTGAACTCTTTGAACTGCGCGGCTGTTATGGTAATATTCCCAAACGGCAATACCAAATTCATCCTCGTTGTTTCCATACTTTCCGAGATAAGATGCGATGCTGAACAGCAGATCCTTGTCATTATTACGGTCAGCGATTCCATCACCCGAACCGTCTTGTCCCAGCCCGGAAAATAGTTCAATGGAACGCGGATTTTGATCCTCCGAATCAGGGTTCATCAGGCCGGACCAGACTGGTCCCGTGATGAAAATACCTATGATTCGTTCCGCATGCTTCCGATCCTTGGGATGGGCCACCGTAAGTGTGCGTTCATACTGGTCGATGGCGGCCAGTCTGTACCAAGGAACTCCGGTCAGGGCTTCGATGGAATGATATAAAGCCAGCCTGGACGTATACGACGAAGACTGAGCATGTGAAGCATCTACATTTGCGGTCAGGCTGCTTTCGGCGGACGAGGACTGTAAGTGATTGGCAAAGGCATGGGCAGGAAGCGGACAGGCCGCTGTCAGTGTAGTAGCACATAACAGCAGCGATAACAGACGAACAGCTCGGGCTGTCCGCGTAGGGTAAGGCACGTGAACCGACCTCCTATAGAAGGGCTTGATCGCCCGATAAATTCTAGGCCCGTATACAATAGCGTGAATAGGGCGCTTTTGTTTAGATTGAGCCATATCCGCCGCTTTTATCCATGTAAAGAGTTTACTTTTTCCGGCATCAATGTCATATCAAAAAGGGAACAATGAATGGAGGTTTTTCCATGGCTTTCATGTTATAATGTATGGCAATGACAGCTTAAGCTTATCAGAAAGAAGGTCTATGCCATTGTCTAGAAAAGTAAAGGAAGCTAAGCCCGACTGGATTCGTATTAAACTTACGACAGGCGATAACTATCAGGAAATCAAGAGCATGATGCGTTCCAAGACATTACATACCGTATGTGAGGAGGCACGATGCCCTAATATATATGAATGCTGGGCCAATAGGACAGCTACATTTATGATTTTGGGTGATACTTGTACGCGTGCGTGTCGTTTTTGCGCAGTAAATACGGGAATGCCTACGGAACTGGACTTGCAGGAGCCTGATCGCGTCGCGGAAGCGGCAGGGAACATGAATTTGAAGCACTGTGTCGTAACCAGTGTGGCTCGCGACGATTTAAAAGATGGGGGCGCTACTATATTTGCAGAAACGGTTCGTGCGATTCGCGGCCGATTACCTTTTTGCAGTGTAGAAGTATTGATTCCCGATTTTATGGGCGATATTGAATCGCTGCGAATCGTCATGAATGCCAAACCAGATATTCTGAATCATAATATTGAAACGGTGGAGCGCATGTCCGACAAGGTTCGGGCTAAAGCGAAATACCGTCGCTCTCTGGAGCTGCTTCAACGTGCGAAGCAATTAAATCCGGCTATTCCAACGAAATCAAGCATCATGCTAGGTGTAGGGGAAGAGTGGGACGAGATCTTACAAGCCATGGATGATCTGCGTAAAGTCGATTGTGACATTCTGACAATTGGTCAATATTTGCAGCCGTCCGAGAAACATTTATATGTGCAAAAATATTATCCACCGGAAGATTTTGCGAAGTTAAAGGAAGAGGGATTACAGCGGGGATTCAGTCACGTCGAATCTGGACCGTTGGTCCGCAGCTCCTACCAAGCGCATGAGCAGGTGAAGTCAGCCGCTCAGCATAAGGAAGAAAGCGCCCTTTCGCAGGCTTGATCCGGGAAAGGCGGTCAGAATAGCTTGTTTCAAATCGGTGGTAAAAACTATGAATTGTTGCAGGATCACAAGAACGGATGGAATCCCGAAGCGTTTCGTGATCGGTATAGTGAAGTGCTGGATCGCTATGACTACATTATTGGTGATTGGGGTTACAATCAGCTACGTCTGAAGGGCTTTTATCGAGACGGCCATCCCAAAGCAAATAAGGATACATCTATAGTGGTACTGGACGATTACATTAATGAATACTGCAATTTTGGCTGCGCCTATTTTGTGTTGCAAAAAAGCCGTGAATTGGTTAATAAAAACGGCGTCAATGATGAAATCATTGCTCCAGATATTCAGCAGTTGGTAGATGCTCAAAGGGAACAAGCGGGAACGTTAGAACCCGAAGAGGAGCAAGAAGTATTGCAACATACAGCTGGAGAACAGGAGTGGCCGCAACCACAGCAGGATTCCACAGCTACGGAGGCATTGCGAGTGGAGCAGCCTCGAGAATCCCGAGAACCACGTGAGATGCAACGTCGGGAACCGAAGGATGCCCAGGAAGTACGTGAACGACAGCCGCGTGAAGCTCGGGAAAGTCGTCCATCCAGAGAAAGACGTGAAGCAAAGGATGGACGGAATCCGGGTGAAGGGCAGCAAACCCGTGAACCACGTAGACAGCGCAATCAGCAGGGAAGTTTCGATAAAAAGGAATCGCGTGGACCACGCTATGAGCGTCAGTCAAAGGAAAATCGGGAGGGACGGCAAGTTCGTGTCTCTCGTGAACCTGAGGGCCAGCGTCAGACCCAGCCAGCTGCTAAAGCCGAAAGAGCTGAGGGTAGTAAAAAGAATAAAACATTTACAGCTCCACAACAAAACGGTTCCTGAATTTTCAGGAACCGTTTTGTTTGTAAAAAAAGAGCCAGATTCGGCTCTTTTATAGGTTCTAATTAAGAAAAGCGTTGCGTACTCGATCCCAAAATGGGAAAGGACGGTAACGAGCGAAGCTGATCTTCTGACTTGCGACCTGACATCGAACAGAGATTAAGTCATCGACAGGAAAGTTCAGGTGATCTACTGTCAATAAAAGACGCTGATCTTTCCGTGAAAAAATATCACAATGATGGTGTTTGGGCAGTAGCAATGGCGATCCCAGTGTCCGATACACGCGGTTATTAATGGAAGCGATCTCAGTCAATTGCAATGCTTCAATGGTGGGGTGAACCATTGCTCCGCCAAGTGCTTTATTATAGGCGGTCGTTCCTGAAGGGGTAGAAACACATATACCGTCACCGCGAAACATTTCAAAGGTGATATCGTTAATATCCACTTGGGCAACGACAGTGCCATCCACCCCTTTTAACGTAAACTCATTCAAGGCAATAAAAGAAGCATTTCCTGACTTCTTGTGAATTTCCAACTCAATCAGTGGATACTTAACGATTCTCGGGTTAAGCGGTCCCTCAGATCCGCTTTGGCTCATCAGGTGGATTAGCTCCTCCAGCTCGTCCGCACGCCAATCAGCATAAAAGCCCAGATGACCGGTATGTACACCAACAAAGGCAATATCCGGAATGCGGTCAATGAAGGTATGAAACGCATGAAGCATCGTACCATCGCCTCCAATAGACACGACGATTTCCGGCGATTCGGCATCCAGCTTGAAATTCTTTTCTTGGGCAAGACGGTGAAATTGCTGACTCAAGTCCATGGAGTGCTGATCCCCGCGATCCAGAACATAATATCTCAAGATGAAAAGCTCCTTTGTCATGGGTATATATCGATCATAATCAATTATGAGCAAGAACACAATCGTTCATTGCCTGTGTGTTCTTCTCAAACGTACGTATAAGCGACTTGTACCCACACTCAACCATGAGAGACTAAGCATTCCAGCCAGTATAAAGGCAAGAAACAGCAGACTTTGCAACAGCATGGCGGACGAGAAGCCAGGAGACCACGCGATGTCGTATATTGGAGAAAAGACTGGAGAGCTTCCCTGCCCCATCAGAGGCCGCCATAACACGAGAGCTAGCAGTGCTGAGATGATGCCGTGCGCAGCCCGGGCCAACAAAAATGGCATATAGCGGAGATTTGTCATATTTAAAATACTTGCAACCTGCGCATGAACCGACAGCCCGCCCCAGGAGAGAACAAAAGCGGCTGCGGCTACCTTGAATGGTAACGCTGCTGCCGTGGCTTCACCTGCGGCTTGCGCTCCTAAAGTGACTTCGAAAATACCACCCACGATGGACTCCGTTAACGTAGGAGGAAGACCACATGCAGTCAATAGGCTTGCCGTAAGCAGATGAAGCCCGCTCATTAAACCGGAGTTCGTCAAAGCTTGTAAAATGACGCAGAAGAATACAACTAGCCCTCCTACGACAATAATAAGGCGTAGGGAGGAAGTAATCGCCTGACGAAGTAACTCACCCAATGGGCGACCATCTTCCAAACGAGCTGTATGCATGGCATATAATGCTTGGCGTAGGGGTCCAGGCTGCCTATTGCGACCTGCTGCTTTTGTATTCGTGGACTTCGACCAGGCTTTTTGAGTAGGTTGAGGGCGGTCGCTGCGAGTATCTGTTTCCCCTGAACGGGAACCGTGGAAGCGCATAAGCAGCCCGATGATGAGCACGCCACCATAATGGGCCGCGCCCAGTACGAGTGCAATTTCTGGTTGATGGAAGAAGCCAACGGAAACCGCACCGATCAAAAATATCGGATCAGAGGAAGTGGTAAACGCGACCAAACGCTCTCCTTCAATGCGTGTGATCCATTTTTGCTCCCACAGCTTGGCTGTTAGTTTAGCTCCAATCGGGTAACCGGATGCGCAGCTGACCGCAGCGACAAAACCCCCACAGCCAGGTACACGAAATAGAGGCTGCATCAGCGGATCCAACAGCGCGCCTATGAAATGAACAATTCCGAAACCGAGGAGAAGCTCGGAAATAACGAAAAACGGGAATAAAGACGGAAACAGCACGTCCCACCAGATGGCAAGCCCCCGAAGCCCGGCATTCAGAGAAGATTGCGGGTATACAGCCATAAGCATAAATAAGAATAGCAGTGTAAGGATGAGCAGAGGAAGTGAGTAACGACGGTATAGCGACATAGAGGCCCCTCCTTTGGAGTTGTACTAATATACCTATGTCGGGGATGGACAAAGAGTACAAAAAAACAAAGAAAACGGTTACATTTATTGCTGTATTTTTGTAAATAGTATGTTAAAATAGGAAAACAACGATCCATAACCTTAAGGATGGAGTGATCAGGATGAGTATCGTTGCCGGTCTGTTCGTATGTGCTTTTGTGTATGTTATTCGTGCCTCTCTCGTCCATCCCGGTGAAGAGGATTGGCGGAGTTATTAGTTGAGTTTATAGAATGACGAAGCTGTGTGCAACGAAGCACACCCTCTTCATATGTTGAATTGATAAAATGACGCTTATTTTTAGCGTCATTTTTTGTTTTTTGTTATAATACGGGTGTATATTTATTACCATAGCACAGAAAGTTGGAGGAAAAGTGAATCCTAGCCTGAGCATTTATGACAACCTTGGGGGTGCGGAAGGTGTTCGTTCTATTATTGAGGCCTTCTACCCGAGAGTTTATAAAGATCCGTTGTTAAGTCCCCTGTTTCCTAAAGACATGGAACCGGTTAAGGAAAAGCAGTTTATGTTCCTGAGCCAGTTTTTTGGAGGACCGTCTCTTTTTTCTGATGCATATGGTCATCCGATGTTACGTGCCAGACATATGA
The DNA here is from genome assembly GCF_002894905.1 of Paenibacillus sp. F4. Lineage (NCBI taxonomy): Bacteria > Bacillati > Bacillota > Bacilli > Caryophanales > Paenibacillaceae > Paenibacillus > Paenibacillus sp. F4. The sequence goes on from NZ_POVS01000020.1 coordinate 48,357, forward strand.
AGTTTCCCGTAACGGAGGAGCGAGCAGAGGCATGGTTGTCTTGTATGGCAGGTGCGTTAACGGATACGGGCATTGAGGAGCCGCTTCGTTCAATCATACTTAACCGTTTGTCTGGTCCTGCGCATCATTTTGTAAATACCCCGTAAGCTTTCGGGGATTGCTGAATTTTGGAGAGGGTTGTAAAAACATTGGAACTTGAACCGTTATATCAGATCAAAATCGCTTGCCCACATTGCGAAGAAGAATTTCAGACATCCCGTGTCAGACCAAGCCTAAAGAAGGCCATTCGTACAGATTCAGATTTTTGTGCTTATTATAAGAATGAAAATCCGGATTTTTATGTCGTAAGGGTCTGTCCTCATTGTGGATTTACCTCGACAGAGCACTCTACCGTTCAGTTAAGCGATCAGCAAACCAAGATATTTAAGGATAAAATCGGTAATCGCTGGCAGTCTCGCGAATATGGCGGGCATCGTAGCTGGGAAGAGGCATTAGAAACGTATAAACTGGGTTTACTCTGTGCCCAGGTCATCGGAGAAAAAGAACGCGTAGTAGCCAGTCTATTACAGCATATCGCATGGATGTACAGATACCAGGGAAATGAGGAGCAGGAGCTTCGCTTTCTCAAATTTAGTCTGGATTCGTATGTTCGGGTCTATGAGCTGGAGGGTGTCGGGGCGAATAATGCCAAACTGCTTTATCTGATTGGTGAACTGCATCGACGTACAGGCAACTTTAACGAAGCGGTACGCTGGTTTTCGCGTGTCATTAATGACAAAAAGATTATGGATGCAGCCATGATCCGGGCTTCCCGTGAACAGTGGTCTGTACTGCGAGAACAAATGCTGGCTAAAAATTTCCAACTGCCGGAGGAAATGCAAGACGCAAGCTCCTCTTGAAAAAATAAAGGTGTGCACTATGGCCGATTTAGGCTCATGGTTCACACCTTGTTTGTAAAACGGGTTATCTTATCTTACAACTGCTTCATGAATTAATGATGACGCAATGTGGTATCTGACAGCAAATAATCGTCATCACAATCCACCAAAGTAACCTTGTTATGGCAGCATGGAAACACAAGCAGCTTTTTCATACCTTCGTGTATGAGCTTAAGTTCTTTTGGCTTCAGGGGCAGCAAAACATTATCATGGTCGCAAAACGGACAAGACTGTACATAAACGTCTCCCATGACGATGTCATAAGGCCAGGTTTTGTGAAAAGGGATCATGATTTGTTCGATTCTCCGCCGTTCGGGTCAGCGGTTTCTTCTTTAGCCAGTTCGGCCAGCTTTTGCATCAAAATGTGCTGGGGTGTATGCATAAGGTGTTCCAGCGGAATGCCGAGCTTTTCGGATAATTTCACAGCCGTTTCCGGCGAAATTTGTAAGGGTCTCATCCTGTTTTCCTCCCAATTGTAGTGATTTACTATCACGATGTAGCTTTATTGTATATGAAACCACATGAATTCGCCAAAAAAGAAAGGTGGAACTATTATGAAAACACCGTTAAAGCAAACATGGGATCTGGAATCTATTTTTAGCGGAGGATCTTCCTCTGCCTCATTCCATGCATTTTTGGAAGAAATGGAGAGCAAGGTTCAACAGCTGCAATCCCAGCTTAAAGCAGCCAAAGTACCACAAACGGTATTGGATACCGAGCGTCTCGATAGTGTACTGAATAGCATACAGGAGCTGTTTAATGGCGCGTCGCAGGCGGGCTCCTTTGTCTCTTGTCTAACTGCTCAAAACCAGCACGACAAGCTGGCTGTTCAACTGGGGGCGCGTGTCAACACGCTGTATGCCCAAGGGAAAAGTGCTTTAGTATCTTTCCAGAACTTGCTGGCACAAACCAGTGAAGACATTTGGCAGAAGTGGATGGAGCGCGAAGCTATCAAGCCGATTTCTTTTGTCCTGACCGAATATCGGAACGAAGCACGTGAAAAAATGGCTCCTGAGCTGGAAAGCCTTGCATTGGATCTGGCAGTGGATGGCTATCATGGCTGGGGTGATTTTTATGATACCATTGTCAAAAATATGACGATTCCTGTGCCAGAAAATGGCGAGATCGTAAACCTGTCTGTAGGTCAGGCAGCTAATAAGCTGGATGAAGCAGATCGCAGCGTACGTAAAGACGTGTTTGCACGTTGGGAAGAGGCATGGACTCAGGTAGAGGACTATTGTGCCGATACATTGAATCATTTGGCAGGCTTCCGTCTGAAGCTATATGAAAAACGAGGCTGGACAGATGTGCTTAAGGAACCGCTGGAAATCAGCCGTATGTCTGCACAAACGCTAGATACGATGTGGCAGGTTATTAATGAAACCAAGCCTATTGTAGTCAAATACTTGGAGCGGAAAGCAAAACTGCTGGGCTTAGAGAAGCTGTCCTGGCATGACGTTGAAGCTCCGCTGGGGACGTCAACCACTAAAATCCCTTACGACGATGCTGCTGTAACGATTGTTGAGCAATTTGGTAAATTTAGCTCAAGAATGGCTGACTTTGCCCAAATGGCTTTTGAGAAAAGCTGGATCGAAGCAGAGGATCGTCCAGGCAAACGTCCGGGTGGTTTCTGTACATCTCTGCGTCTGAGCAAAGAGACCCGTATTTTTATGACCTATGCTGGATCACCATCCAATGTTTCGACACTGGCCCATGAGCTCGGACACGGTTATCACCAGCATGTGATGAATGAATTGCATCCATTGAATCAGAATTATGCCATGAACGTAGCTGAGACAGCCTCGACACTGGCAGAACTTATTGTGTCGGATGCTTTGCTGGAAGCTGCCGAGGGTCAGGAGAAGGTCGCTTTGCTGGAGGATAAAATTCAGCGTGGTGTAGCCTTCTTTATGAACATTCATGCTCGTTTCCTGTTTGAAACCCGTTTTTACGAGCTGCGGAAAAAAGGGGTCGTAGGAGCACAACAATTAAGCGAGTTGATGGAACAAGCGCAGCGTGAAGCGTTTAGTGGTGTTCTGGATGAGGCTCATCCTCATTTTTGGGCATCCAAGCTGCATTTCTATATTACGAACACTCCTTTCTACAACTTTCCGTACACATTCGGGTATATGTTCAGTGCAGGAATTTACGCTTTTGCGAAGGAAAATCCTGACGGCTTCGCCGACCAATATGATGCCTTACTGCGTGATACGGGTCGCATGACAGTCGAAGAATTGGCTTCCAAGCACTTAGGTACCGATTTAACACAGGCTGACTTCTGGCGTAATGCTGCGCAAGTTACTGTTCAGGATATTGAGCAATTTTTACAAATGACAAAATAACGGATTTACATTTTTGAAAGGTCTCCCATTAGGGAGGCCTTTTTTGTAATTTTTGCAGAAGATGATGAACAAAGTCGCAAAATGTCGAAGTGTAATTAATATTACCTGTTGGCGAAATTTAAAATGATGGATATACTTAGAAAATAGTTATAAATACCCAATTATGTTGGTTTTGATTGTAAGGTTAAAAATCTTCGCATATAATTGAGCCGTAAGACCTATTAATTATTTATTGATAAGGTATATAGGAGGGTTTTTTGTAATGGATGAAGTAGGTCAATTGTCGTTAGCAAGGCAGATGGATATCGTTTTAAAAGAACTGGATAATGAACTGGCGGGTTTGTCGTCAGGTATCGTATTTGTACAAATACGTAACAATGTGGTTGGGAAATTTGGGATTCGTCATAATCCGCTTGCAGGTAAAGGTGGCACATTTGCAGCAGTAGAACCGGGGTTATCAGCAAAGCATCGGGAGGATTTTCGGCGTATGGCTCTAGAAACGCTAAATCATAAGCGTAGCTGGACTCATGGTGAGATTGCTTTCGATTTTGCCATTAGACAAGGAACGATTTTGGTAGATGCAACACTGGAGTCCAACTACAACATGGCGAATCTCATGATCCGCTACAACAAGCCTACATACCGAGCGGCTAATTCGGAATAATCATTTATAAAAAAGAGTAAAGAAAAGGCGGCCTTCCTAGGGAAGACCGCCTTTGTTATATGCCCGTTATAACGCATTTTGGCAAATTACGATGAACGGAATGCTCATGTGGAATAATGACGCTTATTGACCTGAACGACCTGATAATTGCTGTTCGGCCAGCTGTACCAAGCGTTTAGTGATATAGCCTCCCAGAGAACCAGCTTCACGGGATGGCATGTCACCGTAGTAACCATCTGCCGGAATGGTGATGCCCAGCTCTTGTGCAGCTTCATATTTCAATTGTTGCAATGCATTGTTGGCTTGAGGAACAACTAGGTTGTTACTGCGACGGCTTCTGCCTTGATTAGCTTCATTCATGTGTAGTCACCTCCTTCGGCTGTGATGAGGTTAGTATGCGACAGAGTTATGAAAATATGCGCCGAAGGAAGAAAAGTGACTAGAGGAAAATTACGGATATATGATATGAATCTGAGTTTTGAGATCGATGGATTGCTGAGGCTCCAGACGGATCAGCCCGGCTTCTCCGACAGGATCAGGTGAATTGGGCGCATCAGGCAGACATGTATAAGGCTCAATGCAAAGATAATGGTCGCATTCACCTTTGGTATATAAAACCCAATACTTATAGTATTGCTCATCTGCTGTGTAGCGGATTTGATAACCGTCGTCACGAGTCAAAAGAGCTTCAGCAGGGCCTTCTGTTGCCCGCAGCAGCGTATCTAGATTTGTTCCTTTCAGAGAAAGACCCGAAGAGAGCTGTTCCAAGTCATTCAACGAAGTAATGATACCTGTAGGTAGCTGTTCAGCATCCTGCTCATATATGCCATTCACAGGTAGCTTTAGGCGCCAACGCTCAGGTTCTCCGTCCACCATAAACCAAGTGTGATATCCCAAGCCAAATGGGGCTGCTTTTTCACCCAAATTCGTTACGCGCAGTGTTTGACTTAATACAGCACCCTGTAAGCGATACGTCATCTCCAAACGTAAAGGAATGGGGAATTGTTCCATCCAGTGCGGATCACTTTCTGTCAAAAGCTCGGTAGTCACACTGCAACCTTCTTCATCCTCTTCAATATCACTGCAGCGCCAGGATTGATTACGATGCAGACCGTGTATATGATTGTCATTGGCTGTATTTCGGTCGAACTGATAAGGAACACCGTCAAACTCAAATTGTCCCTTGCGAATTCGGCCTGGAGGAATCAAAATGGGTAAGCCAAAATGATAAGGCTTTTGTAAATAGAAAGCCAACTCTTCCTCACCGGGCCGACGTACGATATCCCGGTCGAGCTTCAGATCACGCACTGAGATAATATTATTCCCGAGGCGAGGGATCATCGTAACTTCCAGTTCACCACTATGTAAAACATACGTGTCGTAACCGTTCCAGTGTTCTTTGGTCACTTGTTTCATATCCATGCTCCTTTGTCCACTATAATCGGTTGAAGCTTCGTGTCATTATGATAACAGATTTTTGGTTGTAGGGCACAATCGTCATTTGACAATAACATTATGCGGAATTATCATTAATGTAGTTTAGAAAGTAATGACATGGATAACGCGATGATGAGGACAAGTAAGCTTTCGCATAAGCTCTTCAGAAAGCCGGTGGTGGATGGGAACCGGTGAGCCTGCACTGCTGAATGGACCTTGGAGTGCCGCACAGAACAGGATATTACTGTCCTCAGTATGACGGCCGATTGCTCCCCGTTAACGGAGCTTTAAGATTGCAATCAGTCATGGGGCATAGCTCTGACAAGCAAAAGGCTGACGGCAATGAATAAGGGTGGTACCACGGTCTCGCGTCCCTTGAGGATGCGGGGCCTTTTTGCGTTCTAATTTTGAGTCAACGGAGGAGGAAGAATATGAAAACTGTACTTTCAGGTATTCAGCCTAGCGGACAACTTACTTTGGGCAATTACATTGGTGCAATGAAAAACTTTGTCAAATTACAAGAGGATCATCAATGTTACTTTATGGTCGTAGACCTTCATGCAATTACCGTACCGCAGGAACCGACCCAATTACGTGAGCAGTCGGAGGCGGTAGCGGCATTATTTATCGCAGCAGGTATTAACCCGGAGAAATCCAATGTCTTTTTACAATCCCATGTTCCTCAGCACGCTGAGTTGGGATGGTTGATGACAACACTGACGAATATGGGCGAGTTGGAACGTATGACTCAGTTTAAGGACAAAGCGGCAGGCAAGGATTCTGTAGGAGCAGGGCTGTTCGTATATCCATCGTTGATGGCAGCTGACATTTTGCTCTACAACGCGGATCTCGTCCCAGTAGGCGACGATCAGAAACAGCATCTGGAGCTGACACGCGATTTGGCGGGTCGCTTTAATCACCGTTATGGAGATTATTTTACTGTTCCTGAACCGTATATCCCTGAAGTAGGGGCGAGAATTATGTCCCTGGATGATGTATCCAAAAAAATGAGTAAGAGCAATCCGAATGCAGGCAGCTTTATTGCGTTACTAGACGAACCGAAAGTCATACGCAAGAAAATCAGCCGCGCTACGACCGATTCCGGCAGTGAGGTTAGATATGATCCGGCCAATAAACCGGAAATTAGTAATCTGATGGGCATCTACAGCCAGTGTTCCGGTTTGTCACTCCAAGAAGTGCAGGATCGCTATGAAGGTCAAATGTACGGAACATTTAAAAAAGAACTGGCAGAGACCGTTGTAGCTATGCTTGAACCGATTCAGCAACGCTATCACGACATCCGGGAATCCGGTGAGATTGGACGTATTTTAGCCCAATCCGCAGAGCGTGCACAAGAAGCGGCTGAAGTCACGCTGTCTGCGGTCAAAGAGCGCATGGGCTTTCTGCCACGTGTACGCTAAAGCATATTCAGACGAAACGGATTAGCCTTTTATAGGATTGGATTAGGAGCGGCGTTGTCGGGCTTTGACCACGAAACCCCAGCCGATATTGCCAACAGATAAGAGTCCTAGTAAAATGGCAAGCCATGCGGAATAACTGATGGATATTGCGGCCGCGGTCAGCAGGACAATGGATGAAACGGCGAACCATAGGGATAGACCTTTGCTCATTGGTAAAAACCTCCAGCGTTCGAATGTTGAATTTCAGGAATAAGTAGGTGTAAGCGAGCCATAATAATCTTGCAAGCTTGCAATGAACCTCACTCACAAAGAACTGAAAGGAGATTCAAATATGAGCAGACGTCGTTCAAACAACCTGCAAGTACCGCAGGCCAACGCCGCTTTACAACAATTAAAATATGAGGCAGCTCAAGAACTTGGCATCACCATCCCTCAGGACGGTTACTTCGGTAATGTTGTTTCCCGCGAAACAGGTTCTCTTGGGGGATATATCACGAAAAAGCTGGTCCAACAAGCAGAACAATCCTTGTCGGGCAGCAGCCGTTTGCAGTAATACACATAAACACTCCATCTTGGAAGCTGTATTATGAGCAACTGTGATGAAGAAAATCCGGAGCGATCATGCTCCGGATTTTTTTGCGCATGGCTTATCACCATTGTGAATCACGCAAGTCCGCTTCGTCAAGAGGGCGCTTTCATGAGAAGTGATTTTTTACGCGAGTGGCCAAAAAAAACAGCAAGCTCCCAGATTAAGGGGAACTTGCTGTTTGTTGTTCATACGGCTTGTTGTTAGCTTGGAAGCAGGTTTTTAATTCGTATGCAGGGAAAGGCGTTTTTGCATCTTTTCGTCACTGAGCCATCCAATATAGCTGTTGATCAGCCCGAACTGCTTATCCATCGCTACCACAGCCACGAATGGATATTGTCTCCGGTGTCGATACCTGACGTCTCCCCATCGCACAATGTAGCCCCATTCCAGTTCTTCCACCTCGGCAACGGCAAAGGAGGAAAAATAGCGAAATGCCTGCACATCGCGATAGGATTTGGATGCTTCTACGGCAGGATGTGTGGATGGAATTGCATGTTTCGTCCAAAATAAGTGGTTGCCATTTAATCCGCCAATGTCATAACTTCCATTCTGATGAGCTTTTACCACATGCCACCGGTTCCATGATACGGTGGGAATGATATAATAGATGTCGCCCTTCTGACGCTCATTGTCCATATCACGTACCGCTTTTCTGGTTATAAAATGACTCCAGGTTCGCCAAATGTAATATAGGCCAATAATAACGTACAGCGTAATAAACAAGGGAGCGGGTGGAATCAATCCGGTGACCCACAGCATAATCGCAGCAACATGGGTGCCAAAAATAAAGGGATCGAAAATATGGATGATATTCCAAGATATCCACTTGTTTGTAAACGGCCGGAATGCCTGTGTTCCGTACGTATTAAATAAATCTGTGAATACATGCAGGCAGACAGCAATCGTTACCCATAATGCTACATGACCTGGGGGCACATCTCTGAAGATCAGGCAAATCAGTCCTGTTATGGACAAAATCCATATCAACCAGAAGGGAATTGAATGCGACAGTCCACGGTGATTGCGAATGTAGGCTGCATTATTTTTCAACCGAAGCAAAGTGTCAAAATCCGGAGCTTGTGACCCTACGACTGTAGCGAGCAGTACGACTGCGGCCAACTTTGGATCTCCGGCGACGACAGGATCAGTGTAGGCCAGCCCGGCCAATCCGATTCCCATGACAAAGTGTGTGGCTGTATCCATATCTGTCGCTCCTTTTGTATTGTTTCCTGTACTTATTACTACCCAAATTTACTGTAAACGATCAGCAGGGACGATTTGCCATCGGAATTGTGAAAGTTTTGTGCGTTTTCTGTCAAACTTTTTGGGGTGGGTATATGATAAAATTTATATCGGAGTTCAACTTACTCCCGAATTCATACATCTCTAAGGGGGAGTTACTCACAATGGATAATATAAGTTATAAGACTTCTTCGGATGCGGCTACCTATTCTGTAAAATCTAAACCACCCGGTAAAGCGGGCACTTGGAAAGATTTTATTACAGTTACCAAGCCAGGCATCCTTCGTACCAATCTGGTTGCAGCCTTTGGTGGTTTTTGGTTAGCATCGCAATGGGACGTTGACTATATAAAGCTAATTCTTACACTTTTAGGTACAATGCTGGTTATGGCGTCTTCTTGTGTTTTTAACAACTATTTTGACCGTGAGCTGGATTTGAAAATGGAACGTACACGTAATCGCTCACTGCCAACAGGGCGTCTGACCCCTACAACGGTGTTGTCATACGCTATTATTTTGGGTGTTGTCGGGTTAGCTGTTCTATTCTTTTTCTCTGGTGTAAAGGCAGGATTACTGGGATTACTTGGTATGTTCGTCTACGTCGGTATTTATACACTTTGGTTAAAACGTTCGTCTACATGGAGCACATCCATCGGCGGTATTTCTGGTGCAATGCCTCCTGTGATTGGTTATGTGGCCGCTTCGGGTCGTATTGATATGGGCGCTTGGCTCTTATTCGCTCTCCTGTTCTTATGGCAGCCGCCTCACTTTTGGGCACTTGCTATTCGCAGAGTTGAGGAATATCGCGCAGCAGGATTTCCGTTGTTGCCAGTCGTAAAAGGTATCCATCGGACCAAGATTCAGATGATTCCTTATATTGTATTGCTGATTCCGGTACCCATCCTTATGTATGCTTATGGATATGCCGGTATGATTTTTATGATCGTGTCCGTGTTACTGTCCGTGCTGTGGGCATTCTATGCCTTTAAAGGTTTTACGATTAAGGAAGAAGAAACGGATTCCTGGGCAAAAAAAGTATTTTTCTTTTCCATTAACCATCTGACACTCAGCTTCTTGCTGATGATTGTCGATACGGTTCATAAGTTCTAATATTATTTTAGAGGCTTTTTATAGTGACCATATAGCTGTCCAGCAGGCAAGCAGCCTGAGGACAGCTTTTTTTGTTATTTTCAAGACTAAAGAACAGGTGGCGGGTATATAATGTATTCTTCCAACCCTGCTTTTTCCAATTGAGCGATCACATATTCGTCTGGAGTGCCTTCTACGCCAGCGTAGCCTTTGCGGGTATACATATGGTAGGCATCCGGAAAAGAGTCTGCAAGCACACCCCTTATTTTTTTCCCTGAGCTGTCATTGTCCATAAATAAATATATTTCGTCGTGCTTGGCTCGCTTGTTGAGGGATTCCAGTTTTATAGAGTTTAGTGTGCCGAAGGTGCATAAAATGTGGACCTCTGGGTCAAGTAATCGGCGAAGTTTGCTGCGATCATTTTTCCCTTCAACAATCACGGTTATCGCCATTTAAGCTCACCCCTTGTCTGATACATATGCTCGAAATTCCCCGGGAAATGAAGAATATGTGTATAGTGTAGCTCCAAATAGGGTTCTCATGCAAAAAATAACAAAACAGCCTGCCAGAAGTGGCAGGCATGGGTACAAGGGGCAACATGTTAGGGCAATTCAGACATTAAAACCAGCAAGTACGGAGAATGATGACGAGCAGAATATAAAGAACAAGAATGGTGCCAGTTGAAGTTCCGAAAACAGGGCAAGGGTTTACAGGATGACAGTGGCTCACAGGCTGCACCTCCCTTTGTTAGTGAATGTTCAGTCAAAATAGTCTATGTGGATAGGGGGATAGTGTACTGTGCATTTGCCCTCTGAAACGACATTTTGGGCTTTAAAGGTAGCATATTAGCATACCACTGCCCTCAGACTAGCTAGGAATGATAAGGTCCTGAGGCAGACAGTGGCGGCGTCGGAGATAATCGCTTAATAGGAACGAATAGCAGGCCAGCCATCAGAATCAGAAATGCGATAAAAAAAGGAGAAATGTGATCGGGTAGCTGACCTGCTAGTACAGGTCCGGCAAAGGAGCCGATAGATGTTGCAATAGACTGTAGTGCAAAGGTTTTGCCCAGTCGCGCACCTCCAATTCGTATGAAAAGGGAGGCCAGCGCTGGGAAAATGATGCCTTTGGCAGTTCCCAAAATAAAAAGTATGATGCCAATGGCCGCCTCGGGCGTAGTGGCGAGTGCGTAAAAACTTAGAGACATCAAAATAATGCCACAAAGTAGTCGCACCATTGGTGAATATTTGTTCAGAAACAGCAAGCTGAGCGTACAAAGTGCTCCCAAACTGATGATGGAAAAGAGCAATCCGGTGGACATCATGGACACAGAACCGTTATTCCGTAATGGAATTTCGTAAAATAAAATGCCTTGTGCACACGCCAAAACAAAAGGCAGGAGCAGGTAACGCCAATTGAATGGTAAGCGCGTCTTCTGTGCCCCGGATAGCGGAGCAGGTGTCGCATGACCATCAGATAATTGGGCCTGTGGAGCGGGTGCTGTTTTGGGCAAGGTGAAATAAGCCATAAGCCCCGTGACTACGAGAATGATGCCAAGGGAACTAAACGTCTCACTAAAGCCGAAACTGGCTACGATAAAAGCGCCAGCGGCTGGAGACAGGACAGAGGCCAACGTATGAACGACACCATGTCCCGACATATATTTGCCCTGCGTAACTGGATGATCGGATAGCTGTGCCAACATGGCTAGACAGGCCGGAGATAAAAAGGCCAACACAAAACCGCTAATCGCCCGAAGAAAAAGTAATTCCCACGGTGTGTGGATGTACGATTGAATGATAAGGATGATGCCTGCGGCTGTTAGGCTAAACATAATATATCGGCGGCTGCCGTGTTTGTCGACCTTGGGACCGGCCATCAAATTACCAGGCAGGTGAGTTAGAGAGTAAATCCCCATCATCCAGCCAATAAAAGTAGGTGCTGCACCCAGGGAGATAGCGAATGGTGTCAAAATAGGATATTGTGCATGCAGATCGAAAAAAGCAATGAATAAAAAGAGATACAGCCAGAGGGCTGTTTTCATGGGATGACCCCCTTCCCTAATGTAAACTTTCATGTTGCACCACGTATTGGCCCTTCCTAAGTTGTACGCTGGAGTGGACGAACATAGACCACTTTGTATGGACAAAAATTGAATAACAAGGTATGTAAAAGAGCTAAGCTGACAGGGCATCACGTAATCATGTATAATTACAGAGACAATTTTGTGATTTGAATGATGTAGTTGAAAACGGGAGTGTAGCGAAATGGATAAGGGCATCTGGACAGAGTTTTTGGAACATAATTGGCAGATCGTTCAGGATAACTGGCTGTATATATTAATTGGGCTTGTCCTACTGTTAGTCATATTGAAGATTGTAAGAACTCTCGTAAAATGGCTGATTGTCATTGTCGTAATTGCAGGCTTGCTTATCTACAGTGGCATTTCCTTTGAACAGGTCGGCAAGGTCGTTACTCAGGCAAAGGATGATGCGATTAACAAGGTTCAGAGCGAGGCTTTGAACATGATGATCAAGGAGGGACGGGATGCCAAATACACATCCAACGCGGATGGTACGTTTTCGGTAACCAGCTCCAACCTGGAAGTGAAAGGTCCATTTGATGGTGACAAGGTCAAGGTATGGTTTCAGGGGATGTCGCTGGGCGAGTGGAGTATGGGCGATACCGTCAAGAAATATATCGAAAGTGCGAAAGGCTCGGCTGTAACACAGTCGCCACAGTCGCCGTAGAGACAGGAGGAACACAATGAAACCATCCTGGCTGGAGCCTATTCTTCATTGGAATGGCGTGACGGTGTTTTTGATTGTCATTGTACTGCTGTCGTTGATTCAGGGCTGGAGACGAGGAGCTTCCAGATCTGTAGGGGCGCTGTTCAGTCTCATTGTGGATGGCATACTGACTGTGGCGGGTATTTTGTGCTCGCTCGGGTTAGCCATGTGGCTTTCACCGAAAGTACAACAATGGCTGGCGGCTTACATGGAACATTTGCCTCAGCGAGAACTAAGCGGGATTGAACAATTTTATTATACGTTGGTGGCGGGGTTAGAAGGTTTTCCGCTGCTGCGGTTCGCCGTATTGTTCATGCTCAGTTATGCTATCGCCCAATTTGTACTACGTGCAATTTATGTGTTGATGGTAGGGGGCAAGTCAGATTCTTCTTTCCATGAGCATGAAAAAAAATCAGGATTTTTCAGCAGGCTGGCAGGGGCTGGAATAGGTACTCTTATTGGTGGAGCACGCGCTATCATGGTTATAGCCCTGCTATTCATCGGCGTAAGTCTGTATCCAGACAGCGGGTTTAGCAGCTACGTCCAAGCTTCACCGATTTATAAGCAAGGAGCGCAATCGGTCATTGAGCCGTTATCCGGTACACTGATTAAGGATAAATTGCCCGTATTTACGCAGGCCGTTACCAAGGAATTAAATGGTATCCTGCAGCGGAAATACGAAATGATTGACCGGGAAATTCCGAACGATATCGGTCAGGCTGCGGCCAAGATTACACAGGGGATGAGCGGTGATGAGCAAAAAGCCAGAGCGTTGTATGAATGGGTAGGTACCCGTATTAGCTATGATTTCAGTAAGGTAGAAGCCTATGAGCAACGTGGTGACTGGCATGAACAGACCCCTAGAGATACGTTTGATACACGTAAAGGAGTCTGCATTGATTATGCCCGCCTGTATGCGATGATGGCTCGGTCGCAGGGACTACAGGTCAAGGTGGTGACAGGGCTTGGTTATAACGGACAGGGAGGATACGGTTCCCATGCATGGAATGAAGTGTATTTGAGCGCGCAGGATCAGTGGGTACCGTTAGACCCGACCTGGGCGCAAAGTGGGGACTGGTTTAATCCGCCTGGTTTTGCCCAAACACATATCAAGGATAAAGTGATTTAATAAGGAGTGGAAAAGGGCACATGAGAAAGATAGACAACGAGCAGGGAAAAGACAATGAGACGTCTGATCGAAAAAGATTCAGCTTTCGGATCAATCTGTTCTTTTTCAGCTCGTTCATTATATTTACGGTCATTATTGTAAGACTGGCGATACTTCAATTTGTAGATGGACCTCAGCTTAAGCAGCAGGAGGCCAGTAATGTTACCAAAAATGTACCACTTACGCCGATTCGCGGAACGATTTATGATTCCACCGGGCAGAATAGACTGGCGTATTCTACACCTGTACAATCGCTGTATATCACACTCTCCAAGAACTATAGTGACAGTATGGAAAAGTTACGTAATCCTGATAAAAAGCTGTTGCCTGAGCTGGAAAATATGACGCAAAAGCTGGCAAATCGGTTTGCTCAATATGGTAATAAAGATGAGCCGAAAATGACGGCAGAACAAATTATGGACGCTATGGACCGGAACTATCAGCGATTTAGCGGTTTTACGCCGCGTCTGATTAAAACCAATCTTAATAAAGATGAAGTCGCCTATTTTATGCAGCATAAGAGTGAGTTTCCGGGCGTAGATGTTGTAGAGGAAACGGTACGCCATTACGATCCAGATACGGTAGCTGTTCAAACGGTTGGCTACATTAAAAGCTATAAAAGTGCGCGTGAAACGTTGGATAAATATAGAAATATTCAAAAATCTATGTCAGCTGAAAATGATCCGGGTCTCATCTATATGGATAACGAATCGGTTGGCTTTGATGGACTGGAATTCCAATATCAGGAACAGTTACGAGGGAAAAATGGCTATAAAACGGTTCCCATTGATCCGCGCAATATGCCGGAAGGTGTAGATTCTGTTACTCCTCCGCAAAAAGGGAATAATATTTATTCTACGATTAACAAAGAAATTCAGGTGAAGACTGAAAATGCCATTATGGATCAATTGAGATGGCTCCATTCACATGCTGTATCTGGCAAGACTCATCCTTATGCCAAAACAGGCTTCGCTGTGGCTATGGAAGTGGACACAGGAAATGTGGTAGCGATGGCTAGCATGCCGGATTATGATGCGAATTACTGGCAAACGGGTACGATTTCAAAAGACAAATATGAAGAAATAAAACATGTGTATCAAAACGCCACAATTAAGAATGTTGGCTCTGGCCAATCTGGACAGCACCCTGATTCTACTGTACTTCTCGGATCAACTATTAAACCGCTGTCCGTTCTTATTGGATTGGAAGAAGGACTGTTTACAACAAATACGTACTATCAAGATACAGGAGCGGCTTATTTCGGACGTAACAACTCCTCACGGGTGCGCAACTCATCTGGTCATGTGTACGGTTCAATGGACCCGGCAACCGCTATTCGCCATTCCTCCAATGCCTTTATGGTCGATATGGTTGGCAAACGCTTATATAACAAATACATCAACAATGCCGCAGAAGACCAGGGCGTTAACGTATGGGATCGTTATATGAAGGAGTTTGGATTAGGTGTTTCTACTGGAGTAGACTTGCCCGGTGAGTTCCGGGGTTGGCGGGAGTACACGAGTAAATCAGAGTCAGCACTTTCTAAATTGGCATATGCATCCTTTGGTCAACAAGGTAAATATACACCTATGCAACTTGCCCAGTACACAACAATGATCGCTACCAAGGGTAAACGTATGGAGCCGCATTTGGTCAGTCAAATTAAAGATACCAACGGCAATGTAGTTCAAACTTTTAAGCCGAAGGTACTGAATGAAGTGAAATTTCCGGATGCTTATTGGAATGAAGTTATACGCGGGATGTCAACAGATGTCAGCGCATTTAAAGGTTTCCCTTATGACTTTGCTCGTAAAACGGGGACATCACAGCAGAGTGTAGGCAGAGAACTAAAGGATAACGGGGTATTTATTGCCTTTGCCCCACGCCAGAATCCCAAGCTGGCCGTAGCCGTTGTTATTCCTGAAGGGGGCTTCGGGGCTTGGAGTGCTGGACCTGTGGCACGTAAAATCTTTGATGCCTACGACGAAGTTTATGGATTGGACGGGGTGCCTAAGAAAAAGGATGCTACAACGACCGATCCTAACGCAATCAAACAGCCATAATCATTTTATACGATATCATTTCATGAAAGCTTCTCTTAGCCTTTGGGCTGCGGGAAGCTTTTTATGCTTTTTCTACGTTTTCTTACAAAATTGTCATCTTGGAATTCATCGTTTATTGCTTTGGATATGGTAGGATCAGGAATGTGAAACCCTAACTTGGAAGGAGTAATGACCAGCTAATATGGACAGAGGAAGTTTGGATAAAAAGTTTTCATTTAAAAAGAAAAATGTTGAAGAGAATGAAGAGTCACGAAAAAAACGGACGGTTTTACGAACCAACCTACTGTTTTTTAGTGCTTTTGTGCTGTTTGCCCTGATCATTACCAAACTAGCTGTATTGCAGTTTGTACAATCGGAGGAGCTGAAGGGCCAGCAGCAATCCGTAAATACGAAAAATGTCCCGTTAGCCCCGAGTCGCGGCACGATTTATGACTCTACAGGTACGGTTAAGCTGGCATATTCGACTTCAGTACAGTCCTTGTATGTAACTTTATCTAAGGATTATAGCAAGCGTACAGAGAAAGATCGCAAGCCGGGGGAAAAGTTGCTCCCTGAGCTCAATGCTTTTGCTGCCAAGCTTGCTGCCAAATTAAACGAACTGGGTCGTACCGAAGGAGAGCAGCTTAATGCAGAGGAAATAAAAAAGAGACTGGACCCGGACTATAATCAATATAGGGGATTTACCCCGCGATTGGTCAAATCCGACCTGAGTCGGGAGGAAATCGCTTATTTTCTGGAGCATCGGACAGAGTTCCCTGGTGTAGAGATTGTAGAAGAAAGTGTACGCCATTATGACCCGGATCGGGTGGCGGTACAAACGATTGGATATATGTACAAGTTCAAAGGAGCTCGAACGAACCGACCCAAATATAAAGAGCTCTATAAAGCTAATTCGGAGGTTCTAAGACCGGCACAGGTGTATTCGGAAAATGAAACGGTCGGATATGATGGCTTGGAGCTTCAGTACCAGGATGAGCTGAGAGGAAAAAACGGATATAAAACGGTAGAGGTCAATCCGCGCAGCATGCCGGAGGGCATTGAATCCATTACTCCTCCTGAAAAAGGACATCATTTATATTCCACCATCAACAAGGAAATTCAGCAGAAAACCGAACAGGCCATTATGGATCAGCTTCGCTGGCTTCATACTCATGCAGTATCGGGGAAGCTTCATCAAGACGCTACCACTGGCTTTGCTGTAGCGATGGAGGTAGAGACCGGAAATATCGTGGCAATGGCCAGTATGCCGGATTATGACTCTAATGTATGGAAAAGTGGAAGTACCTCGCCTTCGGTATATGACGAAATTCAGCATAAAATGGGAAATGGAACAATTAAATCCGTGCCTAGCGGAAAAGCGGGTCCACATCCAGAATCCTCGGTGCTTTTGGGTTCAACCA
Organism: Paenibacillus sp. F4; assembly: GCF_002894905.1. NCBI lineage: Bacteria > Bacillati > Bacillota > Bacilli > Caryophanales > Paenibacillaceae > Paenibacillus > Paenibacillus sp. F4. The sequence goes on from NZ_POVS01000020.1 coordinate 65,498, forward strand.
TTAAACCGCTAACCGTGCTGATCGGGTTGAAGGAAAACCTGTTTTCTCCCGGACAAACTTATCTGGATACGGGAAGTGCGTACTACGGCAAAAATCGCTCCAGCCGGGTTGGGAATTCTAGCGGACATGTGTATGGTTCTTTGACACCTAGCAGGGCAATTGAGGTCTCGTCGAATACGTTTATGGTGGATATGATCGGCAAGCCGCTGTATGGCAAATACGGAAGTAATGCAGGGGTGCATCAGGGAATTGACGTATGGGACAAGTATATGAAGGAATTTGGATTAGGCGTACCGACAGAAGTAGATCTGCCGGGCGAGTGGGCAGGCAGACTTGAGTATACGAGCAAGCATGAAAGTGCGCTGACACGATTGGTGCAGGCATCCTTTGGTCAGCAGGGAAAATATACAGCGATGCAGTTAGCCCAGTATACAACTGTGCTGGCAACAAAGGGCAAGCGTATGCAGCCTCATTTGGTCAGCAAAATTGTAGATGATCAGGGGAATCTCGTACGTGAGTTTAAGCCGCAGGTGCTGAATGAGGTCGCCTTTTCAGATACGTACTGGAATACAGTGATTCGGGGTATGGCTACGGATGTTAAAGCCTTTAACGGATTTCCTTATGATTATGCCCGCAAAACGGGGACTTCTCAGCAGGTGGTAGGACGTACGGTTAAAGATAACGGGGTGTTCATCGCTTTTGCTCCGCGTCAAAATCCGAAGCTGGCGGTAGCGGTCATCATTCCTGAAGGGGGCTTTGGTGCGACGAGCGCGGGACCGGTTGCGCGTAAAATATTTGATGCATATGACGAAGTTTACGGGCTAGATGGTACTCCTAAAAAGCCTCTAGCAGCAAAGTGAGGACTTGAATACTTTTGTGGGCTTCTCTTTTTCATGGTAAAATGTCGTTGGACATAAGGGACATACAGGAGGAAGAGAGACTATGGGAGAAAACCAATATAAATACAAACTGCTTGCGCTCGACATGGACGGAACTTTACTGAATGATAATCATGAAATTTCCTTGGAAACGATTAACTGGATTAACAAGGCGATTCAGGAAGGGATTCATGTATGCTTGTCCACCGGACGTGCAGCCATGCATGCTCTGCCCTACGGTCAGCAACTCGGCCTGGAGACGCCAATGGTAACCGTAAACGGCAGTGAGGTGTGGAAATCACCCCACGAGTTGTGGCGCCGTTATTTACTTGATAAGGAGCTCGTTCGTAAGATGCACCAGATTGCCGTAGAAACAGGCTCTTGGTTCTGGGCGTACTCAACGGAGGAATTATATAACAGAGATCGTTGGCCGGATACATTGGACACACAGGAATGGCTCAAATTCGGTTATAATACGGAAAATGACGAAATTCGGCACCAAATTTTGCTTAAGCTTCAGGACATGGGTGGACTTGAAATTTCCAATTCTTCGATGACAAATTTGGAAATTAACCCGGCTGGTATATCCAAAGCCAGTGGAATCGCTGAAGTGTGCGATCTGCTTGGCATTACTCTGGAGCAGGTGGTTGCCGTTGGCGACAGTCTGAATGATCTGGCTGTGATTCAAGCGGTTGGACTGGGCGTAGCCATGGGGAATGCTCAGGATATGGTAAAAGAAGCCGCTGATGTGGTCGTAGCTTCGAACAATGACGACGGCATTGTAGAAGTGATCCGTGATTATGTGCTTGTGTAATACAACGAATGAAGCAGCAAGCAGGATGAATGAACGAGAAGGAGGAGACCCATGGACGTTGTAGGCTGGATTGTTGTCATTGTGCTGTTCATTGTCGGCATGGCCGGGGCGGTATATCCCGTATTGCCGGGGGCGCTCGCCATTTATTTTGCATTTTTTGTATACGGCTGGTTTTTCTCGTTTGCTCCATACAATGCATTGTTTTGGATTATACAAACATTAATCGTTGTTGCCCTTTTTGTTGCAGATTATGCTGTGAATGCCTGGGGAGTCAAGCGATTTGGCGGCTCGCGTCTGTCGGCGATCCTCAGCACTGTCGGGATTATTATTGGTCCCTTCGTTATTCCGGCATTTGGTCTGATTTTGGGACCATTTATCGGCGCTGTGCTGGGTGAGCTAATTGGCAAAGCCCCGCTGGACCGAGCTATTAAAGTGGGCTTTGGCTCTGTATTAGGTCTTTTTACCAGCACCGTGATGAAAGTGATTTTGCAGCTTGCCATGATTATTGTTTTCTTGATTTGGGTGTTATGACCCGAGATTCGTTTTCGTTTATTATGATTTGCAGAGACAGAATCGACATGCGGCTCCGCACCGGTGATGGCTCAGGCCATGACTGTTTGTGCGGGGCTTTTGCATGCGTGTGAACAGCAAGAAAGAAGGGAACGCATTTTGTCCAATAAAGAAACATTCCTTAAAGGTACGCTTATTTTAGCCGCTGCCGCCTTGGTGGCCAGAGTGCTTGGTCTGGTTCAGCGTGTTCCATTGGAGCATCTACTCGGTTCCGTCGGGAACGCCTCGTTTACCATTGCGAACAACGCTTATTTGATGCTGCTCACAGTGGCTACGGCCGGCATTCCAAGCACGTTGAGCAAAATGGTTTCAGAACGTTATGCGCTGGATCGGCCTTCGGAAGCGCGACGTGTGTATCGAGCGGCTTTGATATTCGCGGCCGCGGCAGGCATTATCATTACAGCGCTACTGTATTTTGGAGCGCCTTATTTTGCCGAGCATGTAGCAGGGGTTCCGCAATCCGCTTTGGCCATTCAGGCTTTGGCACCAGCATTACTGCTGTTCCCTGCCATTGCCATGATGCGTGGATACTTCCAAGGGCGCGGTAATATGACCGCAGGCGGTATTTCACAAATTGTGGAGCAGGTTGCACGGGTAGCGACTGCTATTGTACTCGCTTTTATTATTTTGAAGCTGGGTTATGGAGATCGCGAGGTTGCGGCCGGGGCCTCCTTTGGAGGTGTCATGGGAAGTCTTGGCGCTCTAGCGGTCATGTTGTACTACACGGTGAAATTGCGTCGCCAGGATCGCCAGGATCGTCAAGATCAATTCCAAGAGGAAAGCTCCGCGCTACCGATGATGCGCATTTACAAAGATATTTTCAAGCTTTCCATTCCCATTGTATTGTCGTCTCTGACGGTTCCGGCGGTCAACTTTATTGATACGTCGATTGTGGTGAGACTGCTATCTGGTCAAGTGGGATTGGATCAGGCGACTACTCAGTTGGGTTATCTAGGCTCTCGGGCACAGAGTGTGGCGGGAATTCCGCCGATTTTGGCCATTGCGCTCAGCCAATCGCTCATTCCGATCATTTCAGCGGCATTTGCTCGTAAGGATGAGCAGCATTTACAAAATCAGATGACGCTGGCCTTGCGTATCTCTATTTTGACTGGAATGCCGATTGTGCTGGCTTTATGTGTAACCGCCTATTCTATTAATGGTTTACTGTTTAGCTCGCTTGGAGGCAGTGGTATCATCGCTGTTCTGACACTCGGAACGATATTCCAGATTACGATGATGACTTCTAATTCGATATTGATCGGTATGGGCAAGCCACGTATTTCAATGGTTAATGTCATGGTCGGTATCGTCGTCAAGTTTGCAGCGAGCTGGCTGCTGGCTGGTTGGCTTGGGATTTACGGGATCATTGCCGCAACCGGATTATGTTTCCTCGTGATCACGTTACTGAATTTACGTGTGCTTAAAGGGATCGTCTCCTTTTCGATCATGGGCCGTCGCTGGGCAGGGTTCTTAACCGCAGTCGTCGTCTCGGGAGCTATCGGATACGGTGTAAATGAAGCCTGTATTCTGCTGGTGCATCTGATGCCTGCGCGTGTGGCCTTCTTGATTGCGTGCTGCATTGCAGGGGCAGCTGTACTGGTATGCTACTTGCTGTTGCTGGTTGTACTGCGCGTATTGCGCAGGGACGAGCTGGGCAACTACCCACGTATGTTGCAAAAGGTACTGCGTCCGTTAATGCGCCTACAGCGTGAATCCACAAGACAACAAGGATAAAGAGTCCTCCAGTCTATCAGTGGAAAGGTTGCAAGCTGTTATGGGCAACGTGGGCCATTGCTGTTTTTTGGATGCCGTGGCGATGCTCATGGCGCATGGCAAATAACAGCGGTCGCCTTGGTTCGCTGAGATGTCCAAGTGTGGAGCCGTCCTGAAACCAGTCATACCGGGGGATTGGATCATAAGCTGTATCGGACCAGACGGCGTTCAGCTCCGGGCTGTACAGACGTTGTCCTGGCGGTAGCCATTCATGTGCTAAAAGCGTTGCACTTTCATCTGGAGAGTGCAGCGCTTTTTGTTCATTCGGGGTGAACAATCCGGGCCAATAGTCGCTGCGTGAACCCGTATGCGGCACACTGTTAGCGAATGCTGATACCTGGTCCAGCACCTGCTGATGGCCGAAGAGCATAGCATAGAGACTTTTGCCAAAGCCGATCCGCTCGTCTAAATGGCCGAAACGCTCCATCACTAGTCCAGCAAGTCCACCGTTCAGCCCAAGTGGAAATATAACCTGATTAAGCTGGAGCCAGTCATGCAAATAAAAGCCCGGCTTGTGTGTCACAAATTTTTGAAAATACGGATCTTTTACCACACGTCCTTCAATATAGTTTTGTTCATTAATGATGAGCGCCACAGTCAACAGAGAGCTATCCCGCCAAGCCCAAAAACGTTCCCAAAAGGGCTTCATGAATGGCGAAACGTGAAAATAAGGCAACAAATGAAAGCAACTCCGACCCAAATGACGGCTGTGCATGTAAAGTTGCAACTGCGGATAAGCGTCTTGAAAAATAAGGGCGTTACAGCGCTCCAGTAGCCGATACAGCCATTCCTTTTCCTGTTCGCCGAACAGGTTGCCAATCAGTCCCCCTTTCAGATCGGTCATATTATAGCCGCCATTACGAGAAACCAGGTGGGCCAGTAATGCCCAGTGTAACTCCGGGTAGCCACGATAGCATTCAAGGTAAGCGGCAGTGCGGGTGACGTTGCTGCGATTCTCCTGTGCTGTATCGTTCTTGATCCGCTCCAGCAGCTCACAGTCTGTTTCGCATAAGGGCATATTGAGAGAAGAGGGACGCGTAGCGGGTCCGTTCACCAGCATTAACGCTTCAGCTTCATTCATAGCGGCCTGTGCTGTATGATAATCCCACGCTAGTTCACGCAAGGGGTAGCGTAATTTGCGGGATTCAGTCCAAGCCGCCCGTTTGCCCTCCCAAGCTTCCTCTGCAACACGGGGAACGGAACCCAGTAACTTTAGCCCTCCTTGAAGCTGTCGAGATGCTGTATGGAGCCATTCGGTAAGAGACATGACTAAATAACCTCCTTTCCAATTGCAAGCATTCCCCGTATCCTGCCAAGTATGTTGGGTATGCTGTTAGGATGTCGTCGCTTATGTGGATTCTTAAGTATATCTTTAGTATGCCTCAATGAGAGGGCTTCCAATCGGCATGTGAGCAGAATGGGGGAGTGTGCAAAAGCTTCACTTGGCGTTACAATAGAAAGTGCAATCTCTTTAGCATAAAAGAATTTAAGGAGGAATCATCCATGCAAAAAATCGTCTCTCATGAAGACTTTAATAAGGCAATATCTACTCCCGGCGTAACGGTGGCTGTATTTAAGGCGGACTGGTGTGGGGATTGTCATTTCATTGATCCGTTCATGCCTGATGTGGAACAACAATATGCAGATAAGCTTACATTAATTGAGATTGATGTAGAACAGGCCGAAAGCGTCAGTCAAGAGCAGAATGTATTGGGGATTCCTAGCTTTATCGCTTACAGTGAAGGGAGAGAACTGGTACGTCTGGTGAACAGACTGCGCAAATCCCGCGAGGAGATTGAGCAATTTTTGGATCGGGCTGTTGAAGTCCATGCGAGCTTGGCAAAATAATGAATGCTGTGCATGCATGAAGGTTGCAAAGTGAATTTTAAACATCAAGACATTCAGAAAGCCGCTTCCTTCTAAGGGGGCGGCTTTCTCACGGACACGTTCACATTTTGTCAACAAAGCTCGTATGTCAAGGAACGATATATCAGTTATAATTACTTTAAGTGATCATTTCACAACATATAAAGTGAATAAATATTATATTTGGAAGGATACGGGTGAATTTGAATAACAAAATTAGAATATTAAAATGGCTGGCACTCGTAACATGTATTGTCATGTTTTTGGCTACCTTCGGTGGAGGTGTCGTGACGCGGACGGATTCGGGTCTCGGCTGTGGCCGGGAATTCCCGCTGTGCAATGGTAAGCTGGTTCCGGCACATACGATCGCATCCCTTATTGAGTTCTCTCATCGCTCCGTCAGTGCCATGGCCGGGATTCTTTCTATCGCCTCATTTGTTGGCTTTTTGCTGTTTATGAAGCATCGGAAGGATTTGCAGCTATTCTCGCTGCTCACGCTCATGTTTGTCATCATACAAGGTGCAATGGGGGCGCTGGCTGTCGTCTTCTCCCAATCGGCTGCAGTCATGGGACTGCATTTTGGCTTTGCTCTTATCGCCTTTGCCAGTGCGACTATGATGACGCTGGGGGCCTGGCAGGAGCATGCAGATTCACGCCACACCCCGCGTCTGATTCCTGGGCCTGTCAGTCGGGGCTTTCGTAACTTTATATGGTTATCGACGATCTATACCTATATTGCTGTCTATTCAGGGGCGTTGCTTAGTCACTCGGTCATCCAGAAGGTTGTAAATATTGGGGGCTTCATATCTCCACTGCTGCTTCATCAGATTTCAGCTGGTCTGCTGTTCGTCATTATCTTGGCTGTGGGTCACTACTCATACCGTTATCACCCGAATCACCGGGATATCCGTATATTGGGTGTCGTATCGGTCTTGTTAATCTTGCTTCAAGTGGTGATTGGAATTATCTTGTTGTACGTCAACAAACCTGAAATCTACATGTTTATCGTGCTGGGACATATGCTGGTGATTGCATCGTTGTTCTCGATTTTGGCTTATCTGAGCTACCGTGTATGGCAATTGTCACCGGACCGCAAGTTTGTTTCGACCCAAGCACAACGTACCTAAGCATCTCATAGATCATAGTGAAACGGATTTTTGCCCAAGAGGCGTTTAAACACGTATAATAGCATATAAGAAACAAACCAGGCCCACGAGTTTCTCGAGGGCTTGATTTGCTTAGGAGGAATCGTCCAGTTGATCTACCAGAATTTGCGCCAATTTATTGAAGCGCTGCGTAAAGAAAATCATCTTAAAATTATAGAGGCACCTGTCGATCCTTACTTGGAGCTGGCTGAGATTCATCGAAGAGTCATTGAGGAAGAAGGGCCGGCACTTCTGTTCACGAATGTAAAAGGAACCCCGTTTCCTGTAGCCAGTAATCTGTTTGGCACGAATCGCCGTGTGGACATGGCTTTTGGCCCGCGACCAGAGCAGCTGATGGACGCGATTGTCGGAGCCACCAAAACATTGTTTCCACCTACACCCAAAGCATTGTGGAATGAACGTGGCCTGATTAAGGACATGCTAAAAGTAGGGCTAAAAACAGTATCTCATAGCGAGGCCCCGGTATTGGGAGTTCGCCGTACAGAGGCTCCGCTGGCACCACTGCCTAAAGTGACCAGTTGGCATGAAGATGGAGGGCCGTTTATTACGCTTCCACTCGTGTATACCGAGAAGCCAGGTCAGCCCAAGGATCATAATCTGGGGATGTACCGCATTCAGATTTATGATGATCAGACGACGGGCATTCACTGGCAAATTCATAAAGGCGGCGGTTTCCATTATCATGAAGCGGAGCTGCGTAATGAGCCATTGCCTACGACGATTATCATTGGTGGCCCGCCTGCCCTGATTGCGTCTGCCATTGCTCCAGCACCGGAAAACTTGCCTGAGCTGTTGCTGGCTTCGCTTATTATGGGAGGCAAGCTGCCCATGACAGAAGACCCGCTTGGGGGTCACCGGATTCCAGCGGAAGCAGAATTTGCAATCAGCGGTTATGTGCCGCCTCATGAACGCCGTCCGGAAGGCCCGTTTGGCGATCATTTTGGATATTATTCATTACAGCATGATTTCCCTGTATTTCATGTCAAACATATGCATCACCGCAAGGATGCCATTTATCCGGCAACCATTGTAGGAAAGCCTCGGCAAGAAGACTACTATCTCGGTGAGTTTTTGCAACGTCTGCTGTCGCCTGCTTATCCGCTTGTGATGCCTTCCGTCAAGTCCCTGTGGGCGTATGCGGAAACGGGCGTACATGCGCTGGCAGCGGCAGTCGTACGTGAAAGCTACTCCCGTGAAGCGCTTGTATCCGGTTTTACTATTTTGGGTCAAGGTCAATTATCGTTGACCAAGTTCCTGATGCTGACGGATCGAGTCATTGATTTATCGGACTTTAACCTGCTGCTTGAAACCATTCTGGAGCGATTTAATCCAGCAAGGGATTTATTTATTTTCAATCACACGTCACACGATACACTCGATTACACAGGCCGCAAGCTGAATCATGGTAGTAAGGCGATTCTGATGGGGATAGGTGAGCCTGTACGTGAATTGCCTCGTGCTTATGAGGGAGGCGATCTGCCGGGAATTCGTGAAATTAAGCCCTATTGCGGAGGTTGCCTCGTCGTATCGGGTGCGTCCTTTGAGCAGGAGCCTGAGCTGGCGGCACGTGTTTTGGAGCGATTAGCTGCAGGTGAGCAAGAGTGGCCGCTCGTCTTCATTGTGGACGATGCCAAAGAAGTTGTTCGCTCTCAAGCCTCGTTCCTGTGGACGGTATTCACACGCTTTAACCCGGCTACGGATATGTACGCGGACAGCGAAGTGCGTTTGCATCATCTGAACTATAAGCTGCCAATTGTAGTGGATGCGCGTATGAAGCCAGGCTATCCGGATGAGGTATTACCGCGTGAGGATATTGTTAAGCTTGTAGATCAACGATGGACGAGTTATTTCGCTTGACGCCCTAATTAAACCTACAGCCGGATTTTACATTTATAGGAGGCGTTAGCATGATACGCAAGCTACTGGGTGAGCCGCCACGTGTAAACAAGGGCATCCTGTTAGATGCCATGAATAGCATGTCAGATATGTTGAACCTGCTGGAGCGGCAAATTCAGGCTGGTGGAGATCCGACCCACGATTTTCGGAAGGCGGATATTTTGACACGTGGTCTAATGTCATCTCTAGATGAACTGGAGCAGAGCCATCATGCTGCCGCCTTTTTCCGTATGAAAGTGAAAGCCGGATATGCTGAAGATATGAGCGAGGATGAAAAATCCGACTATGCATTGTATGTTTTCTTTTATAAAGATGGTTTTGTGAGGGTATTTTCCATTTTAGATAAGCTGGGCAACTGGCTAAATGATGTTTGTGATTTAAAAACAGGGCAGTATAAGGCGCATTATTCGTATTTTACCGTGTTGCGGCAGCTCAAGTATCTCAAAATGCATCCTGTATTGACCGATAATTTAATTGATATCAAGGACACATACAATGATGCCATCAATCGGCTGCGTAAGCGGCGTAATACGGAGGTACACTATATGAATACGGAAATGCAGGATGATCTCTGGCAACGACACCGAGCTTTGTACGGAAAAATCCAACTGGAGGACCTCGATCACCATTTGGAAGATTTGCAGCAGGGCTTGGAAATGGTGTGTCGTTCGCTGTCAAACGCCTTTACTTATACTGCGAAACAATGGAAGAACCGGGCAGTACGTCCAAAAATATGATAGAAAATATCCTTTGACAAAGCTATGTAAACTATCTATACTGAAACCTAGTTTCAGAAAAATGCTTGAATTATGTTTTTTTATATAAACTTAACGGACAGCTAAAGCTGGAGTTTAACATATTTTTCTTATCCAGAGAGGTGGAGGGACTGGCCCGATGAAGCCCGGCAACCCGTTCTTTCCCGGTGTAATACACTGGGAGGGAACATGATGGTGCTAATTCCTACAAAACCGCTAGAGTTATAGCGATTTTGGCAGATGAGAAAAGGTTCGCAAGGTGGGGCCCTTTTCATTCTGTGAAAGGGGCTCTTTTTTGTATAAATAAATAGCGATTTTATACAATCCTAGAGATGACAACTGGTTAAAAGGGTAAGGAAGAAGTGAAGGAGGTCGCAGCACGTTGATAGAGCTTAAGCAGTTAACCAAGCATTATGGCAAAGGCAACCGACGCGTTAATGCGCTGTCTGGGTTGAATCTTTCTATAAAGCGTGGAGAAATATTCGGAGTGATTGGTCACTCCGGGGCGGGGAAAAGTACGTTGATCCGCTGTATTAATTTATTGGAACGCCCTACTTCAGGTGAAGTATGGGTAGACGGGGTAAACCTCACCACTGTGAGTCAATCCCAATTACAAATGCAGCGCCGAAAAATCGGAATGATTTTTCAGCATTTTAATTTGTTGTCCTCGGCGACGGTGTATGACAATATTGCATTTCCATTGCGGCTGGTAAACACGCCCAAGCAGAAGCTGGACAAGAAGGTTCGTGAACTGCTGGAATTGGTGGGTCTTGAAGAACACAGTGGAAAATATCCGTCACAGCTCTCAGGTGGACAGAAGCAACGGGTAGGAATTGCACGGGCGCTGGCTAGTGATCCTCATGTATTGCTATGTGACGAAGCGACTTCAGCGCTTGATCCGCAGACGACGGGGTCTATCCTGAAATTGCTGTTGGATATTAATCAGCGCTTTAATTTAACCATCGTGCTGATTACACATGAAATGCATGTCATTCAAAGCATTTGTGATCGAGTTGGTGTCATTCATCAGGGCGACATCGTGGAGCAAGGCCCAGTGGCGGAAGTATTTTTGAAGCCACAGCACCAGGTAACCAAGGACTTTATCCAACGGGAGTCAGAACATCCCGAGGAGTTGCAAGCAGCGATTGCGGCAGCAGGTGGCGGCGAGTCGGCGCAGGTAGTACGTATCTCCTTCTTGGGCAGTAAAACATATGATGCGATTCTGTCGCGTACGGCTCGAAGCACTGGTGTTGATTTTGCGATCTTGCAGGGAACCATATCTACGATTAAAAATGTACCATATGGACAGCTGATCGTTCGTTTTGAAGGAAACCATGAAGATATAGAGCATACGCTGCGCGAAGTGTCTGGGCAAGGACTTGATGTGGAGGTGATCGGACAATGAGCGAACTTGATTTTTCACAAGTGAGTTGGGAAGAGCTAGGGAATTCTACGCTGGAAACCCTTCAGATGCTCGGGGCATCCGCATTGTTCACCCTCATTATTGGTTTGCCGCTCGGCATATTATTGTTTCTGGCGAGCCGCTCCTCGTTAACTCTGATGAAGGTGATATACATTGTATTATCATTCATCGTTAACATTTTACGTTCCGTACCATTTATCATTTTGATCGTTGCACTTATTCCTTTTACACGATCGCTGGTAGGTACCTCGACCGGGGTGCTGGGAACCATCCCACCATTGGTTATCGGGGCTGCCCCATTCTTCGCACGTCTTGTCGAAACGTCTCTGCGTGAAGTGGACAAGGGCGTCATTGAAGCCGCACAAGCGATGGGTGCCTCGACAGGACAAATTATCCGGCGTGTGCTGTTACGTGAGGCACTTCCGGGTCTGCTCGCCGCATTAACCATTACCGTCGTTACACTCGTATCCTACACGGCAATGTCCGGGATGATCGGGGGCGGTGGACTAGGTACACTGGCTATCAACTACGGCTATTATCGTTATGAAACGGCTGTAATGATCGTTGCGGTCGTGCTGATGGTCGTATTGGTACAATTGCTGCAAATGGCGGGAGATCGCCTCGTGCGGCATTATACTCGAAAATAGGGAAAACATATAGATATCCTTATTGATCAGGACGTCTGCTCCTGAATATTACAAATTATTGGAGGGGTAATAACATGAAGAAATGGGTATTGGCTGTATTAAGCTTGACATTAATTGCGGTGCTGGCTGCTTGCGGTACAAAGAGCACAACATCGGATACAAACAATGCGAACGAAAATACAGGCGGATCACCACGTGAAGTGGAGCTGAAAGTTGGAGCTTCTCCTGTGCCACATGCGGAAATTTTGGAAGCAATCAAGCCTCAGTTGGAAAAAGAAGGGGTTCGCCTACAAGTCGTTCAGTTTAACGACTATGTACAACCGAACGTTCAATTATTTGACAAGCAGCTGGATGCTAACTTCTATCAACATGTACCTTACTTGGATGTGATGAACAAAGAGCGCAAAATGGATTTGGTTTCTGTGGGCGCGGTTCACCTGGAGCCTTTCGGCATCTACTCCCAAAAATATAAAAAGCTTGATGAACTCCCAGATGGCGCAACTGTAGCCATTCCGAACGATGCGACAAACGGAGGCCGTGCTTTGCTGTTGTTGGAGAAACAAGGTCTGATCAAGCTGAAAGACGCAAGCAACATTGAAGCTACCGTAAAAGATATTACTGAAAATAAGAAAAACCTGAAATTCAAGGAGCTGGAAGCGGCTATGCTGCCACGTCAGTTGCCTGAAGTGGATATTGCGTTGATCAACACGAACTACGCTTTGGAAGCGAAGCTGAACCCTACGAAGGATGCACTGGCACTGGAAGACAAGGATTCTCCATATGCTAACATTCTGGTAGCACGTCCTGATAATAAAGATTCCGAAGCGATTCAGAAGTTGCTTAAAGCTTTGCAATCTCCAGAAACTAAAAAATTCATCGAAGATAAATACCAAGGCGCGATTATCCCGGCATTTTAAGCAGGGATGAGAACGTATTGCACGCACCCCCCAGATTCTCTTGAACAAGAGGACTGGGGGTTTCTTTTTGAATGGAGTTGTAGGGGAAGCTTAAATATTTTATACTTGGGGGTGACCGATCTCTGTGAACAGGAGGAAAATTGTTGAGAGATAAAGTCGCATTCATAACGGGCAGTGCCAAAGGTTTAGGTAAAACGACCGCTCTGCGTCTGGCGGATGAAGGCTGTAATATTGCGCTGAATTATGTGCATAGCCAAGCAGAAGCTGAAGCGCTTAAGCGGGTGATTGAGTCTAAGGGAGTACGCTGCTTGTCTTTACAAGGGGATATTTCTGTTCAGGAAGATATTACGAGGCTGATTGGTGAAGTACAGGATCGGCTAGGCGGAGTCGATATTATGGTGAACAATGCCGGACCGTTCATCCGGGAACGCCGTCTGTTTGCGGATTACAGTGTGGCTGAGATTCATGCCATGATACAAGGGAATCTGGTCGGTACCATGTTGCTGGATCATTTGGTATTGCCTCACATGCGTAGCCAGCAATGGGGACGTATTATTCATTTTGGCTTTGGTCATGCTGGAGAAGCGAGGGCTTGGCCGCATCGCGCCGTCTACGCAGCCGCCAAGGTGGGGCTGGTGTCTTTTACGAAGTCATTGGCTGTGGAGGAAGCTCCTTATGGCATTACGGTCAATATGATCTGTCCAGGGGATATTCGAGGAGCAAATAAGGAAATGTCAATCGCCGATGTCATCGGCATGCAGGATAAAGAGACACCGCGTGGACGTCCGGGGAGCGGAGAGGACATTGCGCGAGTGATCGCCTATTTGTGTGAGGAGCATTCGGATTTTATAACAGGTAATATTATGGATGTATCGGGAGGATTGGACCCCATTCGGCCAACCATATAAGCTTGAGTGATCCCTCAGACGCTGTAACACAAAAAAGAGTCTTGAGCTTCGTTACCGAAGTCAAGACTCTCATGATCATTATGCATCAAGCATTAGAATACTTGTACCACTTCTTGGACGCCGTCGACTTCTTCGAGAAGAGCACGTTCAATCCCTGCTTTCAGCGTGATTGTGGAACTTGGGCAACTGCCGCAAGCGCCTACCAGCTTCAGCTTAACGATGCCGTCTTCAACGTCAACCAGCTCAACGTCGCCACCATCGCGTTGCAGGAACGGACGGAGCTTATCCAGTACATCAGCTACTTCATCATACATTTGAACGCTTTGTGTTTCGCTCATTAGAATTCAACTCCTTTCCTATACCTTTATTATTATATTACAAAGCGGGCCAAATTAAAATGCCCGTCATCCAAAGCAGGTGAAAAAATGTTAAGACCTATTATTGAGTTTTGCACCAGTAATATGCATTGGGGTACCGATGAGATCATGTCCAAGCTGGAACAGAATCCAGATTATGATGTGATTGAATACGGCTGCCTAAGCAATTGCGGTCAGTGCAACGCCGAACCCTATGCGATGGTCAACGGCGAGATTGTATCCGCAGATTCAGCAGAGCTTCTGTACGAAGTGATTATGAACAAAATTAAGGAAGCTGAAGCATGGGATAACCTAGATTTGGATTGAAAGGCTCTGTTAGACAGCTCCTTTTTGTAGAGAATATACATGATGCAAACACTCAAGAAACAAAGAAGACCTGCTCTGAGAGCGGGTCTTCTTTGTTTGTTTAGCATACGTTTATCCAAAATGGCGTTTGGACTTCCAGAGCACACCGCTTTTAAGCAGGCGTGGTACTCGTCCGCGCAATGAGGTACTGCCCATAAAGCCATAGCCGAACCCGGCCTTCTTGCCAAGTGCGCCTAATGTACCGCGCAGCTTTAAAGGATGCGGGTGAGGCGTTTGGCCCTTCCACAGGTCGCGTACAATGTGTGCGATTTGCTCCCCTTGCACTTCTGCCGCTTGAGCGCTTGGAGAGTAGGGAAGGCTCGCACAGTCTCCGACCACATACACCTCAGGATGGTCCGGTATTTGATAATATTCGTTGAGCACGATGCGGCCCTGAGGGTCTTTAGGGACGGCTAAATCCTGCACAATTTTTACTGGCTGAATCCCCGCTGTCCATACCACTGCATCCGTTACAATTTGCTCGTCACGGTTATAAATAGCCCCCGGCTCAATACGGGAAACCGCAACATGGTTCAGGGCATTAACCTGATGCTCCTTGAACCAAGCATGTACATAGGCAGACAAACGTTGCGGGAATGCCGACAGCACCCGCTCGCCCCGATCCATAATGGTAATATTCAAATCCGTACGGCTTTCACGTAACTCCGCAGCAATCTCAACACCGCTAAGACCGCCGCCTACAATATGGACATGTCCATATGGCTTGATTTCGTTCAAGCGCAGATAGGTTTGGCGGGTATGGTTAAACGACTGGATCGTACAGCTGTGTTCTTCAGCCCCTGGTGTATTGTGAAAGCGGTCGGTACAACCCAAAGCAATGACAAGTTGGTCATAGGGCAAGGGCTCACCTTCTTGAAAATGGACCATTTTATTCTCCAGATCCATCGAGGTGACCTCTCCATATTTGCGAATAAGACGTTGTTCATCTGGAAAATGCACCCGCAAATCAAAATCAGATACCGTACCTGCCGCGAGGGCATAGTATTCTGTTTTTAACCCCTGAAAGGGCATTCGATCCACTAAAATAACTTGAACATCGTCGGGAATGTGTTTATCCAGCAATTCTTTGGCAATGGTAAGGCCGCCATAGCCTCCCCCCAGAATAACGAAATTTTTCATCAAAATCCGCCTTCCTTTCGCTACCGTGTCCCCGGCAAATGGTCTGGTGTCTCGTTGATCTAACACAAGTTTTTGTTGTTATAAAACCCGAGAATCGGGCCTGCCTTTGGCAGGCAGACCAGCGTATTCCGGGGCAGCATGATGCTGCATGGTGTGAGTAATGGGGATGAAATGCTCGCGGGAAATCTGAATTCGATATTACATTTATTCGAAAACTTCGATTTCGTTATAGAAGGTGTCCCGTTCTACAGGTATGCGTCCGGCACCTTTGACCAGCCAGATCAGCTCTTTACGGGTCAATCCGGCAGGGGTTAATGCACCTGCGGCATGGCTGATCTGCTCGCGTACAATCGTGCCATGAACGTCTGATGCGCCAAAGGTGAGAGCGACCTGCGTCAATTGTGGACCAATATTAATGAAGTAAGCTTTGACATGGTCGATATTGTCCAGCATCAGGCGGCTGATCGCAATGGTTTTGAGATCCTCGTAAGCGGAGTTACGGCGCATGATGTTGGCGTTTTTGCTTTTCGGCTGCATGGACAGTGGAATAAATACCATAAATCCGTTCGTTTCGTCCTGCAATTCACGAATTTGCAGCATATGTTCAATACGATCCTGATACGATTCGACCGAACCGTACAGCATGGTCGTATGAGTTTTCATGCCGAGATTGTGGGCCGTGCGATGTACTTCGAGATAGCGGTCCACGTTGGCTTTCGTAACACGCATCTTCTTCCGATATTCGTCGGACAAGATTTCTGCGCCACCACCGGTCAGGGATTGAAGTCCAGCCTTTTGCAGCTCCTGAAGCACTTCTTTAATACTCAAGCCGCTTATGCGTGTGAAAAAGTCAATTTCCGCTGCTGTGTAAGCTTTCAGTGTAACGTGGGGATATTTTTCATTCAGAGCCTTCAATGAGTCTACATAGTATTGGAAAGGCACATGATTATTATGACCACCGACGATATGGAATTCTCTTACTCCCGGATGGATGTGTTGCTCTACATAATCAATCATTTCCTGCCCGGACAACGTATAAGAGCCGTCCTCCCCCTGATCCTTGCGGAAATTGCAGAACGCGCAGCGCGCTTCGCATACATTGGTGAAGTACAGGCTCATGTTTTCGATAAAATAAACCTTTTTTCCGTTCTTGCGTAAATTAGCTTCGTTAGCTAACTGACCCAGTGTGAGGATATCGTCAGTTTCATACAAATATATACCGTCTTCAAGGTTTAAACGAATACCGTTCTGTACCTTTTCTACAATTTCCGCCATTCTGCGGTCTGTAAAAGGTGTAACTAATGTGGACATGCCTATTCCTCCTTCAAGTTGCTCTGTGCGAGGCTGTCCGCCAAATCAGCGGCACAAGCGCTAAGGGCGCACAGGATGTCCCGTTCCGTCGGTAAGAATCCGGCAGCGCGGATATACGATATGTGAAAAATATTACAATGCCAGGCTACAATGATGAATATCTCAAAATATCGCCTTTGAAATGACAAATTTCCGACAGTTTCTTTTACACACTCTTCACCTATTATAAACCTCACACCACTGGTGTTCAATACAAACGAATAGAAAAACAGGTCTTTAAGCCTGTAAGGGAAGGACATTCCATGACTTGAGCACCTGCAAATAGTGGAGTATACTGAAGGGGAACATGAAGTAAAAGAGGAGGATGGAGCTATGATTAACATCACCGATTCCGCTGCTGAGCGTTTGAAAGATATGCTGGAGCAGCAGGAAACGCCGAATATGTTTTTACGTCTGGGTGTTACACCGGGCGGTTGCACCGGATTTTCGTATGCAATGGGCTTTGACGACAACGAGACGGATCAGGATATATATATGAACGTACAGGATATGAAGATTGTAGTAGAAAAGGAAAGCATCCGCTACCTGGACGGTCTGGAAATCGACTTTGAAGAGTCTGGAATGTCAGGCGGCTTCACGATTCATAACCCGAATGCCGTAGCTACATGCGGCTGTGGTTCAAGCTTCCGTACGGCTACGGATGCCGGGAAACCGAACGAAGAGCCTTGTTAATTAAGGTTTTTCGAGTAGTGGTCTGAATTATAGAAGCCTAAATGTCAGGATGGTTCCCTAAAACATGTGTTTAGGTTGCGGATAACGGCCTTTGTAACGGGATTTTACTCGTTGCGGAGGTCGTTTTTGTGTTGTTTCTTCTGTCTAATATCATCATTTGCTTTTGAAATGCCGATATAACATGGAGTTTGGAGAATTATTTCTACATAAATTTTACCTAAAGGAAGTGGAAAGAGATGTTAAAAAAGAAATGGCTTATCACCCCGTTGGTTGCGGTGGTACTGTTTTTCAGTCAATCCGCATTCGCGGCAAATACGTTTCCTGATGTGGACGGGACAAAATATGAATGGGCTGCCGAATCCATTCGTTCGATGGTCGACAAAGGCGTTGTCAAGGGCTATGCGGATGGGACCTTCAAGCCAAGCAAAACCATAACGAAAGCGGAATTTGTAAATATGTTTCACAAGCTTTTTCCAGAGATCAATCATTCGTCTGGAAAAGCTTCAGAATTTGTTGATGCGCGTAAGCACTGGGCGAATAAAGATTTTGCAGCATTATTCAATGGGGATTATGTTTGGGGCTTCACTGAAAGAGTAGGAGGCAAATATCCAAACTATCAATTCTATATCAATCCCGACAAACCGCTGACCCGCTGGGATGTTATGATGATTGCTTCCGTTCGGACGGATTATACGAATCAGACTCTTCATCCTGAGATCAAGGAAGTAATCTCTGCAGCTGCGCAGTATAAGGATATAAAAATTCGTCAGGCGAATTACAATGACAATTACTCGTTCAGCTATCCAGTAATATACATCGACACGACTCAAGAGGAGCCCTTTTATGAAGATTCCCAAACTCAAAAGGCAGAAGCATTCTACACCCTGACTAATATGGGCGTCCTTACCGCCAATGATGGATACCTTCACCCCAAAGCGCTAGTCACACGGGCTGAAGCGGTTACCATTTTACAGCGTTTGTACGAAGCCACAAAGCAATCGAAGTGATGATCAGACGAAAGCAAGAAAAGATCCAACTATAAATGAAGGCCTCTATAGCGGTATAGTCGCGTACTATATTGCTAAGGAGGCCTTTTTGAATGTGTTTAATGATCATTATCACTACGTGTGGATTGGACAAATTTACTCAGGGCATTAAAAAAGGCAAATACAACTGTAAAAAGTAAGAGTGCTACGGGTTTAATTTCAATCTCAGAAAAAACACTATATAGAACTAAACATGCAAAAAAGAGTACTGAGGTATTTATGTTTTGTTTTGTGTACATCGATTTTATAAAGTGCATTGTATCACTCTCCATTTTATTATAAGTGATTACTCTGGCATGACTTATAAAGCAATGGAGCAACTAATCAAAAGATCGAATATATAAATGGAACTTAAAAGTTACTTTAGTGCCACTCCGCAGACGGATGGTGCTTCCCATCGCCCCCGCCCCCGGATTTCTTGAATAAAGATTGTGTTAGGGTAGAAATCCGGGGACAAAAGCGACCGCTTCGCTTGTACAGCACCATTCCGTCTTCTCCGTTTTTCATGTACATTTCTTACTATATAGCAAAAAATTGAACTAATTGATCGGTTCCTTATGCAGCGGGTAGATAACAATAGGAAAATATAGTTAATAAAAAAGGAAGAGCGCTATCCTCTTCAAAAAGGCTAGCGCTCTTTTTCTGTATCTAATGGTTGCTCCTCTATAAACTCTACAACCTCTTCAATTCTACAGTCTAATTCCTCACAAATGCGTGCAATGACACTCATAGCTACAAATTCCCCATTAGACATTTTCGCCAAAGTGGATGGTGATATTCCTAATTGAGTGCGAAGGTAAGTTCGTGTTTTATCTCGTTTAATTAGAGTGATTTCCATTGGTTTATAACTTGGTTTCAATCCCATGAGTAATCCCCCTCAACTTATTATATGTACTTAAATCTTAGAGAAGTCAAACCTAAATTACAATAATGCGTACATTTTATTCGATAAGTGTTGAAAATGTACATGTGAAAGTGTATTATATGTATAAGAAGTCGTACATTAAATACATATATACATAATTTTTGTTCTTTATTTGACAAAAAAATTAATCAATCCAGAAGGAGAGAAATTATTTATGAGCGAATCTGTTGAATTGAAAAGAGTTGCCATGGTATATGGACCTGATGATAATCCTCATATGTATGAGATATTTGAGGGAGTTCTGTATGATCGTAGCTATTTCTTTTATCTTGAACATGGGATACTGTGTCTGCGACATGTACGAAAGGTAGATCAACCGGATCATCCACATCTTTATGTGGATGGGGAAAGTGGGGGCCTCCAACTAGCGAACAATGTACAGCGTGAGATTATGGAAGTCGTTACAGAAATGATCGAGCGTTTGCGTAGTAAGGATGGATTGGCATTTTTACTGGATGAACTGCTATGGCTACAAGGTCGAAGTCATATTGAGCTTAACCTCGTGAAAAATAAAGGATGATATATTTCTGTTGAAAACCAACAGCCTGTAACTACATTATGCTTCTATTGAGAAGGAATCTGTTAATATGGTTGCTGTGTTCAGTGAAGCTCTTTATCAATCATTTCATTTTTCCATCAACATGATTTGTAACCTTCCCCCACGGAGTTGGCACTTAAGAATAAGAACACGAAAGAAAAGAGGCTAGGAACGTATGAGGGAGTGGGTTGAAAAGGCGCGGCTAGGGGATGCGGAAGCGTTCGGACAGCTGATGCTGCATTTTCGCGGGATGGCCTATGCGGTGTCCTATGACATGCTGAAGGATGTTCATCTTGCGGAAGATGCCGTGCAGGATGCGTTCATAGAGGCTTATCAGAATCTGGAGAAGCTACAGAACCCGTCCGCTTTTCCAGGCTGGTTCAAGACCATTGTCGTAAGACAGTGCCAGCGGATGCTGCGGCGCAAGCATCATTCGATGCTTCCTCTGGATGAGGCTGTGCAGGTTTCCGGAGGAGTACCGGGTGTAGCAGAAATTGCGGAGCGTAGGGAGGAGAGCCAAGTTCTGCAACAATCGGTGAAGGCACTGTCTGCCAAGCTGCGCGTGCCTCTGCGATTGTTTTATTTTTACGGCTACTCTCTTCAGGAAATTTCTGATTATCTGGGCACTCCGGTCCCGACGCTTAAGAAGCGGCTGCACGATGCCCGCCGAAAGTTGAAAGGTACACTCCCGGTAGCCGACCTCGTTTCCGTGTTCAATCATTTGTATGAAGGAGGGCAAAACATGCTACATATTGTTAACGGTGATGTTGTAGGTGACATGTTGAAGCAGGGTGTTGTACAAGGTGACGTGCTTGTATGGAGAGAGGTATATCCGGCAGGACCGATATTTACAAATCCAGCGGGGGCTGAAGAACGGGTACTGCGGGCCCGGGTCCTGGAGGAAACGATGGGTATTCCGGCCAGCGAATATATTACGGGGTGTGAGGAACAAGAGCAGAAACTTCGTGAGTTTATTAAGTATGATGAAGTCGTGTTGTGGTTTGAGCATGACCTGTTTGATCAGAGCATGCTCGCCTATCTGCTCCACTGGTTCAAGAGACAGAAACTGGGCCGCACGAAGCTGAGCCTGCTCTGTATTGGGGAGTTTCCGGGAATCGAACGGTTTCATGGTCTGGGACAGCTCACTCCGGCACAGCTTCAGACATTATCCGGGACCTGGCGAACTATTGAACGGAAAGAAATGGAGCTCGGAAGCGAGCTTTGGCAGGCGTACGCTTCTCCTGATCCTACTCAAATGGCTAATCTGCTGGAAGACAAGAAGGCAGAATTGGCAGCATCCGGCTTGCCATTTGCCTATGAAGCTTTCACAGCGCATCTCAAGCGGTTGCCCTCGGAGTGGAATGGTCTTGGCATTGTGGAACAGACCACGCTTCAGGCCGTTCATAATGGAGTGAATACGCCATTGGAATTGTTTCGTCAGGTAACTGACGTCCTGCATGTGCTCGGCATGGGTGATCTCGAATACTGGAAATTTATTCGTGCTTTGGCGCAAGGCGAACATCCTTTGCTGATCATTGACGGGGATGAGGCCGGCTTGGATTTCAGACAAATTCCGGATTTTCTGAACCGAAAGGTAATTCTGACAGAGTTGGGTAATGAGGTACTGAATGGATCAGTGGACCGCATTGCAGTTCAAGCGATCGACGAGTGGTTTGGGGGGCTACATCTCCATGGACATGAGGTTTCTTGGCGATGGGATGATTTGGCTGGTGGATTGGTCCGACATTGAAGAAAGTATAGAAGCAGATTGTTTAAAGTGCGAAAGAGTTTTCCGTTTATGGAAAACTCCTTTTTATTTTTTAAGTACACCATATTAAGACAAGAAAAGTATTTAGGAAACATTATACACCTGCCAAAATCTCGTTACCGATGCTTCTACTGCTTCACATCTGTAAATAACTCCTGCGCAGTACGCACAAATAACTGTACAGCAAGTGAAGCATTGTGCAGGGACGGTACAGCTATACCGATTTGGCGTGTGATCAGAGGTGAAGTCTCCTTGACGGTCAGATCATGGGGGAACGTGGACAAGGCGAGTGAAGAGACAATGCCCATACCCAGTCCTTGTCGAACCATGCTGACCAAGGTGCTGACATTATGAGTAATGAATTGTGCCTGCAACTGACTTTGCTCGCGTTCAAAACCTTCCATAATGGCGACCTCATGTCCACCTTTACAAAAGATCATATCCTGCTGATTCAAGTCTCGAATGGCGATTTTATTGTGCGATTGCAAAGGGTGACCGTCTGGCAGGAGAATAACCATGTCATCCTGACATAAAGGGATGACATCTACCTGAGGGTCTGGCAACAGGATGATACCCGCCTCGATTTCTCTGGTATGCACCCACTCCTTGACTTCATTCGTGGAGCCTTCATGTAGATCGAAAACAAGGTTCGGATAATGCTGACGAATATGATGAATAATCGGGGGCAGAAAATAGGCTGAGGCAGAAGGAAAGGCCCCGATCGTGATCGTGCCAACGTCTAGACCTTTTTCAGCAGCCACCTGCTGCTGTACCTTTTCCATGCTTTGCAGCATCATGCGGAATTGCAGCAGTACCTTGTGCCCGATATCGGTCAGCAGCACTCCTTTTTTTCGGTCGCGCAGCAATAGCTGAACATCCAGCTCGTTTTCGATGCTTGCGATGGCATGGCTGACCGCGGGCTGCGTCATATGCAGCTCATGGGCAGTTTGGGTGAAGTTTAGCGTTTCAGCTACACGAACGAAGATCATAATTTGAGTAATGGTCATAAGTGAAAAGTTATCTCCCTCATTGAAAACATTCATTTTATTTATTAGTGACCACAGTATACGCTAGTAAAGCAAAACTTTGCAAACGGCTATTCATATTTTAGTCGTAAGCAATGAACGATGAAAATCTAAGGGAGAGAAGACATCTATGAAAAAATTAACACCTAAAGCCACGCTGTGGCTTGTCTTGATATTAGTAATGGTATGGGGGATCAACTGGCCGTTGACCAAGCTGGCTTTGCCAGATACGCCGCCGATATTTTTTTCAGGAATCCGCACCCTGCTGGGTGGTGTGATTCTACTGTTGTTCGCTATGCGTCGCCGGGAAACCTTGCGCCTTAGACAGAATGGGTGGACTTATCTTGTGCTGGCCATATTTAATATTGCAGGCTACTATGGCTTGCAGACGGTAGGGCTGCGTTATTTGCCTGCTGGGTTATTTTCCACTTTAGTATTCCTTCAGCCTATCCTGTTGGGATTATTCTCCTGGATGTGGTTGGGGGAGCGCATGTTTCCCCTGAAGGTCATTGGACTGGTACTGGGTTTTGGCGGGGTGATCGTGATTAGCTCTGGTGGAATGGCAGGGCATTTATCGGTACTGGGCATTGCGTTGGGGCTAGCTTCAGGACTGTGCTGGGCGCTCGGAACGATTTATATGAAGAAAAAAAGCCAGCAGTTGGATTCCATTTGGGCGGTGACGATGCAGCTCATTTTTGGGGGGATCATACTCAATGGGATTGGATTTACGACCGAGAAATGGAGCGATATTCACTGGACGACCTCTTTTATCGCGATTTTATTGTTTATTTCGATATTTGTAATTGCAATGGGCTGGATGATTTATTTTAAACTGATCGACAACGGAGATGCAGGAACCGTCGGCTCATATACATTTATGATTCCGGTGCTGTCCACGGTCTTTAGTATGGTAATGCTCAATGAATCACTTACTTTGACGTTTGTTGTGGGGCTGGTGCTGATTGCAGGCAGTGTGTATCTGGTAAATATTAAAGAAAGAATAGAGTTATCCACCAAGGATCAGAACGGTGATACATTTGAGGATTAACGGGGGTGATGGATCAAGAAGAACTTCAATATCTTCTTTCATGCACGCATATTGGTAGTACCAATATAGCGTGCTTTTTTTGACTATGATTTTCAAAGAACTCATATGCTACGCTATCCAAGATCATCGAAAAAATTTAAATTTATTGTAGAGGTTTGTCGTGCTAAAATTAGCTAACAAGATGGTTGTTTAAAAACATTAGACTAACAAAATCAAGTTAAATGTTTTTGTTTTTTTCTATTTTTCGTCCTTATGTAAAAAAATCAATGAATATAATTTTTTCAGAGCAAAAAAAGAGGTAATAGAAGAACCTTGGTATTCAATATAACTAATTTGTTATGTTTATATGGTGTTTGTTTTTTTAATAATTATTGTATTTTACATATTTTTGTTATGCTAACAATTGACATTTCGTATAATGCAAACTAGAATGAGTAAGAATTCATTTCCCAATCACATAATCAGTTTGGAATAATTGAAAGCGTTTACCTGATATTAGGATAGAGCTTTTTTTGGTTCTTTTTTCTTTTCCGAATTATGGTCGGAAGGAGAGATCATAGTACGTGCCTAAGGGAGGGAAATTTGAATATATAAGCTAAGGAAGAGGTGTATGTTGAGATGCAGTTAAATAGAAATGTTGGAAACTTCGAGCAAACAGTGAATTGTAACGCTGGTTACCTGGAGGTTACAAAATGAAGAAGTTATTGTCGTGTTTGATCTCGTTGAGTATGCTTGTTTATGTATTGCCGACCATGATTGTAAGCGCTAACAATGGTGGAGTTACTAATCTAACGCTTGATCCAACACCGTCTGCCCAATCGAATATGATTTCAGATGCTGTTTACAAAATTACGGCACAGCATAGCGGAAAAAACTTGGAAGTTGAAGGGGGATCCAAGGATGACGGAGCGAATGTTCAACAATGGACCGATAACGGAAAGGAGCAACAGAAGTGGAGAGTGGTCGACGTTGGTGATGGATATTATAAGCTGATCTCGCAATCTAGTGGTAAAGCATTAGATGTAGCCGGTGGTAATACCCATGACGGAGCGAACGTTCAACAATGGACCGACAACGGGAACGCTCAGCAGAAGTGGAAAATCATTGACGCTGGTGGTGGATATTATAAGCTGATCTCGCAATCTAGTGGTAAAGCATTGGATGTTGTCGGTGGTTATACCCATGACGGTGCAAACGTTCAACAATGGGCCGACAACGGTAGCGCTCAGCAAAGGTGGAGATTCACGCAGATTGATACGACAGCAGATACGACACCCCCAACCGCCCCAACAAACCTCCAAAGCTCATCCAAGACGAGCACATCTGTCACTCTTACATGGACGACCTCAATAGACAATGTAGGTGTAACTGGCTACGTTATTTATAACGGAACAGATCTGGTAGGCACGAGCACCACAACAAGTTATACAGTGACGGGTCTCACTGCGAACACATCCTACAACTTCACTGTAAAAGCGAAAGATGCAGCAGGCAATATTTCGGAACCGAGTAATGTCTTAAAAGTAACAACAAGTTCCGACTCCTCTCAAAATACAGGATTTTATGTTAAAGGTACGACGCTTTATGATGGCAACGGAAGTCCCTTTGTCATGAGAGGAATTAATCACGCTTACACTTGGTACAAAGGTCAAGAGTCGGTTGCGATACCTGCAATTGCCAAAACAGGAGCAAACACGATTAGAATCGTGCTGTCTGACGGTCAGCAATGGACGAAAGATGATCTGTCAGCGTTGCAAAACCTGATCACTTTATCAGAACAAAACAAATTGGTTGTTATCCTTGAAGTACACGATGGTACGGGAAGTGATAATGCTGCTGTATTGAATAAAATCGCAGATTACTGGATTGAAATGAAGAGCGCACTGATTGGAAAAGAAAATACAGTCATTCTCAACATCGCGAATGAATGGTTTGGTACTTGGGATGGAAACGGCTGGGCACAGGGGTATAAATCAGTTATTCCAAAGCTGAGAAATGCTGGCATCAAAAATACTATTATGGTTGACGCCGCTGGGTGGGGTCAATATCCGAAGTCGATTTTTGACTACGGAACGCAAGTGTTTGATGCCGATCCGCTTAAAAATACGATGTTCTCCATTCATATGTACGAATACGCTGGAGGAAATGCCGAAACAGTAAAAAGCAATATTGACAATGTATTAAACAAAAATCTAGCTCTCATCATTGGAGAATTCGGAATCAAGCATACAAATGGTGATGTTGACGAGGCCACCATTATGAGTTACGCCCAACAAAAAGGTGTAGGTTATCTCGGATGGTCTTGGAAAGGGAATGGATCGGGTCTAGAATATTTGGATATGTCAAACGACTGGGGAGGATCGAGTTATACTGAACAAGGACGTGCCATTATTGAAGGTCCGAATGGCATCAGAGCAACATCCAAGTTAAGCACGGTGTATAGCAACGGTAAACAGTAAAAAAGATTCATATTGTTTTAGCAACGGCCTTTTCTCGAAATTCTAATGGAGAAGGTCGTTTAGTTTGTCTGGAATGGCTGATGAAGCAAAAGCCTGTACAAATACATAGGAGCAAGGATTAGGATAAATATACTAGAATATCAAAGGAGGTCATAGTAAAATATGACTATAAGTCTGTTGAGTTAGTGGAAATGACGGTTCAAAATTATCCGCTTGGTAAGCGGGAAGGTGGCACTTTCAAACTCACCGGTCAGCAATAGGAGGAACCTATGAAGGATTTTGACGTAACCAAAGCCAAGTATGATCCAAAACAGGAAGAACAGGTGAAAAAGGGATTTTTCAACAAGGTGAAGTCCACGGCTGGAAAAGTTCCCTTTGTGAAGGATGCGGTGGCTATGTACTATTGTGCGATAGATCCTGAAACGCCTCTGTATGCCAAAGGGGTAGCATTCGGAGCCTTGGCGTATTTTATTTCTCCATTAGATGCTATATCAGATGTTATTCCGATGTTGGGTTTTACAGATGATGCGGGGGTTGTGCTAGCAGCCTTAAAAGTGTTGGACATGCATATCAAGCCTGTCCATCGGGAGAAGGCGAGCGAATTTTTGTCTTAAGGAATGCAAGTGGAGCGGGGGAGCTAAGGAATGGACAGATATACACCTACAGCGAGGGAACGCTGGCAGATGAAACAGAGTGAGCCACAGCCGCAGGGCTGGGTGCTCGCTCTATTTGGCTGGATTTTTGCAGGTTTGGGGTTCGTATTTAGTTTTTTTGTCTTTGGAGGATTGTTGGGTGTCTTAGGTTTGGTTTTCGGAATTTTAACGAAACGAATGGAGCAAAGAAACACGCAGGGTATCTTCATTATCGTAATCAGCTCCGTAGCTATTGGTATTGGACTATTGATTTTTATGATTTTTTTTGCGCAAGGTTTTGTAGAAGGTCTGAGAGAAGGGTATAATGAGCATTATTAGGTCAGGGAGGTAACAGCATTGAGCGTCATTATTTCACAGCAGATCTCGGCAACGGGCGTGAAGGAATATACGAAGGTGATGAAAACATTTGATTCCCAGCTTACACCTTTGGTTGGACAGAAAATCAGGGATACGGCATTTGGCGATATGCAATATTACGATGTCGAGGACGTATTTATTGATCTAGCGGAGAATGAGTATTGGGCAATTCTACCTGCCGTTTTGCTGCATTCTGATGATATTGAGGATATACGAGACGCTGTGCGTGAGTATCGTTCACACGGTTGGGAATGTACGAAACCTCTGTAAATGCATACCACTTAGGCATCTATACGGAAACGTCTTTCTTTTGCGAGATAGGCGTTTTTTTGTGTATTTGTGTATAAACTATTTCTAATGATTGGCATGAAAAGAAAGAATTTATGCTGAAAATGCGCAAATTGTATCATTTTTTATCATAAAACGACAAGTTGGGAAATGAAAACGGCCTTAATGTGTTATACTTAGTATATCAAAGGACAAGAGTCTAAAACGACCGGTAAGGCCCTTTCTTTGAAGAGCCTCTGAAAGGTTCAACGTTTATCCAAAATAAATGGTCAAAAGGAAAAGGGGAAATGCTAACGTGAGAGTGAATTTGAAATTTACCAACAAAGGGCAAGTTGCAGTTGAGAAGTTCAACAATGAGGAGCTTATCGAAATCTTTACCCGCTACATTAAAACGTTAAGCAAGAAGTATGATATCTCGGTTACCGTACCGGAGGATCTGAATGAGCAGATCTTGGCAGAGGGCACCGTAAAGGTCGTGTTGGATAAGATTAATTGTGACATGGACGCTTTTTTCAAGGAGCTGAGCCGGGATATCAAGGTACCACTGGTCAAAAGATTGGGTACCAAATTGGATAACGTATTTAAGACCGAGGTTGTGGAGCAGGAACAGAACTAAGAATAAGGATCAAGCGAGTCCGAATGTGGATTCGCCATATGAAATGATAAAACCTCCCGAATGGGGCGCATGGCTAGGCATGTGCTCGTTCGGGAGGTTTTATATGTTTAAACTACTCTATTCAGCAGGAAAACATGCATGGCATGTCTGTTCCTTTTAACGTGTTGTTGTGGAAGTAGGGCGCAGTTGGGCTAAATCAAACGAAGGTACCAGCCCTTCCTGCGCTGCGCGACCGAGCAAAGCTTCGATGGCGGCATATCCGCTGTCGCCCAGATTGGCGGTAAAATCGTTAACGTACAGGTCGATGTGCGATTGGGCGACATCGGGTGAAAGCTCCTGCGCATGAGACAATACATATTCACGCGAAGCTTCGGGATGCTTCCAAGCGTATTCGACAGAGGCGCGTATCCAGTTTGTGATCGCATCCAGATCCAGTGTACGGCGGGCAATAATGGCTCCGAGCGGGATCGGCAACCCTGTATCTTCTTCCCACCAGTTCCCCAGATCGACTTGCTTACTAAGTCCGTAGGACGGATACGTGAACCGTGCTTCATGAATAACCAGTCCGGCATCCATCTGCCCGTCACGGACAGCAGGCATGATTTGGTCGAACGGCATCACGACGATCTCGCCGACACCCCCAGGCACATGCTTGGCTGCCCACAGGCGGAACAGCAGATAGGCGGTGGAACGTTCACTTGGAACGGCTACACGCTTGCCAGACAGGGCTTCCGGGCCTTCGATCGTGGAACCTTCCCTGGTCAGCACGAGCGGGCCACAACCCCGGCCCAGTGCGCCCCCACAAGGCAACAGGGCATATTCATCTAGCACCCAAGGGAGTGCAGCATACGAAATTTTCATGATATCGAGCCCGTCTGGTGTGATCGCCAGATTGTTGGTGATGTCGATATCGGCAAATGTAATGTCCAGCGCGGGTGCGCCCGGAATCAATCCATGCGCCAGGGCATGGAAGACAAAAGTGTCGTTGGGACAAGGTGAAAAAGCAATTTGCATCTATATAACCTCCGTTAATGTAGAAAATGCGGCTTCCAACGCTTGCAAAGCCTCTTTGATTCGCCAGGCTGCACGGTCACGCGGACCGACAGCATTGGAAATCGTACGGATTTCCATCATCGGCAGTTCCAGCCTGTTAGCCGCCACGGCTACGCCGTAACCCTCCATCGCTTCGGCAGCAGCTCCGGGAACGCGCTTGGCCAGCCGTTCCGCTGTTGCCGCCGTGCCGGTGGCCGTGGAGACGGTCAGGATCGGCCCCGCGACAGCCGTCTGTCCAGCGGCACGCAACGCCTGAACGAATCGCTGCACGTTGGCAACGTTCACGGCAATTCGGCTTGAGCCGAAACCCAGCTCGTCCACGCTGCTGAAGCCCTCTGCCGTCTCGGCCCCTAGGTCGGCGGCAATGATCGCGTCAGCAACAACGACGCTCTCTAGTGCAGCGGCCTCCACGAAGCCGCCACCAATTCCGGCGCTGATGACCAGACGATAGTCACCAGCCGTTGCCAGTGCTAGCGCGGTTGAAGCCGCTGCGGACGGAGCGCCCACGCCAGCCAGCTCGACCACAAAACGGGTGTCGCCTTTCAGGCCCCGCAGTACAGCTTCCCGTTCGCCTTCAACCGCGGTCATAACCAGGATGCGCCCATCTGATGTTGTATGCTCCATCGGTTGATTCCCCTTTAAATTTAGGTAATATGCTCCCTTATCATACTGCTTTTCGAAACGATGTTCAAAAAAAGTCAACAAAAAAAGCGCTCTGAGGCGCTTTTTGGAAAAACTGCAAGATTCAGCAGATATGAAAATCAGTATTTGTAATATAAAACAATTCTAATCTGGAAGAACAGCGCAGGCATAGCATATAATAATTATATCGGCTGATCCTTCGTGATTAACTGAAACATGGTGATATTGCGGTCATAATGGCTTGGGGTTCCATCTTGATTGCGCACCCGAATCATCTCGCTACTGAATAACTCGATATATCCACAGCCGATCTCACAGTATACACCTGTAGGGTCCTCTTGCCAGACCGAAACGAGGTGTTGAGACAGCGCCGCGGTGAAAAATTCGATGTTTTTTTGCAGTACGCGTGGCGTTTTCTTGGGTTCCATAACGTAAATCCTCCCTATATCATGCCATTTGAAAATCAGCAATTGAACGTGGCTTCTAAGTGGTTACTACACATCATAATGAACATAAACAACTGAAAAAGGAACGGTTCGTCAATCTACTCTATGAAACAGACGTAAACACTGTACCGCTTAATGCTATTTTTGTAAAGCATCCGAATGACCTTTTCAAGCATCCAGTTTGTGTTTACACACATTTTACATTGCGTTTACACTTCTGTGATGCTAGCGCGTTTCATCTAATAGTACAATAAAGGGTAACTATACTGCATGAATTGATGGAGGCCATATGTTGATAGAGAGTCAGAATAAGGATAAAGCCGGGTCAGAACGTTACTTTAACCGAGATTTAAGCTGGATTGAATTTAATCGCCGTGTGCTTCAGGAAGCTCAGGATGTAGATACACCGTTGCTGGAGAGAGCCAAATTTTTGGCGATTGTATCTAGCAATTTGGATGAGTTTATGGCTGTTCGTGTTGCAGAGACGCGCGAGAAGATCAAGGCGGGTTTTATGCAAAAGGATTTTACGGGATATACCCCCTCCGGTTTGTACAAACGCCTGATCAAGCGTACCGTCTCGATGGTATCGGAACAATACCGGACCTATCGTGATATTTCTCGCCTCTTGACGAAAAAAGGCCTTTTACTGCTCGAATATGAAGACTTAAATACGACACAGCGCAAGTCGCTGGATGCATATTTTCATGAAATTATATTTCCGGTACTCACGCCGATGGCGGTCGATCAGAGCCGTCCTTTTCCACTCGTTCACAATAAATACGTATATTTAGCGGTCGTCTTGAGACGTCCCGGGGATACGGAGGAGGATAAACCACTTTTCGCCATTGTGCAGGTGCCTTCGAATATTCCACGTGTTGTTACGGTACCTTTGCGGTCGAACAGCAAGAAGAAATCATTTATTTTAATTGAGGAACTAATCAAGCATCATATTCAAACGCTGTTCACCGGATATGTTCCGGAGGCGGTTCATGCCTTTCGTGTTACGCGTAACTCCGATTTGTCCATTAATGAAGAAGAAATCGAAGATTTGCTCGAAGAGATTGAAAAAGAGCTGCGTCGAAGACGACGGGGGGCGCCGGTAAGACTGGAAGTAGAAAAAGGGATTCATCCCTATGCCCTGATGGAGCTTCAACGCGAATTCAAGCTGTTCGATCATGTGTTTGAGATGGACGGGCCGTTGGATCTGACATTTTTGTCGTCATTTGCCGATCATTTGGAGGGGTATTCGCATTTGAAATTTCCGGCAATCAAACCACTATATCCGGAAGAACTTCCCCCACAAGAGGATATTTTCAATGTACTTCGTAAGCGGGACGTGCTCGTGTACCATCCATATGAATCATTCGATGCGGTAACTGATTTTATCATTGAGGCATCAGAGGACCCGGATGTGATGGCAATCAAAATGACTCTGTACCGTGTCAACGGGGAATCGAAGCTGATTCCGGCATTGGCACGTGCGGCCGAATCGGGCAAGCAGGTAACGGTGGTGGTGGAGCTGAAAGCCCGTTTTGATGAGGAACGTAATATTGCCTGGGCGCGTACACTTGAAAAAGCAGGCTGCCATGTAGTGTATGGGTTGGTTGGCTTGAAGACGCACGCCAAAATCATTCTTGTCATACGTCATGAGCGCAACGCACTCAAACGATATGTGCATGTAGGTACAGGCAATTATAATGAAAGCACGGCGCGCGTGTATACGGATATCGGATTGTTTACGTCGGATCCGGTACTTGGCGAGGATGCCTCCGAACTGTTTAATGAAATCACGGGATTCTCCGCGCTCAAGACTTTGCAAGCTTTTACGGTGGCTCCAACGGGAATGAAGAACAAGCTATTTGAACTCATCCGTAGGGAAGCTGAGCAAGCATTGGCAGGTAAGCCTGCCCGGATTATTGCCAAGATCAACTCCTTATCCAATCAAGAGATGATCGATGAACTATATGCGGCTTCCCAGGCAGGTGTGAAGATTGATCTTATCATTAGAGGGGTTTGTTGTTTGCGTCCCGGTGTGGAAGGATTCAGCGAGAACATACGTGTCATCAGTATTGTAGACCGCTTCCTGGAGCATTCCAGATTGTTTTATTTTGAAAATGGAGGCAAGTCCGAGTTATTTCTGTCCAGTGCAGATTGGATGACGCGCAATTTGACCCGCCGAATTGAACTGATGTGCCCGATTTATGATGACGGGATCAAAGAAATGCTGGCAGATATTCTGCATT
The DNA here is from genome assembly GCF_002894905.1 of Paenibacillus sp. F4. Taxonomy (NCBI): domain Bacteria; kingdom Bacillati; phylum Bacillota; class Bacilli; order Caryophanales; family Paenibacillaceae; genus Paenibacillus; species Paenibacillus sp. F4. The sequence goes on from NZ_POVS01000020.1 coordinate 98,123, forward strand.
TATCGTTAAGGGATAATGTGAAGGCGCGCCAGCTTTTGCCTAACGGCAGCTATCAATTTGTGTCCAGAAACGACAAAGAGGCTCCCATCAGGAGCCAATCTGAAGCGATGAAGGTTAGAAATTGGAAGAAGGTAGAATGGACCACGACAATGTAAGGTTCCATGCCTTTTGGAAATCTTTAGCAACTGCTTCTAGCTCCCGTTGTTCTAATATGGGTTCACTCTTGCTTTCCAGACGAAGATGCAGTGCGTCATCCCCTGTAGTGGGATTGATGCTGGTAATCATTCCGGACTCACTCCGATCCATGCCAATTGCGAGTTGGAGCAGCGAGCCGAGCCGATGTACACGTTCCTCGTCGGAAGGCTCCAAAATATCCGCATGTGTGCGTAGCAAACGGGGGGTCCGGTTCTTGGGATGGTAATCCGCGATCAACGCGGCTAGCACCGTTTCCCTATGGGATAGACCGCCAATGCCTGCATGTAAAATCCAGAACACGGAATTCTGGCGGAAATGATAATAATTCAAGGCAGCCCCCGTTTTGTAAAGAGTTGCTGCGGTCAGTAACAAGCGTTTGTCCATAGCAGCTGAGGCTCCGCTAGCTAATGTGTCATAGAGCCGGACGGCGTACTCGTTAACCCGCTTGACATGCGCTTCGCTAACCGGGACAGCAAACGAAAGGATATTGCGAATGGATGTGATAAGCGGATTAGCTACCACGGGCTGTTCAGCATTGACCAGCTCATGAAATAGGCCGTCTCGCAGACCCGCTCCACTGACCAAATACGCGGAACCTTGAGCAGCTTCAAATATCGTTTTCAATATAATAAGACCCGGTACAATGATGTCGGCTCTGTCCTTGGACAGGCCGGCTGTTTTTTTGCGTTTTTCATAGGGAAGATGGGGCAGACTGCCATAGAAGTAATCGACATCTTCTGTCGTCATTTCGTAATGGTGCGTCACAGGAAGTGAGTAATCCTGCCGCTTCTGATTAATTTTAGCCAAAGTACGCAGGGTCCCGCCCAGCCCGATAAATGGCAGACCCGGATTGGAGAAGATCCAATCATGATTTTGCAGTGAAGAACGGACAAAGCTCTCCATTTCCTCAATCTGCTGAGGAGACCATTCGCCATTCTTGACCTCACGTCCAAAGCGCCAATTCATATTAACGGCGCCAAAGGGAAATGACACCGTATGCAGTCGCTTTCGATCGCGGAACAGCGTAATTTCGGTACTGCCACCCCCGATGTCAATAATGATTCCGTCACTTACATTCATAGTGTTCACTACGCCCAGAAAACCGGCATAGCCTTCTTGCTCTCCGCTCAGTATTTCCAGTGTTAAATTTGTCTCCTCCGCAATCCATTGGACGATTTCGTCCGAATTCGTGGCATTGCGGATAGCTGCTGTTGCTGCTGCACGCATACGGACAACCCCGTGCATATGGCATACCGCCATAAATTGGCGCAGCAATGGAGCGATGCTTCGGATCGCCTCCCGTTCCATACGGCCGTTGGCCCCAACCTTTTCGCTCAGTCGGGCAGCTTCTTTGCATTCCTGTACAATTCGATAGGCTCCTGTCTCTGTCATTTCATAGATCACCAGACGTATGGAGTTTGAGCCAATGTCCATGATGCCAATTTTGCTATTCATGAGTTGACCTCCTTGTTGAAAAAACGATTTGCCGGTAATTTCCGCTGCTCCGTGCAAATGGTAGTAGATTATTGTCATTGTACCAGTGATGTTCGGTGCATGCCACCGTTCGCCATGATCTTGTCGAAATAGGCACATGCCGTGGACAATCATCCAAGAATAGAACATTCCTGTTGAGTATGTATAAGTATACCTGACGGCGAAAGGAGAGGGTTAGATGAGACAACTTGCAAGCAAATGGCTAAAGACGAAGGCGCTGCTCCACCATCCACATACCGCCGTTTATATACCGGAAACCTGTCTATATAGTGAAGATCAATTGCGCATGATGCTGCGGCGGCATGCTTTTGTATTTATAAAACCTGTGAAAGGAGGCGGAGGAATCGGAGTCATGCGTGTGGCAAAGGAGCGTAGGGGATACACTTGTACGCGTATGGAGCACACGCACCGGTTCAGTCATTTTAGAGCGCTTGTAATCGGAATCAATACGCTCCGAATCCAACGTCCATATCTCATTCAACAAGGCATCCAACTGGCAAGTATTCAAGGTAGACCCGTCGACTATCGAGTCAAAGTTGTGAAGGAAGGGCAGAGATGGGATTTTCGTGCGGTGGTTGCGCGTCATGCTCGGCCTGGGCTGGTCATTACGAATCTGTGCAAAGGGGGAACTTTGCTGAAGGGAACAGAGGCGCTTCGGATGATATATCCCCGACGGCTTGCTGCTCAGAAGCGGCGAGAGATCATTGAACTTACACAGCGCTGTATTCCGATACTGGAAAGAAGATTTCCCGGGATCGGACAACTGGGATTTGATTACGGACTAGATCAGAATGGACGGGTATGGATTTTAGAGGTTAACACAAGGCCTCAATAAATTTCTGTTTTCTTTAAAAAATTTCCAGTTTAATCTATTAACAAGACGCTAAATATAATATATTTGTATAAACAATAAAAATATTTTTTTTGTGTTCGAGCGTCAAAATTCTGTGTATAAATATTGTCCACATTATCCCCTGTCACATATATGGGTTAACGACACTTACCAACAATTTATACACAGGATTTCCACAATTGACTGTGGATAACAGAACGCTTGTTCCGTTTTTGGTATTTTGATAGAATAGATTTTGAAATAAAAGGAAAGGTTGTGTCGAGGATGGCTATGCTGACGGATGAAATGCTTTTGGATTCCTATCAGATGGCAATCGAGCTTAAACTTGAATGTGACTTCATTGCACTGTTGCTGGCTGAGATTCACAAAAGAAATCTAGAGATGAATACAGCCGTAGTCCTTCATTAGACCGGACAAGCTCTCGTACTGCGACTGTAAAGTCATTCAGGGTTCGAATGACTTTACAGACAATCACTGCAACGAATAGGCACACCGTAAAAAAGGGTATTTCACTCCAAACATTCAAATTTGGAGTAAAATACCCTTTTTTGTCATAGTCTAAACTAGACTACAATTTCATGTTACTGCTGTGGCCGGGAGACAACTTGGCATCTGGATCTACATAGACCTTGGCGTTGTTGACTGCCGTAGGAGCTTCACCAAAGCCGACCGCAATCAGCTTGAGCTTGCCTGGATAGGTCGTAATGTCCCCTGCGGCGAAAATGCCGGGAATATTTGTTTCCTGGCGAGAGTCGACCACGATAGAGTTACTTTCGATTTCAATTCCCCATTCAGCAATCGGGCCAAGCGTGGATACAAATCCAAAGTTAACGATCACATCGTCCACTTCGATTTCCTGTGTTTCTTTGGTTTTTACATGAGCAAGAGTGACTTTTGTAATCGTGTCATCTCCATGCAATTCTGTAATTTCCGTTGGTGTAATAACGTTTACTTTGGAAGCGAGGAGGTTTTCGACACTGTGTTCATGCGCACGGAATTTGTCACGGCGGTGAATCAATGTAACCTGTTCTGCAATCGGTTCTAGCATAAGTGCCCAGTCTACAGCAGAGTCACCACCACCACTGATTAGCACTTTTCGGCCTGCAAATTTGCTCAGGTCGCTGACAAAGTAATGCAGGTTCGTTTTTTCAAAACGTTCGGCACCTGGAAGCTCCAGTCTGCGCGGCTCGAAAGCACCAACACCAGCGGTAATAATAACCGCTTTACCATGATACTCGCCACCTTTGTCTGTTTTTACGATGAAGTGGCGTTCTTCCTTTTTCTCTAACGATACGACTTTCTCTTCTAGCTGCACCACTGGATTAAAGTGGTTCATTTGTTGAACCAAATTGTTAACCAGTTCTTGTGCAGTCACTTTAGGAAAGCCAGCAACGTCATAAATATATTTTTCAGGATAAAGGGCTGCAAGCTGGCCGCCCAGTTGGGGCATACTTTCAATTAAGGTGACGGATGCCTGACGCATTCCTCCGTAAAAAGCGGCGAAAATACCGGCTGGACCGCCTCCGATAATAATCAGATCGCGGATCTCCGCACCTGTGGATTGAGCTGTCACTCTAAAAACACCTCCGAAAGGGATAGTATGGGATTTGTAGATATTGAATCAGCCGCATAGAGGTTCAGATAGCCGCCGAACGCATGATTCACTGTTTATCATTATAAACTGCTAGGTTCCGCTTGCAAAGTTAAAGCGATTAATATTTGATGAAGACTTTTCTGTGAGTATAAATTAACCATTTTGAGAGAACAGCTTTGAATAATTAATGATTATGTATATCGGAAGGGGTAGAAGCATGAGCAGTATTCCCAAAATTGTCATTGTGGGCGCCGGATATGGCGGTATATTGACGGCTCAGCAATTGCAAAAGGAGCTCAAGCACAATGAGGCGGATGTCACGCTGATCAATCGTCATGATTACCACTATATTACGACACATCTTCATATGCCTGCGGCAGGTACGGATACGATTGAGCATTCAAGGATTCCGATTGCCCAGCTAATCGATGAGTTCAAGGTGGATTTAGTCAAAGGAACGGTTAAGGAAATCATACCAAAGGAGAAAAAAATCGTGCTGGAGGATGGCTCGCTGTCCTACGATTATTTGGTCATCGGGCTAGGCGGGGAGCCCGAAACATTCGGTATTCCGGGGATGGATAAGTTCGCGCTGACGATTCGCAGTATTAACTCGGTTCGGCTGATTCGTGAGCATATTGAATACCAACTGGCCCTGTATAAAAATGACGGTAAGCCAGGTCGCCTCAATTTCGTCGTAGGAGGCGCTGGTTTTAGCGGGATTGAGTTTGTAGCGGAGTTGGCGGATCGTTTGCCACAGCTCGCTAGAGCGTATGACATCGATTTTAACCGGATTCAAATCATTAACGTCGAGGCAGCTCCTACGGCACTTCCAGGGTTCGATCCTGAACTGGTGGAGTATGCGATGGATGTCCTTAAGCGTAAAGGGGTCACTTTCCGCATTGGAATTCCGATTAAGGAATGCTTGCAAGATGGCGTACTCGTTGGTGAGGGTGAGAAAATCGAAGCCTGCACGGTGGTCTGGACGGGAGGGATTCGTGGGAACGGATTAATTGAGAAAGCCGGATTCGAAGTGATGCGCGGAAGGGTGAAAATCGATGATTTTCTGCGTGCACCGGGCCACGATGATATTTTTATTATCGGGGACAGCTCCCTGATGTTTAATCCTGAAGGACGCCCTTATCCACCGACTGCCCAAATTGCGATGCAGCAAGGGGTCCTTTGTGCCAAAAATCTGGCCGCTACTCTTCGCAAAAAGGAGCTGCACAAGTTCGTATTTTCCAACAAAGGGACGGTTGCTTCTCTTGGAAAAGGCGAAGCCGTTGCCGTGGTGGGCAAACGCAAAATAAAAGGTTGGGTGGCCGCACAATTGAAAAAAATTGTGGATCTCCGCTATCTGTTCATCATTGGCGGAATTCCACTGGTACTGAAAAAGGGACGGTTTTTCTAGCCTCAGAAGAGTAGCTAGTATGCAAAAAAAAAACGATGCGAGCAGAAAAAGGTTTCCAAGACTCTTATACAGGAGCTTGGAGGCCTTTTTTCCATTGTTCTTGTTTTCTATTATAGTTTTAGGTCTTATAAAAAAAGGATTCCGTCGTCCCGAAAGTGGGAGTTCACGAAATCCTCGGTTTTATTCAGTAAAGAGTTGATGTCTGCGTCTTACAGCTTCAACATGTCTTCAAATGTCTCTTCATTCAACACGCTGCCGACATAAAAGGAGCCGAATTCACCGTAACGGGCACTGACTTCATCAAAACGCATTTCGTAGATTAGCTTCTTGAACTGAAGTGCGTCATCGGAGAACAGTGTTACGCCCCATTCCCAATCGTCAAAGCCGACGGAACCGGAAATGATTTGCTTTACTTTGCCAGCATAGCTGCGTCCAATTAAACCGTGGCTGCGCATCAAGGTGCGACGCTCGTCCATCGAAAGCATGTACCAGTTATCGTCCAGGTCACGTTTTTTGTTCATTGGATAGAAGCAAATATAACGGGCCTTGTTTAATACGGGCTTCAAGCGTGCGACAATTTGTGGATTTTGCATGGGATCTTCATCATTGCTCAAATAATTACTTAGTTCCACCACACTCACATAAGAATAGGTTTTGGTTGTATATTTGGCGAAGGTTGTTTTGTTAAAGTCATTTTCCAGTTTATTGAGGTCTTCCAGCGTTTCGCGTAGGTGCATCATGACAAAATCAGCCTTTTGTCCGACTACAGTATAGACAGCTGAGCTGCCCAGACCCGCTTCCTCGGTAACGTTCCATTCCTTCATAAACTCTTGAAGCTCGTCCAGTGCTCCGGCGCGCTCTTCATCGTCTGCGGTCTTCCATGCTGTCCAGTTGATGGACCGGAAATCGTGAAGCGCATACCAGCCTTCCAGTGTGGAGGCTACTTCGTTGGGTGTTGCTGGGGTTTGTTGTGGTTGATGTTGACTCACGATCTACACTCCTTTACGATCTGTAAATGATAATCGGCTTAGCCGAAATATGTGTACTTCTTTATTTCATTCGTGTATCCAATACGTGATGCTTAACCATTATATTGTAGCTCAAAGTAAAGCTTTTCACCAATGAAAGAAGTGTGAAGAATTTTATTTTTACCATGATGCAGGTCACAAAATCATAAAATAGTTAGTATTCTCGAAAAAAGTAGAACTCAGACGAATACGGCTGCCAAAAAGGAGAACAATTGCCCTTATTTTGTTGGTCCCACGAGAAGGCAAGTATGATAGAATAGAAAAACATCTTGGAGACCGTTATGTCAGGAAAGGAAGAATGTTGGAATGCGGATGAAAAACCTGCTGCACTATACTGAGAACCACCGCTATTGCGTTTATCGGGAATTTGGCTTGAGCGCACTGGATGAATTGATGCTGGGAAGCGTCTATCAGCCGATGGTAGGCGCATTTGCGGTCAGTCTGTATCGACTGTTGTTCCAGCATGTGCCAGTTGGACAAATCGGTTATTCGCCGTTGGAACAGCAGCGTCGCCTTTTTCTGACACTGGGACTGGAGCCGAGTGAGAAGGGGCGCAAGTATTTGATTGAACAGACCTCCAAGCTGGAGGCCGTCGGTCTGTTACAGACGTCCAGGCTGTATGCACCCGAAACGGACGACTATATGTATGAATATGAGATGCAGCCGCCGCTCGCACCTGCTGAATTTTTTAGAACACAGCATCTCACCCTTTTGTTGAGAGACAAAATCGGTAAGTTTGCAGTGCTCTCTCTGAGAGAATCGTTGTGGAGCAGGGAATCTAGCGAATGGTCGCAATCTTCCTATAATAAAGAGAATATTTCGATTCCTTTCTACGAGTTATTTGAATTGAATACCCATGTTATAGATTATGAACTGGAACAGGCGCTGTCCGAGGTGTCCACTAGCCGTCAGACTGGACCACTAGCGTCAGAATCGGAGGAAGCATTGAATTATGCAGATATTATTCTCCGTTTTCCGCGTGAATCTGCCAATCGCAAGCATGTGGAGCGTCTCCGGTTTGAACACGAGCAGTTAGGCATGGTCAATTACGTTGTTCGCAAATTTGACCTTTCTGTACAGGATATTAGTCGCTTGCTGGATGAGGATGGTATTTTTACCGAAGCAGGCGATTTGTTGCTTGACGAGCTCCAGCTTCGGGCTAGTCAGCACTCCAGACAGGATCGGAAGCGTCAGGAGGAACAGCAGGTACAGGCCGCCAAAGTGGTCGCCTTGCGTCAGAGGGAAACTTCCGCATCTGAAGAGCCGCCTGCAGAACAGGCTGTGGAAATGGAATTTTATGTGGAGGTTCCACCACAATTCACAGCCAAGTGTGACATTCACCAATATAATATGATGTTGCGCAACGAGCCTTATCGTCGTTTGCTACAAACCTTTTTCCCCGGCACGGTTCCCGGTAACCTGCTGGATATATTCGAGAAGATTGATATCAGCTATAAGCTGCCCGGTGAAGTCATCAATGTACTGATCCATTATTTGATGTCACTGCTCGTATCTGGGAGCGATCAGCGGATTAACCGCAACTTTGTCGAGGCCGTTGCGTCCAACATGCTGCTTAAGCAGGTAAACACTTACGAAAAAGCCGTTCAATATATAAGGGATCAAGCCAAGGTAAAAGGAAAACAGTCCTCTGCTTCTCCTTCCGGCGGCCGATCCCGCGCATATGCCAAAAATAACGGGCCAGCCAAGCCATCCATTCCAATTGTTCAGGATCACCCTTCCGAGGAGTCTGTATCTGAGGAAGAATTGGATGAACTGCTGCGTCTGGCCGAACGAATGCAATCCGGTAAACAGAAAAAGGTGTAGGTGTCCATAGCTCTGCACATTTTAGAAAGGAGGAGCGTTCTTGGAATCACTGGGCGATTTGCTACAGCAGATGCAGAACCCTTCGTTACGCCAGCGCACTCGCAATGTAGCCGATCAAGTTCTAAATGATCCGCTCGTGCAGGAGTTTTGTGCTGCGCATCCTGATGTGGACGAAACACAATTGCGACTCAACATGAGCATGCTCTTTCAGTATGCCCGGGATCGTCGAAATTGCGACAATTGTCCGGGGCTGGAACGGTGTCCTAACGATTTTCAGGGACACTTTTGCAAGCTGGGCGTGGAATATCCGAATGGAGCAGCCGAAATCGTGGACATTCGGACCCCATGTGCGAAGTTGGTTGCTTCCCAACATGAACAACGGGTGCGTCAGCGAATTAAAAGCTTTTATGTGGATGAACGCGCACTTCTGGAGGGATATAACGCCCTTGAAATTGCGCGCAAAGATTCACAACGTATGCCTGCCGTCACACAGCTATTCCGTTACATTGAAGAAACGAAAAGTCAGGGTCTATCCAAAAAAGGACTGTATCTGGAAGGTACATTTGGTACGGGTAAAACTTTTTTAATGGGATATCTATTACACGAGTTGGCCCTATCGGGTCTGAACGGTGTGATCGTGTATATGCCTGATTTTGTGGAGGACTTAAAGTCCATGATTCAGGATGGGCAGAAGCTGAAGGAAACGACCGAAATGCTCAAAAATTGTGATCTGCTCGTATTTGACGATATTGGTGCCGAAAATTTGAGCCCGTGGGTACGGGACCACGTGATGGGCTCCATACTGAATTACCGAATGAATCGCAAACCTACCTTTTATACTTCCAATTACTCGTTGCAAGGGCTTGAGAAGCATCTTAGCTTTACGAGCAAGGACGGAGAGGAAATGTACAAAGGACAACGCTTGATGGACCGGATTCGTCCTTTTGTAGATGTCATTACCGTAAAGGGAAAAAATCAGCGGGGGTAAGCGTTTTTCCGTCTGCTATTTTGATATCTTACAATTAAAAGACTATTGTGATATAATTAAAAGGTGTCGAAACAGACATTACAGGTTATAATAATCTTGACTTTTCTATAAAGGAGGAACATACAATGGCAATTGTTAACGTGTCCGATCAATCCTTCAACGCAGAAGTCGAAGGCACAGGAACCGTTTTGGTTGATTTTTGGGCGCCATGGTGCGGTCCTTGCAAAATGATCGCTCCTATTCTGGAGGATCTGTCCACAGAAGTTGGCGACAGCGTCAAAATCGCGAAGGTGAACGTGGATGAAAATCCAGAGTCTGCTTCCCGTTTCGGCGTGATGAGTATTCCTACCCTGATCGTTTTCAAAGACGGACAGCCTGTTGATAAAGTGGTAGGTCTGAACTCCAAAGAAGCGCTGAAAAGCATGCTTACTAAACACCAATAATCATCGCATGTGACCCATGCTCCCGCGGGGGCTTGGTGGAGCGGCCATGAAAGGTCAATGCCTCCGGTTGTAAATACCGGGGGCGTTTTTGTGTATTATTTCCATATATTATAAGTAGTTAGTTGAGTAGTCATTAAGAATGGAAGGAGGAACCGGGCGAATGAAACCTTATGCGGAGGACTTGCAAAATCAGGAGAAGGCGCTGGAGAACATACGGCACAAATTAGCGTTACTGCCGGATGCATCAGGCTGTTACCTGATGAAGAATAGCGAAGGCACCATTATTTATGTCGGCAAGGCCAAAGTGTTGAAAAACCGGGTCCGTTCCTATTTTACAGGTAGCCATAACGGCAAGACGCAGCGACTGGTTTCCGATATCCGTGATTTTGAATATATCGTTACAGGCAGTAATATGGAGGCGCTCATTTTGGAGTGCAACCTTATTAAAAAGTACCAGCCGCGTTATAACGTGCTATTGAAGGATGATAAAACCTTTCCGTATTTGAAAATTACGAACGAGGCACACCCCAAGCTGGAGGTGACCCGTCGCGTTCTGAAAGATAAAGCAAAATATTTTGGACCGTACCCCAATTCCTACGCGGCACATCAGACGAAGAAGCTGCTGGATCGTATGTATCCGTTACGCAAGTGTGGTGTGATGCCCAAGGAAGTGTGTCTGTATTATCACATGCATCAATGTTTGGGGCCTTGTGTGAAAGAGGTCGAGAAGGAAACGTATGACCAGATTGGTCAGGAGATTGGGTCCTTTTTAAGCGGGGGACATGAGGAAATTAAAAAGGATCTTCAGCGTAAAATGCAGGAGGCCGCAGAGGAATTGTACTTTGAGCGGGCCAAGGAGCTGCGAGATCAGATTATCAGCATCGACGCGATGATGGAAAAGCAGAAAATCACCACATCGGATGCGAAGGATCGAGATGTATTCGGTTTTTCAGTAGATAAGGGCTGGATGTGTGTACAGATCCTATATGTCCGCAAAGGTAAAATGATCGAGCGTCATATGTCGACTTTCCCTTTCTACGGTGAGGCTTACAGTGATTTTATGTCCTATGTGACGCAATATTATAGTGACAACCCGGCAGTGCCACAGGAAATATTGCTGCCGGATTCTCCTAAGCTGATGCAGGCAGAACAGGTCAATGTCGATCAACCGGTTGCGGCAGAAACTGCACTCCACAGTGCAGCTACAGCCGATGCTACCGGAGAGACAGATGAGAAAGCGATACAAACGGAGACAGAGCATTCTGCTGACTCATTGCTGGTGGCTGAAGAACGAGCAGCTTATGCAGTAGCAACGAATCAAGGTCAAGTTGGTGACCAAGATGCAGAGATAATGGAAACAGAAACCCAACTATCCGGTGGACTGGAGGACCCGAGTACGGCGGCTCTCGCTCTGGCTGAATGGTTGGATGTAAAGGTACTTGTACCGCAGCGTGGACTGAAAAAGCAAATGACAGGCATGGCGACGGAAAATGCACGTGTTGCTTTGGATGAGAAGTTTAAGCTGATCGAGCGGGATGAGGAACGGACATCCAAAGCTGCAAGCAATCTCGGACGTGCCATTGGGCTGGATAGCTTGCACCGGGTGGAGGCGTTTGATAACTCCAACATCCAGGGTTCCGATCCAGTCTCAGCCATGATCGTGTTTATTGATGGCAAGCCTGCCAAGAAGGAGTATCGAAAATATAAGATCCGTTCTGTGCAGGGACCCGATGATTATGAAACGATGCGTGAGGTTATCCGACGTAGATATGAACGTGTGCTTAAGGAAAATTTGGAACGTCCTGACTTGATCGTTGTCGATGGTGGACGTGGACAAATTAAGGCGGCGACCGATGTATTGCAAAATGAGCTGGGTTTGTTCATTCCTGTGTGTGGTCTGGTGAAGGATGCCAAACATAGAACTTCCCAACTATTAGTGGGAGAGTCCTCTGAGGCCGTGACACTTGCACGCAATAGCGAAGAATTTTATCTGCTGCAACGGATTCAGGACGAGGTTCACCGTTTTGCCATTACGTTCCACCGCGAGCAACGCGGCAAATCTATGGTAACTTCCCGGCTGGATTCTATTCCAGGCATCGGCGAGAAACGGCGTAAGTTACTGCTTAAGCATTTTGGATCGCTCAAAAAAATAAGAGAGGCCAGTGTCGAAGACTTCCGGCCTCTCTCTATTGGGGATAAGCTTGCGCGTCAGATTATAGCTGCCCTTCGGGAGGAGGAGTCGTAGAATACGGCTCCTCTTTTTTAATAGGTTCAAACATAATTCGATTTGGTTTTTTAGGACTAAACCAATAAATGATGTAACCCACAATGGCTGGAAGTAAGATCCAGAATAGACCAGCGCTCACATTCACAGTGTCTCCCAGACTCATCACACTAAGTCCCATTAGAATGCTGTCAAAAATAACGTGGCTGAACATGGCGGCAATAAAGCCGTAACGCAGGAACACAAAACTGAACAGCAAACCAAGAAAAGTCAGCTCAATAGGTCTGGAAATCACTGGATATATCGGATAAAGCGTATGTCCCAGTGCCCAAATCAGCGTGGTGATCAGACACGCAACAAAAGTATTTTTCACTATTTTTTTGACCATCGGAATACCAAACAGACGGTAGACAGTCTCTTCTCCAATACCTGCCATCCAGGCCATAATCGGCAGTAGCCATGGATAAGCCATGTTGTAAGGGGATTGCGTGGCATCTGTTGTGGAGAATGTATTAAATGTGCGCTCCAGTATAAAGAATAAGATGGATTGTACCCCGAGTAAAATAAAGGCCCACAAGTAGCCAACATACATACTGCGAAGCACATACAGCCCGTAGCCCGGCTCTTTCGCACGTGGCCATGCATTCAGACCAACCTGACGCATAAGCCCGTCACCGCCGACCAAGGAGAAGTAGAGCGCTACAGCCATGAAGAAGGTAACACCAATCTGGAAAATCATAAGAAATATAAGCATGCCCTTACCGCCTGCTTCTGCTTGCAATAAAGGCAGCATGTTCATGGTTCCAGCTATACTAGCAATAAAGTATATAACGGACAGAACAATGCCACGAACAAATGAAGTATGTCGTCGGGTGAGTGACGCATACACAATGGCAAGTACACCCAGCACAAAGCTAAATAGGGCATAACCCGCATAGGTCATCCAATTCGCCCAAAATGTTTGCTTTTCGATATAATCGGTATAGGACGACGGGGCCGAAAAGTTTTGAGTAAAGGAGCGAACATCACCGTCTTCAAAAGTAAAAGCCAGTGTAAGTACCGAGGCGCCGATTTTTTTATCGTCTACGGTATACTTTAATCCGCCTTCTTTTTCAGTGGTCGCGAGCTTCAAATCCGACGGCTTAAAGCCAAAGCGCTTGACCCATACTGCGGCCGCCTGCTCCTTGGCTTCGAGCGTCATGCCGTCCTCAGCCACACGTACAAGCCTGTTACGTGCTTGTTCATCCGTAGAAATATCAGCCTGTGTGTAATTGGTACTGGAGGTGATCCGTTTAAAGCTAACGACCTTCCCAGTGGATAAATCCACATGAATTTGTAGTTTGCTTTTCGCTGAGGATTCAGGCAGATCAACCCGAAAGGTTTCGTAAGGGTAACTTTTTTTCCATGTACGGTCGTACTGTTGAAGCAGTTTTTCTCTAGATAAATAACCGTACAAATCTGTTTCGGCCTGATAGGTCACGACAGGCTCCTCTGGCTGTGGTTCAGTATAGCCCAGCTCGGAGCGGGCGAAGTCCAATGCGTGTATGACCGCTTCTTGTTTGCTGATGACCTTTGCGTTCATTACTGATTCTGGACTCGGATTGCTAAGCGAGGGAATAAGCAATTGAAAGATAAAAAAGCAAATCAGGCCAATCCCGCCCAGCAAGCCTAATTTTTTGAAGTTGGCCGTGAGCACGACCGGTTTCCCGATAGGATTCATGAGTTTCCTCCTTAATCTGTAAATAAGAACATCCATTAAAGATATCATACTGCACAGGTTCCCGCCAACAGACCAACGATATTCATGAAAATAGAGTGAAAGCACTTTAAAGTTCCAATAAAATAAGATAAGCTGCGATTAAACGATGCCCATTCGCAAAATAAAGCCAATTTCACGTTTTTTCGGCGAAATCGGTTTTGTGATCTGGATATAGAAGGATTATAATCTTGAGCAATGCCTATGAAATACATAGGTAACGATATACAGTTGAGCCGAATTTCTATGGGAAAACGGGGGAACCATGTTACTGGGGTGAATTTTACAACCGATCCTGCTGGATCGGAAGTGTAAATAGGGCATACTGTGCTGCCCGAATCCGTCAGCTAACCTCGTAGGCTATGAGCAGGAACCAAGTCAGGCACTCGGTTTTCCGGTGTCTTTTTTGTGTGTATAAAAGTGTTTGGATTGATTAGACCGCTGCGGGTGCAGATTATTCTTCCGATTGCTGTTATCCCCGGATTTTTTAATTGTATACCCCCTTTAATGGTTAAAATCCGGAGATAAAGGCAAACGCTTCGCTTCTTCAGAACAATTCTGCCCCCTTCGCTACTGCCCGCCAATAGCACAGGGGGCCGAGTAGTGCTTGACATGCATTCTTCCTGTATTCAGGGAATGCTAATTATAGTTACTTAAGGTTTGGAAAAATCAAAAAATTCAGGGGCAACGACGATCGGAAGATCAAATGGAACGCGTAGCGAGCTTATACCGTATTAAATCACTGATTTATAGTTTTAAGGATTAGGAGAGAAGTGATGAATAGATGAATCCCAATGCAAGCTGGCTTCGGCTTTCTCCACCGCAGATATTCGTTGCGGGCTTTGCCATTATCATTCTAATAGGTAGTTTATTGTTAATGCTGCCGATCTCTAATACAACAGGAAAACCACTTGCGTTTATAGACGCTTTGTTTACTGCCGCCTCTGCGACCTGTGTAACTGGGCTTGTCGTAAAGGACACCGGCCTCTTTTTTACCACTTTTGGTCAAGTTGTCATCGTTGCGCTGATCCAGATCGGCGGTCTTGGCTTTATGACCATGGCTACCTTGATTGCACTGGTGTTCAAGCGTCGGATTTCCTTGCGGGAGCGTCTCATTTTGCAGGAAGCGATGAATCAGACTTCTGTAGAGGGAATTGTCGGGTTAATCCGTAAGGTATTACTGTACTCACTGGTTATTGAAGGCGTATGCGCTACGATATTCTCGGTTCGCTGGTCCTTTGATATGCCCGTAGGCAGGGCGATATATTTTGGAATCTGGCATGCCATCTCCATGTTTAACAATGCTGGTTTTGATTTATTCGGTGAATTTCGCAGCTTGACAGGTTATGTATATGATCCGATTGTTAATTTTACAGCTATGTTCCTGATTATTTCTGGCGGCATTGGTTTTGTAGTGATGTCAGACCTGGCAGAATATCGCAAGCGCAAGAGACTGTCCTTGCATACCAAGGTGGTACTCAGCATGACGGGCGCTATGATTGTAGTCGGCACGCTCGTGATTTTTGTATTTGAGTTTACGAATCCAAAGACTCTGGGCTCGCTTGATTGGGGTGGTAAGCTACTGGGATCTTTATTCCAGTCCGTTACTCCCCGTACCGCAGGTGCCAATACGCTGGACATCGCAGGCTTGCGGCAGGCTACGCAGTTTTTTATCATCATACTTATGTTTATCGGGGCTTCTCCTGGCTCCACTGGAGGCGGGATTAAGACCACAACATTCGCCCTGCTCATTGGAGCGGTGATTTCGATGCTGCGGGGGCGGGAAGATATTGTACTGTTCAAGTACCGACTTGCGCAGGGACGAATTTACAAGGCTTTGACCATTACACTGCTGGGGTTGCTGTTCGTGATCGGGGTGACGATGATTTTGTCGGCAACTGAAGATCATCATTTTCTGATGATCTTGTTTGAGACGGTGTCTGCGTTTGGTACAGTGGGGCTGTCGATGGGGCTTACACCTGATTTGACAGTTATAGGCAAGCTGGTGATTACCCTGACGATGTTTGCAGGTAGACTGGGGCCACTCACGCTAGCTTATGCACTGGGGCCGAAAAAGGGTAAAGAATTATATCGTCATCCGGAAGGCAAAATGATTATAGGATGAATCATTTCATGATATGTAGTATACATTTCGTTGGTTTAATCATTTATGAAATTGATTCAGATAAGGAGTTTTCGAGTAGATATGAAAACGCAGCAGTTTGTAGTTATTGGCTTGGGGCGGTTTGGCTCAAGCCTGGCTTTGCAATTGGTGGATATGGGGTGCGAGGTGCTAGGCATTGACCGGAATGAGGATGTTGTGGACAGTATGAGTGAGATTTTGACACATACTGTCGTGGCGGACGCTACCGATGAAGACTCGTTGCGATCACTGGGCATCCGTAATTTCGATTGTGGCATTGTTGCTATTGGTGATGACATTCAGGTAAGCATCCTCACCGCCATTTTGCTGAAGGAGCTGGGTGTGAAAAAAGTTGTTGCCAAAGCCATATCTGTGCTGCACGGGCGTGCGTTAGAAAAGCTCGGTGTGGACCGGATTATTTATCCAGAACGGGATATGGGTATCCGGGTGGCTCACCAGCTAGTCACGCCTAATTTGCTCGATTATTTGGAGTTGTCTAAGGAATACAGTATTGTGGAACTCAATGTACCTGCATGTCTGAATGGCAAAACGCTAGCAGAACTAAATGCCCGTACCCGCTTTGGTTGTAGCGTCGTGGCGCTTCATACGGCGAACGGTATCCTGATCGCACCGACGGCTATGGATCGGCTAAAAGCAGACGATATTATGGTCATCATCGGCTCGAATGACAATATCGGTCGCTTTGAGGATGAGGTTGTTAATGTTAATGAAGAGGATTAAACCCTCTACACCATACGGTAGCCTGCAAACGACGCACGTGTCTCGCTAATCCAGCGTCGTGCTGTCGGACTGAGATCGGTTGTCTCTGAGTAAATGAGGGAGGTCGTTCGGCGTGTCTCCTTCAAATCGGGCAAGTATAATGCAGTGAGTCCATTATCCCGTAATAGTTCGCTGCGCAAATAGGATTTGGGTAGCAAGGCAGAAGCCTTACAGGTTGGAAGCAGGCGTACAATTGCCTCAAAGGAGTCGATTTCCATGCGGATATCCGGCATGATGCCGCTGCGCTGGAACAAGTCATCCGTCAGACTGCGGTACCAGGTTCCTTTGGAGAAAATAATCATCGGCAATCCTTGCAGATCTTTCATCGAGGCCGTTCCTGTCTTGACGGTTAATTCATGTCCAATGGGAACAACGAGCTCCAAATGATCATCAAATAGCGGAATGCAACGCAGTCCGGCTTCATGAATGGCAGACCCGACAATACCGGCGTCTGCTTTTTTGTCACGTACAAAGGCGACGATTTCATGGGTTTTACCGGTGAGCAGCTTTAGCTCGGTTTGAGGATGCTTGCTCATGAAAGCTTCGACGAGGGTAGGCAGCGTCGTTTGGAGTGTCGTGAGGCTTGCGCCGAGTGTAAGCATACTCTGGGCTTCATTTTTGTGCTGGGACAGCTTTTGTAAGAAGCGAAGCTGTCGTTGCCGTTGCTCTAGCGCGAATGTATAAACAAATCGGCCAGTGGACGTAATTTCGAGCCGTTTGCCCCGACGATCAAAAAGATTCACACCCAGCTCTTCCTCCAGCTTCGCAATTTTGCGAGACAGGGCAGGTTGGGACAGATTCAGCAGTTTGGAGGCTTTATTCAGGCTGGACTGCTCGACAATGACGGCAAAAGCGTTCAAATCCTCAAACAAATCATCCACTTCCTCTCTATATGCAAAAAAGACATAATAATTAATACGTATATTGCAATTCCATTATAAGCCGAAAAGGAGTAACATGAAAGCGACACAAGATGTTCACACTTTTGTTTTTCCTTATAAGGGACACCTTGTTGGACATTTCCTGTCGGAAACTGTCAATTTATATGTTATATTACTATTGAAAACGCTATTATTGGGAGAAGGGAGCATGACCTAGATGAGAGGATTTTATTCCAGAAAGCTGCATTCGCTTCTTGGCGTCATTCCGCTGGCTCTATTTTTTGTTGAGCATTTGGTGACGAACTTCACAGCGGTGGAGGGCGGCAAGGAAGGGTTTAATCGCAGCGTGGCCTTCCTGAATGGTTTGCCACTGGTTATTGTGCTAGAAACGTTATTCATCTACTTGCCATTACTGTTCCACGGAATTTATGGCTTGTATATTGCTTATCAGGCTGACCCGAATGTCAAAAGATTCGGCTATTCACGTAACTGGCGCTTTCTGTTCCAGCGTATTTCCGGCGTCATTACATTTGTATTTATTATCTGGCACGTATACGACACGCGCTTTCAGGTGGCTCTGGGTAATGTAACCCATGAGGAGCTAGGCGGAGTCATGCATGGCATCGTGACGAACCCGGTTTATTTCATTTTGTATTTAATCAGTGTCGTTTCGGCATCCTTTCACTTTGCTAACGGACTGTGGGCATTTATGGTTAGTTGGGGGATTACCGTGGGACCACGTGCGCAAAAAGTATCTTCTTATATCTGTATGACCCTGTTCGTGGTGGTGTCTATCGGCTTCATCGCTTCCCTGCTTGCATTCCGCAGCGCGGAATTTCAGGAAACGGCAACTGCCTTGGTGCAATGCAGCGCTTTTAAACAGCTACTATAAACGACTCATATCAATTATATATCGTGTTGAGATTCTATTTTCAAACGTAAAAGGGGATTTGGTTAAAATCCTAAAAAAAAGGAGTGAGCAGAAATGGCAGCATCCAACATTATTGTCGTGGGCGGCGGTCTGGCAGGTCTAATGGCTACGATCAAGGCGGCAGAGGCGGGAGTTCACGTTCATTTATTTTCTTTGGTTCCGGTCAAAAGGTCCCACTCCGTTTGTGCTCAAGGCGGCATCAATGGTGCGGTAAATACCAAGGGTGAGGGCGACTCACCCTGGATTCACTTTGATGATTCAGTCTATGGAGGGGACTTTCTGGCCAACCAGCCTCCGGTAAAAGCGATGTGCGAAGCGGCTCCGGGGATCATTCATCTCATGGACCGCATGGGCGTCATGTTTAACCGGACACCGGAAGGACTGCTGGACTTCCGCCGCTTCGGCGGTACCCAGCATCATCGGACCGCCTTTGCCGGTGCGACGACAGGACAGCAGCTTCTGTACGCTCTCGATGAGCAGGTACGGCGCTGGGAATCTGCTGGTTTGGTGACCAAGTATGAAAACTGGGAGTTTTTACAGGCTGTACTGGATGATGAAGGCATCTGTCGAGGGATTTGCGGGCAGGATTTGCGTACGATGGAAGTGAAGACTTTTGCGGCGGATGCAGTTATTTTGGCGTCTGGTGGCCCCGGGATTATTTTCGGTAAAACCACGAATTCCGTCATTAATACGGGCACAGCTGCTGGTGCGGTGTATCAGCAAGGGGTACGCTATGCGAACGGTGAGTTTATCCAGATTCATCCGACGGCTATACCAGGTGATGACAAGTTGCGTCTCATGTCCGAGTCGGCACGGGGAGAGGGCGGTCGTATTTGGACGTATAAGGACGGTAAGCCATGGTATTTCCTCGAAGAAAAGTATCCGGCTTACGGGAATCTGGTTCCTCGCGATATTGCGACACGTGAAATATTCAGTGTATGCGTTGATGATGGACTGGGTATTAATGGCGAGAACATGGTCTACCTCGATCTGTCCCACAAGGACCCGAAAGAACTGGATGTAAAGCTGGGCGGCATTATTGAAATTTATGAAAAATTCGTCGGTGACGATCCGCGCAAAATCCCGATGAAAATATTCCCGGCTGTTCATTATTCAATGGGCGGTATGTGGGTCGATTACAATCAGATGACGAATATACCGGGCCTGTTCGCGGCTGGTGAGTGTGAATTCCAATACCACGGAGCGAACCGTTTGGGTGCGAACTCGTTGCTGTCAGCCATTTACGGCGGGATGGTGGCTGGACCTAAGGCTGTGGAGTATATCAAAGGCTTGAAAAAATCTGCACAGGATATAGCTACCTCCGTATTTGATGCGGCAGTTCATCAGCAGACGGAGAAGTATGAGCGTATTTTGCATATGGACGGAAAAGAAAATGCCTATGTTCTTCATAAAGAACTGGGCGAGTGGATGACGAACAACATGACTGTGGTTCGTTATAATGACAAGCTGGAAGCTACGATCCACAAGATCAAGGAGCTGAAGGAGCGTTACTCTAACATTAACATCAATGACGCTTCACGCTGGAACAATGCGGGTGCGGCATTTACACGGCAACTGTGGAATATGATGGAGCTGGCTGAAGCGATGACCAAAGGTGCGCTGCTGCGCAACGAAAGCCGCGGGGCTCATTACAAACCAGATTTCCCGGATCGCAACGATGAGGATTTCCTGAAAACGACGATTGCGGACTGGACACCGGAAGGACCACAAATCTCGTATGAAGCGGTGGATGTTTCGCTGATCAAGCCGCGTATTCGGGATTATTCCAAGAACAAATAACGGAAGGGAGTGTATTTAGATGTCGGAGCAAGCAGTGAAGTCGAATAAAACAGTGAAGTTCGTTGTGACCCGTCAAGCTGATCCTAAAGCCAGTCCCTATACGGAAGAATTTGAATTGGCTTATCGTCCGGGGATGAATGTGATTAGCGCGCTGATGGAAATTCAGCGTAACCCGGTGGACAGCCACGGTAAAGAGACGGCCCCGGTATGCTGGGAGTCGAATTGCCTGGAGGAAGTATGCGGAGCATGCTCCATGGTGATTAACGGCAAGCCGCGTCAGGCCTGTGCAGCGCTCGTCGATAAGCTGGAACAGCCGATTACGATCGCGCCGATGAGCACGTTCCCGGTAGTTCGGGATTTGGTCATCGACCGCAGCCGGATGTTTAATGCGCTCAAGAAGGTCAAAGCGTGGATTCCGATTGACGGTACCTACGATCTGGGCCCTGGTCCTAGAATGGCAGAGAAAAAGCGTCAGTGGGCGTATGAGCTGTCCAAGTGCATGACCTGCGGTGTCTGTCTGGAAGCTTGCCCGAACGTCAACGAGAAGACGACGTTCATCGGACCAGCGGCGATATCTCAGGTTCGCCTGTTTAACAGCCATCCGACAGGGGAAATGAATCAGGAAGAGCGGCTGGAGGCGTTGATGACGGACGATGGGCTGGAAGGATGCGGGAACTCGCAAAACTGCGTACGCTCTTGCCCGAAAGGCATTCCGTTGACAACTTCCATTGCCGAAATGAACAAGGAAACGACCAAACATATGTTCAAGCGCTGGCTGACTGTATAGCACTAGACAGCGAATAGGTTATGCACAAACAGGCTTCTTCTCAAACTGGAGAAAGCCTGTTTTTTGCGCTCAGGAATGATGGAGGGTAACATGGAGGAAGGAGCGCGGGATAGCAGTTATGGTATAATTATGGTATTGTGTATCGTTTTTGGTGAAAAGGAGGCTGGACAGGTGACTGTGCAACCGATAACGAATCGACCTGTCACTAGGTCGGATGTCATGAAGGGATTAAAGGAGCTGGGAGTTCGGAGCGGCATGACATTGCTTGTTCACTCGTCGATGCGCAGCTTTGGAGGCTTTGTTCCAGGCGGGGCCTCCGCCATTCTTGCCGTGCTAACCGAAGCGGTTGGCCCGGAAGGGACGCTGGTAATGCCGACCCAGTCTCATGACTTGACTGATCCCTCGACTTGGATGAACCCACCTCTGGATGAGTCATGGTGGGAACTGGTACGCGAGGAAATGCCCACTTATGATCCGGCATGGACGCTGACCGGAGGGATGGGCATCATTGTAGAAACGTTCCGTGGTCTGCCAGGAACCAAGCGCAGCGGGCATCCGCATGTTTCTCTGGCGGCACGTGGACCTGCTGCTTTGGGATTATTGGCAGATCATCAGCTCGACTATGGACTGGGTGAGCATTCGCCCTTGGCAAAGCTGTATGAGGCAGATGCCTATGTGCTGCTGTTGGGCTGCGGACATGACAGCAACACGTCCTTGCATTTGGCGGAATATCGAACAGCCTATAATGGACGAGAAGTGATCACGCATCAAGCTCCTATGATGGTGGATGGAGCAAAAGCGTGGGTATCTTTTCAGGATTTTAATATTACCTCAGATGACTTTGAGAAGCTGGGACTTGACTTTGAACGGGACTGTCCCTCAGCTTTTACGCGAGTGAACATTGGAGAGGCTTCATGTTTTTTCGCGAGGCAACGTGATTTGGTAGACTATGCGGAGCAGTGGTTGTCCACCCATCGCTAAAGCTTCTGGACAGTAAGAATTTCTAAAAAGTGAGATCAAGGAATAGATCGCAAGGGGGAACGCATATGGAGAAGACGCCGCACACCCGCCGCGAGAGTCAGGATGGCCCGCATCAGGGGGCCGCTATCCCTCCCGGTTCTTCGCGGCGTTCCATTTCAAATGAACCAGCCAATCCTTCGCGCCGTCATTTTTTGAAAAAGGCGGCTTTAGCCACAGCCGGAACCGCGCTTCTGGCTGGAGGATATGCTTCCTTATGGGAGCCTAATCATTTGGAAATTACACGCTTCAACTTGACTCTCTCTCGTCTTCCGTCTGCTTTCGACGGAATCAGGGTCGTACATTTCAGTGATGTGCACTTAGGCTTTCATATGGATGAGCAGGATCTGCGCGAGCTTGCGGACCGTATAGCAGGTCTGAAGCCAGATTTGCTCTGTTTTACAGGCGATATTGTGGATGACTATGCAGTATCCATGAAGGCTGCTGTTCCAGTTATGGCTTCGATGCACGCCACACTTGGCAAATTTGCTATTCTGGGCAATCATGATTATAGAGGCTTACCAGCCGGAGTACAGGAATTATACCCGAAAACTGGATTTACGCTGCTGAGAAACGAGCATGCGATTGTAGAGCTTGCGGGACAGCGTGTAGCCATGGTCGGTTTAGAGGATAACATCATGGGCAAACCCAATCCGCAGCGTGCCATCCACGGGCTACCTGATGAGATGTGCAAGTTGCTGCTAATGCATGAGCCGGACTATGCAGATGTAGCGGCGCAAATGTCCTTTGATCTTCAACTGTCAGGGCATACGCATGGAGGACAGGTACGCTTGCCGGTCATTGGAGCGCCAATGCCGCCTCCGGGTGGACGCAAGTACATCCAGGGGTTATTTCATGTGGGAACAGAGAGAATGCCGCTGTATGTCAGCCGAGGCATTGGCATGACACATCTGCCGATTCGCGTGCTGTGCAGACCAGAGCTTAGTGTCATTACGCTAAAATCCGGCCAATAGGCCATGATCTTTTTTTCATCTTTATCATATATGTTGGAACTACATAAAGATGGCTTGAATGTAGTGTAGAGATGTAGTCGTTTCGGACAAAGGAGTGAGGTTCAGATGGATCGTATTGCTGTCATCTCAGATATTCATGGCAATTGGCCTGCCTGTGAGGCGGTGCTGGAGGATATTGCTTCCCGAGGCATTAGCCGTGTGTTTTGTTTGGGGGATCTGATCGGCAAAGGGCCTAGCCCGTGCGAGGTTCTGGATGCTGTCCGTCAACGTTGTGAAGTGGTCGTGCGGGGGAATTGGGATGAGCTGGTTAGTATTACGGATGATCTCAATTTTAGCTGGCAAGCCGAACGCTTGGGGGCAGAACGAGTGCAGTATTTGGCACAGTTACCGTTTCATTATGATTTCAGAATGAGCGGACGCCGTATCCGCCTGGTGCATGCCTCGCCGCAAAGTGTGTATCACCGTGTGCAGCCATGGGATGAGCCGGAAAAACGGCTTGCCATGTTCGATCCGTTAGCAGAAGAAAATGGAAAAGTCGCTTTTGCTCCGGATGTTGTGGGATATGGTGATGTGCACAATGCTTTTATCCAGCATTTTCAGGGAAAAACACTTTTTAACGTCGGAAGTGTCGGGAATCCGTTGGATGTTACGCAGGCTTCCTACTGCATTTTAGAGGGGGAGATGGGAGAGGAGCAGCCTACGTCCTTCTCCATTCATTTTGTACGTGTACCTTATGATATAGAACTGGCGGTAAAACAAGCGGAGGAAGCTGATGTGCCTTCTTTGCCGTATTATATTCGAGAGTTGCGCACAGGAATTTACCGCGGGATTCAGGACCTGGATTAAGTATGGAAATATTCATTTCTAAAAGCCAATCCATCCGCAGGGGGGAACATTGTGCTGACCAGAGAAATGCTTCGTCTTGGGCTACCGGAGCTTTACACCCGCCGAGTCCGATTGCGCCAGCTAAGAACGGAGGATTATCCCGCGCTGGAACGGATTCTATCCGATCCATTGGTGATCCAATATGTGAATCGAATTCGCAAACCAGTCTATACACGAATGCGGCGTCTGGTTGCGCAAATTAAAATATCTTCTGATTCACTAGATTCCCTGCATTTTGCGGTGGAATGGCATCCGAGAAATACAGGAGAAAGCAATCTACTTGGTGAATCCAATGAGCTTACCTCCTCACCGTTGCTCGGTATCGTCTCTTTTCAGCAATGGAATGAAAGAACGGGTGAGGCACAACTGGGCTATATTCTGGATCGTCCTTTTTGGGGACAGGGGCTGGCTACAGAAGTGGTAGGAGAAATGCTGAATTTTGGTTTCAGATCTTTGAAGCTCAAGCGAATCGAAAGTCGTTGCCAAGAGGATAATCAGGCTTCCATGCGCGTACTTATTAAAAATAAGATGCGCCTGCTGCGTACAATTGGTGCTTATGATCCCTCAGGAGTGGTACCGAGTGTATTGGTATTTTCGATGACCCAAGGGGATTATGCATAGAAATGGAATTGGAATATTTTGTTACAAAGATGAAATATAACTGCAAAACAACTCTAACACAGGACGGGTACAATACAGACATGACCCCCTTTTGAATAATATATGTTGCTGGGACCCGATGATTCGGGTCCTCTTTTTTTGTTACCCTATAGTAGGGCCTTCTCTATCTCTGCGGAAGCGAGTGGGCTTCTTTCCTTGGCCGCGCTCATTTGTATTTCATTTTGTTACAAAAATGAAACATAACTGCAAAGTTACTTTAACATAGAGTGGGTACAACATAGACATGACCCCCTTTGAATTATATATATTGCTGGGACCCGAAGTTTCGGGTCCCCTTTTTTTATGATTTTAGGAACGGTTCAGGCTAGTTACCAGTTCTGGAAGCCATTCATTTAGGGAGAGAAATGAGTACCCCTCTGACTGGGCTTTGGACGTATCCATGTACCACGATTGTGTAATACCAAATGGAGACATGTGCTCGTCTGCTGTTTTTTCTTTCATCACAGCTTGTTTTCCCGTTACCTGCTCAATGATCGAAATGATCTCTCCAATCCTCACTGTACCGTCGGAGCAAGCATTTACAGGCCCTGTTAAAGGAGTGTGACTAAGCCAAAACAGAAAATCTGCGGCTTCATCGGAACGAATAAATGAGATTTGTGCTGCGGCATTAGGTACTCCGATTTCTGTTCCTTCACGAACATGCTCGATATGAAAATGAAGCCTTTTCGTATAATCATCTGTTCCCAGTACAATCGGAAAACGAACAGCAACTACAGGGAATGTAGCTTGCTGCATAAAAACTGCTTCTGCCTGCCGTTTAGCCTCCTGATATGTAAAATCGCCTTTCCCGCCCTTGTGAACCGGGTAAGATTGAGGGTCAAAGATGCTCTCTGTCAGCACTTCCGGGCTCGAATCATAGACGGATAGGCTGGAGGTGACAATATACCTCTTAGCTTTAGCATCAAAAATGCGGCAGGCTTCGCTTGCTTCATCTGGAGAAAAGCAAATATTATCATAAACAACGTCCCACACTTGCTCACCTACCGCCTCAGCGAGCGCTTGCGGGTCGGTACGGTCTGCACAGATCCGCTGAACGCGGTCACCAAACGAATCGCTTGCTTGGCCTCGTGTGAGGATGGTAACGGAGTTCTCGGAACTCTCCAGCAGACGTTCCACCAGTCTTTTGCCAAAAAAGCGCGTTCCACCCAATACAAGTATCTTATTCATATTTTATCACTCCTTATAAGCTTGTTTTTAATATATTAAGGTAGACGAAATAATGACTATAAAGGATACAGGGCGAATGAAAAGAGCTTAACATACTTTGAAGAAGTGCTCTTAGTGCGGAGCTATTTTGCAATTTATCATATACTTAGTTTATTTACATAGTTGATCTAACAATTAAGTAAAAAGAGGAGGACCATAGGCTGTAGTGGAGTCGCATGTCCTGAGGGGGCAGATGAATTTGAACCGGAGTGGAGAATTTGAATCTGGATAAGCGCAGGCGCTCGCCTTTGCAATGGGATTCTACCCTTTAAAGGGCTTATACCATCCAGTGAATCCCGTTGCAACAGCGATCATAAGATCAAATCATTCGCATAGTGGTGGAGCACCGCCTAATCTTATTCTCCTAGAAGCTTCAAGAAATTGGCCGGCACCGTAATTTGCTGATTATTAATCATAATCTTCCGAAGCTCCTCTATGGAGTCCTCTTCACCTCTAGCGTCTTTAATTTCTTTGATCTCACGATGCAGACGTTCCATTTGGAGATCTAGCGCATTAGCGGAATCCGCTGCGTTCTTTAATTCACGTGTCAAACTTTCGGGAACGGACTGGTTGTACTTATAAAAGATTTTATGCTCCAGGCTGGCCCAGAAATCCATCGCAATGGTTCGAATTTGCACCTCTACGCAGACTAGCTCCTCACAATCCGACATGAATACAGGGACTTGAACCAACAAATGCAGACTTTGGTAACCGTTCGGCTTGGGATTCTTGATGTAATCCTTAATTTCCAGTACCTTCAAGTCACTTTGTCTCTGAAGCATGTTACTGACATCATAAATGTCAGAAATAAAAGAGCAAGTAATACGCAAACCTGCGATATCCTTGATATGATCTTTGATAGCATCGAGCGATAACTCGCTATTTTTACGAATCATTTTATTCATGATGCTCTCAGGAGATTTAAGGCGTGATTTGGTATGCTCAATAGGGCTGTAATCGTGCAATGCTTGAAATTCCTGCTTTAATATTTCAATCTTGGTTTCCATTTCGTCGAGCGCAAATTTATAGATGAGCATAAATCGCGTGATGTCATGCTTTAGCTTTTTGAGTTTGTCCATAGGATCTTCCAAGTGCATATGTAATTCTCCTCACACATAGATGTCATAATCTTGCTAAGCGTTCGCCTTTGCAATGGAATTATCACCTTATAAATTACAATCCCCAACAATCCCATTGCAGCAGCGTTCGTAAGATCAAATGATTTGCGGAGCGGCAATTCCCATCTTGAATTTTAAAGCGCCACAGGAATTTTACGTTTTTCTTTAAAATAGACCCATTCCCGGAAGCCGATATCCTTCAGCATTGCCTTTACTTCTTCCCAGTCATCGCCTACCCGCGAAGGCTTATGGGCATCCGAACCAAAAGTAACCTCCACACCAAAATGGTGCGCTCTTTCTAAAATAGAAGCAGACGGGTACCATCCGCCACTCAGTTTGGTTTTACCCGAAGTGTTAATTTCAATCGCCACATTGGATTCCGCAATTACCCGCAAGGTTTCATCAATGGTTGTATCGGCAGGAATGTCTGAAAAGGCAGGGAAGTTCCCCTTCATTGCGTCAATATGACCTAAAATCTGAAACATGCCGCTTCGCGCAGATTCCTGAATGAGCGCATAGTAGGCTTGTTTGACCTCAATTTTACGAGCGTCGCTTAATTTGTTCCAACGGTTACGGTTAAAAATACTGTCCCCTTCGACATTGTGAATCGACCCAATGAGATAATCAAATGGATAAGGAGCCAGTGTAGAACGATATAATCCAGCGAAATCAGGAAAATAATCCGTTTCCAATCCGAGGAGCACGTCAATACGGCCTTCGTATTCCTTTTTAAGCTGTTGTACCTCTTCTACGTATTCAGCAAGCTGTGACTTAGCCATATAAATTTTAGGAAAAGCCTGATCCTGTTCGCTGCCCAGGAAAGGGGAATGGTCCGAAATACCAATCGCTTGTAAGCCCGACTGAATGCCTGCTTCAATGTAATCTCGAATGTTTCCGTCTGCATGACCGCAGCGGAAATGATGGGTGTGCAGATCAAATTTCATAGCCTGTCTTCCTTTCGTAATCAGGGTTTATAATTCGTATGGTGTTCATAGTGAATTACGTTATTCAGAACTGGTAAAATTGGTCTCCGGCATCCCCTTCAGATCACTTAAAAATTGCTGCATGGCTGAGTTTAGATATCGGCCGGATTTATAAATCACTCCTACCGGATGACTAACTTCCAGCTCGGGAATATGGATCATTTTTAATGTGCCTGCACGCAGTTCAGAAGTGACCGATAGTCTGGAAATAATGGCAGCACCGAGATTAATTTCGACCATCCGTTTGACTTCCTCACTGCTGGACAACTCGATCACGACATGAGGCACGATTTGGTGCTTTTTAAATACATCATCCACGAATTTTCGTCCCACCGTATCGGGAGAGAGCAGAATCAGCGGAATTTCCCGAAGGGCTTCAATGGTAGCATGTGGTTGTGAGGCCAGTGGATGAGTAGGAGACACGACTAGCTCAAAGGAATCGTAGTACAGAACCGAAGTGCTTAAATTAGGATTACGTTCAATTAGATAGCCGATACCAACATCAATAAGTCCGTTCTCCACCTGCTGATAAATCATCGAGGAGGCCATGGATTGAATGGAGGTTTTGATGAGAGGGAACTGATCCTGAAAGTAGGAAAGCACGCGCGGTAAAATTTGAATGGCGATGGATGTTGTGGTACCCAGCGCAATGTGACCCTGCGGTGTTTCGTTTAAATCATACAATTTTTGTTTTAATTCCTCGACAACCTCTAATATGCGCTCGGCGTGCTCCAAAAAAACAGCTCCCCGGTCGGTCAGGGTGACAGGCTGGTTGCGGTCAATCAGAATGGTTTTGAACTCATCTTCAAGACTTTTGATTTGGGCGGACACCGCCGGCTGCGTCAAATTGAGAAGTTCTCCGGCTTTGCGGAAGCTCATCGTTTTGGAAATCATGATAAGTGTTTCAAGTTGACTGATGTTCATGAAGTTCCTCCTCTCTTTTCTTAATTTTGTCGCAGCTGTATAGAATGAATATTTTTAGCCAATCCATAGGTTCATATGTAAAACCGTCGTTATGCTTTATTTCATTAAATTATAGGTTATTCGGGCAGGAAGGGCAATGAATCGAAGCAGAGCACCTTAAAGTGTGGTATATTGGGAAATAAAGACTAAAGTCCTGATATACTTCAAAAATAATCAATCTAAAACCGGTAAGAAGTAAAGATATAGGACATTATTCACATTTTTTGTGATTTAGCTATAAAAAATTTCCGGGTAGCTGTCGATAAGTGATATAGAGAGCATTTTATTGAGGATCGATTCGTTTTACAGTAATATTTAATTAAAAAATTCTAATTTAAATGGGACTTTTGTTGTATGTCTAAAAGCCCATCGCAAAGGGGCGCTTTGATCGTGAAGGCAGAAGTGATAAATCCTTTTTTGGAGTCGGCGCGACGGGTCATTGAACAATTGATCCAAGTATCTCCTTCACCCGGAAATCTTGGTGTGAAAAATGTCGAGCTGGTGGACGACCACATCTGGATTATGATCGGGATGACCGGACAGCTTAGCGGAAATATTGTGTTCGGCCTGAATGAACAGGTGGCGCTACGTATGGTATCAGCGATGATGGGCGGATTTGTGTTGACTGAAATTGATGAGATGGGAAAAAGCGCAATTTCAGAATTGGGCAATATGATTAGTGGTAATGCCAGTACGATTTTGTCCAGTCAGGGAATTGTCGTGGATATTACGCCTCCGCAGGTCATGAAATCAGAAAACTTGACCACTTTTGTGCCTCAGCGTGCCCTTTATATTCCGCTTACGGTGGAAGGAATCGGTGAGCTGGATATTCAGGTGATGATCTCTTAATATTAAAGGAACAAGTTTCTTTAATGTGGAGGGATGACCGTGAATATACTACAGGACAAGATAGTTGTGATTACAGGTGCATCTAGTGGGATTGGCGCCCTTTGCGCTCAGTTGTTAAGCGAAAAGGGCGCGATTCCTATTTTAACAGCACGCTCGCAGGAGCGACTGAAGCAAGTATCTGCGGGAATCAGCGGCAGACATGAGCTTATCCAACTGGACGTCACCCGCCAGGAGCAGGTAGAGGCTGTTGCTGCACGAGTATTGGAACAGTACGGACGGGTCGATATATTGCTTAACAATGCGGGCTACGGAAAGTTTGAGTATTTTAATGAAACCGACCTGACGGAATTTGAACAAATGATGGACGTGAACTACATGGGTGTTGTTCGCTGCATCAAGGCGTTTCTGCCGCAAATGACGGAGCGGGGCCATGGACAGATTGTCAATGTAGCATCGATGGCCGGGAAAATCGGGACAGCCAAATCTTCTTCTTACACGGCGACGAAGCATGCGTTGCTCGGTTTCAGCAATGCGCTTCGGCAAGAGCTGCGCGGGAGTGGAGTGACTGTAACGACGATTAACCCCGGGCCGATCGACACACCGTTTTTTGAACTGGCAGATCCTTCAGGAGGATATGTTCGAAATGTAAGCTGGTTTATGCTACAACCAGATAAGGTAGCACGGCATATCGTAAGAGCGATGGAGCTTGGCAAGGAGGAGGTTAATCTGCCACGGTGGGTATCTCCTTTTCTCAAGCTGTATCAGTTAGCTCCCAGACTGACCGACAGGCTGGGGCATGGTGTGATGAATAAGAAATAAAAGATGTCCCGTAAGCCATTAGCTATGGTGAGGGACATCTTTTATTTTTGTGATTTGGTAACAGGGCTATTTTCGCATATAATGGAGAGTAACGAATTTACGTATAGGGGTTGGACCTTTTCATGACATTGAATTTTGAATCGCTCGGCGTTGAACAAGATCTGTTGGACAAACTGACTGAGCATGAAATTACACAGCCTTCGCCAGTGCAGGCAGAGGCTATACCGGAAATAATGAAGGGAAAGCATGTATTGGCGCGCTCACAAACTGGCACAGGCAAGACACTGGCTTATTTGTTGCCGCTGTTGCAAGCGATTGATCCACAGAAAAAGGCTACGCAAAAGCTGATACTAGCTCCAAGCCAGGAACTGGCCATGCAAATTGTACGTGAGGGTCAGCGCTACGGAGAGCATCGCGGAATCCGTGTACTCGGTCTGATTGGTGGGGCGGCTATCAAACGTCAAATCGAAAAGCTCAAGGATCATCCACAGCTTGTCGTGGGCACACCAGGACGTGTACGGGAACTCATCGCTTCGAAAAAGCTGAAAATGCACAATATTACAGCCATCGTCATCGATGAGGTGGATCAGATGTTCCAGCTCGGTGGAGCAGGCGATGTAACCAACATATTGGGCACCGCCCAACGTGATCGTCAATTGGTATTCCTGTCCGCAACGCTGAACGATGAGATCCAGTCGCTGGCGAAACGGGAGATGCGTGAATACGTAGAAATTGGGATTGATCCCGACCAAAAGACGGCCAGTGGACTGGAACACTATTACTTTGTATCTGAAGAACGGGATAAGGTGGATATGCTGCGCCGTCTGGTGCGTCATTTTAATCCGAGAAAAGCGCTGGTGTTCGTGAATACGACCAATGCCATCGGGGAGATTGAAGCCAAGCTCAAGCATATGGGGCTGACTACGGCGTCTTTGTATGGAGATGCGGATAAAGTTACGCGTAGCAACGTGTTGGCCAAATTCCGCGAGGACAAGCTCAAAGTACTGGTCGCTTCGGATGTGGCGGCTCGTGGTCTGGATATTGAGGGACTTGAAATGGTCATTCATTTTGACCCGGCTACGGATAGTCAAGCTTATGTTCACCGTGCAGGACGGACAGGACGGATGGGACGCAAAGGATTAGTGGCATCGGTTGTCACCGACCGTGAAACGTTCATCATGCGCAAGTTCTCCCGTGAACTGGGCATTGACATCGCAGAGCGTGCGTTGCACGGAGGTCGAGTAGTCGTGCCGCGTCCGGCGGATGCCAAGCGTGCACCTGTAAGACCATCCGAGTCCAGATCCACATCTGACGGAGCACTGACAGAAAACCGTAAGGCACCTGTCCGCAACGAAAACGGACGTCCTGGCAGGAATTCCGCGAACGGTTCAGCTCCAGGCAAGAGCAAAGGAGCAGCCTTGTCCAAAGCAGGAAAAGCACAGCGCGAGCGTGATCGCAAAAATAAGGGTGCACCAAGATGGCTGAAGGAAAAAGGATCAAAACCGAACGAGTAAGGGAGAAGAGGGGGAGCCATGGAACAACAGCCTGTGTTGCAAATTAACGGACTGACCGGCGGATATAGCGCCAAGCGCCCGGTGCTGCATCAGATTTCGCTGGATGTGAAACCGGGCGAAATGGTAGGACTGATCGGTCTGAACGGGGCCGGGAAAAGTACGACCATGAAGCATATTTTGGGCCTGATGACACCGCAGGCCGGAGAAATTCGTGTGCAGGGGCATAAGCAGGATGAGAATCCCGAGGAATATCAGGGAGCCATTGCTTTTGTACCTGAATCTCCAGAGCTGTATCCTGAAATGACGGTGATGGAGCATATGGAATTCACGGCCAGAGCGTACGGAGTTAGTGAAGCAGATTTCCGCACGCGCAGTGATCAAATGCTGGACTTGTTCCGTATGCGGGATAAAAGTGGAAGTATGTCGATGCACCTGTCTAAAGGGATGCGCCAGAAAGTGATGATTATGTGCGCATTTTTAGCGGGACCGCCGTTGTATGTCATAGATGAACCTTTTTTGGGTTTGGACCCGCTGGGTATTCGTTCCCTGCTTGACTTTATGTTAGAGATGAAGCGTTCGGGTTCGTCCATTCTGCTCAGTTCTCATATTTTGTCCACGATTGAAAATTATTGTGATCGTTTCATTGTACTTCATCAGGGTGCCATCATTGCACAGGGTACGCTGGACGAAGTGACAGCACAGGCGGGTAAGCCGGGCATGCCGCTGGAAGATGCATTTTATGAGCTGGTACAGGGCAGGGAATGAGCATGGATTTGCAACGTTTGCATAAAGAAAGACGTGTAGCGTTCTGGGGACAGGTGCTGCCCTATCTGGGCTATGTCATTCAGAGCGGTCTGGCGGTGGTCTTCGGCTTTGCGCTGATTGCCTTTGCCGCATGGTACACGTCGCTACTGATGCATACTCCACCGGATTTGCCCATCCGCTGGATCATGCTTATTGTGGCTATACCGATTGCTCATGCGAGCTTTCGTACGTATTTAAACGCGGCGGATATTGTTTTCCTCCGTCCACAGGAGCACGCGATGCACGATTATTTTAAGGCCAGCCGGATTCGGGGTGTGGTGTATAAAATATTCGGCTTGCTATTGCTGTCTATTATTGTGTGGCCGCTGTATATTCGCAGTGATGCCGCGCCTAAGCCGTTGCTACTGACCCTGCTACTGTTTGTTCTGTTAAAGCTGCTATTCAGCTACGGCGGCTGGCAAGAGCTTCGAATGGTATCGATTGGTGGGAGTGTAGGCTATCGTCTGCTTCGGTGGGTGTTGGCTGTGCTGATGGTAGCCGCATGGCTATGGCAGCCTCCACTACACAGCGTGCCTTTTATCATATTAGTCGGTGTGGTGTACGTGCTTGTTCTGCGTTTTCCGGTCAAGCTGCTAGTGGCTTGGGAAAAGCTGATTCGTACAGAGGGTATGCAGGCTGCTCGGGTGATGCGCACTTTGGGCTGGTTTGTCGATGTGCCCGCCCTTACGCAGAGAGTGACGCCACGTCGTTGGCTGTCCTGGTTGGGAGGTAATATACCTTGGAACAGAAGGGGAGCGTATCGTTACCTGCTGTTTAAGACATTCCTGCGTACAGAGCCAGCAGGTATTGTCATTCGGCTTGGAATTCTGGGGTTGTTAATTATATATATCACCCATGCTAGCTGGATTGGGATTGCAGTATATTTATTTTTTATATTCCTCATTGGTGTACAGGTCACTTCACTACGGCAGTATCACAAGGATTCGTTATGGCTTCAATTATATCCGATTCCTGCGCATAGTCGTCGTGCGTCTTTTCTCGACTTTGTTGTTCGGTTGACGTTGCCGGCTGCTGTGGTTCTGTGGCTTCCTTTTCTGGCAAAAGGAACGGAAGATCTACTGTCTACACTGCTCACGTTGCTTGGGGGAGTTGCAGTAGTGTTCCTGTTACGAGGCGCTCAAGCCAAAAAATGGCGTTTGGACGGTCAGGATGAGGAAGAAGTGTAATTTGTATCTATGTGAATAAAGTAAAGGCTAATTCGCAAACAGCAAGAGCTGTCTGCGAATTAGCCTTTTTTTGTACGCTCACTGCTATCGTAGCCGTGGGTGCAGATATCCGTTTGCTTATATAAAGATCGTTTTGCTGATGATAACTAATAAAATGAACAGTACCAGAATTGTTCCTGTGCTTGTGAATGCGCCGTAACCACCGTAACCGCCTCTTGTTTCTTCTGCTCCCATGCTCATTCTCCTCTCGGTCATTGTGATAAAGGATACATCGTATCTTATGAAGTGGATTTTCAGATTGCGTGGGCCAATGCTCAGGTGTGTTGCTGAATCGCCTTATATTTTTCATCAGATGTAGGGGGGGATAGAGGAAAAGACACGTATTATCGAGAATAGAAGAAGTACGTAGTCATTATCACTTGGAAAGTGGGAAAGACGAGATGCTGGTAGATAAGCTGCTCGTGAACATATTTCTTGTGTTTGTACCGTTATTGGTATATAGCGCTTTGTCAGATCATCGGCATAGGAAACATACCCCGTTGCTTATGGGAGGGGTGCTGGGTGTGTCTTCTGTGCTTTGCCTTATGTTTTCGTACATTTGGTATGGATTATATTGGGATCTCCGATATGTTCCTTTGATCCTCTCTGTTTTATATTTTGGTCCTAAGGCAGGGCTTCTGAATATAACGCTGATAGTGATGGCTCGTATGTATATAGATCCTGAGTCTATGGTGGTGAGCTTTCCCAGCATGATGTTGTGTTATTTGGGCCCTCTCTTGGTGAGAAAAAAGTTTATGCAGCTCAATAGTATGTTGCTTCGGGTGGGCATGAATATGCTAATGAGTATATGGACCAATATTGCCATGCTTATATTTTTGTTAATACATTCCTGGGCCAATGGCAGGCTGGATAAGGATGAGGTCGAGCTGATCCGGGCAATACTCTGGTTCGGTGTGATTCAATTCCTAAGCATTGGAGCCTCCTCTTTCTGGATGGAGTTTAGTTTGGAACGGGAAGAAATGAGAAGAAAGATTAAATATGCTGAGCATCTGAATACCTTAGGTGAACTGGCTGCCTCTATGGCTCATGAAGTACGGAATCCGTTGACCGTGGTTAAAGGGTTCCTGCAAATGGTTCAGTCAGGGCTAGAAGGGAAAAATCGCAGATATATTGCTTTGGCACTAGCAGAGGTCGATCGGGCTGAAAGAATTATTAGCGACTATCTGAACTTATCCAGACCGCAGATTGGGAACACAGAGCTGATGGATCTGTCTGGCATGGTTCAACAGATTGTTTTGCTTTTGAAACCGATGGCGACCAAGCAAGGCGTAAGACTGTATACTGAGCTAAGGAATGAAATATACGTACATATGGATCGTAATCAGCTGTTACAGGCGTTAATACATGTGACGAAAAATGCGATCGAAGCTGCGGATGATGGAGGCAGGGTATACATAAAGCTGGCGATTCAGGAAGAGAAGGCATGTCTGCATATTAGGGATACCGGAAAAGGCATGAGTCAGGAGCATCTGGAGCGAGTGGGTACTTTGTTTTTTTCAACCAAAGAGGTCGGAACGGGACTGGGAACGGTCGTCTCCTTTCGAATCATTGAAGCCATGAACGGAAGTATACACTATGAGAGTGAGCCCGGAGTCGGAACCGAGGTAGTCATCCTGCTGCCACTCGCACAGAAATCTTTGCTCGCTGCTGAAGGATAGTTTGTTGCGAAGTGTGACTTACAATGGTTCAGCCCATTAAAAAGCGGTATGCCGCAACATCCGGCATACCGCTAATTATGCTTTATTTAATCTGTTACATATTAGGCGTTCAATAAATCTTGTGCGCCACGGTAAACAATGTCATACAGGTCTTCCAGATACTCTTCCTCGATACATGAGAATGCGATTCGGAGATCATATTCACCCAGCGCAATCGTTCCTACCCCATATTGTTCCAGCAAATGTGTGCGCAGTCGTTCAGCGGACAAGCCGTTCAGCTTGAGGCACATAAAATAACCCGAATTGAAAGGATAGTAGCTCCATACATCTCCGTATTTTCCACTATCGAGCAACGCTTTGACTTTATTAGCCCGCCCCTTCATAATTTGGAACTTTTCTTTCTTCTGTTGTTCAAAGTCTGTTGACTTGAGGGCATCCAGGACGAAGGTTTGAGATGGGTGAGGACCGCTGGAAATCGTTGCCCGAATAATCCCTAATGTTTTTTGTTCCAGTGCGCTCAGTACATCCTGATGTTCCGAAGCAAAGGTAATAAATCCGACACGGAAGCCCCAAACGAATTCTTCCTTGGTAGCTCCGTCAATTTTGACTGGTAGAATTCTCGGATGGAGTCCAGCTAACTGACCGAATAGTGATTCATGCAGGGAGTCCTCGAAGAACAGACCAAAATAAGCGTCATCCGTCACAACTACGACATTGATGCCTGCTTCCGCGGCTTCCTGGATAGCAGCAACAATCGCTTTACCCTCTTCGACTCCCGGTGTGTAGCCCGTCGGGTTATTCGGGAAGTTCAGCACAACGATCGCTTTGCCGTATTCTTTCTGTGCCAGTAGAGCGTCGCGTAATCCATCACTATTAAAACGTTGATCCTCTGTGAACAACGGGAAATTCACCAAACGTCCATGACGGCGAATACCGAAAGTCAGCTCATAGTTTTCCCAGTTTTTGTCTGGGTAAATGACAGCATCCCCTTCATCCGTGAACAGGTCGGCAACGATGCTCAAACCGTGGGTCAGCGCGTTCGTAACTACGGGAAGGCCATAACTTTTTCCAGCCAACGAAGGGTTTTCCTTCAGCATTTTGTCGCGCCATACACTACGTAGTTCAGGTTTGCCCGCAGGGGGAGCGTAAGGGTATAAATCCTTGGGATTGTATGCGGACAGCTTCTCCTGAATGACCTCCAAATGCATAGGACCGTTGCCTTCTGTAGCAATGCCAATCGTAGCGTTGTACTTTTTGGCAAGCTTCCCTGCCTCTGCGGATTGACTCAAAATCCCTTCTTTTGGGAAATAAATTTCTTTCCCTAAAAGAGATAGCATTTGATATACATGCTCGTTGCCTGTCTGAATGTTTTGGTTTAACTGCGCTGCCAGTGGATTCATTCCCGTTTCATCCTTCCAAGTCATTTTGATTACATATTATAGCATTACACACGGTAAGCGTCACGCAAAAGCATCTGGAACATAAAAGCGCATTTTTTTGCTTAATGACGGCGCTGAGCTTATATTATAAATTAACGGGATAAAGGACAACCAAAGATTAACAAAAGGAGGTGCAGATTTTGCTGGATACATCTGCGTCATCGTTTATCCTGTTGTCGGCCTTCGCCAAAATTGTGTGCGAGCCGGGCTGGAAGTGGCAGGTACGCGAGAAGCCGATGCCAAACTATGATTTATTTTATGTATGGAGCGGAGAAGGAACAGTGGTCTTAAACGGGACGTCGTATCCGGTGAGCAAGGGGAGTTGCTTCCTGTTCAAGCCGGGGGATGATACCCGTGCCACACATAACCCGCAAAAGCCGCTCATACTTACCTATATTCATTTTGATCTCATCGAACAACCAAAGCTTATCCCTGCAAGCTACCGTATGCTGGAGGAAACGTTCGAGGTAGAGCATATGCTTGCCAGATATGTTCGACTACGCCTGGAGCGTGCTTACGGAGCTGACGAGGAAGGCAAGCTGATCCTGAAACAACTGATGATTCATCTGTTGCGTGCGGACCGCAAGGAGCCTCAGGAGCAACAGGCCAGTAACCAGCTCACCGAGGTCATTCGGGAAACGGCCAACTACGTGCGTCAGCATCCGGGACTTCCTCATCGCGTCGAGGATTTGGCTGCACGAGCGGGGCTGTCACCGCGTTATTTTTCGATTAAATTCAAGGAGCTGCTGGGTGTTTCCGCGCAATCTCATATTATCAGCATGCGGATTGAGCGTGCACAGCATCTATTACTACATGCCGGAATGAATGTGACCGAGGTGGCAGAGGCTTTGGGATACCGTGACATCTTTTTTTTCAGCCGCCAATTCAAGCAGTACACGGGGAAGAGTCCGTCTGAGATCCGGTAATGCTATGGATGGTGGACAAGCTGTTTCGGATTTAGGCGTAATGGGATTAACGCATGAAGAATATAAAGGATAAATTCCAAAAAAGGACCCGGGCAGTTACGCCGGGTCCTTTTTTATATGAGCAATTTAACATCATCCCATCCCAATGCTCATATGTGTAGCTATAATCCTGTTACGATACATTCACTTATGCTTTGGGATCATGTCGAAAGCAACCCAGACGTTGCCCCATTTTCACCGCATCCCCCAGCTTCAATGCGGGGTCTGGCTCAAACGTGCCGTTTTCAGTTAGCAAAACGACAGTTGATCCAAATTCGAAATAGGCGAGATCGTCTCCTTTTGTCCATGAGACGGCCTTATCATCCGTATATTTGATGCTACTCACATTCATTGCGCCAACCTTGACGACCGCCACCTCACCATATTCGTGGGCAATGTACGTAATCTGTCGTTCATTGCGGCTAAGAACTGCTCGCATATGTTGCAAGCCGAAGTCATTCACTGGGTATACCTTGCCGCGCAGATGCTCTTTTTCTACCAGCGTACCGGATACTGGTGCATGAATGCGATGATAATCCGTCGGGCTGAGATAGAGCACAAAAGCATAGCCGTGTGTGTATTTTTCAAGACGCGGAGAGCGGTTAAGAAGCTCTTCCAGCGTATAGTCCTGCCCTTTGACATTCAAAAGAGTGCCGGACGTAATTGGACCAGTAAAAGTAATCCGTGCATCCACCGGACTGGTCATCACCTCGGCGTTCGTATCAATCGGGCGCATGCCCGCTTTTAATTTGCGTGTAAAATAGGCGTTTAGGGAACGGTATTCCTTCCATTCCTGTTCCGCCTCATGCGTCTGGATCTGGTACGTACGTATAAAGGTGGGGATAAAAAGTCGGCTTGCACCGCTTTGCGCGAAGGAGCCTACAATCCGGCACACCCACTTGCGCGATGATAGCTCCGTCATGAGCCGCAGCCACTGTTTTGCCATTACAGATCCCCCTTGTTCATTTCCGAGCCGTCTTGGCCGGAACCTGTCCGGCCGCTCTGAACTATATTGACACAGAATGTGACGTAAATCAATACAGTGGACGGCCTGCTGAACGTTCGGTGTCTGACGAAGGCATCCGTTCGAGGAGCCAACGAGCGTAAGCCATCGGCTGAGAGTATGTTTCTTTCCAGACATTGTGCATGCCCGCCTGGCTGAAGCCATAGCGCTGGTCACGACCGTTGCATTCGATAAAAACAATCTTGCCTTCATGGGTAATTCCCAGATCCAGACCGACGTCGGCGAGACGGGGAAGGGTTTGTGCCAGTCGGTGCACGATTTGTAATGAGAGTCGCTCCAGTTCATTCATCAGCCGAACTACGTTCGAAGTCTGAACCGTCTCTGTTTGTGATAACACTTCCAGTAAGGAACGGGCCGTACCGCCCTGTGCCACATTGGAGACGAAGGTGTGGGAAGGAGCAATTTTAGCATACATGCCTGTCACACCCCAGATACCGCCATATCCGCGCTGAACCGACACACGGACATCAAACGGACGATTGTTGTACAAAGCAAGCGGTATGGTTTCCTGTACGATATGAGGCACATGCAGCAGTCGCTTGTGCAGAAATAATGGGAGTTCTCCGACATTCAAACGTAGGGTGGACCAACGCTCAGGTATAGCCGGATGAGCGCATTGCAAAGTCCAGCCTCCGCGGGAATGTCGCAGACGCATAATTCCTCTACCCACGCTACCGCTACTGGGTTTAATTACAATATCTCCGGTTTCCTCCATCAAGGTATGGATGGAGGACAGGCTGCCTTGCAATGTTTTGGGGAGGTGGATGCGTAGCAAAGGGTCTTCCTGCAGAATTGCATGTATATGGTCTTTGTGGAAACGGTTTTGTTCATTAAAAATATAGAATCCCTTTTGTACAAGCTTGTTGATATCTCTAGCATTTTCATTTTGCCGATAGAGAGTCCGATTGTGGATGACCGGCGGCAACGGAAGAATCATCTGCCGATACTCGTTGCCGTGTTTAACAAAAGCCCGGCATGTTCCGGTCGCTATATGAATATCCTCCAGACGAAGAAAGCAGGGGATGAGCTCGTAGCTTAACCCGGCGTCCTCGTAATTGGCGATAGATTCATATCGCGTCCTCATGGCGGGAATGCCCCGGTAGGTTGCCGGGTTGAGCATGACGCCGACATGCAACATGAGTATGTCCGCCCTCCTTGTAGTCACTCCAACTGATCATACTGTGATTCTAGTCCATCATATGTATCAAAGATCGGCCAGGCATGGACGCTCGCCTTGCGGTAAGCCCAAAGTTAGAAGCCAGGCACCTTTCAGGGAGGCAGACGATATGATGCAAGATGAGTGTTGAAGAGTGTTGGAATAAGGGCAGAAAGTAGGTGAGGTGATGCAGAGGCCGAAGGTAGCAGTCGTTACACCGGGCTCCTTTGTTATACCTTCGCCCCGCAGCAGTTCTGTGGAGCGGGTAATTGCCCGCATGGTACCGCTGGCTAGTCATGAGCTTCAAGCGCAGATCTATGGCATAAAGGGAGCAGAGGCACCAGATCATGGCGATGTCGACGGAATTCCCTGCATGCGTTATAAGCGGGGAGCAGGTTATATTTCTGAGGTGATTGCCGATTTAAAGAGATGGTTACCAGCGGTAGTAGATGTACACAACCGCCCGGCAGTTGCGTATGCAATTCGCGAGGCTTTGCCCGATAGCCGAGTTGTGCTGACTTTGCATTCGACCACGTTCATCCGGGAGCCCCACCTCAAACGGGAGGAGATGGGTAGGCTGCTGGCCTCGATGGATCGTATTATCGTGAATAGTGCGTATTTGGGGGCAATCGTAGCTTCTGACTGTCCCGACGCGGTCAGGGAACGCATCGTCATAAACAAGCTGGGTATCCATCCCGGCGATTTCCTGCCAAGGTGGACTCCAGCAGCAGAAGCGGCCAGATCGGCGCGATTGGACGATTTCGGCTGGTCAGGCCGCCAAATCGTGTTATTCGCGGGCAGACTGATGCCAGGGAAGGGCGTTCACCGGCTGCTCAAGGCCCTGCGGCATATCGTCCGCGCCTGCCCGGACGTACTGCTGCTCATTGCAGGTAGTGCCTATTACGGGCATGACCGCCTCACGCCGTACACGGAGTCGTTGCATCGGCAGATGCGTAAACTAAGGTTGGGAAAGCATGTGCAATTCCTGGACTATGTTCCGCATCCAGCATTGGCCTCGCTATATCAGCTAGCCGATGTGACCGTTGTTCCTTCAGTCAAGGATGAGGCCTTCGGGCTGGTCAATCTGGAAGCCATGGCGGCAGGAGTGCCTGTGGTCGCTTCACGAATCGGCGGTATTCCAGAGGTTGTACAACACGGCGAGACAGGCTGGCTTGTGTATCCGTCTCACGGTGAGCAGGAAATGGCCGATGCCATCATCAGGCTGCTCCAGCAACCTGGCTTGCGACGACGGATGGGAGAAGCTGGGCTTGGCGAGGTACGGAGACGATTTTTATGGCAACACTCAGCACAACGCTGGGCACAAATCATAACGGACTGCGCAACGGAGTGACGTGGGCGCTGTTACGTGCATAGGCTATCTTATAGGCATTAGCCATGATTCCCAGCCGGGTGAATGAAGCGGAGCGACCGCTGGTTCACTCCTGTGCCAAAGGAGCGGTCACCATGAACCATCGTACGAACCATAGCCCTAAGGATAAAAGAACAGCGCGGCGTAACATTCCCAATGCGGTTCCCTCCCCCCGTGTTAACAAGGAGAAAGCGGCTTCGACTTCCGGCAGTCATAGACCGAGCCAGCGCGGGATGGCAACGGTCCCTGCCCCTGTAGAGAAGGATACCTCGGTTCAAGCTGTAGAGGAAGCGGCATGGAAGAAGCATAAGCTTCCCAAAACGCTAGAGGAAGCGATGCAGATGAATCGAGCATCTGTACTGCTGTTGTCTGTGCCTGAGTCAGATACGGAATACAGGACGGATAACGACAAACCGTCTATTACGACGGAAGATCAGGCAGAGCAAGATTCGTTACTGGATTGTTCCATAACCAGTATTCACATTGCGGAAGGAAGACACCGCCCAAAGCAACGCGTGGTCTTGCCTGAGCAAGATATCGATCTAGCTTTCGATACGGAGAAAGAATTAGACTTGAATGCCATTCACCACGGATCAGCGACCAGTGACGAGGCTTCTGACGATCATATAGCTTCACCTCAATATGGGAGCATTTCTTTTCACCTCCCCGCACAAGCGGATAGGGGTGAAGTGAGCGTTGTATTTGAGAAACCTTTTGTAGGTACACAGTATGTAATCACAGCCAATGCGAGTATACCGGGAGTGATGGTATCCGTCACACAACGTCAGAGGTATTCAGCAGTACTTACTGTGGAACGCATACACTCAGGTCCGCTATGTGAAGGGTTGGTCCTTTGGATTGCGATGGGGCAATAATAAGAAGCCGGAAATATAATTGCCAATAATCGACTTTATACTAGAAAAAAGGCGTCCCATAGTGGGACGCCGTATACATAAGAGAGAAGGGGGGAGACTTGTAATATCGGGGAAGTTTATATTATTTCACTTATCTCACACCTACAGCGTCAAAAGACTTAATAGCAGAGGTTACTGCTATTGAATTTTCACCATAACCATCTTTGGCCGCTTGGATAACAGCGGCACGCGCGGTGGAGAAGTTAGACGTGGAAGTCAGATAATTGGTGAAGGCATTATAATAAATATATACGGCTGCATCACGTCCGATTCCATCTACCTTGACACCATGAAAAGTGCCTCCTTGTGCCAGTAGATAGTAGGCTTTATTAATAATACCACTATTAATATGGGCTCCACCATAATCCTCGTTGTTAGGATCAGGATAGAGATTGCTGTAGTGATCGACTTGACCGTATTTGACAGGATCGGAAAGGGAGCGAATGGCGTCGCCCTTAATATTAGGGGTATAAGCGACTTTGCCGAAATCCCAATTGGTACGCTCAATGTCGTTACCTATAATATCTGAGATGGCTTCACTTAATGCACCAGATTCAGCGAAATACACGAGCCCTGATGAATGCTCGGTTACACCGTGTGTCAGCTCATGGGCAACAATTTCAAGGTCGCTGCTAAAAGGGGCAAATAACGTGCCGTCTCCGTCTCCGTAAA
This sequence comes from Paenibacillus sp. F4, assembly GCF_002894905.1. Lineage (NCBI taxonomy): Bacteria > Bacillati > Bacillota > Bacilli > Caryophanales > Paenibacillaceae > Paenibacillus > Paenibacillus sp. F4. The sequence goes on from NZ_POVS01000020.1 coordinate 141,509, forward strand.
GCATATGAGTGCCGCCCCAGTGGGCATTATTGTAGTTCTTTGCGCCGTAATGGACTGCCGAAGCGATGGCCATGCCATGCCCGTCAATGCTGTCGCGTCCAAATCTATCCTTGTAATAATCGTAAGTGCGGATAGCGTAAGCGTGGGCATCCACCGCAGCCGGATCTTCCCATACGTTATCGGAATCTGTATACAGGGTGCCGGGGAGCGTCTCGGTGTTGTGGACGTTATAAGTTAGGATTCCTTTACCACGAGTCGTATCTTTTAGTTGATACTTCTTGCCCGAAGCTGTTGTTTCAAATGTTTTGGTATCACCGAATACACCGCGCCCTGTGCCGATCACTTCGTTAAGAATGTCATACTTGAATACGATTTTTCCGTCATTAGCGTCAATAAAGTAACGTGTGCGCAGTAGAGCGGGCTGTAAAGTATTAACTTCGGTTACATAGACGAGACGTGTTGAGTCTCCATCGGGATAGATGTACAGTTCTGCTTTAGGGTCCACGCTTGGTTCCAGATTGGCAATCTTGGGGATAGAGGATGCAGGCTCTACCACTTCCAATTTACTGTTCTCCAGTTCAGCTGCTTTATCCAAATCCAAGGAGTCCTTATCGACAGAGATTGATAGTTCATTGTTAGATGCCTTTTCGTAAGTGTCTTTACTTACACTACTTGTATCCTCGTAAGGTTCAGGAACGATTTGAACGGAGGAAGAGAGAGATTGAACCCGTATAGCTGCATCTTCATATGCGGTATATACAGCCTCAGTAGCACTGATTTTTGGAGTTGTATTTTCTTTAGCATCGGCTTGTTGATCTTCTGAAATGACCGCTCCCAAATAAGAGGTGATTTGACCAGACTTGTTTACATGGATGGTCTGTTCGGCTCCGAATACGGGGATTCCGTCTACGTATTGTTTTAACCGATAGTGCTTTGTACCAAATTTGTCACTTGTGCGATCCACGATACGAAATTGCTCATGGACATTGGTGCCGCTGTTGGTATTGTCCAGACTTATTAATGTTTTCTGTTGTCGATTTAAAAAGCTCCAGACCAGATTGTCGCCTGTTACCGTTGAAGGAGACTTCCAGTTGACCGTTTGGAATGTTGGCGTAAACTGAGTCGGATCGGAAACAGAATTTTCAGCTGCGGAGGCCCCCGGTGCTATAGATCCTAATAACATAGCTCCTCCTAGAAGTGAAACCCATACTTTTTTCAATTCATACTCACTCTCCCTAGTTAATGTTGAGGTAAAAAACACCCTGTTTGCAGAAGTCTTGCGTCATATATGTAAGTCTTGTTGCTCCTTTGAAACGTGAAGAGGCTGGATAAAAATGACCTTATGTAAAATATTAAGGTTTATTTTTTTTGCAATTTCATCGTCTCGGCTCTGATATTAGCACAGAGGTTGTCGAACGAGAAGATTAATTTTACAAAATACCCCAAAATGAATCTTTAGTCCCTGATTTACTGTTTATTTGTCTTATTTAGTCGAAAATGATCGAAGGGACCCGGTGAACAAGAAAAGGGCGCCCCTTTGAGGGGACGCCATAAATAAGGGGGGAAGGGGCGCAGACTTGTACACTGCACCCCTATTTTTTCGTCCATTGAAGTGACAGTTGCACAACGGCAAAGGTCTATGGACGGGATATGAGGATTATAGCGTATATGATTTAGTTTACGCCTACAGCGTCAAAAGATTTGGCAGCTGCAGTTGCTTCTGCCGAGTTCGCACCGTACAGATCTTTTGCCGCTTGGATCACAGCAGCGCGTGCGTTGGAGAAGTCGGAAGAAGAAGTCAGGTAGTTCGTAAAGGCACTATAATAAATTTGCACCGCTGCATCGCGGCCAATTCCATTTATAGTTACACCATGGAACGTACCACCTTGTGCTAACAGATAGTAGGCTTTATTGATAATTCCACTGTTCGTATGAACGCCACCGTTATCGGAGCTGCCTGTATACAAGTCGGAATAGTGATCTGGTTGATCATACAGCGTAGGATTGGACATAGAGCGAAGGGCATCGCCTGCAATGTTTGGCGTATAAATATCATCACCTACAAGCCAGTTTTTACGCTGAATGTCATTGCCGATGACGTCCGAGAAAGCTTCATTCAATGCACCGGACTCTCCGTAATATTCCAAATTCGAAGTATACTCTGTGACACCGTGCGTAAGTTCATGACCTACCACATCGGGGTCCCCGCTGAATGCGATAAATGTGCTACCGTCTCCGTCTCCATAAGTCATTTGGGAGCCATTCCAGAAGGCGTTGTTGTAGCGGCTACCGTAATGGACTGTCGAACGGAGTTGCAGCCCGCGTCCGTCAATGCTGTTGCGTCCGAATTTGGCCTTATAGTAATCATATGTTTTGGCAGCATATGCATGGGCATCCACGCCGGCTGGATCATTCCATACATTATCGGCATCGGTCAGAATGGTACCTGGGATGCTTTGACGGTTGGAGGCCGTGTAGGTCACAACCCCGTTACCGCGTGTTGTATCTTTTAACTGGTAGCTACTGCCGGAAGCCGTTGTGGTGAATGATTTGCTATCACCAAGCACACCTTTACCTGTGCCTGTCGCTTCATTAATGATGTCATACTGGAATACAATGCTGCCATCATTGGCATCAATAATGTAGCGAGTACGCAGTGGGGCAGGTTCTAAAACATTGACTTCTGTTACATAAACCAGCTGCAGGTCATCCCCTTTAGGGTAGAAGTACAGATCGGCTTTAGGATCTACTTCTGGCTGCAGATTAGCGATTTTGGCAATGGAACTTTTTTCTGCCTCCACCGCTTCAATTTTGCTATCTTTCAGGGCAGATGCTTTATCAAGACTCAGCTCGTCCTTATCAGTAGATAGCGTTTTTTCGTTGTTAGCTGCTTCGGCGTAAGTGTCTTTGCTTACACTGCTTTGTTCCTCAACATCTTTAGAAATCGTATCGTCGGAGGTAGGGAGGGCTTCAATCCGTGCAGCTGCTTCTTTATATGCAGTGTAGACTGCTTCAGAAGCGCTGATTTTTGGAGTTGTACCTTGCGTAGCTTCAGCTTGCTGATCCTCAGTAACCACCGCTCCTAAGTAAGAGGTGACCTCACCAGATTTGCCCACATGAATAGTCTGTTCAGCTCCATATACGGGAATCCCATTTACATACTGTTTCAGCCGATAATGGCTCACACCGGACTTGTCGCTTGTGCGATCAACGATTCGGAATTGTTCACGTACACTAGAGTCGTCCGCACCCAGTAACGATTTCTTTTGCCGATTCAAATAGCTCCATACAATGTCGTCCCCGGATACCGAGGAAGGGGCTTTCCATTGCTCGGCGTGAAAGGTCGGTGTAAGCTGAGTTGGCCCCGAAACGGAACTCTCCGCTGATGCACCAGACGCGACAGACCCTAATAACATAGCTCCTCCAAGAAGCGAAACCCATACTTTTTTCATTAAAAATTCACTCTCCTCGATTAATGTCAGGATGAATCATCCTGTCTTGAATAAGGCATTGCGCCATTTATGTAGGTCGTGTTGTCGTCTGGAATAGAAGAAAATGGAACATGAAGAGAAATACCGAAGTGTTTTTCATGAAGCGTACGTGAAAAGAGGGTACTGCAATATGAAGCATGTAGCCTAAAAAGGTGACAAACTCCTCCTTTCCTGTCGTATATAAAGAAAATAGAATAATGGTGGATAATGGAAAAATGTTGCCTTATGCAAAAAAAACAAATGTTGATTTTTTGAACTCCCATCATCTGGCTCTGATATTAGCACAGAGAATGACGGACGAGAAGATCTATGTCACAAATTTATCCAAAATGATTCTTTAGACCCTAATAACTCATTTATTTAATAGGATTAATAAGTTATGTAAAATAAAGTCGAAAATTGCTATGTCGAAAAGACTCCACGATTGCCGTTACACACGGCTTTTGGACCGCATAGGTTATGTTGAACTGTCCTAATCATGCTGTCCATCTATACAGCAGGAAGGGAGGTGAGACGGGAGCATGAAGAAGCAGGGAAGAGCTGGATACAAGATCAAACGGAGGCGGCATTCCGGCGCTTACTATCATTCTAAGATGTGGCTGCCGTTACGAATGCCGAACATGCATAAAAATCCGGTAGCCCCTGCCATGAGGGAGGTACTCGACACGGAGAGAGGGGCACAGATCGGCGAAGAGCAACCATCTGAACCATCATCAGTGGGAAAGTTTTTCGTATCTGTCATTATTCCGGCCATGAATGAGCAAAAAACAATCGGAGCTGTGATTCGCGAAGCGCGCCGTGTCCATCCACATACAGAGGTTATCGTCGTTGAGAACGGATCACACGATAGAACGGCGAAGGTGGCAGCAGCGGCGGGAGCTCGTGTACTTTCCTTCCCGGAACCGCTCGGACATGATGTTGGCCGTCGTATTGGAGCGGAGGCGGCATCCGGACAGATCCTGCTTTTCCTGGATGGGGATATCGTCATTCCCTGCGTTAGACTCCGGCCGTTTATACACGCCATATGTGCAGGGGCGGATGTGGTACTGAATGATTACCATGGACCTGTGAATCGTACGCCCGTACACCCTGTAGTGGAGGCAAAGCATGTATTGAATATCTTGTCGAATCGTGCTGATTTAGGGGGAGCATCTATGACTGGCATTCCACACGCCATAAGTCAAAAGGCTCTAAAGAAAATAGGTCTAAAGCCCTTGGAGAAGCCTCCTTTATTTCAAGCTATGTCCATTGCCTCCGGGTTACGAGTGGTGACTGTATATGGAATAGCTGTCGGTAAAATAAATGCGACACGTAAAAAACAGAATGGCAAGGACCCGCTGGCAGGTGTAATTGTTCAGGATCATCTGGATGCCATTGCCTGGCTTACATCGCGTCTGGGAACGCGTGCGGGATATACGGATTTGGAGCGCAAACGGATCAGAGACGAGGTGAAACTGTGAGTAGACCGTATCGCAGAGGGAAGCGTGAAGAACCGAGCTGGGGGATCAGACGTGTTCAGCGAAAACGAGGAACGACGACTCCAATGCATAGCCGTAGGGTGAGAAAGCCCACGCCTCGGGCGAAAGGAATGACCGGAGTGACTCCGCCTGTGGAACGCGAAGTTCCGGGAGATATTGTGTTACAGGGAACTGCAGCGGCCGTGGTCAGCGCCTGTAATGAAGAGTCAACGATTGACCGGGTACTGGGCGAGCTGGAAAAACTTCCGCTTACGGATATCATTGTCGTATTGAACGGCTGCACGGACGGCACGCGCTCCACCGTAGCCAAACATCATCCCAGTGTGACTCTCGTCAACGTGCCGGATCGACTGGGGCATGATGTTGGCCGTGCAGTAGGCGCGCGTATGACGCAGGCTGATATTGTGCTGTTCGTGGACGGAGATTTGCCGATTCCAGCATCTGATTTGCTGCCCTTTCTCCACGCGGTGGATCAGGGAACAGATGTTGCGCTTAATGATCTGGGCAGACATTTGCCGCCCTATGCCCAGCAGGACAGCGTGACACGGTGCAAAGCATTCCTGAATCGCGTACTGCGCAGGCCGGATTTGGGAGCAAGCTCATTGACCGCCGTACCGCATGCATTATCTCGGCGTTTACTGGATCAGCTTGGCTCAGCCGTGCTAGCCGTACCGCCAAAAGCCCACGCCATGGCAATTCTGCATGGCATGATCGTGGCGGCAGTACATGCTGTCGATGTCATTAAAACGAACCGTAAGCGGACCTTCAATGTTGGCAAAGGGAACGCTATGGAACAGTTGATCGTCGGTGATCATGCAGAGGCACTGACGGCGGTGTTTCAGGTAGCTGGGTATTCCCCGCTCGGGCCTGTTCCAACACGGGTAGACGTTGCCAAAGGGAGGAATGCACAATGAGTCTGACGAGCATCATTATTCCGACTCATAACGGCCTACATCTGTTAAAGCCGTGTATTGAGGCGATTCGGACACATACGATAGATGTACCGTATGAAATCATTGTTGTAGACAACGCTTCGAATGACGGAACGGATGATTTTTGCGCATCTGAGCGGCTGATCAGCATACGTCTTCCTGAAAACAGGGGCTTTCCAGCAGCATGTAATATGGGGCTCCGGCTGGCTTCGGGTGACCAGCTCGTCATTTTAAACAATGATGTGACGGTTACGCGGGGATGGCTATCGAATATGTTGGCTGCATTGCAGAGCGAAAGCATAGTGGGACTGGTGGGACCGGTGACGAATTACGTCAGCGGTATTCAGCAGATACACGGATTGGAAGGAGATTTGGCCAGCTGTCTGAGATATGCGGAGCAGAATAATGCAAGTAATCCCTCCAGATGGCAGGAGGTCAAGCGGTTGGTCGGGTTTTGTTTGTTGTTCCGGCGCGAGCTGATGGAACGGATCGGATTGCTGGATGAACGGTTCAGTCCCGGACATTATGAGGATGACGATTATTGTCTGCGCGCACGCGTGCATGGCTACAAGCTGCTCATGTGCAACGACTGTTTTGTCTATCACGAGGGGAATGCGAGCTTCTCGCGCTCGGAGACTTCCTGGATTGAAGAGCTGATCGAGCGGAACTATCGTTTGTTTATAGAGAAATGGAGCATAGATCCCAGAATGTTCATCGAAACTGGAAACACTGGGGTTGCATGCACTGAACATGCTGTCGAAGGAGGAAGGAAGATATGAAAGGGATTATTCTCGCAGGAGGAACCGGATCGCGCCTTCATCCGTTGACTACATTACTCAACAAGCATCTGCTTCCGGTCGGCAAGTATCCCATGATCGTATATGGTATCGAGAGGCTACGACAGGCTGGAATTACCGATATGCTTATTATTATTGGTAAACAATCGGCCGGTCTGTATACCGATTTTTTGGGCAGTGGCAGTGATTATGGTGTCCAACTGACATACCGGATTCAAGAAAAGGCGGGGGGCATTGCGGAAGCACTCGAACTGGCAAGAAGCTATATGCAGGCAGAAGAGAAGTTCACTGTTTTGTTAGGTGATAATTTGTTCAAGGAAGACTTGGGACCTGTGATCGAACGGTTCAAGCAACAGCCCCCGGGGAGCGCCAGAGTGTTATTGAAAAAGGTGGCAGATGCTCGTCGTTACGGGGTACCCGTATTTGATCCTGAGCGCCCGGAGAGCATTACGCGGATTGAAGAAAAGCCGCAGCATCCCCAATCCAAATATTGCGTTACGGGTATCTATATGTACGATACTGCCGTGTTCGATAAGATCCGGCAAATTACACCTTCGGCACGCGGTGAGCTTGAGATCACGGATGTTAACAACTGTTATGCCGCTGAAGGCAAGCTGGAATATGATATTTTACGGCGCTATTGGAGCGACGCAGGAACCTTCGATTCCCTTCAGGAAGCTGGAGTGAAAATGAAAGGACTTCTACCCTGATCTCAACGAAACACCATCCGGCCGGGCCAGGCATATAGTATAGGCATAATGCCACCCGGAGGAGTGAACGGCATGAAACGCCTGAGTATGCAAAGGAAACACAGCAAGCGGCTCGGAAAGAAAGGCTATTGGTCAGGATATAAAAGGGGCCATGAGCAGGGAAACAGGTTGGGCCAGGCTTCGTTCGGCAAGGTTTTTGAAGGTGTCAGTATTATCATTCCGTCCTGCAATCAGCTTCAGCAGCTCCGTGCATGCATTCACCGTATTGAGGAGAATACGAGCCATCCTCACGAAATTATTGTGGTGGACTGCGGATCGACAGACGGGACATCCACCTATTTGCTCCGTAAAAGCATCGCTGTGCGTTATGCGCTGTTAAAAAAGGATGTTCAAATGATAGGCAGTCTGAATCAGGGACTGATGATGGCAAAAGGTACAGCTATTGTGGTACTGGATCAAAACTCTATGGTGACCCCCGGCTGGCTGGATCGGTTGTTAGGGTGTTTATACAGCGATCCGCGTATTGGTGTTGTTGGGGCTGTAACGAATGGTCCATTCAAAGAACAGCAGATTGAGGTTCCTTATATGAACGAAAATGGAGCTCGTCAATTTGCCATGGCCTTCAATATTCCCAATCCGGATGCATGGCGAGAGACCGAAAGCTTAGCCGGATTTTGTTTATTGCTGCGCAGAGAGACATTGGAAAAAACGGGCTACTGGGACGAAGGTTGCCACAGTACTGAGGAAGCCCATGCAGATTGGCTATTGCGTGTGCGTTTGTTGGGGATACGTATGGCAATTGCCGGAGATGCTTTTATCCATTATGAAGAAAGAGATCGGGATACGGTGTATGGTTTTCCTCAAACGACCGAAAAAAGCGGTTCAATGGAGGAAAGCAGCCGGAACCGATCCTTTTTTGTACAAAAGTGGGGAGACGCGGATAAGCTGTTCCGCAATCTGGAATTCAGTACAGCGGAGACGGACGGCCAGATATCAACAGGTAAGGAAACACACGTATCAGCGGCAAGCTTTTATCCCATCGGAGCGGTTGTTCAGGGACCGTCCGGGGCAGTATTTCGGTTAGAGCCGGGAAGAAGGCGGTATCTGCATGGAGTCAGTGCTGCGGGAGGTGAAAATGTGCGCCCTGTTAGAGTATCTCAGCTGGATTTGTTGGTGCTTCCCTTGGTAGGGAAGCCGGAGGCCACAGTTTCCGGCAACATTGATGCACCTACAGCTGAGCTGCCAGAGGAACCCATTCCTGTACTGGCGGCTCCCGATCTGGAGAACATGTCCATGCTGCCCACACTGAATATACCGGCTCAACGCAAGCGATGGATCGAGGTATTGTATGCTGAGGGCGGGCAACTGTATCAAATCGGTAACGGCTGGAAAAGGCCGTTCCTTACTCTGTACGCTGCGATGAGCTGGCGGGCAGAGGACTACCGAATTCAGTTTTTGTCTCCCGGAGATTTGTCGGCTTTGGTGGAGAAGCAGCCTATTATTGCTCCACCGGTGCTGCACGGGCATCTGTAATGATCTGAATAGGCGCTTTTAGGCGGAACCGACTACTCGCTGCGGCATACGCTGTAGTAGCGGAAAGCCCGTAGGTATTTCGTGCGTTCCGCACGGCGGAGCACATAAAGGAGGGGCTTATGCATAACGAGTTAGATGATTTGCTGATCCACATTTCGCACTCGCAGCAACAGATGTCAAGGTTGTTGGATGCGGAACGGCAGGTGGTTGTGCGCATGGCGCAGATCATACATGAACTGCCAGATGAGGAGCCGCGTTTTGATGGAATTCCGGGCATTCTCGACAGCTCGGGACAAGTAAACAAAAGCATTGTGGCCTATCTGAACGGTATTGCCGATCTTCAGGAAGCAATGGCTGAAATGCTCGTTCGTGTCGTGAAAGAGACGGCATACCCGGAAGAGGAGTAACGTACCAACCGAGGGCAGGGAGTGAACACATGAGTAGGGAACAAGCAATGATTCACATGCTGGACGCAGCCTCCAAAATGCAGCGGAATGTGTCTATGATCCTGGAGGCCAAGGCGGTCGAAGCAGAAAAAGTGCGTAATTGGGCGTTGAACCATCTGGCCCCCCACGCATTTGACACCGATGAAGAGCAGTTGGGACGGCCTTTGGAAATTCACGAGCAGATGGTGGAAATGTTGGAGGGATTAACGCGGCTTCAGACTGGACTTTGCAGCAATCTCAAAGCATTGCTGGATCAGGATGAGCAGCAGGGTGGCGGCATGGAAGGGATGATGGGAGGAATGGGCTCGGGGGATATGAACTAATGAGCATGAGGCGTGAACGTGAGATCAAGCTGGATATGATGGAGTCTATTGCTGCCAGCCAGCACGCCGTTGCTCGGATGCTGACCAGTCTTGCGGACTTGACGCCCTATGCGGATATGTCGGCTACCCGTCTGGAAGAAACCATTCGTATACTCAGCAACTACCAGGGAGAAATCACGCAAATGTTGGCGGGTATTCCATTAAGGCGGCAGGTATATGGAAAACCGACTAAGCCGTGGCTCCATGTGCCTGTTCAGAAAAATGAAACCACCACGAGAAAGCAAAGGAGGAATGAAAATGAGTACAAGGTGGGAACGCGCCACTCGGGACAAAGCCCGCAAAAGACGTAAAGATGCCCGGCGTTCCAGCATTCGCAGATTAAAACGAAGAAGAAGACGTCTCCTTGCTCTAAGACGCCGTAAAAGGGGACTTTATTCTGAACGTAGAAGACATCCTCATTTGCGGCGGCGGAAAAAACCTCAAGCTAATCCGGTGGCAGCCCCTTCTGCGGAGAATCCACAGCCCGGGACTGTTGCATTGGAGCATGATCCGCAGGCATTTCAGCAGGGATATGATGCAGCTTACAACGAGGGTTTCAATTCAGGTTTTGCCAAAGGTTATGAAGATGGACACCAGCTCGCTTACAAAGCCCAGTAAACTGGGCAAATCATTCTATTACTGTTCACCCCCGAAGCTAACAGCTTTGGGGTTATTTGCGGTTCGGCAGTTGGACGGGCAAACGCCAATTTTGTCCGGGCAGTGGCAGTCGTCCATGATGCGTTTGACCCCTCCGCATATAGTTTAGGAGTGACAGAAGTTTATCCTACAACAGGACAGGGTGAAGGATGTGAACGATCAACAAAGCGGAAATGAACGCGAAGCGTACCGATGCGGCTATCGGGAAGGACGCAGAATGGGCGGTTGCACGGCTGCTCTGTCACAGGTCGTGGCAATACAGCCTGCTGTTCGTCATTTGAAAGTGTTGTATATTCCGCAAGGTTTCGCAGCTATAGACACAGGTGTGCAAGAGGCATTAGGCCAAATATGCAGCTCATGCGCCATCGGTACACCTGCTACGATGCTAGCTGACGCCGAGGCTCAACGTCCAGACCTTGTGCTGGTCATGAACGGGCTGCATGTTTTTCCGGCGGATCATCTGGAGCAGGTGCAGCAAATACGAGCCCTAGGCATTCGGACGGCCATATGGTTTGTAGATGATCCTTACTTTACGGAGGATACGGCGTTGATTTGTCAATCCTACGATGTCGTATTTACGCACGAAATTTCTTGCCTGCCGTTTTATCGCGATCAGGGAGTAACGAGGGTTCACTATTTGCCGCTGGCTGCGTCAGCTCGTATTTTTTATCCCCGAAGGGTAGAGCGGGAGCATCAGCATGATATTTGCTTCATTGGAAATGCCTTCTGGAACCGTGTGAAGCTGTTCGACTACCTTGCTCCCTTCTTGGCGGACAAAAGAGTGCTGATCGTAGGTGGACACTGGGATCGGCTGACCCGGCGGGATGTGCTGGAACGCTTTATCCGTCCGGGTTTTATGGAGCCGGAAGAGACCGCTCGATATTATAACGGCTCCAAAATTGTCATCAATATGCACCGCCCGACAGACCCCGGACTGGATAATCGGAATACACACCAGCTTTCAGCGGAGTCCATCAATCCTCGGACATACGAAATTTCTGCTTGCGGCACGCTTCAAATGACGGATGTTCGGAAGGATTTGAGCCGTTATTACCGACCAGGCTATGACATTGAAACCTTCTCTGGAGCAGAGGAACTGAAAGTGAAGCTGGACTACTATCTCAAGCATGACTGGGAACGCGAACGCATGGCCTGGCGCGCATTGTACACGACTATGCAAAAGCATATGTACTCCAATCGCATGGAAGAACTGCTGGACAAGGCGATGGCCTAAAGTAAACACCATAAACAGTGAGGAGTGAAAGTGATGACGATATCTACGACAGGACCGTATGACCCGGCTGTTCACCAGACGGCGGCAGCCTCCTGGGAAAGGGGGAGAATTGCGGGAGTGCATGACGGATACGACGAAGGATATCTGCGCGGACGTGCTAACGCAATTGTTGCACGGATGAAAGCAGTTTTCCCTTTTCGACAAATCCATGTACTGTATGTCGTCTCAGGCAAAGGCCTTCCGTACTCTCCGCTAGATGAGGCGGTCATTACCACGTTGCAAAGCATGACGGCTCAGGTTACCGTAACAGACCCACGTCAGCCGGTAGGAGATATTGCCGCTCAGCTCCGTCCGAATCTGATGCTGGCACTGGATGGAATGGATCTTCCGTTGGAGCAAGTTACTGCGGTACGCCAGTTGGGCATCCCCACCGCCATCTGGCTAACGGACGATCCATATTACACCGACACGACGACCAAAATTGTTACGAATTATGATTATGTGTTCACGTTAGAAATGAACTGCATGGAACTGTACCGTCAGTTGGGTTGCACGTCTGTGCACTATTTGCCCTTTGGAGCATTTCTGACTCACTATTTCCCACTCAGCTCACCCGCTTCGGTACGACGTGAGATTGGGTTTACAGGCTCAGCCTACTGGAACCGCATCTATTTCTTCAATCCCATTATGCCGCAGCTCATGGCTCGTAAAATTAAAATCAACGGAATCTGGTGGGATCGTCTCCCGGATTATCAGTCGTATGGTGACAAAATTGAGCTGGGTCGCTGGATGTCTCCGGTCGAAACCAATGATTCGTATAACGGCAGCAAAATCGTAATTAATCTTCATCGTTCCCATCAGGATGATTCGGTGAACAACAACTCACTGAAAATTCCGGGGGCTTCGCCCAATCCGCGCACGTTTGAAATTTCTGCCAGTGGCACGTTGCAACTGACAGATACAAGAGATGATCTGGCTCGTTTTTATAAGCCGGGGGAAGAGATAGAGACCTACAGCTCTCAGCAGGAATTGCTGGAGAAGGTTGAGTTTTATTTGACGCATGAAAAAGAGCGCCGTGAAATTGCCCTACGTGCTCTGGAACGAACCCTGCGGGAGCACACGTATGGTCACCGGATTGACCAACTGTTGTCGGTCATATTTCCATAAGGTGATTCACACGTCCGATGGTTGCTATTTTAAAGGAGGTGAACTCCGATCAAGCCGAAAATGATGCTATTCAGCCATGTTAGCAACGTCCGCAGTATTACAGGGGCAGAGAAGCTGCTATTGCAATTTTGTCTAGACATGCGTACGTACTTCGATTGTATTCTCGTAACGCCTGGTGAAGGGCGGCTGACCTCAATGGCCCGCAAGCGCGGAATCACCGTTCTGACACAGAACCTGTTCATGCTGCATGGCATGTATACCCCATATGAGGGATTGGCGCAGGATGCGGAGAATTTGCGGACCCATGTGGCGTATGCACCGTTGTTCCAGATGCTTCGGCATGCTCGACCTGATGTGGTGCTGGTCAATACCTGTGTGAACGTCATGCCTGCAATGGCTGCCCAAGAGCTTAATATTCCGGTGATCTGGAAAATAACCGAGGTCATTAACCAGAATGCGCATACGCCAGTTTCTGTTTCTATCATTGAGCGCTATAGCCAATGGGTCATCGGCATTTCGCAAGCTGTAATGCGTCCTTTGCATGGTGGGGGACTGACACGTCCGCATACGGTGTTGTCTCCCTGCCGGGATATGGATATGCCGTCTCCCAAAGAGCATGTGTTGGAACGAAAAAGGAAACGTGAAAAACTAGGGCTGCGGGATTTCCATATTTGCATTGGTTATATTTCTTCCTTTATCTACGAAGCCAAAGGGCTGTTGCCTTTTGTCCAAATGGCTCTAAAGCTGTGCGAAACCAATTCGCTGTGTCGTTTCTGGATCATCGGCAGCTCGGTGGACTCGGAATATTACGTAAAATGTGTCTCTTTAATCCGCCAATCTCGTTATAGCCGCCGCTTCCAGTTCAATTCATTCGAGGAATCCGTATCAACGGCCTATAGCGCAATGGATATTGTTGTAATCCCAAGTATGGTGGAGGAAGGCTTTGGCCTGACTGCCCTGGAAGGGCTGGTATACGGTAAGCCCGTGGTAGCCTTTGCGCAGGGTGGACTTGTGGAGTTGATGGAGGCGACCGGAAATACAGATTTTTTGGTAGAGCCGGGCAACAGCGACATGCTGGCGCAAAAAGTGGGCTATCTGCTCGATCATCCCGAGGAAGTGGAACGGATTGGTGTGCGTAACAACAGTGCGGCTACACGTGTATACGGACCTGATTCCTACCGAGGTAGTTTACACCTCATGGTAAGTCAATGGGTATGTCATCAACCGCATTGGTTCCCGTTGATTCAGCAGCCGGGTGGACCTGTATGGACGAGGGAAGGCGAAGGGTTGCGTCAGGTCACCGCTATACCGGAGGGATATACCAGCACGATTCGAGAATTTCCCGAATCGGTGGTGTGTCAACTGCCTGTGCTGGGCCTGCCGCCAATCGAATATGCAGCTATTCAAGGCTTGCCACAACCAGTATCCCCTTTACCTGACTCACCACCCGAATTGCCCCGCGGCAAGCGTAGTATTCGGGCAAGATGGCCAAAGGGCCGCAAGCGTACCCGACTGCGGAATCGCAGGTATAAGAGAAGCGGCGGCAAGAGTCGCCTCAAGAAAATTCACGGATCCCCGTTGTCGAAGGGACTTTATCCGAAAACCAAGTCCAGACAGAAACTCAAGCGGAAATTCAAGCACCGGTCACGGCGACACAACACGCACAAGCAGAAGCGAGTCACGCTCAAGGCTGGACAGCATACAAAACAACGGTCCGGGTGAACCTACGCCGGACCGTTGAGATGAACGTTAAGCTGGAGCACAGCCAGTCTGCTGGATGGCTATCCTTCATTGAACGCCACAATTCAATGAAACAACGACAGCAAAGGTGGGTTCCAAAACCATGAAAATATTGACCGTGCTCGGCACAAGACCGGAGATTATACGGCTCAGCCTGATCATTCCGAAGCTGGACCGCTATGCAGATGAACATGTGCTTGTGCATACGGGCCAAAATTACACCGAAAGCCTGAGCGGGCAGTTCTTTCGCGAGCTGGGACTGCGTGCCCCGGATTATGTACTTCAGGAGAAAGCGGGGACACTGGGCAAACAGTTGTCCGCCATGTACTCGCAGATGGAGGATATTTTAAACAAGGAACGCCCCGATCATGTGCTATTGCTCGGTGATACGAACAGCGCTTTATGTGCCTTACTTGCGGAACGTATGGGTTATCCGGTCGTGCATATGGAGGCGGGGAACCGCTGTTATGATCTGGATGTGCCGGAGGAGAAGAACCGGCGTGTCATTGATGCGATATCTACCATTAATATGCCTTATACGGAGCAAAGCAAGCAGCACCTACTACGCGAAGGCTTCCCAAGCCAACGAATTATACTGACTGGAAATCCGATCTACGAAGTGATGCAGCACTATAAGAAAGAGGTATCGAGCAGTGGAATTTTGAAAAAGTTGGGACTGTCGCCGGGAGAATATTTCCTGGTCACTGCCCACAGAGCTGAAAATGTGGACCATCCACCGCATTTGCTGGCTATTTTAGATGCTCTTAACCGGGTAGCCCAGCGGTTCGGGCAGCGGGTCATTTGCAGTATTCATCCCCGCACTGCCGCCCGAATCGCAAGCCATCCGCCGATCCAGCTTGATCCGCTAGTGGAATTTCACGAACCGTTCGGTTTTTTTGACTTCGTTCTGCTGGAGCGGCATGCCCGCTGCGCTTTGACGGACAGTGGTACCGTACAGGAAGAATGCTGTGTCATGGGGGTGCCGACGGTTACGATGCGCCGGACGACCGAACGGCCGGAAACGGTAGATTGCGGCAGCAATATCGTGTCTGGTCTTGATGGCGAGGTTATAGCAAATGCGGTAGCCATAATGACCGGGATGACCCATAAGTGGCAATGTCCCGCGGGCTATCTGGCGGAAGATGTGTCGGATAAGGTAGTTAAATTTCTGCTTGGAGGGAAACGGCATGTTTGAAAACCAACGTATCTTGGTTACCGGCGGTACCGGCTCCTGGGGACATGAGCTGGTTACCCAGTTACTGCCGCGTAACCCCAAAGAGGTCATTATCTTTTCACGCGGAGAATCCAGTCAGGTTGCCATGAACAGGCAGTTTGAGGATGAACGGCTCAGCTTCTGTATTGGAGATATTCGGGATAAGGATGCGCTGACCACCGCTTGTCAAGGAGTGGACTATGTATTTCATTTGGCAGCGCTCAAACACGTTCCCGTCTGTGAAGATCAGCCCTACGAGGCACTCAAAACCAATGTCGTAGGCACCCAAAACGTGATCGAGGCCGCTGTGGCCAATCAGGTAAAGAAAGTCATTTATATATCGACTGACAAGGCAGCGAATCCGTCCAATTTTTACGGCATGACGAAGGCGATTGGAGAAAAACTGATTGTTTACGCCAATCTGCTGAATAGCGATACACGTTTCGTGACGGTGCGCGGCGGTAATGTTTTGGGCACCAACGGAAGCGTGGTGCATCTGTTCCAAAGCCAGATTCGCCAAAAAGGCAAGGTTTCGATCACAGATATGAACATGACCCGCTTCTTCCTGACCTTGCGTGATGCGATCAGTCTCCTGTTCAAAGCCTCGGTGGAAAGTGTCGGCGGGGAAATTTTCATCATGACCATGCCAACCTGCCGTATTGTGGACTTGGCTGAGGTGCTCATTGAGGATTCAGGTGTGGAAAACGTAGAAATTGTAGAAAAAGGTGTGCGTCCCGGCGAGAAAATTCATGAGATTTTGATGAGTGACTTTGAAAGCCTGACGACGGTAGTCTATGACGAGCAATATTTGGTCATTCTCCCAACGCTGAATATTCCTCAATTAAAGGACCGCTATAATCAGTGCCCTCCCGTGTCATTCAGCAGCTTTAGTTCGGAGTTTAATTTGATGTCAAAAGAGGAGATTCGCAGCATTCTCCAAAGCGGGGGGTTCATCAAATGAAGCTGCTTATTTTGGGTGGTAACGGCATGGCAGGCCATGTTCTGGTTAAGTATTTCCAAAACCAGAGCGGGTATAACGTGTTCTACACCACCCGTGATCCCGAAAATAAAGGCGGCCTGCTGCTGGATGTAAAGGACAGCTTTATGGTGGAGCAACTGGTACGGAGTGTACGGCCAGACGTTATGATTAACGCGGTAGGCGTACTGAATCAGCATGCCGGGGAGGATCAGATTGCAGCATACCAAATCAATGGCTTGCTGCCACATCTTCTCCGGCGGATAGCGGACAGTATTGGTGCCCGATTGATTCATATCAGCACGGATTGCGTATTCGAAGGAAATCGGATACCTGGTTTATATAAGGAGACGGATCAACCCGATGGGACAAGTGCCTATGCTTTGACGAAAATACTCGGAGAAGTAAAGGCCGCAGGGCATCTGACCATCCGTACCTCCATTATCGGGCCGGAAATTCGGCCCGGTGGCATTGGTCTGCTGCACTGGTTCTTGCAGCAGAGCGGAGACGTTAACGGGTATCGCCGAGTCTTTTGGAACGGGGTTACGACGCTGGAATTAGCGAAGGCGATACAGGTGCAGATGAATGAGCCGCTGGACGGACTCATTCATCTGGTTCACCCTGAACCGATCAGCAAGCATGATTTGCTGCTGCTGTTCAAAGACATCTGGAAAAGGGAGGATATTCGGATCGTGCCGAAAGATGAGCCGGTGCAGGACCGGACGCTTCGTTCTACCCGGGCCGATCTGCTCTACGATGTTCCTCACTACAGCATCATGCTGAAGGAGCTGCTGGAATGGACGGAAGCACAGCGGAACAACGTCGGCCTGTCATAGTCATTACCGGAGCGGCGGGCTATACCGGGATGCATGCCTGCCGCCATTTTGCAAAGCTTGGTTGGGAGGTAGCGGCGCTGACTCGCACTGCCGCTTCCGTATCAGAACTGATCTTACTGGCTCACGATGATGAAAATAACAGCCCAGAGGCGGAGACCCGTAGCAGTATTACGCCTTATGTGTGTGACTTGCTCGACAAGAAACGTCTAGGCGAAGTCATTAGACAGATTGCTCCGGATTACGTGCTTCACCTAGGTGGTAAAAATTCCGTCCCTGAATCTTGGCAAAGCCCCCTGCTATACATGGAATCCAATGTACTGTCCACTCTGTATCTGCTCGATGTACTGCGACCTTTCCCCAAAGCCAGAATTGTCGTGGCGGGTTCTCGGCTAAAGACGGCTTTGCAAGCACCGTATCATCCAACGCATCCATACAGCCTTAGCAAAAGCCTTCAAGAGGCAGTCGCGCTCTCGTGGGGCGCGCTGTTCGAACAATCCGTCATGCTGGCAGAGCCTTGCAACTTAATCGGTCCGGGTCCATCTACCGGATTTTGTGCATTACTCGCGGGGTATATCGTTCAGACAGAACGTCTAGAGGGGCAGTCCGTAACTGAAACTGCCCCGTTCCGGGTATCTTCCCGACATGCGCAACGTGATTTCCTCGACGTTCGTGATGCCGTTCGCGCATACGGTGTGCTATTGGAACAGGGTATGCCAGGCCGAGTTTACTCGGTCTGCACAGGCCGCATTGTGGAACTGGGCAATATCGTGGAACGTATGGTTGCGCTGGCCAAAACATCTATTCCCATACAATGGGGGGATGTGGAAGAGTTAGCATCCACCGAGGCATACCGTGCGAAAGAGCTGGAGGACATGGGCTGGAAGCCGACCATACAGCTGGGGCAATCTCTGGAGGATATGATTCAATACCGCCGAGCTGGAAAGGAAGGAACGATATGAGACCGAAAGTAACGATCGTCATTCCCTTTTATAACTGTGCATATGTGGATCAGGCTTTGCAAAGTGCACTAGAGCAAACTTATGGACCCCTCGAGATTATTGTCGTCGATGACGGGTCCACGGAACATGTTGATATGCTTCAGCCCTATCGTCCATATATACATTATTTAGGAAAATCCAACGGTGGAACAGCCAGCGCCCTGAATCATGGTATCCGACATGCCAGCGGGGAATATATTGCGTGGCTCAGCTCCGACGATACCTATCATAGGGACAAAATTAATAATCAGGTTTCTTTTATGGTGGAAAACGGTGCGTACATCTCCCATACCAATTTCAATTTCATTAATCAATACAGCCAAGTTACAAGCTACCAGGCAGCTGCCGTGTTTCCGTCTATGACGGAGTTTTACCGTTTTTTTCAGCAAGGAAATCCGGTCAATGGATGCACGGTTATGTTTAAAAGGGAGCTGTTTGCACATATTGGTTTGTTTGATGAACTGCTGCCGTACACGCATGATCTGGATATGTGGTACCGAGTAATGCTGGCGGGATATCCATTTCCTTTTCTGAACGAGTCCTTGGTTAACTACCGCTGGCATGATGAAATGGGAACCAAAAAACATTGGCCCGCTGTGGAGCGGGAGTACAACATAACCCAAGCACGTTATCGAGATCGCTTCAGTCAGCTGTTGAGTGGTTTATCCTCATGAAGCCGAAAGTCTGTCAGGGGGGATTGATATGGTAGATACGGGGATTGTTATGCCACTGTACAAACAGGATATCGGCTATCTGCAAGCCGCGATCTCATCCGTACTAGCCCAGAGCTACAGGGCATTTCGCTTCATCATTGTTATTGACGGAGCGCCGGAAATGGTGGGACCAGCGCTCCACGCAGCAATGGGAGACCCGCGCGTTCAGTTGGTTACACTCCCTCAGAACAAAGGAGTATCCCACGCCCTTAACTGGGGATTCGATGAGTTGTTTAAAGATCCAGCGATCAAGTATGTGACCTGGGTATCCAGCGACAATGTTTATAATTCTTCCTTTATTGAACGATTGCGGCAGGAGCTGGAGCAGGGGCCGGACTCACTCGGTCTTGTGTTCTCTACCTTCCGCCAGGTTGACGCATATGGGAACCCGTTGTATGACGAGCAGCATCAACAAGCTTTGATCCGGTACCAAGGCCAGCCGCATCATGAATTGCTGAATGCCAGCATTGTCGGGGTTTCATTTATGTACAAAAGCAAATATGCCCGCCAGATTGGCGGCTATCGGCTGCAACCAGTTGAGGATTATGATTACTGGCTGCGGCTGACCGAGACGTGCAGCATGAAATTCATCCCGGAGATCCTGATGGATTACCGGGTGAATTCCACATTCAGTGTATCGGCTGGTTTGCACAGCCAGAAGGAGCACCGACGCTGGCGGCGCGCATTCCAAATCGCCAAGTATGAGGCAAGAGCACGCCGGGGCATCCCACTTGAAATGACCATTTTAATGCCTGTCACAGATATGGCTCAAGCTGAATCATTGCTGGATAATCTGCTGGAGCAGCACTACAGCAATTGTGTGGTACGGTTGCTGGATTTAACGCCAGAACAGGGAGCCAGCGCTTTCCTGTCGATGATGCTCGATCCTCGGTTAATCGTAACGCCACGTCAGCATTATTCGGTCCAGGAAGCACTGGTTCAGGCTATTGGTGAAACCACGACCCGCTTTGTTGTATGCTTCGGTGTCAAACCTTATATTGCTGTGACGGATCTACTGTATCTGACGGATTTGTTGCGCCCATTACAGGATACACATGCCTTTTCCTACTATACAGATGATCATTCAACCATCGGCAGCGGTCGAGGAGTGCAGTCCATACCGCCGGAATGGAATTACGTGTATTACACGCACAGATTGCATCAGGCCCTGGAGCAGGGCTGTTTTTAGCTGACAGGAGACAGCGCCGGAATTGTGGTCAGCTCCGACTGAAGAACACGATGCTCCTGTACAACATTACCAAACTGATCCAGTCCAAAGTTGGAGAGCACAACATTGGAAGGTGCAGCGGAGACTACGTTGTATTGTACCTCATAGGCAAGTACCCCTTGCACAAAGAAGGTGCGTCGGGCAACGGAGTTTGCAGGTAAGTTAACCGATGTCACGTATAAGGGGATCTTGGTATCCGGTACAAGCGAGAAAAAAATTTGGATGGTCACGGTTGCCGCGTTCACTGTATCCTCGTTGACCAAATTTACAACGACATTGGAGCAGGCAGTACCGAAATCTCTAGTGTTGGTCATATATCCGGTTGTAAAAGCCAATCGAATCATCCTCTCAAAAAACAGAATATTGGAAAACCCCTGAAGGGATGCTTCTATACTATGAATCTATCGAAAAGAAAGCTTGTATGGTTGTCTGTAGGCTGTGCTGAAAAAAGTACATTTTAATAGAAATACTTCAGGCATGTCTATTTATATAATGAAGGGAATGCTCGCGATGCCTTTGAATTTTCAGGTGACACCCAGCGGGTTGCCCAAATTTGAGCCCAGTGTCGCCGTTAATTTGTTGAATCCGAATATTGTTGTGGCTGTCGCTGTTGACTTTAGCAGCGGGCCCCCGCTGATTGGACTGTATCGTTCCTTGGACGCTGGGGCGAACTGGACTGATACTTTACTGCCAATTCCACCGGGATATACAGGAGCTGAGGCAGGAATGGTAGCCTATCTGTTCCCCAATATTTTTATCATATCGGCACATGTGTTTCCGGGAAATGAGAACGGGGCTGTCGCGATCTACCGTTCTACGGACGATGGAGCAACCTTTGATCCTCCGGTGGTCATTAATTCGGGCTTTGGAGATTACATTAATAATGACTGGACCAATATTACGACGGATAATGCCGGGGCAAGTCCCTATCTTGGGCATGTCTATGTCACGTATAACCGTCAATATAATGTGGATTTTAATGCTCGTTCTGCGGCGTTCTACCAGCGTTCCACCGATGGAGGACTAACTTGGGACCGCCCGTTATTGCTTTCGAATATCCAATCCTCCACGGAACGACCTGAGCCTGCGGTCGACAAATTTGGAAGTGTCTATGTCAGCTGGATTCGTACGGGTCCGCAAACACCGGCTTTTTTTATTCGGCGCTCCTTTGATGGAGGTGCAACTTTCAGCGGGGATATTCTTGTATCCAATATAACGCTTGTGCCCAATCCTTTGCCCGTTCCTGGTTATGACTTTCGGATATTGAATTTCCCCAGCTTGGCCGCGGACTGCTCGGGTGTGCCTTCCACAACAAATACGCTGTATGCCGTTTGGCAGGACTTTGGTCAGGGATACAGCAATATTTTGTTGTCCAAATCAAGCGATTTTGGCGGTACTTGGAGTGCTCCGATCATTGTGACAGACAGCCCGCCTGGCTCGCAAAATTTCTTTCCTGCGATTTCGGTGTCGCCTAAGACGGGATTGGTCGTTGTCGTGTACTATACCAATCGCCTGGACGGCTTTAATCTGGATGTGTTCGCCGCCCAATCGTCAGATGGAGGCAACACCTTTACGAACAGCCGTCTCACGACGACCTCCTTTAATCCGAATGTCGGTGGAGGCGAATCAGAGCTAATCGGCGACTATATTGATGTCGCCATTGTACCGCCGAATAGCTACATTTCCGTCTGGACGGATACGCGCACAGGCAGTTTGACAATTTTTGCTGGTGTACCGGGAGGGGGGTCCTGATGCCGAACGTACAGCTTACGCCTAACGGAAGGCTGGCGCAGGAACCGAGTGTAGCTTTCAACCTGCTCGACGGTACCATTGTGTCTGCGGCTATCGATTTTACGACAGGGCCGCCGTTGACGGCGGTATACCGTTCAGGTAACGGCGGTGTCTCCTTTACACAGCAGATTTTACCGCTACCAGCCGGCTATGTAGGGGCGGAATCCCATAGCGTCAGCTACGGTTTTCCCAACTTGTTTGTCATAGCCTGTCACGTATTTACCGCAGACGGTTTGAGCGGTACTATCGCTACCTATGTATCTAGAGACAACGGTAATACATTTGATCCGCCCGTGATTGCCCAGCGGGGGTATGGGACATTTGTCAATAATGTTGAGGTCGGCGTGAAATTTGATACTTCTCAGGTCAGCTCCTATACCGGAAACATCTATTTATGTTATACGCATCAATACAATCCTGACTTTTTTGGCGGATCCGTCATGTTTTTCCAGCGTTCGCAGGATGGAGGGATCACGTGGGATACACCCGTGGTGCTCACCGCTGGCTCCAATCAGATCACGCGGGGGGAAATCACCGTGAGTATTACTGGGGTGATTTATGTCGGGTACATTGTAACTAATCCGGTTAACCAATATCAGGTCATTGTGTCCTTCAATGGGGGGACAGCATTCAGTTCTTCGCTGCCTGTGTCTTCTGTTGTCCCGGTTCCGAGTCCGTTGCCCGTGGCCGGCTTTGGCTTCAATGTGCTGCCGATGGCCAGCATTGCGGTGGATCGCTCTACTAGCCCGAATCAGGGAACACTTTATGCGGTCTGGCAGGATAATCGGGCAGGATATGCGGATGTACTGCTCGCCCGGTCGGTGGATGGTGGATTAAGCTGGACTGCACCGCAATCGGTGACAGGAGCCAGTGCCGGGGCACAGCATTTTTTCCCGGCCATTGATGTTTCGCCTGTGACCGGCGTGATTAAGATCGTATATTATACCAATCAAATAACGACCTCTTTATTAGACGTATTTGTGGCCGAATCAACGAACGGAGGGAATACATTTACGAACCTCAGAATAACAGACAGCTCCTTTAATCCTAACGGGATTAGTCCGGTTCCCGTCGTTACGATCGGTAATTTTATTGATGTAACGATCGTGCCGAATAATGGATTTTTTGCGGTCTGGACAGATGCGTTATCGGGTTTCCAGCAAATTTACGGAAGTAACGGAATGTAGCTCAGCGTACGAGACAGAGGAGGTGAGGCTGTTTTGAAAATTTTGTTGGCTACGTACTGGCCGATTCCTCATTTGGGTGGCGTATGGCCCTTTATGCTGCAAATTAAACGGAGACTGGAGCTACTGGGTCACACGGTAGATTTGATGGGGAACGGACCGGATACACCTAAATACCATATTGTTTTTGAAGATAGGGAGCTGCTGAAGGATCAACTGCTGCCCCTGCTGCATACGAAGCTGAATGAATCGGCTGTCCCTGTATTACATCTGAATTCATGGGTGCAGACGGTGGAAAAGGATCGATACTGTATGGAGCTGGCAGCAGCGTATTTCGGGGTTGAGCAGTATGATGTTATTCACACGCAAGATGTTATTGCGACGCGTGCTCTAAGTCGGGTCAAACGTAAGGACAGTGCGTTGGTAGCGAATATTCATGGCTCGCTGGCTCGTGAAGTCATGATGGCTCTGGAGCGGGATCATGAGGAGGGTTACCGTGAGACGCTGATGTGGAAATATTATTGGGCGCTGGAGCACTATGGCGCTCTATCCGCGGATATTACCATTACGTCTACAGAATGGATGAAACAGACGCTTGTGCGTGAGTTCGAAGTGCCTGAGCAGCAGATTGTCACTTTCCAATACGGATTGGATACCGAGCACTTCTGGGAAGTCCACGCCCGGGGAACGGACGTAGTACGACCTGAGGGGAAAAAAGTTATAATTTGTCCTTCACGGCTGGTCTATATCAAAGGGCTGCATTATTTAATAAGCGCTCTTGGCCTACTGAAAGCAAGTCGTACGGATTGGGTTTGCTGGATTGTCGGGGAGGGAGATAAAAGGGAAGAGCTTCAAACACAGGCGAAGGAGCTAGGGCTGGAGGAAGATGTGGTTTTTTTGGGGCATCGTGAAGATGTACCTGCTCTTTTACAACTGGCGGACCTTTTTGTTCATCCGAGCATACAGGACAATCAGCCGTTTTCGGTCATGGAGGCGCAGATTTTGGGGCTTCCGGCAGTGGTATCGGATGCGGGCGGACTGCCGGAAATGGTGAAGCATGAACACACCGGACTGGTCTCCCCGGTTGGCGATGTGGAGGCACTGGCAGCTCATTTGCAGCATTTGCTGGCTCAGGATGAAGTGCGGATAGCTATGGGAAAACGTGCCAAAGCATGGGGGGCCGCGCATTGGTCTCTGGATGTTATGATTGAGCGGCTCGTGAATATTTATGGGCAAGCGCTGAATCAAGTACGTTGAATACGTTGATTCTTAGTTAGGAGGGAGAGCATGACTTTTCCTGTCGTTGGAGACTTGTACAACCGTATTTTTGAAATCCAGCAGTCGCACCCAGATCTGAAGGTCGATTACGCAATATGGAACCGAATTAACACTTCGTTGCCGGAAGATTATAAGCTGCCAGACGCTGACATTTTGGAACGTCTGAGACAATCCGCACCATGAGGGCACAGACCATATAAAAAGGCAGGTCGGGATTAAAACTCCCACCTGCCTTTAGTTTATTTCAGCTCATTGTCCATCCAGGTTTTCGTTAATCCTCATAAACGAAGCCTCGAATTATGAGCGGCCCTGTAACAACGGCACGGCGGTCAGCTGATTGTACGGTCAAGCAGTATACATAAGGCTCTGCCTGTTTTCCCGTTTCCTCATAGCTTAACTCGGCAAATCCCTCCTGATAACAGGAATCCTGCAACCAATCCAGCATAGGTCCCCGCTCATCATTGCGACGCAATCGAATGTCTAGCTCCCCGATATCCCAGTTGAGCAGCGGATTTTCCCATGCCAAAGAGACTTCAATGACAATACGTCCTTCAGATTCACTTGCAGGAATGATTAATGTAGAGAGCACGCTCTCCTGTTCGGTGACCTGAAAAGGCAGTGCATATGTGCCTGGCTCAGCTTTATTTTGAACTGAATATTTCAACATACCTTCTTCCTCCTCTACCCGTTCATTAGGGCGTCACGGTAAAATGACTGGCTGTACGCTTAGCGACAACGTTCCCGTTTTCCAAAAATTCAGCCAGGATAAACAGCGTTTCCGGATTGTAAATACTCGTCACCACTCGCAGGTAAAAAGGATTTTGGGCGGTCTCCATATCCTTGAGTTCTAGCACGGAGCCAGCTTCGGGAGAAGGGCTCAATCGAAGGAGCTGCCGTCGGAAAACACCACTGTCATTTCCCATTTCCAGCAACACATCGACGGCTCTCTTTTCACGATTGAAAAAGGTCACATGGCAGCTTTCTATATGGGCGCTGTGATAAGCGAGATGGTGATCGACGGTTAAAAGAAACACGGACATATGATGATGCCTCCTTGAATTCCGTTAGGTTACCAGCCTTAATATGATATGAAAAATAACCGGGATTGGACTGGATAGTTGTACGCCTCTTTGACAAAAAGCGCATCGGTGTCCAACCCTTTTCACCGTGCTGTGCATGTAATGTAGAGTGGAACATACTACGGCCTGAAGTCCCTTTTCGACTACAGAAGAAGGGTCGCTGAGGGAAGGGGCGTATTAAAAAGGGAGGCACGGCTATGAGACTCGCACAGCTGGCAGGGGAATATGAAGCGGTCTTCAGTCTGGGACAAAACTGTACACCTGCCATTCAATTGGAAAAGAACCGTTTGCGGCCGTTTGCCGGGGTACTGGATTGGATGATGTCTGACACGCTGTCCGATGTGAGCCGCTTGCTTGAAAATCGGTTTGCCGGATTTATGGATTTGCCCAATTTGAGTGTCGTTGGTACGAGCCAACTGAATTATATGGTCAGAGATATCGCTTATAATGTGATCTCGGTACATGATTTTCCGCAGGAGCGCAATACGTCCTCGGATCTGGTGACGTATCCTGAGTTCAGGGAAAAGATTGACCGTCGTATCGAACGTTTTTTTGCAAAAACACAGATGGCGAAGCGCAGCTTGTTCGTCCGTATGCTGGGAACCTATGAAGAAGTAGAGGAACTGGAACGTATTTTGTCAGGCATGGTAGCGAATGAATTTCGTTTGTTGGTGGTGAATTGTTCCGGCGTAACGGAGTTGACGGAGGTGGATTGGCAGCTTCCGCATGTATGCGCGGTGGAAATGCCTTTTGACGATGTATGGAATTACAAGAGTGATCCGCATTGGCGTACCCTTTTTAAAGGGATGACCTTGTCTTCGGAAAGGGGAGGGCGTCGTGCTTGAGCGGTTGCAGGGGGATTATGATGCTGTATTCAGTCTGGGTGGACATTGCTTGCCTTCCATTCAGCTGGATAAAAACGGACTGCGTCCCTATGCGGGTCCGCTGGACTGGATGATTTCCGGTAACTTGTCACAGATCAGTCGCTTGCTGGACGCCCGTTTTGCCGGTTTTATGGATGTTGACAGTCTGCGTGTCACGGGGCACGATTACGGCGAGCATAACTTCATGGTCGAGGATGAAAACTATGGGATTACAGCGGCACACCATTTTCCGGTTAGCGAGAATACATCGGAGCAGCTGACTTCCTATCCTGCATTCAAAACGACGCTTGATCGCCGCATCGCACGTCTGCTGGATCAATTCACGCTTGCATCCCGTCTGCTACTGGTTCGTCTCGGGGGCAGTCGGGAGCAAGCGGTGGAACTACATGATGTGTTATTACAGAGGATTACACACGATTTTCGCTTGTTATACGTGGATTATACAGGGACTGATGGTGTGACGGAGCTGGATTGGGGATTGGAGCGGCTGGTTTCAGTGGAGCTGCCGCCTGAGGATATATGGAACGGTCAGGATGAGATGTGGCGTTATATGCTGGAAAATGTCAGGCTGCATGTCTGAGGTGCTGAGATTCCAGAGACACATTATAGATTGTCTTCGGCCTGTGCTTGTGCCTGCGCCAAGCTATAGGGAGTCGCATAACATGATGCGAAGGGAAGTCATATGCTTCGGTTCAAAAGGAGGGTGAGCTAGTGAAGGCTTTGGTCACCGGGGGAGCCGGATTTATTGGTTCTCAGCTGGTACGTGCGCTTGCTGATTCGGGCATCAGAGTGCATGTGCTGGATAATCTGACGACCGGGAATATCGCAAATGTGGACCCGCGCGCAGTCATGCATATTGCGGATATTCGCAGCTCTGAAGCTAGGACGCTGCTGATTCGGGAAAGCCCGGATATTGTGTTTCACTTGGCCGCACAGGCTGATGTGCAGCAATCCATCCATCAACCCGATGAGGACGCGGATGTGAATGTGCTGGGGACGATTCATTTGTTGCAGGCTTGTCATGAAGCCGGTGTGTCAAAATTTATATTTGCGTCCACGTCCGGTGTATATGGAGAGCTGCAAAAGCAATGTATACAGGAAGACGATCCCGTGGAGCCGATTTCAGGCTACGGACTGTCCAAGCTGACCGCAGAATCGTATATTCGACTTTTTTATCGGCTGTACGGTATGAACTACACGATTTTGCGTTATGGAAATGTGTATGGTCCCGGTCAGGCCGCGAAGGGAGAGGGTGGTGTAGTCGCTCTTTTTATGGAGCGGCTGAAAAAAGGAAGTCCCTTGCTCATTCACGGCGATGGGACGCAAACCCGCGACTTTGTGTACGTCAAGGATGTAGTTCGAGCGAATATGGCGGCTATTCATGCAGCGGATCAACGCACAGTACATGTAAGTACGGGACGAACGACGTCCATCAATCGACTGGCCTACGATTTACTAAAGCTACATGGTTCGTCTGTCCGCCCTGTATATTCACCGGCGCGAGCTGGAGATATTCACCATAGCTGTCTTAGTAACGCAGTCGCCAGACATTGGCTTCGTTGGGAACCGCTATACGGCATTTCTGCCGGTTTACAGGAAACGTATGTGAGCAGTATGGGCTTAGGCAAAGAAGGTATGTCTTGATCAAAAGCGCGCGGATATCAAGAAAGAGACTGAGGAAATACTCAGCCTCTTTTTCATTTGAATAGCAATTAGATGTTCTCGCCAGCCAGCTTCAAGGCTTGATCCAGGACAGCTGCACCGTTTCCTCTACCATAAGCCAACGTGTCAATGACATCTACAGGAATGCTATAGGGAGCAGCAATTTCGGTTACTGCCTTTTTACGCATCCGTACTTGAGGTCCGAGCAAAATAGCAATCACAGAATCTGTAATGCCTTCCAGCTCTTCCTTAATGGTGCTTTCGGGGATGGCTTCGATGTTCAGCTCTATGGATCTTGCTGCTGCTTCTTTTTTCATTTTAGAAACCAAAATGGATGTGGACATACCCGCAGCACATGCCAGAATAATTTTTTTCATCGTTGAGCGCCTCCAGAAATTCATTTTTTTAACTACTTATACTCTTCATCCAGATCAGCAACAAACGAGCGTTCCTTGATAGCAGCTTGATACCAGTAGCCAGATTTCTTCAAATGCCGACTTCGATCATTGTCTAGGTTAATTTCCACCAGTCCATAGCGATTTTTAAAAGCATTCATGGGAGAAACGTTGTCTGTAAAGGCCCACAGCATATAACCTGTACAGTTGGAGCCTGCTTCTACAGCTTGTAACGTGTAGTATAAGTGCTCCGTTATAAAGTCAATACGATAGTCGTCCTGAATGATGTGCTCCTCATTTTTGAAAGTAACCTCATTCTCAATGCCCATACCATTTTCTGCGACAAACCACTCGATATTGTGATATTCGTTCTTGATACGCATTCCCATATCGTAAATGATCTTGGGATAAATCTCCCAACCCCGTGACTTGTTCATTCTTTTACCCGGAAGATCAAAATGCTCATAGTAGTAAGAGGGGTGGAAGGGGGTGTTTTCGTTCCACGCTTTACTCTGCGCTTTGACCCGATGGGGATAATAGAGATTGATCCCGACGTAGTCAACGGTATTTTTCTTAATCACGGTCAGCTCTTCCGTTGTAGCTTCAAATGCAATATCATGCTTGCCCATGAGATCGAACAATTCTTGAGGGTACTCTCCTTTAATAAGCGGATCCAGAAATACTCGATTGTAAAATAAATCATACACATGCGCCGCGTATTGGTCATGAGTGGAGCTTGATCGGGCATACGTGACTTCGGGATTCAGAATAACGCCTATTTTAGCCCCGTGCTGACTATAGTTTTTTGCTTTGAAAAGCTGTACGCACTTCGCGGTAGCCAGCGTTTTATTATAGTTCCATTGCATCCACTTCCGCGTATTTTGTTCATAGGGATAGCGAAGGGCATCTAGATAGACACGAGTCTGTACAACAATGGGCTCATTAAACGTAAACCAGTGCTTGACCCGATCGCCGTACCGTTCAAACACTTTTTCCGCATATTTTACAAACAGCTCCACTACATGCTTAGAGGACCAGCCCTCATATTTGTCCAGCAAATAGGCGGGTACCTCATAGTGTTCCAGACAAATCATCGGCTCGACTCCGCTTGCAATCAGCTCATCAATGACCCGGCCCATATAATCCGCATACGTTTCATCCACCACTACATTCTCATAATCCGTTAAGAAGCGGGACCAATTAATAGAAGTACGATAATGGGTTAAGCCAATCTGCTTCATCAGCGCAATATCTTCGGTATAGCGATTATAAAAGTCGGTTGCAACCGCGGGTCCATATCCATTGTGCCAGACATAGCGGTCATTTTTGTACCATTGGTCTAGGTATGAGTCCTGACCTTCTTTTTTACCGCTCCAGCCCTCTGTCTGCCAGGCGGAAGCCGCTGCACCCATGATGAAATTCGACGGAATTTGTATCGTATGTTTAGCCATGACATGTTTCTCCTTTTCATTGTATAAAGAATGCGTTTTCAATTAATTGATGTATTTCTATAGTAACGCATTATTCAGCCGTTCGCTTGTTGGCAATTTTGACGAACGGGAAATAAATGATAATGGCTACCACAATACAAATGATCTGAGTTACGACGGCGCCAATACTTCCACCTGTAGACAGATAGGCATTAATAATAGGCGGAGTAGTCCATGGAACCATGACGACGGCTTTACCTGCAAATCCAAGCAACGTCGAGAAGTAACCGATCGTTCCTGTGATGAGTGGAGTGATAATGAAAGGGATAGCCATCAATGGATTCAACATAATCGGAAGTCCAAAAATGACAGGCTCATTAATATTAAACAGACCTGGGCCGAGCGAAAGCTTTGTTATTTCCTTCATATCTTCACGCTTGGAAGCGATCATAATACAAATCAAGAGGGCTAGCGTAATCCCTGAACCACCGATACTCATGTACACGTCCCAGAAAGGCATCGTAATAATGTTCGGAATGGGCAGTCCTTGCTCATAAGCAGTCATGTTGACGGTAATCGCGCCAAGTAGCAGGGGTTCACGAATGGGCTTTACCATTTGGTTCCCGTGAATACCGATCACCCAGAAGATTTGCGCAACCAGCATCAGCACCAGTATACCTGGCAGTCCCTGTACTACGGTCTCCAGAGGCTTTTGCACCACATTATAGACGGCATCGTACAGGTAGAGACCTGTAAACTTATGAAAGAAAAATCCGAGCATTGAGAAGACAGTCACCGTAATAATAGTAGGAATGAGTGCAGAGAAAGAAACGGCCACATTGCTGGGGACACTTTCAGGCATTTTGATTTTTAGCTTATCGGACTTGCCCAGCTTACTGTACAGCTCAACGGATAGGATGCTTATGAAAATACCTAAAAACAAGCTCTTGGTATCCGTAAATTGACGGGCTATGACGTCTGTTACTTTTTGCATTTCACCGTTAACCATCAACTCTATCGTGGTTGGTGTCACAGAGATAAAACAGATTAAAGCAAGCAAACCGGGGAAGAGATTTTTCTCTCCATTAATTTTTCCTAGCTCCAGACCAATCATGAAAATAGCCAGAATGGTAAGGATATTCAAGCTGGCATAGTTAATGCCCGAGAAAATCGGTTTGTACTCAGCCAGGAATGAGAACGGCTTAAAATGCGCAAGGCCATTGACCGGGTCCATGACCATATTAGAAATCAATACAGCAAAGGCACCGACAATAATAACAGGCATCAATGTGATAAAAGCTGATTTGATCGCTATAATATATTTAAAATTATTGATTGCATTTGCTACCGATGTGAGGCCGTCAACCAGTTTGTCTTTGAATGCCATGGGATAGCGTCCCTCCCTCTACGATTTCGGTACGAATTGATCAATGCGTTCATACAGGTCTACAAACTCTGAGGCCATATCGCGAATGGTGATGGCATTCATCAGATGATCTTGAGCATGCACCATCATGACGGACATCTCTGTTTTTTCACCCGCTGCTTCCTTGCGGATGATTCTGGTTTGAATTTTGTGGGAGGACACCAGTTCTTTTTTTGCTGAAGCTAATTCATCTTTGGCTTCCTGAAATTTCCCGGCCTTTGCAAGCTCAATCGCCTCCATGGCCGAGCTGCGTGCATTCCCTGCGTATAATATAATTTGGAATACAATCTCTGTATCATCCATGTCCTCCATGTTCACGTCGTGCTCTGTAGATTCATCATGATTCACGTGACCTTCTCTCCTTTCAATGATCCCTTCGTATGGATATTATAATTTGGAATCGCTTTCAACATAACGCACATTATTTCCTCTTCTTAACGGAAATAATTCGTTCTTCATACTCCTCATGTTCAACCATTTTTGTGCAACACTTCTATGAATTCTGTATACGATTTGCAGCGAATAAGCTGCTGGACGAGCTGTTCATTATTTAAAATATCAAGCAAGATATGATACATAGTCTGTAAATCTTCTGATTTCGTACGCTGTATACAGAGCATACAAATAAACTGTACCGGCTTGCCATCCCAATCGATTGCTTTTTGTAATGTACAGATGGCCCAAAACGTGGAATCTGCGAAAGGTTCCATCGGATGCGGGATCGCGACAAAGTTGCCAAATGAAGTGGGGGAAACGGCTTCACGCTCTATTACAGATTGCAGCAGGGGGCCTTTTACAAGATCTGCTTCGTGTATTTTTTCGGCTATAAATTCAAGCACTTGGAGTTTGTTCTCAAACTTCTGCTGAAGAAAGACCAATTTTTTTCGTACATACTGCACAGCAGGAAGTCTGGCCTCAGAAATGGCTTGCTCAATTTTAGTAATATCGGAACTGCCCAAAAATGTATTCACATGGATCATGGGGATAGAAAGCGGTTCTGAAATGGGGATCGTGCTAATGACAAAGTCCAGTGTATCCAAAGGCATTTGTTTCAGCTTATAAAATTCAGTGGTTCCCACGATATCCAACCTGGAACCGAAGACCGATTGAAGCTTATAATACAGCAGCTTAGCACTGCCGAGTCCAGAAGCACATACGATCATACATCTTTTGGGTGCGTCCTCCATTTTCTTTCTTTCCATCGCGACTCCGATATGAATGGCTAAATAACCAATTTCATTTTCCTCAATGTGTATATGAAGCCGCTGCTTGATGACCTCCGCAGCAATGATACCTGCTTCAAAGGCAAGCGGGTAATTGGCTTTGATTTCATCCAGCATAGGATTACGCAAATTCATTCCGTATTGATAACGGTTGATCACTGGTTTGAGGTGAAGGCAAAATGCAATCAGCAATTCTTGATCGTTATGAATGTTCATCTTCAACTGCTGATCAATTTGGTCCAGTATTTCGATAGTCAGTTCGTAGATATCTTTATCAATGATCTTTTTAATCTCCACTTCATCCATATGCGCACTAACGACTGTCCTTACACCCAGCAGGTGCACAGCAATGTACGCAACTTCAACAAGTGGAAAGGAGTGCTCCATGTTTTGTTCCAAAGCAGATACGATCTCAGTCGCCACCCTAAACTCTTTTTGTGCTTCAATTTTTTTCATCTCTTGCGGATAATACGACACATACCTTTCTTCGCGAATACGCTTACATGCTATAGCAATATGAATGACCAGATTGTTCAGGGCAATGTCCGATAACTGAATATCATGGATCTCAATACGATCCAGAATCACTTCTCTTATGAATTCCATCTCTTCGTTAGAGATCAGAGGAGGGTGGGACATCTGCTGCTCGCCTATTTCATCTGTCCTACTGAATATATAGTCGGAAATGCAATAACGCAGCTTGGCCTCATTCCCTTTGACTCGAATCCCATGATAAGGTCTGTTTTCCAGGGATAGTCCGTAAGTTGCCAGCAGCTTGCGCAGTTCTTTGAGGTCATTCTGTAAAGTAGATCGACTAACATACAGGGTCTCGGCTAAATCATCAAGTTTGACATATGCATTGGTAAGCAACAGCTTTTTCATTAAAAAACGATTTCTGGCTTCAGACGAATTCGCTAATGGATAGGGCACATTATTTTCATCATCCTTTAATTGCTTCAGCAGATGATGAAATGCTTGTTCGTCCCGAATCTCTAACTTGTAGCCTGTTCCTTTAAGGGGTTTAACTGCTGCTCCATGCTTTGACAACAGCGCACCCAATTCCTTTAAATCCGTTCGTATCGTTCGAGAAGATACCTTTAATGCATTTGCCAAGTGTTCTCCTTTGACCATCTGTTCAGCAACCAATATACGAAGAATATCAAAAATACGCACAACGAGCCCCCTTTCTTAGCTGTTCTGATGAACAGTATACAACGGTTAGAGCGTAACCAAAAGAAGGATTAACAACAGCGTGAATGCTAGATGACCTTGACACACTGGCAGATTCGGGGATATAGTGGATACAATAAGTCTTTGATTGAGGTGTAGTTATGAAATTTACAAAAGCAACGAATTATGCTCTGCACACTATGCTCATGCTTGTTACTGATTCGTCGGTTAAGCCGGTAGGTGTTCAGCAACTGGCTGAATCCCAAAATGTTTCACCAACTTATCTTTCGAAAATTTTGACAAGGCTTGTGAAGGCTGGGATGATCGAATCGGTTTCCGGAGCCAATGGAGGCTATCGCCTATCCCGTCATAAAGATGAGATTACCTTTTTGGATATTATCCATGCCATTGAAGGAACCAATTCTTTGTTTGAATGTGATTTTGTCCACGGCTCCGAGTGCCTGATTCAAGCTGTAATGAGGGAAGCAGAGGAGAAAATGGAACGACATCTAAAAAATACGAAATTGGTCGATTTGGCGCAAAAGCAAACACAAGTTTAAAAGTAAGCGACTTTATATAGAAAGAGGGTGGTTGCCAGTTATGTAAAGCGTTTTTTTTGTTTTATTGCAGATATAAAGAGTCTTTAATATCTTTTAAAAGGAGTTGGGTGTTATGCTGTACGATTGCGCTATTATTGGCGGAGGACCCGCCGGATTGAATGCAGCCCTCGTGCTTGGCAGGGCCAGAAGAAGTGTGGCTTTGATTGATAATAATCGGCCCAGAAATGCGGTTACGCATGCGTCGCACGGTTTTATTACGAGAGACGGCGTAACGCCGGCCGAGTTCCGCCGTGTAGCTTATGAGGAAGTGTTGCGTTATCCATCTGTCCATCATCTGCAAACCGAGGTTGTTTCGATTACAAAAAACGAATCTGGATTTGAGGTACTTGATTCGTCAGGCCTTCGCGTTCAAGCCCGGAAATTGATATTGGCGACGGGCGTAAAGGAGATATTCCCCGAGATTGAAGGTTTTTATCCGTTATATGGGAAAAGTTTATTTAATTGCCCTTATTGCGACGGCTGGGAGTTGCGGGATCAACCGCTTGTCCTCGTCTCTGAATCGGCAGCTATATTTCATACAGCCAAACTACTCTTTAACTGGAGTAAGGATTTGATCGTTTGTACGAACGGTCAGGCATCCCTGTCGGACGAGCAAAAAGAACGGCTCTATTCTAAAGGAATCATCGTAATGGAGCAACCTGTTGCGGCGTTCATCGGTCACAATGGAAAGCTTGAGCATGTGCGCTTTACGGATGGCACTCAAGTCCCGAGGGTCGGCGGCTTTGTATCTCCCCAGTTTGTACAAAGTGCACCGTTTGGAGAACGTTTGGGCTGTGAAAGAACGGAGTCGGGCGGGATCAAGACGGATGAAGCGGGGAGAACCTCCATACCTGGTGTATATGCTGCCGGGGATTCATCGTACTTCATGCCTTCCCAGTTGATTTTTGCCGCGGCCGACGGCAGTCGAGCCGCTGCGAGCGTAAATATGGATTTGACAGAGGAAGATTTCAACGAATGACGATAAATTGGAATATCCCACATGGAGTCCGATAATAGAAAAGGCCGCCAACATGGCGGCTTTATTCTAAAATCATAGAGACAGTAAGCAATAATAAACCAATGATCATAGGTTATTCTGAGGCTAAACAAGATCTTCTTTCAATAACCTCCGTATTCACAAGAACCTGAGTATGATGCCCCTGATGATTGTTAAGCCTCTCCATAAGCAAGTTGACAGCAGTTCGGGCCAAAATATCCTTTTTCACATGAATGGTTGTGAGTTCCGGGCTAATGACCTTGGCTTCATGAATATTATCAAATCCCATGATGGAAATTTGTTCAGGCACTCGAATGTTCATCTCCTGAAACGTTTTAATGGCACTGATCGCCATATAATCATTTTCGCAAAATAGGGCCGAAGGTAGCTCATTCAATTCATGAATAGCTGTTTTAAATGCGTCCTGTGACATTACAAGCATGGGATGCATATCAAATGTAAGCCCATTTTCTATGGAAAGATTGTGCTCCTCTAAAGCCGCCATAAACCCTTCCTTTCGTTTTGTAAAGTTAAGAATCCTGGTACTGGATTGTACGTATCCTATCTTTCTGTGTCCTGACTGAATTAAATATTGGCCTGCCTGATACCCACCAAGATAGTTGTTAATAGATACGAAACTGGCATCGACCTGTTCAAAGCAAGTATCCAGAATCACAATATTGGAATGAATGGATTGTATGGAATGAATAATCTCAGAAGTTAAATTGGTACCAAGTAGAAGTACGCCTGAAGAAGGCTGATCTTTTTCCAAAGCAGATAATTCTTCTTCGAGGCTATGGCTATCAAAAGACGAAAAAATCAAGGTGTTTCCATGTTCTCTCACCTGATTGGTAATATGATGAATTAACTCATTGAAAAATGGAAGTGAATCATAATGCTCTGTTACGATGTCTGTATTTTTACAGGCCACAAAGCGTATCACATGATGATTTTTAATAACTTCCTTGCTTGTCTTCATGGTGCGTGGTTTATATCCATGCTCTTGGGCTATTTTTAGGATTTGCTCCTTGGTTTCTTCACTGACTCCGGGTTTGTTATTAAAAGCAAGAGAGACAGCAGACTTCGAAACACCTGCAAGCCTTGCAATATCATCAATTTTCAATGTGGAACCCCCTATTGAACTAAACTACATAAATTATATCATTACTCTGCAAGAAAGTTTAGCTTATAAACTAAACTAAACTAAATAACTAAAAGTAAAAATTTGTTGACCATTTATGATTTATAGTGTTAATATTCAAGTGTAAAGCGCTTTAATTTAGTTTATTTTGCGAAAAAATCATATAAATTTAGTTGTTTATTTAGTTTTGTTTAGAGAATTTGTGAATACAGCAAGAGAGGAATGGTGATTTATTTGAGTTTAAACATGGCTGAAAATCAAAGAAGTTTTACAAAAGAGGAAAAACCTTTTTTTTATTTGGCAGATACGGTTTGGAGTGTATTTACCAACGCGACGATAGAGGAGTGGAGCGACTATCTTGATTATCGGAAGATGCAGGGTTTCAATGTGTTGCAAATCAACATGCTCCGACAATGGGACGCAAGTGAATCGGATCTGAATCTACAGCCGTTTGCATTACTGGAAAATGGGGATTTCGACTACCATACATTAAACGAAGCTTATTTTGACCGGGCAGAAATCATGTTGAAAATGGCTGTAGAGCGTGGATTTGTTCCGGCCCTGGTTCTATTGTGGTGTAACTATGTGCCGGATACATGGGCTGAAATGTTCCAAAAGGGTAATAAAATGCCGTTTGAATGCGTTGAACCCTATGTAACGTACGTCGTAAACCGTTTTTCTCCATTTGATCCTATTTTTCTGATCAGCGGGGATAGTGATTTTCCGACCGAACGTGCCAATTCCTATTATCTAAAAGCACTGGATATTGTACAACAATTAAGCCCGACAAGCTTAACTACACTGCATATTCAAGGGAGATTGAGGGAAATTCCTCCAGCCTTTGAGAAACACCAGGGTCTTGGATTCTATATGTATCAATCAGGACATAATTCAGAGTTTCAGCATGTGGGCCATGAGATTGCTCAACATTTCTACCATAAGCCGGATATACGGCCTGTCATTAATGGTGAGCCATGTTATGAACAAATTAGTTATAGCCGCAATGTGTATGGCAGATACACTGCACTGGATGCCAGAAAAGCGGCATGGCAAAGCCTCCTTGCAGGCGGGGGAGCGGGAATTACCTACGGGGCGCATGGGATTTGGAGCTGGCACAAAAAAGGAAAGAAATTCGGCATTGTAGAAGGGGAAGGATTCGATAGTCCCTATGATTGGAGAACAGCATTGCGATTTGAAGGTGCATGGGATTATTCCTTTATTAAATATTTGTTTGAAATGTATAACCTTATTGGCGTAAAGCCATTGGATATTGTTTTAAACAAGACAGAGGAAATCAGAGCTGCGGGGAACGAGAATTCCATTATCTTGTATGTCCCATTTAACACGAAGGTACGACTAAGTATCAACGTGCAGGATTACAAGTTTACAACGATTGATTTAGACGGGAAGCGGTTTGCCCAAACCGACGTGTCCGTCCAAAAGGATCAATCGGTGCTAGACATGCACAGCTTTGAAAGTGATGTTGTCATCATCGGAACGAAATAAAAACAGAGAAGAATGTGGATGGAGTGAGCAACATGTGGAAAATCGGCGTTATTGGAACGGGATATTGGTCGGAAAAACATATAAAAGCATGGCAGTTTATCTCGGATGCAGAAATCAAAGGATTTTGTGATCGAAATAAAGGCTTACTTTTTGAAAAAGCAGCTCAATTCCATGTACCTACTGAATATTGTTATACCAGCCTGGAGGAGATGCTAAGCGAAGCGGATATTGATGTCGTGGACATCATTACACCTCCTGAGACACATCTGGAACTGGTTAGACTGGCGGCCGCAGCCGGAAAACATATTATGTGCCAAAAACCTTTTGCACGTTCTGTTGAAGAAGCTGAGCAGATTGTAGGTATTGCTGAAGCCGCAGGAGTCAGACTTATGGTGACGGAAAATTGGCGTTGGCTTGAACCTTTTCAAATTATAAAAAAGTTGTTGGCAGAGAATATCGTTGGGAATATGAATGTTATACGTTATACGCATACCGATTTTTATTCGCCAAGGTTTGCTCCGGAAAAAGAGCTGCCGCAGCCATTTTTCAGAGATATGCCCAAGCTCTTGTTTTATGAAATGGGAGTTCATTGGCTGGATACTTGGCGTTTCTTATTCGGTGAACCTCAGCGTTTGTATGCGGAAACCAAGCGGGTCAGCCCATACACACAGGGAGAAGACACGGGCATTATCATGTTAGGTTATGAACATTATTTTGGTCTTATGGACATGAGCTGGGCGACTCGTAGGGAACTGAATGGGCAGCTTCCAGAGCAGGTCCTTCCCGATCATAAAGAACAGCTGGTGATTGAAGGCGATGAGGCCACCCTAAAACTGTATAACACAGGTAAATTATGTCTCATTAATAATCAGGGAGTCGAAAAAGTATTGGTTGAAAAGACTGAATTAAACTATGAGGAAAGCCATAAAAAGCTACAGGCTCATTTTATAGATTGTCTCAACACGGGAAAAGAATTTCAAACGAGTGGTCACGACAATATCAAGACACTTCAGCTTGTATTCGACACCTATGACAGCGCAGAAAATCATAAAGTTCATGTGTATTAAGAGGCAACAGGATGTCCATTAACGATATTGTGATGTATGTTATTGCTCTTTTTTTAGTGCTAGGTGCATTGGATCAGTGCTTGGGAAATCGCTGGGGATTGGGACAAGCCTTCAACAATGGGCTCATGACCATGGGCTCTCTTGCTCTGGTCATGATAGGAATTGTTTCCTTGGCTCCTGTACTCGCCTCATGGTTGATTCCCATTGTTTCACCGTTATATGTGGCAATAGGTGCCGATCCGGCATCCTTTGCTAATACGATATTGGCGGTAGATATGGGAGGATACGCACTTGCGGCGGAAATGGCGCACAGCCAGCAAGCGGGCGTGTTTTCCTGGGTTTTTCTAGGGACCATGTTTGGCCCAACGCTCGTATTTACGATTCCGGTTGCCCTCGGCATTTTGGAAAAAGAGGATCATCCATATTTTGCAAAAGGTATCTTGATCGGTATTAGTACAATTCCCGTTGGTTGTTTCATAGGGGGAATAATCGCTGGTTTTGACGTGATAATGATTTTAAAAAATCTGATTATTCCCATGCTTCTTTCATTAATCATTATGCTGGGTTTACGTCTATTTACGGAGCTTACGATCCGATTGTTCAAGTGGTTTGGTAACGGCATTAGGCTTCTATCCCTTGTCGGTTTGGCAGCGATTGGGGTCGAAACCTTAACTGGATTTGTTATTATTCCCAATATGGCTCCGTTGTCTGTCGGTGTGCAAACGGTTGGAACGATTGCTATTGTATTGGCTGGTGCGTTTCCGTTGGTTGCTTGGATTACAAAAATATTTAAAAATCCGCTTCAACGGGCAGGACGTTTGCTAAGCATAGATCCATCGACTACTGCTGGTCTTGTGGCTAGTCTTGCTCATAACATTCCTACGTTCACTTTAGTCAAAGAGATGGAGCCCAGAGGCAAAGTGATTAGTATTGCTTTTGCTGTCAGTGGATCTTTCGTTCTGGGTGGACATCTTGGCTTTGTAGCAGGAATGGACAAGAATATGGTGATTGCCATGATCGTGGGTAAACTTGCAGGCGGAATAAGTGCCGTAATTGTCGCAGTTATTGCACATCCGACTACTACGAATAGAATAGAAAGCGCATCCAAGAAGGAGTGAACATGATGGATCATAAAAAAACAGCCAAAGAAGTATGGAGTGCCGTGGGCGGAAATGAAAATGTAAACAGTGTAATTCACTGTGTAACCCGATTGAGGTTTAAATTGAAGGATAATCAATTACCTGATAAGGAACAAATCAAGCAGATTGATGGCGTCATTACTGTCGTAGAAAGCGGCGGACAATTTCAGGTGGTCATTGGTAATGAGGTTCCTAAAGTATACGAAGCTCTTTTGGAGACGATGGGAGTAAAGCCGGATCAAGCGAGTCAAGAAGAGCAAAACAATGAGAAATCCAGTTTATTCAGCCGATTTGTCGATGTGATCTCAGGCGTGTTTATGCCCGTTATAGGCGTACTCGCCGCTGTGGGGATTCTAAAAGGACTGCTGGCCTTATGCACATCCCTGGGCTGGATGACGGATCAGATGGGCACGTATAAAATTTTACACGCGACAGCAGACGCTATGTTTTATTTCTTTCCGATTATTCTAGGATTTTCAGCAGGTAAAAAATTTGGAGGCAACCCGTACCTGTCTGCTGTTTTGGGGGCCGCCTTGGTGTATCCGACCATGACTTCTGCCTTTACGGATAAAACGGCGCTGTCCTTTTTGACCATACCTGTCGTTCTGATTAATTATACTTCTTCTGTTATACCTATCATTATTGGAGCGTTCTTAGCAGCTAAGGTCGAAAAAATGATAAGTAAGTATGCACCTGCATCCATTAAAATGTTCATTGTGCCTTTGCTGACCTTGGTCATCATATCACCGATTGTTTTTCTGGTTGTCGGACCGATATCAACTATAGTCAGCGATGGGTTAGCCAAAGGCTCTATGTGGATTTACCAGTTAAGTCCAGCTGTAGCTGGTCTCGTTCTGGCCGGGTTCTGGCAGGCCATTATTATCTTTGGTCTGCATTGGGCATTCATTCCAATTCTCCTGAATAATGTAGTTACGAACGGTTTTGATCCCATTAACGGAATGCTGTTCTGTACTACTTTTGCTCAAACCGGTGCGGCCTTTGCCATTGCTTTGAAATCACGTGACCCTAAATTAAAGCCGATTGCGACTTCCGCGACGATTGCAGGCTTGATGGGGGTTACTGAAC
Organism: Paenibacillus sp. F4; assembly: GCF_002894905.1. Taxonomy (NCBI): domain Bacteria; kingdom Bacillati; phylum Bacillota; class Bacilli; order Caryophanales; family Paenibacillaceae; genus Paenibacillus; species Paenibacillus sp. F4. The sequence goes on from NZ_POVS01000020.1 coordinate 183,077, forward strand.
CAGCTATTTACGGAGTTACGTTACCCGCCAAAAAACCATTTATTTTAGCCTCGATCGCTGGAGGTATAGGAGGAGCTGTAGCCGGTTTTCTGGGTTCAACGGCATATGGATTTGCCGGGGGCGGCATTTTTGGTATTCCTCTGTTCATTAATCCAAAAGGCATAGATGCAGGTTTCATCGGCTTTATCATATCTTTGGTTGTGGCTTTTGTACTCGCATTTATCCTGACCTATCTTTTCGGCTATAAAAATGCTAAACCTGCGCCTGAGATTAAGGTTGCAGATGAAAGCAAAGAGGAGGACAAAGTGGTATTCAGTCCTCTAAACGGTGAATTGATTCCTTTAACCGCTGTAAATGATGAAGCTTTCTCAAGTGGTGCGATGGGTCAGGGGGCTGCTATTATTGCGAAAGATGGGGTAGCCTACGCACCTTTTAACGGAACTGTTGTTACCGTTTTCAAAACAAAACATGCCATCGGGCTTATTTCTGAGGATGGAGTTGAACTGCTCATTCACATTGGAATTAATACGGTCAGCTTGAAAGGAAAACATTTCACCTCCTTTGTGTCTGAAGGGGATACGATTCAAAAAGGGGACAAGCTGGTTGAATTTGATCCCAAGGCTATAGAGGATGAAGGTTATGATATTACCACATCCGTCATTGTAACCAATACAGCCGTGTACACGGATATTTTAGTTGAAGGCTCCAAGGATATTCATGCAGGAGACCGCTTACTAAAGATTAGATAGATTCCAATATTCAATAATAAAAGGCAAGTTAAAGCTGACGATGGCCCGTGTATAAAAAGGGTTGTCGTCAGCTGTTTTTTAGTTACCTCACACCCAGCGTGTTCATCATCTGCCGGAAGGAGCGCACATATTTATCCGGTGCCAACAGGCTGACGATCCGTGCCAGCCCCTTCTGGCGGATAGATTCGCGTTGAGGTATGTTGTTCATCAGGTCTAGTCCTTCCAGTATCGCCTGTAAGATGTCTCCCTGCTGATAAAATTTACCAGTTTCGTTGTGGTCAATGAATGCCCGTACTCCGTCTGAATCAGAGCTTAATACCGGGCAACGACAGGCCATCGCCTCAGCTACCGCATAGCCAAATCCCTCCACCAGAGAAGTCGACAGCAGGTAGCCACCTGAGTCGCCAATCATGGAATAATACAGAGGCATTTTGGCATGAGGCACGCTTTGAAAACGCTCGATTACTGAGGACATGCCGAGCTGAGTAAGCATTTTTTCGAATTGTATTTTATCCTCTGGCTGTGACAATGTGTCATCATAAAACATCCAAATCCGAAGATCCGCACGATTTTGTAGCATCCAGTAAGAAATGTCGATAAAATGCCTCCAATTCTTATTGGGCTCCAGCCGCCCAACCCATGCAATAACCGGGTTGGTCGGAGGAGTGTTAGGTACATAATTAAATACGCTGGTATCCAGTACGTTGGGAAATACATAACGATTAAGCCATGGACACGTGTTGGTAAATAGCTGCACCAGATGAGTTGTATTGGGCAAGAGCACCGCGTTGGCATGTCTCTGAAGATACGGAACGGCATCCGCGACCACCCAAGCAGCCTCTTCGTGAGAACCAAAGCCCTGCGATTCATAGATTAATATCCCCTGATAGCCCAACATTCGCAATCTGGCGAGCATAGGATAATCCGATGAGACGATAATTGCATCATAGCGATTAGTAATTACCAGCATTCGAATTTCTTCTTCAGATGAAGTCATGAACACAGGAATATCGCCGTGCAGGTTTTGCATCCCCGTACCCTGCTGATAATAGAGAAGATGACATTCAATCCCGTCCTGCATGAGCACTTTACAGCGTTGGCGGTTCAAGGTTTCCACGCCGCCGCTAGGTATATAAAAAGTAAATAGAACTTTGATCTCGATAACCTCCTTTGCCAATCACAAGCTCCTATACCAAGTTATTCAACCTACAGGACGGGGTGTGGGTTTCTATGGAAGCCTAGATTGAATTAGCGCATAATTATGGCTAAGGCGAGAATCGTCCGGGGAGCGCTCTGTTGCTTCTTTCGCAAATTCACATGCTTTGTGCAGTAGACCCAACTCGTAGCAAGCGAGGGCTCCGAGATCATACAGCGTAGCGTCCCAGCAAAAATCCTCTTGCATGTACGTATCCGGTCGTGTTGAAATACGCAACGCTTCTTCAACCATATGATAGACAGCGGGCCAGTTCCGTGTATGATAGGCCAGCTGAGCCATTTCCGTGTAAGGTTCACGTAAATACGGTGCTTCCGCAATAGCCCGGTATAACCAACGTGTTGCCTCCTGCCATTGTTCACTTGCTTTATAGGCTCTAGAAATAAAGCGCATCGAAGCGCTGCGCTCATCTGCCCAGCGTGCCTGCGGCATGGCAAGATGTTGTTGCAGTGTAGCAATGCACTCGTCCCAACGACCATGATACATATATTCCCGCCCCAAGTAATGCATGTTGCGGTCATCCTCGGGAAACTCGCGCACAGACTGTTCTAGAAGTGGAAGGTATTGGCTGCGGGATTTGTGCGGATCGGGATCATGATACAAGCGGAGCTGACCGGATCGAATGCTACGTTCTTCACCCTCCCCGATATATTCAAGCACCTCGTGAACCGGGCGTACCCAGCGGTAACCGTGACGAGTGTGTATTTTTTCTTTCCAGAACCATGTATAACCGGTATCTTGCCCCGGCTGTCCATGCGTAAAGGCATATAGCATCCGGGTAGTTCCTTCCTTCCAGTTACGTTCCAGCCGCGACCGCCAACCTTCCTCCCAGACTTCGTCCAGATCCGTACAGACACAAATATCTACATCGTCGGGGACCAGCCGCAGGGACTCATTGCGAGCCTTGTCAAAACGCCAAGGGGTTACCTGAATACGATGCACCTCTGCACCCGCCTCGCGTAGCAGGGGAACGGTGTCGTCTGTAGAGCCGGTGTCCGCTACAATGACAACATCGGCTTCCCGCATGGTGTGCATCCAGCGCTTGGCGAATCGGGCTTCATTTTTGCTAATGGCATAGACAGCTATCTTGTACCGATTCGATTGTTGCATTCCGCTTGCTCCTCCTTTGACTTACTTAAAGATTGAGGGGTGAGTATGGGAGACATCTCTATTGGGAAGGGTTCAGGATTGAGCTGAAAAATTGTCGATTATGCAGGACATGCGGGTCGTTGGGAACGTACGTGGCAGCTTGCTCGTTGTGCCAATTCGCACGTGTGTAATCCTTCATTCGAGAATGGCAAATGCATAGCTGGATATGAGGAAACCACGTTTGGTACGCGTCTTGTACCGGGCCCATCGTGTCGGGAGGATTCAGAGTGGTAGCCATGTCGTACCAATAAATAGCTTTGGAGATCTCATTTTTATGCAAAAAATAATGACCTATCCGACAGCATAGATCTGCCCTGGGCGTATCGAAGGTCAAACTATGGAGAGCCGCGGTAATACTTTGCTCCAACTTGCCAAGTTGTTGCAGACAGTCGGCCATTTTGCTACATGCACTAATCGCATCCTCTACCCAGCATTGTCCGGTATCCAGAAAATCCCGGTAAGCCTGCACGGCCTGCTCATATCTTTTATTATCTCTTAACTCGTTAGCGTAATAGTAGAGGTCACGAGGAGAGAAGGCATGACCTTGAGCGAGCAACTTCTCATAAATTCGCAGATTTCTTCCTGGAGAGACTGTATGTGTTCTGGTGTGAGTTATGGCGATATCGGCATGTTGAATATTCCCGTCTACGGCGAGGTACTCATGCACGGCTCCGTGCCAACGGAATCCGGCTGACCTTCTGATCAAGCGGTTTCGGCGAAAATGTAGGGTGACATTGCCATGATCATCAAAGCCATAATGATAATTCATAGACACGGAATCGACGGTTGGTACGGCTGAGGAATCAAGGGTTTGCTTCAACTCAAGCAGCTTGACGGCATCCTGCTCCTTCAAAATATCATCGGCATCAAGCCAGAGAATGTACTCCTGCGTAGCTTGCTCAAACGAGTAGTTACGTGCAAGGGCAAAATGATCTACCCATTCAAATGGAAAAATTCGATCCGTAAAGTTGCGACATATGTCAATGGTCCGATCCTGTGAACCTGTGTCCACGATGTTGATTTCATCCACAATATGATGGACCGATTCCAGGCAACGGCCAATAGTATTTTGGTCATTTTTGACGATCATGCACAGGCTGATACTGATCAATTGAGCATCACTCCTTTGGGGAACCATCTAAGGGTTCAGATCAAACATAAAGTTGGATTTAAAAAGGGGCTGAGTTATAGAAGCCCTGCCGCAATCGCGGCAGGGCATGGATGACAAAGCCTTAATGTGCTGTGGCTTTGTCGATAGGGTAGGGTACATCGCTTAAATCCAAAAGGAGGTTAGAGTCCGGTAGGTCCCGTAGGTCCAGTCGGCCCTGTAGGTCCAGTTGGTCCAATCGGGCCAGTCGGCCCTGTAGGTCCGACAGGTCCAGTAACACCAGTGTCCCCCGTGGCGCCTGTAGGTCCGACAGGTCCAGTAACACCAGTGTCGCCTGTGGCTCCCGTAGGCCCGACAGGTCCGGTAGCACCTGTGTCGCCTGTAGGTCCGACAGGTCCGGTAAATCCAAGGCCAAATGGTCCGGTCGGTCCAGTCGGCCCCGTAGGCCCGGTATCGCCCGTAGGCCCGATAGGTCCGGTAGCGCCAGTGTCGCCCGTGGCACCCGTAGGCCCGACAGGTCCGGTAACGCCAGTGTCGCCCGTAGCGCCAGTAGGCCCGACAGGTCCGGTAGCGCCTGTGTCGCCTGTGGCACCCGTAGGTCCGACAGGTCCGGTAGCGCCTGTGTCGCCTGTGGCACCCGTAGGTCCGACAGGTCCGGTAGCACCTGTGTCGCCTGTGGCGCCTGTAGGTCCGACAGGTCCAGTAACACCAGTGTCACCTGTGGCACCCGTAGGTCCGACAGGTCCGCCAATGCCCGTGGCGCCTGTGGCACCCGCAGGCCCCGTAGCACCTGTAGCGCCACTAGCGCCTGTAGCACCAGTCGGCCCGGCAGGTCCGACTGGACCCACAGCTCCAGCTGCACTTGCTTTAACAAGAGCAATGGAATCAATAGCTACATCAGCGGTGTTAGCCATGGCATTTTTACTAATAATCAAAAAGGCATAGGCTGCGTTGGCTGGTACAGGAGCTGTTACTTCGTATAGGCTTTGCCATGTCCCATTCACAGCGTCTGGCAATGTACCTGCACTCAAATAGGTAGTTAGCCCCGTGCCAAGGAAGCTAAAGGTTGCGTCATAGTAATACAGAAAAATGTTAACTTGAGGACTAGATAGGCTTCCTATTTTTGCAGCTGAAAGGCTTAACGTATAACTTTCGCCTGGTGCAGCAAAAACGACCTGGGAAAGAGATGCATCTACTGCGCCTCCTGCCAGGATTGCACTATAAAAGTTAGTCTTTTTTACAGATAAGTTAGTGACAGTCACATTGACAGAGCTCCAAAAAAGGGTGGATCCGATCTCGAAGTCGCCGTTAGAAACTAGATTGGTAAACAATACACTCATCGCTTTTATACACTCCCCTCACACGCTGTAATGATAGTAGATGCGAATCCATACCTTAGCGAACCGTACAAGTTTCCGAGGGTAGATGTGTAATTTTGTGTTCACATTTCAGACACATTATTTTAAGCTTCTATTTAAGTGACGTTAAGCTGGAGTTATATGTGGGGGATTATTATTAGAATTTAAAAGTATAGCATAAGGTGCGAGGAGACCGCTCCGCGAAGGCTTTGGGCTTCCGATCGCTGTTGCCGTGGGATTTTTTTGTGATTAAGTAAGACATGTAAAGGTAAAAATCCCAAGGCAAAGGCGAACGCTGGTGCTTCTACAGCTCCAAATCCTCCGCTCCGCTGCTACCCACTACTGATGCAACATTTGGGAGGGAAGTAGGAGGAGGCCGCTTCGCGAAGGCTTTGGTCTTCCGAACTTATCGCTATGGAATTCTTTTGATATGTGTGTGTAGTTCGAAATGATTTGTCAATACGATAAAGGAAAGGGTGGAACATGTGCTCAAAGTGCAGCAGGTGAGCAAGTGGTATGAGGGCAACCGGGGTGTACATAAGCTGGATTTTGAAATGCAGCGCGGTGAAATTGTTGGTTTCCTGGGGCCGAATGGTGCGGGTAAAACGACGACGATGCGCATGATTACAGGATATCTTCAACCCAACGAGGGAGTGATTACGATTGATGGTATCCCGATTCAGGATAAGGGCAGACAGGCCCGTTCCAAAATCGGTTATCTGCCGGAGACTCCCCCTTTGTATGAGGATATGTCCGTAAGATCCTATTTGAAGTTTGTAGCTAGTATTCGGGACGTGCCTGCGAGAGAGCAGAAGCTGCGTATTTCGGAGATGATTTCCAGGCTAGGACTGAATGGGCGGGAAAAACAATTAGTCCGCAGTTTGTCCAAAGGGTATAAACAGCGCTTGGGACTGGCAGGTGCGATTATTCATAACCCGGATTTACTGGTGCTGGATGAACCGACTTCGGGTTTGGACCCCAATCAGATTTTGGAGATTCGTCAGCTCATTCAGGAGATTGGCGAAAATCATACGGTATTGCTAAGTACGCATATATTGCCTGAGGTGGATGCGTTATGCAATCGTGTTCTCATCATCCATGAAGGGAAGCTGGTCATGGATGGGCGCCCTGACGCGCTCGGCGGTTCGATGGAAGATGGATTTAAGGTGAAGGTGGAGGTCAGAGGGAAGCGTGAGCAGGTGCTGGATGTCCTGCGTACTTGGGGAAAAGTAGAGGTTGAATCTATGGCGGCCACGCAGCCTCCAGCGAACACGAAGCTGACTGCCGCAGAGCCAGATATGACCGGATTGCTACTCACAGGAGCCTCCGGTGAGGATTTTCGCGAAGAACTATTTTATGTGCTGTCTGATGCGAAGCTTCCGATTTTGGAGATGAAAAAAGAAAGCCTTAGCTTGGAAAATATCTTCCAGCAGTTAACGACCCGCGAGACGGAAGAAGGTCAGGCCAGCGATCCAGCAGTACAAGACCTACATTCCTCGGAGAATGCAGCCCCTACGGCTATCACGGTGGAGCATGGAGATGCTGCGTCCGGCGACGATAAGGCTGAGGAAGATAAGGATACAGGAGGTAATCGGTCATGAGGCGTTTGTTCGCGGTCTGTCAAAAAGAGCTGCAAGCCTATCTGTGGACACCAACGACCTATTTTGCGCTTGCAGTGTACATGCTGCTGACGGGGTTACTTTTTTATACAAATTTTGTTATGTATCAGCCTAGCATTCTGGACTATCGGCTGGTACTCGGTGACACCTTGTCCATGCTGGTGTTCGTCGTCCCATTACTCACGATGAGGCTGGTTGCGGAGGAATTCAGGCAAGGTACCGATGAACTGCTGCTTACCTCACCTGTGAGTGTGACGGAAATGATCGTGGGTAAATTTTTGGCGTCGCTGGGTATGTTGCTCATATTAGTGCTGTGCAGTCTAGCGTATCCGGTCGTGATGTCCTTTTATGGGTCGCTGGATTGGACGCTGGTATTAACATCTGTGATCGGTCTGTTCATGCTTGGGGCAGCCATGATGGCGATCGGCTTATTCGCTTCAACGCTTTCACAGCATCAGATGATGTCAGCGGTCGTCAGTTTTATTATTTTACTTGTGTTCTGGATGCTGGATTCGTTTGGTGGACAAACGGGTGCATCTGCGGCGGTACAGCAATGGCTGGAACCTTTTTCACTAACCGCACGGTTTGACAGTTTCACCAAAGGATTGCTGAATGGAGCCGATGTGATGTACTACGTGACGGTGGCGGTGCTCTTTTTGCTATTCAGCATCCAAGTGGTTGAACGGAAACGGTGGAGGTAATGAATATGAAAAAATGGCTGGGTCATACCAATAGTGTGGTACTATCGATTGCTGCTGTAGGGATTTTTATTTTATTGACGTTATTTCTGCGTTCGCTGGGTGGCTTTCAACTAGATCTGACGGCAGGCAAGCAGTATACGCTGTCTGACCAAACGTTGACGACCATTCAGGGAGTAAAGGAAGACGTACGGCTCATTGCTTTTACCGTATCTACTTCGCAAAATCAGAAGCTGAACCGGGATGTTACGGACATGCTGAATGAATACGCCAAGCGTAACAACAAGCTCAAGGTCGAGCAATACGATCTGAATCAGGAACCGATACTGGCCAAGCAATATGGTGTTACTGCAGCGTCTATTGTGTTGGTGCAGGGAGAGAAGAAGCGGGTTATAGATATTGGGAGTCTATTTACGCAAGCTCAGGGGAGTGGCGAAGGGGCATACCAATTTACCGGGGAAGAAAAGCTGACTAGTGGACTGTTGGGATTATCATCTACCCGTCAAGGGAAAGTGGTCTTTCTGACTGGACATGAGGAAATCCCATTGTCCCAAATGACTGAATTAAGCAACTCACTTTCACAAGATAATGTGAAAACAGAGGAAGTTCAGCTTAATCAGGCGGGTAGCGTGCCCAAAGATGCGTCTGTATTGGCTATTGTCGGACCAGAACGTGATATCAGTGTAACGGAACTGAAAAGTATTCGTACGTATCTGAATGATGGCGGAAAGCTTTTTATGGCACTAGGCTTTCACCCGAACATGGGGTCCGATTGGAAAAACCTTGATGCATTAGCAGCTGATTATGGAGTGAAGGACACTCATGCCATCGTGGTGGATCAGGAACAGACGAATACACTTGGACCTCTATGGACGGTTCCTACCTTCGGCAGTCATGCGATCACCGATAAGTTGGCGGCTTCCAATCTGTACCCTGTTCTTTCACTGTCTATTGCTTTGCAGGCAGGAGAGCAGAAGGATTGGAAGACGACGCTTTTGATGAAATCTTCTGCAGCCAGCTATGGTGAAACGAATATCCAAGGGCTGCTGAACAACGAAACGCAGAAGGATGACAAGGACCCGCAGGGGCCGCTGAATCTCGGTTATGCGGTAGAAGGGAAAGACGGCAAGCCCAAAGCCGTTATTCTCGGAACGTCGGCCCTCTTAAGCGACACTGAGATCAGCACAGGAGGCAATCGAGACTTTGTGCTAAACAGTCTGAATTATGTGCAGGAACACTCTGATGGGCTCACCATTCGTCCTCGTCAGGAGCAGGATTATAAGGTAGCTTACTTGACTCCTGCACAAGCGAAAACGATATTGACCATATCTGTCATCGGATTGCCGTTGCTGTTCGCGGTCATCGGAATCTTATTATGGTGGAGGCGAAGAAGAGCATGAGAAAATGGATACCCACAGTGCTACTGTTAGTTGTATTGGGAGCGGGTATGATCTATGCGAAGAGCCAAAACTTCTTTCGTGAACAAGCGCCGGCGGCTCGCCAGCTGGTTCAGCTTACGCAAGGGGATATTACGTCTTTCGCGATCACTGGAAAGGACGGCAAGTCGGTGGAACTTGAACAAAATGATGGTCAATGGAGTATGAGCAAGCCACGGACTTACCCATTAAACCAATATACAATAGACAATTGGCTAGCAGCGATTCAAAATGTAAAGTTGGGTGAAGTGGTGGAATCTTCTCCTACAGACGTAGCCAAATATGGGATCAGCGCTACCAATGATCAGATTGAGATTAAGACCAAGAAGGGTGACGTTCGTACCTTTGCCTTCGGTGAAACGTTGCCTTCCGGAGATGCTGTTTATGTATTATCAGACAAAAAAGAAATAGCTTCTGTACCTATCGATACACTTTCAGGGTTGTTGCTGGGTGCTGATGATTTTATAGATACAACGCCGTTCGATTGGGACGATACCAAGCTGAGCGGAATAGAGTGGGAAGGCCAAAATGCTTCATGGATGCTCAAATCCTCCGGTAACAGCGGAACCGGAGACAGTGCTTCCACATCTTGGACGCTGAACGGAAAGTCAGTAGCCAGTGACACGGCGACTTCCCTCTCGCAGCAAATCAAAAACCTGGCCAGCAGTCAGACCTTGCGCAAAGCCTCTGAGCTGAACAAGCCTGTTCACCGCTTTACGCTGAGCATATCGCTGGGTAAGGATGATTCCCAGCTGGTCTATCAGGGCTGGACGCTTAACGATGATCCAGATACCGTATGGATTGTACCGCCACAAAGTAACTGGGCTTATGGTCTGTCAGTATCTGACGTGAACCGTGCTGAACAGAATGGACACGACCAAGCTCAGACTGGAAAATAATCATTAGAATTAAATTAAATTAGCGCACAAAGAGGCTCCAACGGCGGATGATCGTCGTCTGGAGCTTCTTTGTGTTCGTTACTCGTCAGGTTTGCTGCTTTTGGAAGAAGAATTGTTAGTGTCGTTTAATTCTTGGATAACCTGAATCAGCTCATGAAGTGAGAGATCCAGCTTGTCCAGCTTTTCCTCCATCGTGTGCAGGATGTGCCGCAACAAAATAAAACAAAGTCCAGCCGGAAAGCCTACGTTGGTAACCAGAGAAAGAGCATCATCCATTTGCAATGTATTCCCTCCTTTTTAGCCATATATAAAGGAAGGTAAATTAAAAGAACCATATACAACTGATTGTAAAAATAGTATAATAAATAAGAACAAGTGTTCTGATTTTGGTTGTAAAATAGGTTTGGAAATTACCCTATAGTATGAGGATTAGAAAAAGTCAAATCCAAAGAGAAAGGGTGATTTACAATGGATCAGTCTCAGCTAACATTGGTGGAACAATATCGAAAGAAGCTGTACCGCATTGCCTGGAGAATCCAGTATCGTGCTCGAGTACAAACCAATCATGAATTTGTAATGGAAAAGAACGAAGCCATCAGCGCCCCATCCTTTACAGAATCTTCAAACTCTAATATGTACACACTACAGCTTATCAACTCTCTATCTTCTGAGATCGGAAAAATGATCATCTTTGACCTTTACATACTAGACAAAACCGAAGCACAGATTGCAAAAGAGTTAAAGCTATCCCAACAGGCGGTGAATAAATGGAAAAAGAAAATGCTCAAAGAGTTATTTCGGATGCTGAGTTCGTCCAATTGCTAAAATTAGTACGAAGTGGAGATCAGGAGGCCATGTATAGGATACTTCAATTGTTCGAGGAAGACATTCAAAAGACCAGTCGGTATATTCGTATGTCCCGTGAAGATGCTGTCCAAAGCATTGTGACTGATTTTATAGAAGAACTGCGACAAGAGTTAAAGACAGTAAAAAGTGGACAATGGATATAGCCTTGGCTATCCTTATCCGTAGGTTTACTTATTTAACGGAGGGCTTATAAGTTTATGAGTGATAACAGGGCTTCTTTTGAGAAAAGTATGAAGATGTACCCAGTCAACAGTATTCGTTCCAATGTCATCATTCTTGTTTTATTACTGTTAGATCTGTTTCTGGTTATCCCCTTAGTGGGAAATCCATACATTGCAGTTTACGTTTATGTACTGTTGCCACCGATTGTTATGATAAACATTTGGGCTCTAGTACTGGTCATCATGCCACGCAAATTGCAGTTGAATTACATTTTATTCCGTGGTGTATTTGGTTTGATTTGTTCTATGGGCTTCATGATCATGACACAAAAGTTTGCTTATGGCATGTTGGGTCTGGATACTTCATGGTATTTTATAGGTTCTTTTGCCCTTTATGGAGTCGCCTTGTATTCCTTTATAAAATATAATTTGGCGAAATTCAAAGATCCTTCAAAACATAAGAAGAAACCAAAAGTTAAGGAAAAAAACAAGAGAGCGCCTGTAGTGACGATCACCACATTTACTGGGGCTGGTTATCTGATAGCTAATGTTTCCCTCGGATTTGCTACACAACAATTAGTTGCCACAGTATTGATCAGTGTATACTCCATGCTGGCATTTGTTCTTTTTCATTTTATTATGGATTTACACCGCTACTATTGGCTTCATAAGCTGAGGAATCAGACAACGGATTGAATACTATCAAGAAGTTTTGTAATGAATAATAGCCTGCAAACGCCCCATATATGTAGGGGTTCGCAGGCTTTTTGGGTTGATAGATTTATTTAGTCAACATACTTATTGCCGTCAGCATCAATATAGATGGATTGAACAGCTGTGCGACGGTACGGATAACCTGCCTCTGTGGTGCCGCTAATTTCATAGGTTACAGAATAGATGCCGGGCTTGTCCGCTTTGGATAGCTCTATTTGTCCGGTAGGGTTAACGTTTTTTTGCTGTACCGTCAAACCTTTGGAGGCAGAAGTGACTCCTTGCTGCGGATCACCATAATATTGAACTTGGTAGGTAACTTGTGTAACGCTGTCCGGGGAATCCTGTGGTTTCAGGTTTAGCTTCGGGCCCACTGCATTCAGATTGTATTTCAGCTCTGGAACTTGAACAGCCTGGTAACGTGCAATCAGGAGATATGCTCCTTGATCAGGAACTGTGACGTTCAGTTTATAGGTGCCCGGTTTTGGATTTTGAATGACGGCGTTATGATGCCAGGCACCAGCAAAAATATCGTCATCATAGCCTGCTTTCAGATTAATAATTTCACTGGTACCGTCAGGCTTGGTTAGTTCCAGCTTACTCACACGTTTATCGCTGATCCAGTCCAGATCAATGGATTTGACACCATTTTCAACAGTGAGGGTTTCTGAGGCTTTTCCATTATAATCGCCGCCTCGGATAAAGTAAGAATTATCGATCTCGCTATAGGTGGATTGTACAGCAGAAGCAGTTAGGGAAGAAGCTGAAAGTGCTTCAGTTTCCTGATTTAATGCTGGAGTGTTCGCTTGGAGGTAGGGTTGAATCAGGGAGAAGACGTAAGAACCGGTACGAACCTTGGCATGATCCCAAGATCCGATTTTAACTACACGTCCGCCGGGGAGCTTAGCGTTGTCGACTGCGACCACTCCATCATTTTTACCAAAGGTTGAGAGGTAAAGTCCGCCCAGTATGTAGGAAGCAGTACCGTCAGACCAGTTATCACCAGCAAACGTGAAGAATGGAATTGTAGTCGCGTTGCTGAGTGCATCGGTCTTGGTTCGGAAATACTTCATATAAGATGTTTGTAGAGTAGAGGTGCCGGGATTCTGTGAGCCGACGATGTCTGCCAGCCATCCGGCCCAGCTGCTGTAGGCGAGATCTGCAAGTTGTGAGCCATGATGGGGACTGCTGAGGGTGATGACACGTTGAACATAAGGAGCGGCTCCGTTATATACGAGAGCGGTTTGAGTATCCACTCCACCTTTGCTGTGGGCGATGACAATGAGCTTTTTTCCAAAGTGATTACTGATGACCTTGATTTTGTCGGCTAAAAGCTTACCATTGTCCCACATATCCTGGGATGTACCATTTGTATCGTACAGATTAATGGTGGCCGTCTGGTATCCGGCGTCACGTGCGCGCTGAAGCATGTCGTTATTATTTTTGGTCCAGACTTCAGCGCTACTGTTCAAACCATGTACGAACAATAGTGCGGGCTTGGCAGGATCAACGCGATTAGGTGGTGGGCCTTCTGCCCAGCTTCCGGCGGGATCTTTCGGGGGGTGGGGGGTAGTGGAGCCTGCAAAAGCGCCGACGGGTACAAGGGTAACTGATAACATAAAAATGAGCATCAAAACAGTGATCTTTTTCAAACTGAAAATCCTCCTTTGTAAAATAAAGTATTTTTCAAGCTTATTATACATGCCATCTTGTGGTAAATCATCAATTGTATTTCATATTTACATTAAAATTTTATTTTTTTAGTCATTTTTTAGTCAGGATATCCCTATGATTCATAGCGCATGATAATCTCGTCACACATTTTATAATGTATGGAGGATGAGTTCATGCCAGGAACTAAGAAGGTCATCAGTTTTACGATTTCTGCTGCTTTACTCGCCAGTATGGCTGCTTTGACCGGGTGCGGAAATGCCGATCATAACGTTCGTACGAACAGTACACGCTATAACGCGCAAAGCACACATCATATGGATGGTGTGAACCGTAATGGTATGGATGGTGTGAATCGTTATGGGGTTAAGTCCAATGGTATGGACGGGATGTCATTGAATGAAAATGGCAACCGAACCGGACATCCAGTCCGTAATCTGCAAGTCGATCGCAGTTTGTCCAAACGTATATCTGAGATGCCGGATGTAAAGTCTGCGACAGTGCTGGTCGGTGAGCGACATGCCTATGTTGCCGTTTCCTTGAAAGACCAAGCAAACGGAACAGGTGTCGGTGCTCCAAGTATTGATGGTACTCCAAGTGCTAATAGTATTGGACGTAACGGTAATGTACCGAGTGTGAATGGCGTTAATGGCACTAGAGGAAACCGTACTACGGATACTACGACGCCTGGAATGACAGACAATGGAGTTGCCGGAAATAGAGTTACCGGGAATGGAACACCTGCGCGTCGTGATGACGGTTTATTCGGTACGATGGGTACAGGCTCGTACGGTATGTTGCGTGGCTTGACGGACAACAATCGCGGAGATAACGGAAACACCACAATCGAGGGAGCAAGAACTGCATATGAACCAAGTGATGCAGTCAAGAGCCGTATCGCGAATAAAGTTAAGCAATTTGCACCTTCGATTGAACAGGTACATGTATCCGCTAACCCGGACTTTGTCAAACAAGCCACTGACTTTACACACAGTGTGCAAAATGGTCATCCGATTAGAGGCTTGAGCAATGAAATGGTGGATGTGATTGAACGTGTATTCCCGACCTCGGCGGCTGATACAAACCGTCCAATGGAAAATACAGCACCCACACGCCCACAAAATCATACGCCCGCGCCGATGAATCATCGCTAATTCAAACCCTATAAGTGTGTGCAATGCCAAAGAAAGAGCTATCCATCTCAGCGAATACGCTGGTGGATAGCTCTTTAGTTTTGGGGAATGATAACTATAACTGAATTATTTGCGCAATCCTTTAATCCATACGCCTTGCAGCTTTAAGTCTCCATCCAGTAACAGGATATCTGCTTGTTTACCTGCTTCAAGCGAACCTGTACGATCAGCAATGTGCAAGGATCGAGCCGGATTTAGGCTGGCCATTTGTGATGCCGCGGGAATACTCATACCCACATGTTGAATCAAATAGCGGAAGCCTTCAATCATCGTTAGTGTGCTTCCTGCCAAAGTGACCCCATCCTCCAGTCGCGCTACACCGCCCTGCACGATCACCGGCAAATCGCCGAGCGTATATTTCCCGTCTTCCAGACCAGTAGCAGACATGGCATCTGTGATGAGAATGAGATTATGATCCTGCTTTAACCTAGCGAGCAGGGAAATGGCGGCGGGATGCACATGAATGCCGTCCGCGATGATCTCTGCTTCAATGCGCGGATCAGCGAGTACGGCTCCGGCGGCTCCCGGCTTGCGATGATGCAGCGGAGTCATAGCATTAAACGCATGCACCGCATGGTTCAGCCCCGCCGTCGCTGCCTGTTCAACCTCTTCATACGTAGCATCTGTATGACCGAGAGCCGCGGTAATGCCATGGCTGCGCAGCCATGCAATCAGTTCCAGCGCTCCTTCCCGTTCGGGCGCAAGCGTGAGCTGGCGAACAAGGCCTGGATAGCGCTGCTCCCATTCTGCCACCCATGAGAGATTCGGTGGCACGATATGTTCCGGGTTTTGCGCTCCCGGCCAGTTCGGACTGATGAACGGCCCTTCTAGATGTACGCCCTCCAACTGAGCATAGGGCATAGGTAGTGCCATATAAGCGTGAACTTCACTCAATACTCGGTCAATCTGTTCCTTGGGCGCGGTCATGGTGGTAGCCAGCATGGCCGTCGTTCCTTGTGAACCGTGAAAGGAGGTGATCGTATCCAGCACCTTTGGACTGGAGTCCATAAAGTCCTCACCGTTACCGCCGTGAACATGAATATCAATAAAGCCTGGCAGCAGATAACCTCCTTCCAAACGCACAATGTTTGCGGTTTTCGCTGCACTTTCTTCCTGATTTGCCAAGACTACCGATGTCCAATCAGCGGGCAAATTTCCCTCGGAACCAGCATAAACAATGGACTGCCCCTCAATGACGACAACCCCTTTTTCAATGATGTCATTTCCAACGACAACTTGCCCATACAGTAACTGGGGTACGTTACCACTCATTTCATCTGACTTCAATTGAACCATCCTCCCGCTTTCTGATCCAGTAAAATAAGTACGTTGGGGTGACATTGCAGCAGGGAAGCCGGACACGCTGTCGTGACAGGTCCAGTTAAAGCCTGCTTTATAATGTCGGCCTTATCCGCACCAAAAGCTACCAGTATAATTTGCTTCGCCTTAAGAATCGTGCCTACTCCCATCGTAACTGCTTGCCTGGGTACAGCATCTATTTCGCCAAAAAATCGAGCATTCGCCGAGCGCGTACTTTCTTTCAAATCTACAACATGTGTGGCTCCAGCCAAGCTGTGACCGGGTTCGTTAAAGCCGATATGCCCATTATGACCAATGCCAAGCAACTGCAGATCCACGGGGCCATGATCCAGAATAGCCTGCTCGTGCGCTGCACATTCTGCTGTCAGATCTAGTGCATTCCCGTCAGGAACACGTGTATGGGATATGGGAATGTCGATATGCTGGAACAAGTGCTCATTCATAAAGCTTCGATAGCTCTGCGGATGTTCTGGGGGAAGACCAACATATTCATCAAGATTCACGGAGTAGGCTCGTGCAAAACTGACCTGTCCTTTGCGGTACATATCTGCAAGATGTTGGTAAATGCCAATCGGCGTACTACCGGTGGCTAGGCCAAGCATGGCCTGTGGTTTGGATAGCAGCAAGCTGGCGATCACAGCGGCGGCAGTAGCGTTCAGGTCTTCACGGCTGTTCAAAATGCGTATGCTCATCTTAGTGACCCCCTGGTTGTTTTTTGAGCTTGCTCACTTGTTGATATGAACCTTCCAATCTTGGAATATATTTGTCAAAATCCGCGCTCACCATACCTGTAAACAGAATATCTATAATATGAAGCTGGGCGATGCGGGAGGCCATATCCCCACGTCGCATTCCTTCCTCCAATGAAGAGGAAAATAGCGCAATATCCGCAAGGCCTGCCAGCGTATTGTTTCCGAAGGAGGTCAAGGATAATGTCTTGGCCCCCTGTTCCTTTGCACAGCGTAGAGCCGCAATGGTCTCCTGGGTTTCCCCTGAATAAGAGACGGCAAAGGCGACATCTTCCGCTTCGAGCGAGGAGGCAGAGGTGATCTGCATATGGGAATCTGCAAAGGCAGTGCTGTTCTTGCCAATACGGATGAGCTTCTGGTAAAAATCTTGGGCCACAATCGACGATGTCGCCATGCCATAGAGATCAATTCGGCTCGTGGCTGACAGCCATGCAATAGCCTGCTCCAGCTTGTCGAAATCCAGCAGTCGGGTCGTGTCTGCAATGGATGCGGTATGGTTCGCCTGAATAGCCTGCACGATTCGGGAAAGTGAATTTCCGGCGACAATATCCTGATAGGATTCTTCACCATTACGGTTAGCATGGGACAACTCGGCGGCCAGCTTCATTTTGAAATCGGGATAGCCTTTAAAATGTAGTGATTTGCAAAACCGCGTAACGGTCGCCGCACTTACACCACAACGCTCTGACAGCTCCCGAATACCCAGATGCAGCACATCTTCCGGGGATTGCAGGATGGATTCCGCCAGCTTGCGCTCCTGTACGGGAAGCTGCTCCAATCTATGGGCTAATGTATGAAGAATGGGGGACATGAGCTGTGCTCCTTTGGCTGTAGAGTGTTTGCGTGAAAATAAGTATCGTATATAAGGAGGATATAAAGAAAAACATTTTCACGTGTATTGTAAAATAATTCTGCTGCTCATGCAAGAGATGTGAGAAGAATTTTTATTAGATTTTGCGAAAAAATAGCCAGCGAAAATTGTAGAAGTTATCATACATTAATTTACATTTTGCGAGTTTTACTTACAAAACAACCTATTGACTTGTCTCTTCATTGGAGGAGTATAATTGAATAAAGTTCCAGTGAAGGAATTTTTCTAGGAGCTTTCTTTGCAGAGGGCATCGTTGGGTGGAACGAACAGAATCTCATTCACAAGGAGGAGTTTGCTATGCAAAGCCAAGTGATTGAAATGATCAGCGCGGTTAAGGAAGATCCTGAACTGGTCGCTAAGCTGGATGGACATTCGGACATTATTCATGATGCGGGACTGGATTCGTTGCAGTTGGTTCATTTCATGCTGCAAGTGGAGGATGCGTTTGATGTGGAGATTGATTTTGATTCCTTTGAGCTAGAGCATTTGAGCTCGGTAGATGCGTTTTGCAGCTACATTCAGGGGATCAGCGATGCGGAACAAGCGCCGCATCTGGAGGGAATGGAGACGGTCTGACGTACAGCTAGGTACATGTGCCTGAAAATCCATTAAACGAGGTGTTAGCATGCAGCCCAAAAGCAATGTGCTGATTGATGAGAAAGCGTTCAAGCTCATCAAGCGTAACCTGAAAAACGCTTCTGTATCTTACCGTAACGCCACACAGGACCCTACTTTCAAAACGGACATGCCCCAGACGATCGGCATTAAGCTGACCAACCGCTGCAACCTGAGATGTACACACTGCTTTGAATGGAACGAGGAAGGCTACCATCACCAAATGGATAAAGAAGAACAAAACATGGATCTTGCTCCGGACATGCTCCGGCAAATTTTGAGCGAAACCAAGGAAGCCAAGTCCAGACTGTACATGTGGGGCGGCGAACCGATGTTTCATCGACGTTTTGATGAAATTTTGGACGTGCTGGCGGAGGATCGGCGCGAAATGACCTTTTGTACAAATGGATTACTTATTGATAAATATTTGGACCGGATTTTGGATTTGTCCGAAAATCTGGAGTTATTAATAGCGATTGAAGGTTTTGAAAGAGAACACGATCTAATTCGCGGTAAAGGCACCTTTCAAAAAACAATGCGGCAAATGGATAAGCTGATTGAACTGCGCGACCAGGGATTGTACAAGGGACGGGTAACTGTCCATGCGGTCATTAACGATAACATGATCGGACGGATGTACGAATTTCTGCAAATGCTGGAGGACAAAAGGCTGGATCTGGTGCTGCTGACGTTCCCCTGGTACATTTCCAAAGAAACCTCCCTCAAAATGGATGAATATTTTACACGTAATTTCTCCTGGCTCCGACAACTTGAAGAAAAAAATATTAGTAGCTGGCATGCTTTCAAATATAAAATCAACCCGGATAACATCGATCCTCTGATGCAGGAACTACAGCGGATCAATGAGCGAGTATGGAACATTCGCGTGCGCTATCAGCCCGGTTTGGATTACGAGGAAATTGATAAATTTATACATGGCGAGGAAATGGTCAGCCGTTGTTCCAATCATTGTTTGGCGCTCACCTCCAGAACAGATATTTTACCAGACGGGAAGGTCATGCCTTGCAAATTTTTCAGTGAGTTCACGATTGGAAGCATGCGTGAGCATAGTCTGAAGGAGATATGGAACTCGGATGCGTATGAGAAAACCCGTCAAAAGATTAATCACGAAGGATTGACTCCGGTGTGCTCCAAATGTAGCGTATTGTATCTGCACGGGGCAGGCTCTCTGAAATACATTTAGTTTTCTATGGATGTTGATTGTTACTGGATGGAAGAGAGAGGGATGACAAGACGTGACGACTAAAACGATTAACCTTGTGGAAGCGCTTGCGCATGAACGGGACCATGGAGTCCTGATTTGGCTGTTTAATATCGGCGCAGAGCAAGTGTGGCATCCATCCCCCCGCAAGGGGGGCATGGTAGACCGGGATGAACAGCAAGTCGTAAATCGGATGGAGGAAATGAATCTCCTGCTATGTCGAAGTCAGGATGTTATTGTACTTCGGGAACAGCCGGATGAGGCGTTTCTGGACATGCT
Source organism: Paenibacillus sp. F4 (assembly GCF_002894905.1). NCBI lineage: Bacteria > Bacillati > Bacillota > Bacilli > Caryophanales > Paenibacillaceae > Paenibacillus > Paenibacillus sp. F4. The sequence goes on from NZ_POVS01000020.1 coordinate 202,965, forward strand.
TCTACGGTTGGGCTTTAGCCTGCCGCGTATTGAGGTGCCGGAGCCTTCTGATCCGCTAACGCCGATTTCAGAGCTGGTGCTGGCGGATGAGGCGCTTTTGGCACGACTGCGTACGGTTGCAGATGCAGGCCACAGCAGCGGCGGAGCCAAAGCGTGGCTCGTCCCCTATGCGGTCACACCGCAGGAGGAAGCGATTGCGGAGCTTTGCGGGCTGGAGCTGATCGGCGCTCCATCCGCGGTTAGTGCTCAGGTGAATGATAAAATATTCAGCCGCCTGACCGCACAAAAGCTTGGTTTTGCTGTCAGCGAAGGCGCCGTATGTGCAGACGAATCGGCGATCCGCAGGGAGTGTGCCAGACTGGCTGACTTATCGGATGGACCTGTGAAGCTGATTATCAAGCAGCCGCACGGTGCCTCGGGACAAGGCATGTATATGCTGGACGAGCTGTCCAAGCTGGACACGCTGCTGAGTGTGATGAGGCGCTTTGGCGGCTCGTCGCCATCTTCCGGCGGCTGGCTGGTGGAGCGCTGGCACAATAAGCAGATGGATCTGAACTACCAGCTCTGCATTGACGAGGGCGGTGGTGTGACGATGTTTTCGCTAAAAAGGCAAAACGTGGACGGCACCGTATATATCGGATCTCAAGTGCCGGCTGAGATTGGTGATGCGCTGGAGGAAGAAGTGAGACGTTGCGCCTATCAGCTGGGTACGTATCTCTATTCCATTGGGTACACAGGAATGGCCTCTATTGACGGTTTTGTTGACGAAGAAGGTTTGCTGGTTCCAGTCATTGAGATTAACGGTAGGTTTACGTTGTCTACCTATATTTCATTCCTGTCATCCGTCCTGGGAGAACAGCATAAAACATTATCCCGTTATTACCGCAACGTTACCGCTACACCTCTCACTTACAGCCGCTTGTGCGGGTTGCTCGCGGAGGAAGGCTTGCTCTATACGCCCGAACGTCCAGAAGGGGTGTTTGTGTATACGGCGGGTACATTGTCTGGTATTCCTGTGAAGCGGGGCTATGTGAACCGGATTTTCACACTTATTTTGGCAGACGGCTGGCAGGAAGCTGATGCTTATGCGCACAAATTGGAAGGTATCATTGCTGGATTAGGATGCTCATAAATTGGAGGGAATCAAAAATGAAAACAGATGTATACCATGTAGTACCCTTGCTGGAAAAGATTTTGAAGCTGGCTCCGGGAGAGCTGGAACAGTTGACTCCGGATCAGGATCTGCGAACCTTGGGGCTGAATTCCTTATCCGCTGTGGAATTAATTGTAGAGTTGGAAAATGAGCTTGATATTACGATGGAGGACGACGATCTAGTGCTGGAGCATCTATCTACACTGCAAGGCATTGAGCGTCTGCTGGGCAAATATGCATAAGGGCGCCGAAAAGACAAGGTTGATGCAGGGATCCGATATGGAGACTCGTCATGATTCCGTTGTGGACTATGGTGCAGAAGAAGTGGCAAACGCTCTTCCAGGGAAACATTGTGTATATTCTTCCCTGCGTACCTCGTTGCGGAGGTACGGAGTGACCATGGCCGAATCCGAGCTATTCATGCTGTGTGGGAGTATGTGCGCAGAGTATGGTGGAGATTTGAAGCGCTTCGGACCTGAGAAATATCCAGAGCAGCTTCAAGAAATGGCAGCCAGTGGCGGACCTGTTATTCGGGTGGAACCGTGGGTCGCTGGTGTCAGTGATGAAACCGACCTGTTGCGGGTACTCACATCGGGCTACGGTACCATGCTGCATACGTCGAGCACCGCTTTAACCTATCACGATGTATATGTGAAAAATTACCCAAGGGGCCACGTGATTGAGTTGTGCGGGTTGGACTTGCAAGAACGGACAGCACAGGTGAATGATAGCTTCCTGCTCGATTCCTCGGGACATGCCATGACTTATGTGGGCTCAGCTCGGCTCGACGATCTGATGCAGGGCATTATTGAGTATGCATGGCTGGTGGAGCAGCCTGCCCCGCTTTCGCCAAGTGAGATGCATGCTGCGTGTGCTCATCATATTCGACAGTATTTGACTGGACACGAAGCCATCTGGAGAGGCGTACCTACGTCTAATGAGTCGGAAACCCAAACGGGGAAAGCTGTAACAGGCAAGCAGGTCAAGCGGGGAGATGAAGGGTACCGGGCATTTGTCGGTGACTTCCGTCTGTTGGCAGACATGGAGGATCAGGATTTTCGGACATACTGTCATGAAATCTATTACAATCTGCGATTGGGCAGTGCCCTTCATTTGACGGATTATACAGCTGATTATTGCCTGCTGCATCAAGCCACGCTGGGGCCACAAACACAGCATGTAATTGAATTGGCACAGGGGCTGTACGCGGATTGGCACAAGCTTAATCTGCATATTTACAAAACAGGGCTTCAACTCCGCAAGCATCGGATGCCTGAAATTACGGAACGAGCTTTGCATTTAATTGAAAGACAGCGGCATATGCTGGAGGAACTGATGATTTTAGCAGAGCAAGCAGCCGAGTAGTCCAAGCATTCGGCCGTATCAGACACGTTCATCCAGGTGTCCTGCACAGAGGAAAGAGGAGGGGAATTGATTGCCGTCCATTACATTAAACCAATTGTCGAAAACATTTACGTACTACAAAAAGGAGCCGGGCGTGCGCAAATCGTTACAAAACTTGTTCAAGCGTGAGCAGCTGACCAAAGAGGCTGTGCAAAATGTCAGCTTTAGCATTGAGGAAGGCGAAATTGTCGGATTTCTCGGTCCAAACGGGGCGGGCAAAACAACGACGCTCAAAATGCTGTCTGGCATTCTCCATCCCACGGACGGGGAGGCATCGGTACTCGGCTTTACCCCGTGGAAACGACAAAAAGAGTTTAAACGTCAGTTTTCCATTGTAATGGGACAGAAAAACCAGCTCTGGTGGGATTTGCCTGCAAGCGAGTCATTCGAGCTGAACAAGCTTATCTATGAAATCGATGAAAACCGTTATAAAGAGGCGCTGGATGAACTGGTCACTCTGCTTGGGGTGGAGGAACAGCTTCATGTGCAGGTTCGGCGGTTGTCTCTCGGCGAGCGTATGAAAATGGAACTGATCGCCGCGCTGCTGCATCGTCCACGGGTCATTTTGCTGGATGAGCCGACCATCGGACTGGACCTTGTTTCTCAGCGGCGGATTCGAGAGTTTTTCAAAGCCTATAACCGCACGCACCGGACGACCATCCTGCTGACAAGCCACTATATGAAGGATATTGAGGATTTGTGCAGTAGATCCATCATTATCAGCGGGGGCAGATTGGTCTATGACGGAGACTTACACAAGGTGAATGAGGTCATCGGTGCCCGTAAATTACTTAAGGTTCGACTGGAGACCCCCGTATCCAACCTAACGTTGGCGAGCCTCGGCAAACTTCGCTCCAACTCGGAGATGGAGGCGGTATTTGAGCTGGATGCAGAAGATACCTTGGCTTGGTCCAAAAAGATTTTGGACGCACTGCCTGTCGTTGATTTTACGATTGAGGACGTCCCGCTGGAAGAGGGGATAGCCAATTTGTACGATGGGGGCAGGCTGGCCGATGCGAAATAACAAATATGTGAAGGTACTCCAGCTTGGTATGCAAAACGAAATGGAGTATCGGGCTAATTATTGGCTCCAAATGGCGGGATTCATGCTGCCGATCATGACGCAAATTTTTCTCTGGCTAGCTGTATTCGGTTCTTCGGGACAAGCAAGAGTGCTGGGCTACTCACTGCCAGAAATGCTGGTGTATGTGGTTATGGCGGGAGTAACTGGAAAACTGATTGCTACGGGCTTTGAATACGAAATTGCTACAGATATCAAGGAAGGTGGACTGGCAAAATTCATGGTACAGCCTGTGCATTATTTTGCTTACCGTTTTTGCCGATTTATCGGAGGCAAAGTAGTACAGTCCGCAGTAGTGCTGCTGGCGGCTGCTATTTTGCTGTTATGTCTTAGCCTGGAAGGACAAATTAGCTTCGGGCTGTCGTATATCCTGCTTTACATATTGGCGTTGCCGGGAGCGCTTGTGCTTAATTTTGTGGCCTATTACGCGCTGAGCGGCATAGCCTTTTGGGTGACGGAATCGGCGGGACTATTTTATACGCTCTCGCTTGTCATTTATGTAGCTAGCGGTACCGTATTTCCGCTGACGATTTTTGGAGATGTTTTGGCCCGCTTGTTCAGTTTGCTACCTTTCAGCTACACCGTATTTTTTCCGGTAAATGCGTTGACGGGCAAGCTGACTGTACTGGAAGCCGCTGAAGGCATTGGCGTGCAATGGCTCTGGATTGTAGTGCTGACGGCCGTATCACGCTGGGTGTGGCAAGCCGGGGTCAAACGCTTTGTCTCGGTGGGGGGTTAACATGAAAAATGTTTTCCGAAACGTTGGGCGCTACATCAGACTGTACTGGAAGTTTGTCCAGTTTTCCGTTATGTCGCAGATGGAATATCGTATTAATTTTATAACTGCGTTCCTGGTTGAAACGGCTTATTTGCTCATCAAGCTGCTGTACGCTTCGGTTCCATACCGGGCCGGGACGGACATTAACGGCTGGTCTCCTGACGCCATGCTGTTATATATCGGCGTGTTTACGATGATGAGCGGATTTTACAGTGGATTGTTCTACAGTAATTTTACAAGCCTGCCCGACAAAATTCGTACCGGCTCACTGGACGTGCTCATGACCAAACCGGTGTCGCTGCAATTTATGGTGACACTGCGTCAGTTTGAACTGGGCTATACCGTGCCGAATGTAGTTGGTGGCGGAATTATGACGGGGATCGGCTGGTACCGAGTCGGATTACCGTTTAATTTGGAAACCGTAGGAGGGTTCTCTGTGCTGCTCGGATGCGGAGTACTTACGGCATACTCCGTGTTTTTGCTGCCCCAACTACTGGCCTTCTGGATTATCCGCACGAACGGCATCACGGAGCTGTCCAACAGCATTTTCGAGACGAACTATGTGCCGATGGCCGTGTACAGTAACCTGATTCAGCGTATCGGTTTGTTCGTGCTTCCGGTGTTTGTCATTTGTAATTTCCCGCCCATGTTCATTCTCGGCAAAATGGAACCCGGTTTGATTGTATGGGCATTTCTCGCACCTCTCTGGCTGCTGGCGATCATCCGCCTGATATGGCAGTTTGCTCTACGTGATTATACGAGCGCGAGCCAGTAGCGCTACCGTGTAGTGGGCCAATAATGAAGCAGGAAAGGAAGCGAATCATATGAATGCGATACCGAATCAGCGTCATTTGTATATGGGAACGTTCGAAGCGGAGGCTTACTGGCGGGATGCCCAGTTAGCTTCCCTGCCAGCCCTGCCAGACCGGGCTTCTTCTGCGATTGTAGCAGCCATGGATGAACTGCTGTTCAGCTTTTGCCAGCCAGGAGATGCGTTATTGACCCGTTATGCTATTTCGCCTGTACATCGTCAGTATATCGCGCAGTTGGGCTTTCATCCGGCTGTCAACGAACGAGATTTGACCGACGGCATGGAGCGTGCAGGCAACGTATCGGCCGCTTCAGTATTCGAACTGCTGGGCAGTCGCAAGGCCGATGCCGGAGAGGGGTTTCCTCAACTGGAAGGCTGTGTACTTAGCCCGTTTGCGGGTTTACCGCATGTGGAGGAGGCTGCACGTGCTTGGGGTATAACACTACATCAGCCGCCGCTGGAAACGATTCGCAAGGTAAATGCCAAAACGTATTCCTCTGATCTGAAACGCAGCCTTGGTCTGCGCAACCCGGGCTATATCGTGACTTCGTTTGCAGATGTCGCTGAGGCGGGGCGTAAGCTGCTGCGGGATGGAAGCTTTTTAATCAAGGATGATTTTGGCGTATCGGGCAAAGGAAACCTGCACATTACCTCGACACAAATGCTGGACCGGATCGTATCGTATTTGCGTGGACAGGAGCGCAAAGGCAAACAGGTGCTTTTCCTTTTGGAGCCTTTTCAGGAGAAAGAGCGGGATTTTTCATGCCAATTTACGATTGGTGATGATGGAAGTGTCGATATCCTATCTGTACAATGGCTGGCTAACACACAATTCTCCTATCGGGAATCCTTGTCGCCGGACGGGGCTTTTTTAGAGCGGCTGGAGCGCGAGGGCTATTTTAGCTTAATGCAGGATGTGGGACGGCAATTGTATCAGGATGGTTATTACGGCGATGTATGCATTGATTCCATGACACTTCGTGGTGGGAAGCTGGAGCCTATTATCGAAATTAATGCCAGAAAGTCGATGAGTTTGATCAAGCATCAGCTCGATACCTTTCTGGCCGGGAAAAATATGCGTGGCACGCTGACGAATTATTCACTGTCCCATGATGGCAGTCTATCCTATGAAGAACTGCTGGAAGGGCTGAAAGGTGAAGGATTGCTGTTCACAGGTGAACGTGAAGAAGGTGTCATGCCTCTGGGTGCCAATACATTATATGTGAACACAGGTGGACGAGATGGCGAGAACAAGATTGTGGGCCATACAAGCACGCCAAGCAGAAATGCAACCGGGCGCGGAGGCAGATCGCCTGCCAAGCAGGTTCGTGTGAGCGGGATTGGGGCCAGCGATGGCGGATCAGAAGGGAACGGCATGGCTAAGCCGGACTTGATTGGTGAAAAAGAAAGCGCTGGAAGCGAACGGGCACGAGGCAAGGGTCGTCTTTATTTAGAGCTGGTTGCTGCGAGCGATGAGGAAAAAATGCGATTGACTACAAAGCTGGAGCGTTTTTTGGCAGAGCATCATTTTACAGTGCTGAATTAAACGGGAGGCGTATGAGCATGCGTAAGAGTACGGATAAGCTTATGAAGGTAACGATTTTGTGTTCCGGTTTCGGATTGGGCTTTTATACCCCTGGCTTGTTGTTGCAAGCGGGTCTTCGCAGGCTGGGCGTGGATACGGCGATTCATGTATTTGAAAATGTGCTGCCAGAATCGGCTCGTCTCAAGGTCGATAAAAGCCGCAAAGCTTACCATGACAATTTTGCGGTGGCCTTAATGTCACAAAAGGTTCCACAGGATATGCGTAATTCACTGGATCTCGCTGCGATGGAAGTGCTGCTGAACCAATGGATGGAGGAGGATCGGCGGTATTTTATATGCTTATCCGGTCATTGGATGTATGTACTGGAGGAGTATCGCAAGCGCAGAGAACCGGAGTCGGTGCATGTGGACATCGTGTACATGGATTCGACACCTTCTCCTTCCTGGAAAAATCTAGCCAAGCATAACCCACGTTTTGCGGATGGCTGTGGAGAAATGACCTTTTTTGAAAATGATAAGAATAGAGTCAGCCACTATATTGATGTACCGGCCGTGGAGTATGTACCGTTTGAAGCACGGCAATCCCGCTTATTCGTACATGGCGGCGGTTGGGGGATGGGGACATACCGTGACAAGGTTGGGCGGCTGGAAGAAGCGGGCTGGGAGCTGGATCTGCTGTTGTATGATCAGGATCAACCGGATGAACAGCGGGACAGTATACGCTATTTTCAGATGGATCCGCAGTGGAGGACATGGCAGCGTAATGAAGCCGGGGAGCATACATTTCCGCCTTTCGGAGAGGTGAAAAAGGGCGAGAAGACAGTGTATCAGGTCGGACCGGATTACCATAACATGCTGGACCAAGCATGTCGTGTCCAGGCCATTGTCAGCAAGCCAGGTGGTGGAAGCCTAACCGATTCGTTCGCTACAGCCACTCCACTCATTATGCTGGAGCCATTTGGTGTGCATGAAAAGCATAATGCAGATCTATGGGAACGGCTGGGACTTGGTATGCGGTACGATACGTGGATACAAACCTATGACGGCAGTGCTCAGATCCTGGAGGATATGCATCGCAGGATCGTAGAGCTGCGTAGTCGAACGCCGCGTTATATAGAGTCCTATGTGAATAGCATCCAAATGCCAGCAGGCTCACCGGGAAAGGAGCAGGGGTCATGAACGCTGCCGCGGCTGCGCAAGAGCCTGCGATGCGAGATATTCGCTTTGGGATCATTGGCTGTTCTGCCATTGCTCCCCGTGCGTTGCTGGAACCGATCCGACATGTTGCAGGGGCACGCGTGACCGCGCTTGCGAATCGCACGGTTGCCAAGGCAGGAGAAATGGCAGATCGTTTTGGCGTCAGTGTCGTTTATCGGCATGCTGAGGATATGCTAAAGGACCCGGAGATCGATGCTGTATATATTGCGCTCAGCAACGACTTACATGCCGAGTGGATTGACAAAGCACTACGGGCTCATAAGCATGTGCTGGTGGAAAAGCCGTTATGCCTGAATACGGCCGATCTGGCTCCCTTGGCAGCAACAGTCGAACAGAGCAGCGCTTACCTGCTGGAGGGAGTCATGGTGCAGCACCATCCTTGGCAGCATGAGCTGCGGAGGATCGTAGAATCGGGACGTTATGGTCGCTTATGCTCCATAGAGACGAGTCTATGCATTCCGGCAAAAGAAGGACATGCGGACAATTACAGATCTCGTCCGGAGCAGGGTGGGGGATGCTTTTGGGATCTGGGCGTGTACTGGCTCCAACTGCTTCAAGCCGTCGTTGGATTGGAGCAGGCGGAATTCCACAGTCAATCGGATTTCGATGGTCCTCATGGCTGTGACTGGACATTTCGTGCGCAAGCCCGTTATCCGAGCGGATTGGAGGCATCTGCCCTCTTTTCATTCGAGCGCCCTTATCGCTGTGCTCATGTACTAACCTTTGATTCGGCAGTGGTCACCTTGAAGGACTGCTTTCGGGCAAATTTAGGTTTTTATAAAATGACACTCAGGACGGAAATAAAGAAGGATATCATGCCGAATATAACAGATGTGGACGCACTGCCTGTGTTATCACAGACATCTTCACATACCAAAACGGTTTTCGAGCCTATGAACTATTATGTCAATCAGTTGAATACCTTTTGTAGCATCATCCGGGGTGAAGCGGAGCCCATTCCATTTCGCGAGGCTGCTGAACGCGTCAGACTGCTGGCAGCCATTCATGAAGCAGCACGCTCGGGCGAGACGATCTATGCAGTATGAGTATGATTGTGTTTTCGAGCGGTGAGGAGCGAATGATGCAAAATACTGAGTATCAAGGCAAAGAGAGGAGGGGGTTCAGGTGATGGATAAAAAGGACGAAGCCTTACTGGAGCGTTTCGGCGAGCATTCGACACCATTTTACTATTATGACGGGGACGCGCTGCATGCCCACGTCAGCTCGTTGCTATCCCGATTGCACCCGGCCGTGCGTGTACATTACGCGCTCAAGGCTAATGGTAACGTAGCCTTGGCTGGGTTGCTGCGCTCGTTAGGTTGTGGTGTTGAGATTGCTTCGGCTGGAGAAATGTTCGTCGCTATGGAGGCCGGGTATGCTGCGGAAGACGTACTGTACGCCGGACCGGGAAAAACAGTAGCCGAGCTGAACGAGGCGGTAGCCTGTGGAATCGGCTGTATTCATGTCGAATCGGTGAGGGAGCTGCGTCTGTTGGAGGACATTGCCGCCCAAGCGGGCCAGCTTGTTAGGGCAGCGGTTCGCATCAATCCCGATAACGATCTGTCTGGAGCAACGATTAAAATGGGTGGTGTTCCGCGCCCCTTTGGAGTGGATGAAGGGCAGCTGGATCACTTTTTTAAGGTGCTGGAAGATTGCCCACACGTCCATTTTCAAGGTATTCAGGTATATACAGGTACGCAAATGTTGAAATCGGATCAGATTTTAGCTTCATTTGCGAATACGCTGCAGTTGGCAGAACGGGTACAGGCTCAGTATGGTGTGGCGATGCATACGGTCAATTTGGGCGGCGGGTTTGGTGTACCTTATTTTGCTCATGAGGAGCCGCTCGATATGGATCACGTCATTGACGGACTGAACACACTCGCGGAGCAGACCCGAACCCGCATGCCCGGGGTTAAGCTAATCATCGAAAGCGGCAGGTATCTAGTTGCTCAATCGGGCATGTATGTCTGCCGAGCATTGTATACAAAGGAATCCAAGGGAGAGAAGTTTGTCGTGGCTGATGGTGGCATGAATCACTACGCCGCAGCTACTTTTCGAGGACGCCGCATTAGGGACAACTACCCGGTGCGAATTATGCGCAGGCAAGCGGGAGAATCGAAAGAACCCAAAGAACGAGAAGTGGAACCAATCCTACGGATGGGACAGAGAGACGCTTCTGCTCAAACGGCTGTTGCTGTCGAACAATCACTAGAAGAGGTTGCAAACCGAGTAGGAGGGCCTCTGGAAGAGGCATCCATAGAGCTTGAGACGGTAAGCGTTGTTGGTCCGCTTTGTACACCCGAGGATTGTATTGTGAAAAAAGCGCAGCTTCCCCCGATTCACGAGGGCGATTATATTGTTTTTCCGAATGCAGGTGCCTATGGATTAAGCTATAGTCCACTACAATTTCTGGGACATGCTACCCCGGCGGAGCTGCTCGATTTTCGTGGGGAGGTGCATGTCATTCGTGAACACGGTGACCGCACAGACCTGCTGCATCATCAGCGCATGATTCCGTTGCCTGAGGATGTGTTGTAAGTATGTAAAAAAAACGCCAAACTCATGGGAACCGATACAAATCGGACCTGTGATTTGGCGTTTTTTACATGATGAGTAGGGTAGTATCGACTCAATGTTGCTTGGAGCTGCGCATTTCTTGACGCACAAGCTGCCATACCATAAAGATCAGTACAGCGATTTGTGGGACAAAGGTTTCCCAAGTTGGATACATTCCCAGCCAGCTAATGGACGGAAGCGAGGAGGCAGTGTGCCCCGGAAGCCTGCCAGCCACCTGAAGCGAATGAATACTTTCGCCCAGAAATCGGAATACGAGATAGTAAATCAGTACAGTCGCTGTCAGGAAAAAGGCACGAATCGGCAATCGTACACTGAACTTAATGATCGCAAACGCCAGAATGACTAGAACAACCGTCGCCGAGCTAATGCCGAGCAGCAATTGCGAGGTTTCGATGGCTGGAGCCATACCGACATAAAAGATAGCTGTCTCGGCTCCTTCACGCAGAATTGCGAGCGCAGAAACCGCAAATAGCGACCACAGGCTTCCCCGTGCCAGCGCGTTGCCCACGCTGTTTTCCACAAAGCGGTTCCACGCGGCAGCATTGGATTTGCTATGCAGCCAGCTACCAACGGTCAGCATCAGCACGACCGCCACCAGCCCGGTGACACCCTCCAGCAGCTCACGCATGCTGCCCGATGCGGCTGCTGCCACTAGTGTGGTGAACAGCACTGCCAGAATTCCGCTCAGCACCAGCCCCGTTCCGGCTCCTGCCCATATCCACCGTCCAGCCACGGCTTCGCCGCTTTTTTTGGCATACGCCAGCAGAGCTGCGAGCACGAGAATGGCCTCCAGGCCCTCACGTAGCAAAATCAGCGCAGCATCCCACGCAGTGTAAGAACGTTCTTCCGTCAACGGACGGAGTCTGTCCAGCATCTGATCAAGAGTCTGAATGGCTTTGTCCGTATTCGGTGGAGAAGACAGCAGATATCCTGAAGTCTCGGTCATTTCATTTTCAATTGCAGTGTAAGACGTCGGATCGGCAATTTGTACATGTCCTTCGACAGAAGGCCACAGAGCGATAAACTGTACTACCTTGTCAGCCGCTTGCTCTGATTGATTAGCTACAGCATCTTGGCGTGCGGATTCAAGCAAGGTGACTGCATCGCTCAGGGAAGCTACCGAACCATTCGCCATTCCGGCAGCCGTATTGCCTGCATTCGTTCCTTGACCTGTTTTCACAGACTTACCCTGACTATAATCAGACAACAGAGTCGTTAATTCCTGCATTTCCTTAAGAGCCTGTTCTTGGCGAATGGGCTCAGCTTGCATGGAGATGCGAATGAGACTGATTTTAGTTTCGAGCGAACTGTATACCGGAAAATTGTCCAAACGAATCGGTGTTTCTACCTGATACCAGGCTTTGACGATTCGGTCGTAATCCACCCGGGCAGCAGCCCAATCGCCTTTTTGCATGGCGGCTAGACTGCCCTTCGCCATGGGAAGCAGTTTTTCCGCTGCTTTGGCTCCAGCCGGGGCTGGTTTGTCCCCTTCGGCCGCAGTGACGTACTCATTGACCGAGCGCGCCAGCACGGATAAGGCAGCTTTCGCTGGTTCCCCGCCGCCACTGGCGAGTGTCTGCTCCGCATCGGTGAGTGCTTGATCTACAGCCGTGATGTGAGCTGAATCTCCGCCATTTGTTTTGGCGGTCTCCCACAGCGTGCGGAATTCTTTCAGATCCTTGGAGGCTTCCGTCCATTGGGCTTGTCCCGCCTCTACTAGTGCTCCCCCCACTACAGGCATTAGCTGATCATTGGTGACAGCTTTGGCATCTGTTTGTGCAAAAGCGACCGACCCGGAAATGAACGGAGCTACGGTCAGCAGCAGAGCTGCCACCAGCACAAACACCCATCCCAAGCTTTTATTGCGCCGATTCATATAAATCCCCTTCCTTGCCTGCTGCTAAAATAACGTATCCCCGATGTAGCCGCCTTGCGATACACCTGGGAAGCAGGCGAACACCGCACTGCCTTTGTGTACAATGTATTCGTTCAGCTTGTCATTGCGTGCAAGCTTCTCCTGAATATGAACGAACTGCTTGAACAGATCACGCTGGTAGCTGATGAACAGCAGCCCAGCATCCAGCTGTCCTGTTTGCTTGTCCAATCCGCTTGAATACGAATAAGACCTCCGCAAAATATTGATGCTCCCGTCCCCATGAGCCAAAGCCACATGAGAGGTGGGAGGCGTAACCGGCTTGCCTTCCGGATTTTTGGCCGCCAGATCGAGCTTGTCGAACTCCTTGACCTTGCCGAGTGGGGCCCCGCTGCTGCGATGACGTCCAAAAGTATCCTCCTGGTCGCCCAATGTTGAGCGATCCCACACCTCTACTCGCATGCGTACACGGCGTACAGCCATATAGCTGCCGTTGCCCATCCATGCTGGTCCGTCACTGGTCTGTGTCCACACCAGCCGATTCATTTCGTCTGCCTTAGAGGTATCCGGGTTCCCCGTACCATCCTTGAAGCCCAGCAAATTGCGCGGTGTGCTTCCCGCAGGATCGGCCTGTGCTGTCCGCTGGAAGCCTTCCTGCGTCCAGCGAAGCACCGCCATTCCTCTGGCGATACGTGCCAAATTACGCAGGGCATGGAAAGCTACCTGCAAGTCATTGGCACATACCTGCACTCCGATGTCGCCGCCGCACCATTGCTCCTCCAGGGCATCCCCTTGAAAACGGGGCAACTCACGGAACCCGGCAGGTTTAAGCCCTGCCAGGCCGTATCGTCCATCAAAAAAGGATGGGCCCACACCAAAGGTGATCGTCGTGCGGGATGGCGACAATCCTGCCGCCTCGCCCGTATCGGAAGGAGGGAGGTTGAGGTTTTCATTATCGTTGCCAAGCAGCACGCCAGAAGTCATTGTAGCGCTTGCTTCCGTCCAAGCTTTGAAAAGGCTGCGTACCTGTTCCTTGTCGCTGGTTGTTAGATCGAAAGCGGCGAAGCAGATAAAATCCTGCGCCGGAGTCACAATACCTGCCTGATGCTTACCGTAAAAAGGGATTACATCTTTGGTGTCCGCATCCGTCATCATGCTTTCGAGACGTTGACCGGCTGACAGCACGGCTCCCACGCCCCCGCCGCCAAGCAGGAGGCCTAGTCCACCTACCCCGGCCAGCTTCAATAGGTCTCGGCGTGATACGGATTTGCTTTTTCCTGACGGATCATCTTTCACTAGCTTCGCATCCTTTTTTACCAGATCGCCCTGTTCATTATGGGATTCCGCATACTGCGGCTTTTCTTGCCCTTTTTGCCGCTTAAAGCCTTTCATATCATTACACTCCTAACAATTTCCCCATTTGGGACAACGGTTCTGCCAAGGCATCGAGGTTTTGGCTCAGCTTTTTAACTTCTTCCGGTTTCAGTTTTGTATATGATACATAGCCTTCTCCGTCCTTAAAAGGAGCCAACTCTTGCTGTAAGGCCGTAAAGCGCTCACCAATTTGTTTTTCCAACGCCGCATCTTTTTGGTTCAGATCTGTTTTCAAAATGTCATATATCTTTTGCGCGCCTTCTACATTGGCAGCAAAATCGTACAAATCCGTATGAGAATATCGCTCCTCTTCACCCGTCACCTTCGAGGTAGATACTTCATTCAACAACTCGACTGCACCCGTTACCATCAGGCTGGCGTCAATATTAACTGTTTCTACTTTGGCACGTAGCAGCTTGGCATCACTCAGCAGTCGGTCGGAAAACTCGTCCATTCCTTTGGTTGTGTTTTCTTCCCATAATGTTTTTTCAATACGGTGAAAGCCGCGCCAATCCGCTGCATCCACATCACCGTCACGTGCATCAATATTCGGGTCAAGATCACCCAGTGCTTCTGCAATCGGTTCAATCCGTTCATAGTACATACGTGCAGGAGCATACAGCGCCTTGGCTTTATCCAGCTCGCCAGCTTTGACCGCGTTCGTGAATTCTTCTGTCTTCTTCACAAACGTATCGCATTGCTCGATGGCATAGGTGCGGTAAGCTGCTACCGCTTGATCAAAATTGGGAGCAGAAGCGGCAGGAGTCGTTGTCTGTGTTGTGGCTCCTGCATCTTTGGTCGTTGCAGCAGGCTGCTGAGTAGTAGTTCCGGTTTGTCCGCAACCTGTGAACAGAATAGAAGAGACTAGCACTCCGGCCGGTACGGCATAACGTAGTTTCATTATCAATGAACACCCTTTCTGGCCAAACTGGCCCTGAACCATAGTCTGTTGCGCGATATCTATATCGAATTTTTATTTTGATAATGATTATCAGTCGCGGTTTTTCTTATCATAAGGCTGGCCCATATGCCTGTCAATACATAAATTAGACGCAGAGTCCAACCCTCCATCGAAGGGAGTTAGTAAGGTGCCTATGCCCATTTTTATCCGCATATTGAACCATACCTGAGCACATGACATAAAATGTGTTGACTGTATCCCTTAACCTTGTTACACCACACAAAACCCGAGCAAGGAGGGGTGAAATTGACGAAGGGTAACGACCACAAAAACAAGTTTTTGTTAACTCACCGTGAACGTGAAGTATTTGAACTGCTCGTGCAGGACAAAACAACACGTGACATCGCCGGACAGCTATTCATTAGCGAAAAAACGGTCCGAAACCATATCTCCAATGTGATGCAAAAATTGAACGTAAAAGGTCGTTCACAGGCGGTCGTGGAATTAATCAGGCTTGGAGAATTAAAAATCTGACCTCTCGTTCCTTGCGGGGTACAAAGTCTTCTCGATGATCCTTCGACAGTGAAGGGTGGTCGGGAAGGCTTTTGTTTTGTGGTATGTTAGCTGATCAAACCTAGTAAGTTTATTCTATATTTCAAATTGAGGAGAGAAGCTGGAAAATCTATTGTAAACGTAAAACAAGCGAGTGTCATAGCAATGGACATTCGCTTGTTTTGATCGTTTTTTAGTTTAGAAACTATAATTCTGAAGCTGTTCCTGGCAGTTATCTATTCTTGCTAGCTCTGATTTGGGATAGCCCAGTCGTTTTGTTTTATTACTGCACATCCAGCAGGAACAATGTATTTTTCCTTTGGAGAATACACCATCGAATTTGACGACCCATCCCCGGTGTGCTGAAAGCCGTTTTTTAAGCTGAATAACACGTTTTCTGTGGTGCCTAAAATAAGCTCGATTACGATTTTTTTGATTAGGTTTCATTACCATCACGCTCCCTTGGGCAAAGGCTCAGCCCGCAGGAGAAACCAAGGGTATAAGTAATACTTCTACGGGCTGAGCATGATGGTAATCAGATTTAAAGGAAGAGACATGTGGCCACCTGCTTGGAATTATTTTAAAGGTGAAAGTGGGGAGTGGATGTTCATTAAATCAAAGTCAACAATTAATTTTGTTTTTAGCATAAAATCAATGCCTAATATGCCATCAAATCCATACGGCTCTTGAATAGAGCTTAGTTGAATTGGAAATGTATCTAATTGAATATGCCCGATTTTTAGATGAGGAATTACCTGTTCGTAGCAAATTTCACTTGTACCGCCCACCCCGTACATCCGCTTTGCTCTCCCGTTAATAAAATCAATGTGAATGCCGATTTGGGCAAGTAAATCCGTATCAAACACTGTTGCAGCGCACCCTGTATCGAACAATACGTTTGGTAATAGAGCAGTTTGGTCGTGATGTCTCAAAGTTAAGGAAACAATTGGCAAACCATTATGGAGGTTAATCTTCATGTACGCTGCCGTACTCCTGAGAAAAACTCTTCTACAACCTCGACATCGGATCGACTGGTATGGAACACATATAGTTCGCGTGACGGATACAGTTTGTGAAAATGTTTATACCCGCTCCAAGCATCTTTCGGGTTATCGTAATCCTGAATAACCGCCATGTCTTCAAGATTGCGCACGCGATTATTGGAACTGGCTTTTATAGCCTCAACCAATACAAATCGCCTCGGATGTGATTCGGCAATTTCTTCCCATTTCATCGACTTCACCTCGCTCTTTTTGCTTTATTTTATTATAACATAATCGGGAGGACGGCAAGGAAGCAGTAGTAACCTCTCTCCATGTGGTCAGTCTCGTAACCCTTTTAAAAAGGATGAAGGCTTTTGTTTTACAGAATAACCGCTGAAATATGTGGGAATTTGCGTGTAAATGATGTACTATATATAGAAGGAAGAAACTACCATTAGAGATCATGGTGCAACTAACAGGAGTGATCAAAACATAAGACTGTACCACAAAGTTATACTAAGATAGAAATGCATCTGGTGGTAGTCTAAGAATATAACTCCTCTGCAAAAGCAGTATTCAGCATGACGACAGGATGGAAGATGGTTTAGGTTTTGAGCTATACTTTTATATATAGGTGTTGAAGAAGAATCACAAGGCAGAAAAAGCTCATTGCTTCAGGTAGTAGGAAGTAGCTTTTGCCTAGAGCTACCTGTGGTATATTCTTGATCGGAGGTGAATGTTAAGACATATGACACCCAACCAACACTTGATGACTTATACGCTGAACAGCGGTATAAAGGGAACTGTCGACCTAACCAGTAAGCAGGTGCAGGAATGGATCAAAGCATATCGAATTGGCAGCAAGTTTGTAACGGTTGTGGGGAAACAGTATTTTGGTTTAAACCCTGAGTTAGTAGCAGATTTCAAGGTACATAATGAATACTCGGAGCAGAGAGAACACATATCCATAATACAGCCTGTAATAGAACGCAAAGCTGTAGAACTGGGCCCACTGGTAGAGGCGTACAGTCAGTATAAAACATTAATTCAGGTAGAATGTAAATGTGGTGCTTCCTATATAGAAGAGTCACCGCACAAAAGAACCAAGTGGTCATGCAAGGAGTGTAATAACATTGTGTTCCTGGATCGTAAAAAGGGCATGGTGGATACGGATAAAGGCAAGGCATGGTACATGACCAACAAATACTATGTGGAAAGACAAAGCAACTGACAGATTGTCAGTTGCTTTCTAACTATACACTCACACCTCTTGTGTGCCTACCAAAATGATATTAGGTCTTTTGCCAAATAATAAAATTGATGTTTTTTACGCTTTGTAGTACATTATCAAGTGTATTATAAGGAGGCTTCTCATGTACGGACATAGACAAGATGATACTTTATACATCATGACTTACACATTAAATAGTGGTATCAAGGGCACAGTGCCTTTGTCTAATCAACAGATACAGGAATGGCTTGAGTGTTACAGAATCGGCAAGAAATTTGTAACCGAGATTGGCAAAGAGTACTTTGGACTGCATGCGGAACTGGTGGCTGATTTTAAAGTGCATAATCAGTATTCAAGCTATCAGGAGGTTATTATCCCGATTCAACAGCCGGATACTGGCCTAAAAGAGTTGTCCCAGGCTTACAAATCAACTGAAACCTTAATTAAAGTAGATTGCAAATGTGGTACATCGTATGTAACAGAATCTCCCTTTAAGCGGACCAAGTGGTATTGCACCAAATGCCGGGAGATTGTTTTTCTCGACAACAAAAAGGGAATGGTGGATACTTCCAGAGGCAAGGCCCATTATATGACCAATAAGTATTTTGTGGAACGGGAAACAACTGGCGTATAAGCCGGTTGTTTTTTTATTCGCAAGGTTTGTATAGGTCCTGACTTTTTAAAGCCGATTGCGCTATAGTGAAAAAGGGGAAAGATAAATCTTGAAATAACGATAGTCAGGTGGTGAACGTCATCCGGGAAGATCATACGAATGGTGCAAGAAACCGCATGAGCACAAACAATGTGTACATAAACGAAACGCTTCATTTGGAACAAATCATAAGTGACCTGCGGGTGATGGGTTATGTGGCTTTTCATCATCATCCGCAAATCACAGGTGAGATTGAAGAGCTGGAGGCGTTAAAAAAGCAACTATTATCGTTTTTTCAACAGCATCATGTATTGTGGATTGAGCTTGACCCGCTAACGCAATATGTGGTGGTGAATAACATGGGGAAGGCAACGGTGCTCAAACTCATGGGTCGGAAAATGAACCCGCTACGGGATCTGAGAGCAAACGCTGCTTTGGCTGGACAGCCGCTGCATGAGTTGGATCGGGAGATAGAACGGCTCAATCGGCTAGCTCACCTGTTACGCTACACCCGTTTTTCTTAAGCGACGGCATTAACGTAAAAAAAGCATTCACGAAGCATGGATGATTTCATGCTGTGAATGCTTTTTGGTATTCTATTTTTTACCGCATAAGATGAGCAAATCTACTGTGACATACGGTAAATGTATTTCCTGCACTCGCTGCCAGCCTGCTTCCGTAGCTCCCCACGATAAGGGAGTCATATGGAGCAAAGGTTTCAAAAGGTCGGCATTTAACATAAAACGATAGGTTACCCGTTCGGCGGATAGAAGTTTAAAATGATCTTTAAATCGGCTTAATATATTATCATTCGAATAAGCAGGCTTATTCTTTTTCTGTTCATACAAGCATCTCAATTCCCGAAGATAATATTGTTCGGGAATGACCTTCAGGACGCAGCCGTCCTCCGAAAGAATTCTTGTAAATTCAGCATAATTAGAAGGGGATAAAATATTGAGTACACCGTCAAATTGTTGATTTGAAAACGGACAATGAGCCAGATCTGCAACACACCAGAGGGGATGAGGATATTCTTTGGCTGCGGCCACAATACCTTCTTTAGACAAATCCATACCTACGCTTGTTAGCTCGGTGATTCCCTTCCAGGTCAGCTTATCCTGAATGTGGCTCAAATGAGTACCTTCCCCGCAACCTGCATCGAGCAAATAAAGGTGTGATTGTTGATCAAACAGCGGCTTCATAAATTTCATTATAGTGCTGCTTATCATTTCATTTAAGGGATCAAAAAATCCGCTATTGCACATCATTCTTCTGGAGGAAAATAGTTGTTTATCATATTTGGTCTTATAGGACCGGGCGGCTAAATGTAAATACCCGTTTTTTGAAAGATCATAGCAATGATGATTCGTACATAGGAGGCTTTTACCTTCCACCATTCGCATTGGTTGAGAGCATAGAGGACACCTAAAGAGATGTTGATGCTTCCCAATCAGGCCAGCCTTTATCTCGTGTTTATTCCATTTGGACACAGAAAAGCACCCCGTTCATTCGTATTTGGTGAATGAAAAAGGCACAGCCAAATAAACCCAACGCATTTTTCGAAAAAATGGTTGAGTTTTACATGAACTGTACCTCACATTACCGTAAACGAATGAACTGAATAATCATATTGTGCAGCGCTCCTCTAAAAAAATAGAAAGGGCTTTCGCCCTCTCTAGTGTAACTTAGTCATCAGAAGTTGTCATGTGCTTACACCGATTTTAAAAACTCTACAATCGTCAGCAGACCCTTGTCGAAATTCTCCAAATTAAAATGCTCGTTTGGCGCATGCAGGTTCTCATCCGGCAAGCCGAAGCCCATCAATACAACTGGAGCAGTCAGCACACGGGAGAAGGTTTCCACGATTGGGATGGAGCCTCCATCCTTGGTAAAGAGGGCACGTACACCGTATACCTTCTCAAAAGCATCGGCTGCCGCTTGCAGAAACGCGTGTGACGGGTCGATGTTAAAGGCGTTCGCTTTCTCACCCTGTTGAATATCCAGAGTAGCTCCTGCCTGAACATGGGCGCGCAAATGGCGCTCGACTTTGTCCAGAATGTCTTGCGGGTTCTGGTTAGCCACCAAGCGGCACGTGATTTTAGCATGAGCTTCTTTTGGAATGACCGTTTTCGTGCCTTCCCCTTGGAAGCCGCCGTATACGCCGTTCAGCTCCAGTGTCGGACGCGCCCCAACACGCTCAACGAAGCTGAATCCTTCTTCGCCATAGAGGGAATCAAGTGCGAGATCTTGTTGCAGCTTGCTCTCATTGAAGCCTTGCTTCACGAATTCTTCTCTCATCTCTGCCGATAATGGAGCAACATCGTCGTAGAATCCTTCGACGCTTACGCCACCTTTGTCGTCATGCAGGGTTGCCAGCAAGGACACCAGAGCATGCAGGGCATTCGGCACGCCGCCACCGAAAGAGCCGGAATGTAGATCTGTGTTCGCCGTGTGAATGGCGACTTCCAGTGAACATAGTCCACGCAAACCTGTGCAAATGGCAGGCTTCCCTTTTTCGATCAAGGAAGTGTCGGACACCAGTACAGCATCGGCAGCCAGACGTTCAGCTCCAGTTTGCAAAAACTCAAGCAAGTTCGGACTGGACACTTCTTCCTCGCCTTCAATGCAGAATTTGATGTTCAGCGGCAATTTGCCTTCCTGCTTCAAAATGGCCTCAACTGCCTTTATGTGCAAGAAAACCTGTCCTTTATCATCTGTCGCTCCGCGCGCATACAATTTTCCATCACGGATGGATGGCTCAAACGGCGGCGTTTCCCACAGGTGAAGCGGGTCTACGGGTTGTACATCATAGTGTCCATACACAAGGATCGTTGGTTTACCAGGTGCGTGCAAATGATCGGCGTATACCAGCGGATGCCCTTTGGTTGGAATGATTTCAACGTTTTCCAGACCGGCAGCAGTCAGTTTGGCAGCCAGCCAATCAGCTGCTTGGTTAATGTCCTTTTTGTGCTCCGATAATGCTGAGATACTCGGAATGGACAACCACTCCTGTAACTCGCCCAGTTGTTGCTCTCTGGCTTTTTCAAAATATTCAGAATAACTCATAAACTATGTATCCTCCTTTTTCAATGTAAATCGTGTGAATGTTGGCGCTATCCTCCGAACCGAGGTCGTGGACGATATGTCTAGTTTACTACGTTTTCTGCTGAACGAAAAATAGGGAGATAAAAAAACGATTCTACCCGGGTCTGTTCAGACCTGAGCAGAATCGCCCTTAACCAAGCATATGGATGCACTTATGCGCGAATGTCCAGTTGACCCCCGAGATGAGGCTGTACGCTTTTTTCCATCATCTGCACTAAAGCCTGTCCTTGTTCACTGGCCTGATCCTTAGCCATACTTAATACTTTCACACTTACGGCTTGAGCTAAGCTGGCCTGACTCATACCTGTGGATAATGCTGCGATATCCATGTTCCAACCCTCCTTCATTGTGAAGACTCTTTCTCTGTATTTATCGGTTGGAACGGTTATTTTGTTTCATCCAATTGGAATTGTGTCAGTAAATCTTGAAGCTGCTCTGCCAGACGGGTCAAATCTGCGGCAGACGAACCGATCTCTTCCATGGAGGCGAGTTGCTCCTCTGCGGCTGCGGACACGGTCTCTGTATGGGATGCCGCTTCTTCAGCGATGCGTGTAATTTCCTCCATGCTGCTAACGACTGTGCTCGTACCATCTGCGACGCCAGCGGTAGAAGCTGCGACGTTATCAAGCTGCTTCGCTGATTTGGCTACCGCTCTACGAATGCGAGAGAAGGAGCGACCGGATAGGTCAATGGAATTGATACCTTCACTTACGCGTTCCTTCGCTGATTCCATAGCAACCAGAGCTTCAGACACACCGTTCTGTATCCCTTGAATTTGTTCACGAATTTGTTGTGCGGAATGAGCTGAGTTTTCAGCCAGCTTGCGGACCTCTGTCGCCACGACAGCAAAACCTTTGCCATGCTCTCCTGCGCGTGCTGCCTCAATGGAAGCATTCAATGCGAGCAGATTAGTCTGGCTGGCAATTTCCGTAATGACAGTGACGATCGTTCCGATTCGTCCAGATCGGTCACTCAAAGCACCGATAATCGTGTCCAGTTCTTCCACGGTAGTACGAATGCCGTCAATGGAGACGACGCTGTTGCCGATATGCTCACTGCCTGCATCCGACGCCTGAATGGCCTGTGTGGAGTAAGTGGTCATTTCAGCCATAGTTTCAGTCATCGCGGTGATGTCTGTTGCCATGTCGCTAACCCGTGTCTGATTAGCTTTAGCGCTGCCCACTTGGCGTTCGCTGCCTGCAGCCACATCTTGAATGGCTATGGTCACATGCTCGATAGCCCGGGTCGTTTGTTCTGCACCTGCTGCAAGCTCTTGCGAGGATGCCGACAAATTGCCTGTCATCGCTTGAATTTCTTTAATCATGTTACGCAGGTTATCTACCATTTGTTGAAAATATCTTGATAATTCACCAATTTCATCTGTGCTGGTCGTAGCTACGTTAATCGAAAGATTACCTTTGCTGATGGCATCCATAGAATTACGTAATCTTTGGATGGGCTTAAGTATACTGCTGATTAGCCACATTGCGAGTACACCAATGATGATGGCTGCAATCACCAACACGATGATCGTCGTGATAAGAATCGGCTGGGCGGAGGCACTGGTTTCTGCTTTGTCCATCGTTCCGGCAATTTTCCAGCCCGTCAGCGCATTAGTTTTGAAAATCAGGTGTTTGTCTACGCCATTAAAATCGTAACTAAAGCTACCTTCCTCGGAGGCAAACAGTTTGGGTATCGTTTCCCCTATTTTGGTACTTCCGCTGACTTCTGTCGGGTGGGTTACGATACGTTTGGTACCATCCAATATCATAATAAAACCATTTTGTCCTATTTTTAACTTTGTGATTTCTTTTAAATTATTCAGGTTCAGGGAAAGACCGAGAACGCCGCTGTTGTCGGGAAGTGTGCGTGAAATATACACAACGGGGACCTTAGCTGTATTGAGTCCGACAGGGCTGATTACGGTTTGTCCGGGTTTCTCCATGGCCTGTTTGTACCACGGACGCTCACGAGGATCGTTTGTGGAGCCTACGGCTTTGCCAATAATGAGTTTTCCTTCGGGAGTTCCTACAAACATATCAACAGCTTCTGCATGCATTTTTAAATATACTTGTAATTTTTTCAGAATGGCATCATCTGCTTCAGCACTGTCATCACTAACCGTCATCGTTGTAGAGTAATATTCGAGATCAGCGATTTTGGCCTGAATCGTTTGAGTAACAGCACGATCAGATGCGGTAACGCTAGACGTTGCACTGTCCAGTAATTGGCGATCTGTCTGGTTGTACGCTGCCTGATAGGAGAAAGAGCCCACAATAATACTAGGAACAAGCATGACCAGTAGAAATGCTGCTGTCAATTTCTTGCGTAATGTTAATGTTTTCAGTCGTCTCAGTTGTTTCATCAAACCCCTGCTTTCTATCTACATATTCATTTCTGATATTTATAACATATGTATTTACTATCGGTTATTTTGAGCTGAATTGATAGATTTATTACTAATTTGTCCAATACGCTAAAGAATTTCTTGCATAGCATGGAGTATCTTGCAATTTGGAGGGATAAGGTATGGGTTTTTTTCTGGATATGAGAAGCTCCACCAATTCATCAAAAACAGGTGAGGGTCCCGATATACAGCTGGGTCCTATACCGGAGCGGTTCGGTTTGATCACCCTGCGAACCTTTCTTGTGCCGGGTCCGATTGTAACTTTTAGTGGTTCCATTGGTCTGATCGGTGAGCTTGGCGATACGTATGCGGTTGAAATCGTGCGTGGAGCCGACTATGATCCGAGCGAGGTAGTCTACCGCGCCGAGGGAGTACTGGGCGTGACTGGATCTAATGAAACGCAAGCTTTTAATGCACAGGATCTGTCCGCTCCCTGGGCAATACAAACAGTATATTCTTCTTATATTTCTGGTGTATCGACCACTGTTCGTAATGGTCCAGAGGTATTCACGGGTATTGCTTCGACTCCGTTTTTGTAAATATATCAGGTGAATATTTCTTTAGGAAATGCTCGCTGCCTGTTCGTGGTTCTCCTAGGATAGGCCGCTGCGCCCAAGCTTAACTAGCCACGAGCATAGACAGACATCTGCTGCAGACTCGTGGCTATAATTCTCAACAACAACACCCAGAGCACAAATGACCTAGTTGTTATAATTTCCTTTATGAGCGTGTACTAGAAAGTTGATTGTGCTTCTCGGATTCTATCTCTTTAGAATCTCTCGCAAATACACTGTCAACTCATCTGCTGCTTTGTCATGGGCGGAGAACCCGGGATGGCTGCGAGATCCTATCGTTTCTACCGTCGTGTTAGGCAGTTGGAATACCGACACATTCCGATCTCTCGTTCTTTTCTTGTACGCGTCTACCGCTCGGTAGATTGAGGGCATCATCGGAGTACCCAGCATCCCATAGGCCCACACAATATGGGCAGCAGGATTGCAGGTCCGAAGCTTAACAAGAAAATATTCGACAGCGCTTTCAAAAGCTTGTAAATCTTCTTCATTGAATGTGCCGTCCTCGTTCAAGCGTTGCTTGTACACTTTCCCGCTTGCTGGGTCCGTCCATGCAGGAGAATAAAAGGCTCCCCCGTCATTAGTCCCCAAATTCACTACGACCACGTCCGGCTGCCATGAGGTAAAATCATGATCTGAAAATGCCCCTAATGCTTCATTTCTCTCACCGGTCAGCACACCACACACCTGCTCATAATACGCTGGTATGTTCGCGTGCGGATTATTATCCCAGCTTGTTAGGACACCCCATCCGCTTTGTGATAACACTCGGTAGTCTGCATTCAGTGCTTCGGCTGTTATGGCTGTATAATTGCGTAGTGCTGTGAACAGCATGGGAACCCAGTCTGTCTCCTCCTTTGCTCCAATCGTTCCTTCTCCCGAGGTAATGCTGTCACCGATAAATTCCACCTTGAAGGGCTTATCAGTGACTGGCAGCAATTCCCCGTCCACCTTCAGGGCATGGATTTGCAACAAGCAGCGCGAGTCCGAACTCATAGGCTGGACATCCTTGACTATACGGACATTTTTGACCGTGTCAGGGTTCAATCCTCTCAAAAGACAGATCCAATGCCGTCCTGCGGTCACCATCAGGCGACTTATCGGGACACCATTGATGACAATACTGATCCAGGACTCATACACCTGGTAATCGGCCTCAATTTCAATCCACAGCTCTGAGCCTTTGATATTCAATTCAATGCCACTGCCTGTCCAAAACAGAGTAAGAGGTTTACGTGTTTGCGTAGTTCGACCATGAACCTTTACATGCTTTGCTTTAGCAAGTGGGTATGTCTTCAATCTCTTGTTATGTGACATTTTCGATATCCTCCTCATAATTTCTAAATGAATGCTAGTTTCTGTAATATTGTAAAAGAAGTGACAGGGAATCTCAAATTCTATTTCTAAACAAGCAAGGGTCCAAGGCTTAATATGGATTATTCTTTTCGATCATGGACTTAGGACAACATATGATATCAAAAAGCACCCGCAAATTGAAATTTGCGGGTGCTTTT
The DNA here is from genome assembly GCF_002894905.1 of Paenibacillus sp. F4. NCBI lineage: Bacteria > Bacillati > Bacillota > Bacilli > Caryophanales > Paenibacillaceae > Paenibacillus > Paenibacillus sp. F4. The sequence goes on from NZ_POVS01000020.1 coordinate 228,699, forward strand.
TGATATACGGAGCAAAGATTACTTACTAAGTAGTTTTTTCACAAATATTATTTTATCTATTAATTAGCTTTGCCGAACATGACGATATTAATCGCCTTGCCGAAGTCTATACCTATTTTGCCAGTTAGCTCTGCTGTTTTTTGTGCTAACACGATTGCATTGACACCACAAGAGAACAGCGCAATATCGAAGTCATCTTTGTGTGCTGAGATCCATTGGAGTGTTTCAGGCATTTGTTCATATTGATGAAATGCCAGCGTGTGGGCGATATGCAGCCTGTACGGATCAGCCTCAAGAACAGGCTTTGCTTCAGCGGCCGTCCGGGTGACCAGCAGAATGCGTCGATTTTTCAGCATGTCCCAGAAAGCGGGTGTCTCAGCCAAATACCGATTCAGGCAGGCATGGCAGGTCAGCGCGGGGGAAAGAGCATAGTGAGCAAAGATCTGATCGGTCAGCTCCCGCTTCATATAGGATGGTGCTTTAATAGATTCGTCATCATATGGCAAAATGCCAGCGATGCTGGCTTTGTTTACTGCCTCAGCCACCGCGTCTCGCAGCTCCGTATTCGGCAGAAATAGTCCCTTTTGACCGAGATTGGCTTTGACCGCCCAACGTTCCTGTAACACCTTTTCCATCGGCCAGACGGTGTCCTGCGCCAACACCAAATTTTCACCATCTCCAATACGAATCAGCGAAAAGGGCTGGTGTTGATCGAGTGCCAGCTTCAAACGTTTCAGTACCTCGTCAATCTCCAGATACTTTGGATTAGTCATATCATGTTTCCTCCCTGTCGTTCCTGCTTGTTCAACTTTTCAAATAGAGCAAAAAACTTTGTATTCTATTATATGTCGAAAGCGAAAAGGTTTTTGTATGAACGGCTATTCTTTTTGGATTCTACCTATTTTTGCAAGAGTTGTTGCATTTGTACATGCCGTTTCAGGGGCGTCTTCATAACTTGAGAGAAGACGGTTGAAAGGGAGGAAGATACATGAATCGCAAGATTGTCATTGAAATTAATTTTAATAACTATGGGATGAATCCCAACCGCCTGACACGTGAGTGGATCAGCGAGCGACTGGATATATTCAGAACCTTTACACTGCGTAGTTTGCTCAGTCAGACGAATGCGGATTTCTTATCTGTCGTCAAGCTGGCGGGCGGATGCAGTGACATCGTGGAAGAGGAGCTGGCCAAACATGAGCCCATTCCCGACCACATTCGCTTTGGCACGAGCATCGAAAGCAAACGCCGTATTAATGCGTACATCGAAGGCGCGGACGAACTGCTCATTGCTCGAATAGATTCCGACGATTTGTATCACCAGTCATTTGTACAACAGTTGCATGATTACAAGTTTCAACCGGAGACAGTTGCGCTGGTGAACCAGATGGGTTACCTGTGGGATGCGGTTGAGGGGCAGATGGCACCGGTGTTTCACCGTTCGCCTTCCTTTTATGTGTTTCGCTATCAAGTGGAGGATTTTCTGAATGATTACCGTGTCGTCATTCCTGGGAAGGGCACGCACGGATATGTAACGGAGCTGCCGCATGAGGTCATTCCACTTCGCAACTATGTGAACGTCATCCATGCCGCAAATACTTCGGTGAAAAAAGTACCGGCGAAGGATCGGCTGTCAGAGAATGAAATGAATGCCGTACTGGCTGAATTTCTGGGAACAGGCATTGCCAATTCGTAACGGTCAGGAGGAGATTATATTGTTCAAAGGAAAAAAACTGCTGGTGACCGGAGGCACGGGATCTTGGGGACAACGCCTAACGGCTGAATTGCTGAAGGAGGGACCGGCGGAAATTCGTATTTTCTCACGCGGTGAATTTGCACAGATTGCCATGCAGCGGCAATTTCAATCTGATCCTCGGTTGAATTTCATTATTGGAGATATTCGGGATCTTCAGGCATTGCAGGAGGCATGTCGCGGGGTGGACTATGTATTCCATTTGGCGGCGTTAAAGCATGTTCCCGTGTGTGAGAGACAGCCGGAAGAGGCTTTCAAGACGAACGTACATGGTACGGAAAATGTGATTCGGGCCAGTATAGAGCAGGGAGTCGCCAAGGTAATTGATGTCTCTACAGACAAGGCGGTAGACCCGGTGAATGTATATGGCATGACGAAGGCGATAGGTGAGAGACTGATGATCCGCGCCAACGCTTTAAGTGAGCGTACTCGCTTTGTGTGTATTCGCGGCGGCAACGTGTTAGGGACGAGTGGAAGCGTCGTGCCCCTGTTCAAGCGCCAGATCGCGGAAGGACAGGATTTAACGCTGACGAGCCCAGATATGACACGCTTCTTCCTTACGCTCGGAGAGGCGATTGGCTTGCTGCTGAAGGCTTCTGTCACGGCGATTGGTGGAGAGACGCTAGTGATGAAAATGAAGGGCTGCAATATTGCGGATTTGGCAGAAGTAATGAAAGAACAGGCGGGTCAGCCTGGATTGAAAGTGAAGGAAATTGGTATACGTGGTGGGGAAAAGCTGCATGAGGTGCTGATTTCACCCTATGAGGTGCCGAACACGTATCGCTACGATGATCGTTATTTTGTTATTCTTCCCCAGCAAGCAGACAAGCGCTTACTGAGCCAATATGGTGGACTAGAACGGGTGAGCTTCGATCAATATCGCTCGGACGATGAGTTAATGGATCGTGCGGGAATTGCTGAGTTACTGCGAGGCATGGAGTAACGATGAAAGAGGTGGGTATTTTGCAGCTTATGGAAAAAATAACTAAAGGAACTGTAAAAGTTGCGGTGATCGGCCTCGGTTATGTAGGGCTGCCCATGGCAGTGGAAATGGCACAGGCTGGTTATGATGTATATGGTGTGGATTCCGATCCCGTCAAAGTAGCCAAGCTGCTTCAAGGAAAGTCGTACATCATAGACATTGGCGATGATGCATTGGAAGGTCTGATCGGGCAGCAATTGCATCCGGTTACGGATATCAAGGTGCTGGAGCATGCGGATATCGTCGTGATCTGTGTGCCTACGCCGCTGACGGACGGACATCAGCCGGATACGTCCTATATTGAAACGGCTATTGATCAGGCCATACCTCATTTGCGTAGACAAACACTGTTGATTCTGGAAAGCACCACCTATCCGGGAACGACCGAGGAACTGATTCGGCCGGTGATAGAGCAGCGTAGGGGCTGGACAGTAGGTAAGGATTTTTATGTGTGCTTTTCACCGGAGCGTGTTGATCCGGGCAGCGTTCATTTTAACATTCGCAACACACCCAAGGTGATCGGCGGTTGCACGCCGGATTGTCTGGCAGCAGGAGTAGGTTTTTATGGGTCCTTTTTGGAACAGATTGTTCCAGTCAGCTCGACAACCGTGGCGGAAGCCGCCAAGCTGTTCGAGAATACGTTCCGCAGCGTCAACATTGGAATGGTCAATGAGCTGACAGCCGCCTGTGAGAAAATTGGCATCAATATATGGGAGGTACTGGATGCAGCGGCAACCAAGCCATTCGGCTATATGCCTTTTTATCCGGGACCTGGGATCGGGGGGCACTGTATCCCGGTTGATCCGCTATACTTGTCATGGAAATCCGAGCAGCATGGTTTTCCACTGGAATTCGTGGACTTGGCAGATCGCATGAACCGGCGTATGCCGCTGTATATCGCGGAGCGAATTGAAGCCATGCTCGCTCAGAAAGGTAAAGCCATAAACAAAGCCAAAATTATTCTGGCAGGTGTGGCCTACAAAAAGGACATTGATGATGTTCGGGAATCCCCAGCTCTTGTCCTGTTTGAACATCTAATAAAAATGGGAGCTTCGGTGAGCTTCACCGACCCATATGTATCGAGCTTTAAGCTGAACGGTGAAGCAATCCCATCTCGAACGGCAAATGCCCAGCTATGGGAAAGTGCAGATATCGTAGTCATCACGACAGACCATTCTGTGGTGGATTACCAACAGCTGGTCGACCATGCCCCGCTGGTCTTCGATACACGTAATGCGACTGCACATTGTACGGGTGGACATGTTGTGATCTTGGGGCATCCCGGTGATGGAGGGGGCGCCGCTGTTGGCTAACCGTGATCAGGTAAATGAACGTTATTACGGGCAAATCAATTCGGAGGAGTCCCATGAAGCCACCCGCAATAGAATTCACTGGATTTGCCGCCATGTACAGGGCCATACCGTGCTGGATGTTGGGTGCAGTCAGGGGATAACGTCCATTTTGCTTGGGCGGGAAGGCTTTAAGGTAACGGCCATTGATTTGGAAGAGGGCAGCATTTCTTATGCAAAAAAAGAACTTCGACAGGAATCCGCACCCGTCCGGGGAAGAGTCCACTTTCAGTTAAAGGACATTTCACAATTTGAGCGTCCTCCCGGTGGATTTGACACCATTATTTTAGGGGAGATTTTGGAACATTTTGCGCATCCCGACACCCTGCTGGCTCATGCTTATCGCTTGTTGAATAAAAAAGGAACGCTCGTCTTGTCTGTACCTTATGGATACCATCCGTTTCATGATCACAAGCGGACTTACTATGCCGGGAGCCTCTCCCGTGTGTTGTATCCTTATTTTGATGAACAAGCGCTGGAGGTGCATCACAAATATTTGTGCTTTGCCGGCCGCAAGAAGTCGAAAGAACTGCGTGAGGCCAAACCAGGGGTAGAGCATCTGAATGAGTGGATGAAACTGGACGAGGATCAATTTCGACTGGTGGAGCAGCAGCATGTTCGCAAAATGAATCAGCGAAAGGCCGCACTCGATAAGGCGGTACAGCGAATCCGGCATATGGAGGAACAACTTTTGCCGTTGCAAAGGTATTCACGTGTCGAACAGCTAGACAAGACGCAGGCTGAAAGGAGAGGTGCATATACTGATGGCGAGTCTACCGGAAAAACGACGGCAGAATCAGCCAAAGGTAAAGGGGATGACGTGAAGTCATGACTGAGCATCTAATGACCATCAGCTTGTGCATGATCGTAAAGAACGAGGAGCAGACACTTGCACGCTGTCTGGATTCGGTCGCAGACCTGATGGATGAAATCATCATTGTGGACACGGGATCGACGGATCAGACGAAGACGATAGCAGCCCGATATACGGATCGGCTATATACGTTTGAATGGAGGGATGATTTTGCAGCCGCACGTAATGAATCGTTTGACAAGGCGACGTGTTCCTACATCATGTGGCTGGATGCGGACGATGTGCTGCTGGAGCCGGACCGTGAGCGCCTGCGTGCCTTGAAGCAGCGTTTGTCTAAGGATATCGACGCAGTGGTAATGCCACTTCATTTGGCAGAGGGGGAGCAGGGTGAACTGTTGTTCACCTCACGCCGTATCCGTCTCGTGAAGCGTGAGCGACAATACCGCTGGGAAGGGCGTCTGCATGAAGATCTGGTGATACCTCAGGGACAAATCGTGCATTCGGATGTGGCAGTAACTCACCGCCGAATGCAAGATCATACGCTCCGTAACCAACGTATTCTCGCCCGGTGGATCAGCGAAAGCGGCAAGCTGGAGGGGCGTCTGCTATATTTGCACGCCAATGAATGCTTTGACCGTAAAGAATATGCCGAGGCGGCAGAGGCGTTCAACCATCTGTTGGAGGAGCCGAGCGGCTACCGTGAGGATCGGATTACCGCTTGTGCGCGGTCGGCGGAATGCTATCTTCACCTCGGGAAGCCGGAGCAACAGCTGGATAGTCTGTTACGCTCCTTTCGATACGGTGTGCCGCAATCAGACTTGTGCTGCATGATCGGTGACTGGTTTTTCACAAGAAACGAATGGGGCACTGCCGCATACTGGTACGAAAAGGCATTGGAGCAACAGCATCACCTTCCGGGTATGCGACCTGTTCCACTACCATGCTACTCCTGGTTACCTCATGTGCGGCTTAGCCATTGCTATGCCCATGTAGGTCAGCTGGACGCTTCGTATGAGCATAACCAAACCGCTTTACGCTATTTACCTGACGACCCACATTTACTGGATAATGCACGCAAGCTCAAGGAGGCTATTTCTAACTCCCTACCCTCAGCTCATTCCTCAAAATAGTTCAAGCTGTTCCGGTCCGTTATCCTCTTCGGGTGGCTTGCGAAGGGGAAAAGGTTTAGGGTCCATGCCAAGCATGGTCATGAGCTGCTTGGCGTTAGCAGCGGCGTCTCCACCTGAATTGTTATTGAAAATAACACACACCTCACGGCTTTGCTGTTCCAGCTCCAGCAATCTGTCTCTCCATTCGGTCAATTCTTGTTCATTGTACCGATACAGATAACGAACCTCCCGCCAATTAGGCGCGGAGCTTTGATTCCAGCCCGATATGTTCCGTCCGTGGAGACGTACGACTGTCAGATTGCCGTCTGTAGCCAACGGCACAATGGGAACCGACCCCGATCCCGCCTGCGGCTCGTCGCATACGCTGTGTATCCAGCCTTCTTCACGCATGAATGCCAGCGTTTGTTTCCGAAAATCGGGTGTGAACCAGCTTTGATGTCTGAATTCAAGTACGGATGGGACCTCTCCCATCCTTTTTTTCGTGTCTCTCAATACAGCGACATTCTCACGTGTACAGTCGAACCAGGGTGGGTACTGAAACAGCACGGCTTTGAGCTTGCCCGCTTCGCGAAGAGGCTGTATAGATGCATGCAGTGCTTCGTACATGGCATCTATTGTTTTGAAGTAAGGCTGCTTGCCGCGGGTATGTCCAGTCATGCCTTGATAGGCTTTGATGAGAAATGAAAAAGAGTCAGGGGTTTCCGCCGCCCAGCGTGCCATACGATCTGTGGGCTGCACCGCATAGAAAGAACTATCCATCTCTACTACCGGAAAATGGCTTCCATAGACGCTTAGTTTTTGGTTAGCTTTGGTGCCGGTTGGATACAAGTCATCATGATCGCCCCAACCCGTAAGTCCAATTTGAATCATAACTTCCCCGCTCCTTTCTCTTATGAATACTTCTAAAGGCGTTCCCATGAATCATTTTAATGATAAAATGGGGTGAATCACATGAAGTTGGTATGAAGTTCCTATGAATATTTAAGCTCAAATGAATCCATTTCATAAATTATTAAACCATTTTGATCTATATGTACTCTTTATTAAAGCTACTGAAGTATTATGAAATGGATTCAAATAACGGTTATTGTAACATGTTTGTTGTTCAGGTTTTGTAAAATCCTTATTCGTAATGCTTTTGAGTTTCCAGTTTGAAAAAGCTAATATAGTATGTAATAGAGCGAAATGATTTCATGGAGGAGAAACGATATGGCAGAATGGTACGAGCAAAGCTTTGGGGAAGATTATTTATTGGTATACAAGCATCGCGACTTTCAGGGAGCCTATCAGGAAGTGCAGAAAATGATCTCCTGGCTCAAATTACCGCAAGGCTCCAGCGTATTGGATTTATGCTGTGGGATGGGACGTCATTCGCTTGCGCTCGCAGATGCAGGTTATAAGGTTACAGGTGTAGACCTTTCCAATGTGCTGCTGAGAGAGGCTCGTGCAGCTGATTCCGAAGGGCGGGTAAGTTGGCATCAAGGGGATATGAGAGAGGTGCCGCTGGATGAAAGCTATGACGCGGTGATGAATTTGTTCACCTCCTTCGGTTATTTTGAAAAGGATGAGGAGCAGCTTAAAGTGCTAAAGGAAATATATCGGCTGTTGAAGCCGGGAGGACGCTTTATCATAGATTATTTGAACCCTGCTTACGTAACCGCTCATTTGGTACCGCATTCGTCACGGGAGGATGAAGGGAATTGGATTGAGGAGCATCGGGTCATTGAAGATGGCTTTGTGAAAAAGCAAATTGCGATTCGGTCAGCCGCATCCGTTACGGCCACTGAGGCAGCCTCTGCTCTGAGCACGACTCCTACTGAGGGAGAACCTGCGCGCGTGTATCATGAACGAGTGAAGCTATATCCATATGAAAAGTTTCGTGGATTGCTAGAGCAAGCCGGACTATCTGTAGAGCAGGTACACGGAAGCTATAATGAAGATCAATATATCGAAGATGCTTCGCCTCGAATGATTTTTGTCGGCGTGCGGGCTTGAAACAGAAAGGCGGATGGAAGCCATGAAAATGCCAGAGCTTACACCGTGTGAGCGAATAGACGGAGGCTTTCAGGTCAAAATATCCATGTCCTTTCCGCTGCGCTGGGTGAATAGCTATGTGCTCAAGGGACAGCACGGTTTTACGATTGTAGACCCGGGGCCGCGCAATATGGACACTGAGGCAGAATGGGCGCATGTCTTCCAACAGCTGGGGATGTCCTTTGGGGATATCTCTGACATTGTGGTGACTCATCATCACCCCGATCATTACGGATTGGCGGGCTGGATGCAGCAGCAAAGTCAGGCTCGTGTACATATGTCAGCTCGAAGCCATAAGGAAGCGATGATGATGTGGGACGCTCCAGAATCGACGGTGGCTATGGAGAACAGGCTTCCCAGCTTTTTTGTCCAGCATGGCTTTCCTTTGGAGCAAGTGTCGGCCTTGGAATTACATATGCGGCAGGCATATTTGCAAGTGAATCCACAGCCTGAGATTACCGTTATTCCTACCGGAATGGACGCTCGTCTGGAATGGGGTGGACGCAGTTGGCTGCCCGTCGAGACAGGAGGACATGCGCCCGGACATGTGTCCTTATATGACCCGAATAGCGGCGTTATTCTCTGCGGTGACGCAGTTTTGCCGCAGATTTCTCCTAATATCAGTCTGCTGCCGGGCAGTGATGCCCAGCCGTTGAAGTCTTATGTAGACGGCTTGCAGCGTCTAGGCGAGCTGGAGGTAGCGTGGGCATATCCGGGGCACCGCAATCCGTTTGGTTATTTTCGGGAGCGGACGCAAGCGTTGCTGGCGCATCATGAAGAACGGCTGGATAAATTCCAGCAGCTGATCCAACCGGAGGGCAGCACAGCCTACGAGCTGTGCATTGCCATGTTCGGTGGCAAGCTGGGTATTCACCAGCTAAGGTTTGCCATGTCCGAGACGCTGGCTCATCTGGTGGAGCTGGTGCGCCGTGAACGGATCTCTATGAGCGAGACGGACCCAATCACGCGCTTCTATCCGCTTTGCCGTCAATAGTCGCGGAAAGTTATCCAACAAGTGACATGACGAAGCAACATGACTAGCGGCATTCATGCCGGAAAAGAGGATTTTATGAATTTGCTGCTGCTGGGAGCTACCGGACGCGTAGGACGGTATATATTAGATTATGCATTAGCGGACGGTCATGCCGTTACTGTCCTTGTTCGTTCACCGGACAAGCTGGAGGATTACGCACCCGGATACGGGAATCAGCTGCAAATCGTACAAGGCGATGCCACTAATGCAGAGGAAGTAGCACAAGCACTGAAGGGTGGGGCGACGGTTGTGATCAGTTCGCTGAATACAGATGGAACGACTACCTTATCCGTTAGTATAGGCCTGCTGATCCGGCTCATGCAGGAGCAGTCTATTTCCCGGCTCATTACGGTAGGAACGGCAGGGATTTTGCAAAGCCGGACCGAACCGGACCTGTATCGATATGAGTCCTCCGAGACCCGGCGACGCAGTACTCGTGCGGCCGAGGAACATCGGCGAGTGTACGAATTGCTACGTGAATCGGCACTAGACTGGACAATTGTATGTCCAACCTATCTGCCGGATGGAGCGCGGACAGGGATTTATCGTGTGGAAAAAGATTTTTTGCCTGAAGGCGGCTCACAAATTACCACCGCGGATACGGCTGATTTTACCTATCGTCAATGGAATAGCTACGAATTTATCCGTACACGGGTAGGCATTGCCTACTGATCGTGGAACGCCAAACATTGCTTCAGTTTTTAAGCATTCAACCAGAGCGCAGTAAGTGTACCTGCTTATTTTGCGTTCTTATTTTATTTGACAAACACGCTGGCTTGGAATACTATGATTCTTAACGGAAACACCGTTTCTTGAAAATCTTGTGTAGATCTCTTTAATTTATTATAGTAGCAACAAGCAACAGTTTTTAATAAGCAAAAGGAAGTGTATTCAATCATGTCCGAGCCATCGCATCCCTATAAAACCTATTCGGAAGTGAAGCTACAGCAGCAGCAATTGTTACGTAAAAATGTCATCGATGCCGCATGCATCCTTCTTGCGGAAGAAGGGCCAGAGGCCGTGACCGTGCGGCGAGTTGCGCAGAAATTAAGCTGTTCCACCAAGATCATTTACAGTATTTTTGGCAGTAAGGATGGTCTTGCCAATGAGATGTACCTGGATGGATGTCGGCTATTGGCTGAATCCTTCCAGCAAGTACCTGTTACCGAAAGCGTACTCGCTGATCTTGAAGCTCTATGCTGGGCGTACTGGGAATTTGCGCAGCTTCATTCAGCCTATTACAAAATGATGTTTGGCGGGGCGTTATCTGATTTCAAGCCGGATGAACAGAGCTTGGAGGGTACCACAACGGCATTGTCACGAATTCTGCACACCGTCACACACGCTATGGAGCTAGGGGCACTGAAAGAGCAAGATCCGCTGCTTGTTGTCCGAATGTTGTGGTCTGCTTTACATGGAGTCATACATCTTCAGTTTGCAGGTCATTTTTCAGATGTAGATATGGCTCAAGGAGTGTATGCATTTACACTGAAGAATACGCTCGTAGCATTTAAAGCATCCTCATCCCCATCGTAAATATGAAGTGTGCTGAGGTCGTCATAGTAGATGACTTCAGTTCATTATAGAGTAGTGGTAACAATGTTTCTAAAATAAAACAACGATACTATGGAGGTTATCATCATGTTTATGTACGCAAATAAAACAGCTCTGATCACAGGGGCTTCATCCGGGATTGGCGAGGCCTTTGCCTATTCGCTCGCAGCTAAGAAATGTAATCTCATTTTGGTAGCACGCAATGAAACCAAATTAGAGACGCTGGCTAAAGAACTCTCAGCTAAATATAACGTAAAAGCAACGGTGATTGCGATGGATCTTTCCACACCAGGAGCACCACAAGCATTGCATCAGGAGGTTCAAAAGCAACAGCTAAAGGTAGATCTCTTGATTAACAACGCCGGTTTTGCCACCTATGGATACTTTGAGCAGGTTTCAGGAGAACGACAGCATGAGGAAGTGATGCTCAATGTGGCTGCTTTAGTCGACATCACACATGCATTTATGCCTGATTTATTGCGTAAGCGGGATGGTGGATTAATCAATGTTTCTTCCACAGCTGCATTTCAGCCCGATCCTTATATGGCGGTGTATGGAGCAACCAAAGCATTTGTGCTTTCTTTTACTGAAGCGCTATGGGCCGAAAATCGGAAACGGGGGCTTAAAGTTCTGGCCCTTTGTCCAGGCTCAACAGAAACGCCTTTTTTTGATATTGTTGGCGCAAGTGAAGCGTCAGTTGGAATTAGGGAAACTCCCCAAACCGTTGTGAAGAACGCGTTGAGAGCATTTGAAAAGGGGCGTAGTCACATCATTTCCGGTCGCCAGAACTATTGGGTAGCTCAGGTGTCCCGGTTATTCTCTCGTCAATCCACGCTGGGAATTGTAGAACGTGCACTGCGTCCAAAAAATGGATTGTAATTTATGAATGAAGGTAATCTGGGCTTGAAATGTCAGGATTGCTAATCAATATGTTGTGAGTTTTATGCACCGGGTCTGATCGTTTCTAACTCGACTTGAATCAGACCCGGCGTTTCTATTTGTACAGAGCAAGCACTTAGACCCTATTCCAGCCCTCGGGAATATAGTAAAATTCCATCCCGTTTCTCCCAGCCGTTAGCTGACCAGAAGCGTTGACCCCCTGCGTTATGCTCCATTACAAACAGATGACATTTATCAATGCCTTCTCTCAGCAAAGCAGATAACGCCTTATCCACCAGTCTGGGCGCGATCCCTTGACCACGATGTGCTGTGGCTACACCCAGATGATACAAAAACCCCCTGCGACTATCGTGACCCGCTAAAATCGTGCCTATGATGTTTCCGTTGTACTCACAGACAAAGCTAAGTCCTTCGTTCCGTTGTAAAAAGCGTGCAATCCGCTCCGGTGAGTCGGCCTCGCTTAATCCCAATCCGTCTAAGCCATTCCAAAGGTCAATGGCCTGCTCATAATCGTCAGCCTGCATCGTACGGAATGTATATCCTTCAGTTACGTTTGCCATGTCTAGTTCTCCTCTAACCTTGTCTATATCTGTTGTATTCCAACGCGTTGTTGTTTAACGGGTTGTATTCGGTGCACTTTCTTCCCCAAGCTCCTGTTCGCGCTCTGCCTGTTTGCGATGGGCGATACGACTGCTGGCGGAAGCTGCAATAGCACCTACAATATCGTCCAGAAACGTATGGATCGGCCCAAGGCTTTTATCGTTCAGGCGTTCCAGCACACCCGGTTTGAGTTTATCAACATAACCGTAATTGGTAAATCCAATGCTACCGTACACATTTACGATGGAGAAGGCCAGAATCTCATCCACCCCGTATAATCCCTCATCATTCTCAATCATGTCCTGCAATGGGGGCAGAAGAGCGCCCTGTTCGGCAAGGATATCCAGTTGGATGCCCGTGAGCACGGCATTTTGAACCTCGCGCTTCATCAGCACCTTATCCACATTCTCCATACATTCTTCCATCGTTAGGGTCGGGTAATATTTTTTTTGTAAAAGCATGACCAGTTCTGCAATTTCAGTCAGGTTTACACCACGCTTGTGCAGCAACTCGCGGGTGGCATCGGCTACCTTTTTACTATTCAGGCTGTATGGTGCTTTTTTCTTGTCCATAAAGTTGAAATTCCCCTCCTCGTATAGATCCTGATTTCTACTGCAATTATGACCAGTGTGTCCAGTCTGCTGAAAAAGTAGTTATTTTTTACGCGGGGCTCGTATACATATTAGTACAATCTGTACAAAATTGTTAGGGAGGAACTTCACTTATGAATATAAAACACCCATGGCGTATGACCTCTGTAGCTGGACTGCTATCCCTACCCCTGTTGTTGTCAGGCTGCAGCCTTTTCGGCAACGAATCGGCATCCATTGACCCCCCGCCGTCTACGACAGAGCAGTCCATGATTAAGGCTGTAACCGGAAAAGCACCGGCCAGTACAGGGCAACTGAGGGCTGTTTTTTTGCAAGATCATAACGGTTTGCTGGCCCCGGTATCTTTACCGATTGCTACAGGTGATGTGCAGGCAGATGCTAAGTCAGCGCTGGAAACATTGGTTGAAGGCGGGCCGTATGCTGGATTATTACCAGAGGGATTTAAAGGGGTAATCCCCCAGGGTACGGAAGTGAAAAGTGTGACAGTGGACAAGAACAACAAGCTGGCTGTTGTCGAATTCAACAAATCTTTCGCCAACTATAAGCCACAGGAAGAGCGCAAATTAATGGAGAGCTTGACCTGGACCCTGACCGACCGTCCCGATATTGAGAGCGTACAGATCTGGGTGGAGGGCAAAAAGCTGAACGAAATGCCTGTTGGCGGCACACCACTGGATCATCCGTTGACGCGTGCAGTAGGTATTAATCTGGAGATTGGTCATGGCGTGACACCCCTGGATTCCAGTCCAGTCACTGTGTATTTCTCTTCATCTTCTCCTGCTGGAGTTCAATACTATGTACCTGTAACACGGTTGGTTAGCCCTGAAAAAGATCGTGTCCAGTCAGCGCTGCATCAATTGATTCAAGGGCCGCAGACCAAAGATGGGTTACAAGAAGTGATGACAGGGGAGACGGCGCTGAAATCGGTAGAACGCTCCAAAGATAACGTCATTACGGTATCTCTCTCAGATGATATGTTTGCTAAAGGAGAAGCGGTGCCTGCTGAATTTTTGGAATCGGTTGTGCTGACAGCGGCAGACAATTCAGATGATGCGGTCAAAACAAAAATTCGGATTGAACTGAATGGTGAAAAAAGCGTGATTGGACAAAATAATCAAAATTATGGAGAGCCTGTAGCCAAGCCGCAACATATTAACGAAATCCCTCTTTAAGGGCGGGAATCGTCCTTGGGGTGCTTTTGCCTGCACACTTTGGTAAAATAAACATATAAGAACAGGTTGCATACGACGTAGGAGGAAAAAGCATGAGTAGATCTAACGGACGAAACGGTGATGAGCTGCGCCCGATGAAATTGACAGCAGGAGTAAATAAATATGCGGAGGGCTCTGTTTTTATAGAGGTTGGCGAGACGAAAGTCATTTGCACGGCTACTGTAGAAGAACGCGTACCTCCCTTTATGAAGGGACAAGGAAAAGGCTGGGTGACCGCAGAGTATTCCATGCTTCCGCGTGCGACTCATAGCCGTAATCAGCGTGAAGCTGCGCGTGGCAAGCTGACAGGCCGTACCATGGAAATTCAGCGTCTGATTGGAAGAGCGTTGCGTTCAGTGGTCAATTTACAGGCGCTTGGTGAACGGACGATTACGTTGGATTGTGACGTCATTCAGGCGGACGGTGGAACACGCACAACCTCAATTACCGGTTCTTTCGTAGCGTTGGCGATTGCGGTCAATAAAATTGCCACCCAGCACAAGCTGCCTGTTTTTCCAATTACCGATTTCCTGGCTTCCGTCAGCGTAGGGGTTGTTGGTGAAAAAGCGTTGCTGGATCTGAACTATGAAGAGGATTCCAAGGCCAAAGTGGACATGAATCTTGTCATGACTGGCAGTGGAAAATATGTTGAGCTGCAAGGTACAGGTGAAGAAAGCCCATTTGACCGTAACGAATTGGATCAACTGCTTAGCTTGGGCGAACAAGGGATTCTGCAAATGATTGAGCGCCAAAAAGAAGTGCTTGGATCGATTGCTGATAAGATCGGTGCTGGACGTACAGGAGCTGGCGCCTAATGCGGCTGGATGGCCCGGTCGTCATTGTCGCTACGAAAAATAAAGGAAAGGTGCGGGAATTTGCGCATGCCTTTGCGCCGTTTGGCAAGGAAGTCAGAAGCATGTACGATTATCCCGACATTCCTGATGTCGTTGAAGATGGCAAAACCTTTGCCGAAAATGCACTGAAAAAAGCTAAAGCGGTTGGAGATGTCCTCGGATTGCCCGTACTGGCCGATGATTCCGGCCTCTGCGTGGACTTGCTGGACGGTGCGCCGGGGGTATACTCTGCCCGTTATGCTGGAGAAGGTGCCAGCGATCACGAAAATAATATTAAGCTGCTTGACGTTCTGGAATCGAAGCAAATGGGTGATGATACGGGACAGCCTTTGCTAAGCCCGGCTCAATTCGTCTGTACCTTGATTCTATATAATCCGCAGACTGGCGAGACGTTGGAATCGACAGGCTCTGTGGAGGGCTGGATTACTACTGAAACCGCCGGCAGCGGCGGGTTTGGGTATGATCCGCTGTTTTATTTGCCAGAGTTTGAAAAGACAATGGCCGAGCTGACGTTGGAACAAAAGCAGGCTATCAGTCACCGAGGGATAGCTCTCCGTGATTTGGCAACAAAGCTGCGTAATCCACAGGCATAGCATTGGTAACAGGGGCGAAATCATCCCCCATCACATAACGAAAAAAAAGGCTATCCGTCAGTCATGAGCTGCGGATAGCCTTTTTGGTACTTTCTGTTCCCCATATAGTACACAGCGAAAAATTGCCGCAACCGCTTAGAAGCTCTATTGCTTCAGCATTCAGTGTAGCTTATCGAATAGCTACCTTGTAAGTGCGCAACCAGTTATCCACTTGAGCCAAGTAGGCAAACAACTGGGGACCCGACATCAGCTGACCAAACCAAGGCAGATTGGTGGATGCCTCCGGTGAGGCGGCAATATCGCGTACCTTTTGCGCATCGATCAGCTTGAGCAGTGGGGAAGAGGAATCATCCAGTAGCTGCAGCGCCTGCTTTTTCACAGCCTCAAGATAGGAAGGGTTATGCGTTTTGGGATATGGGCTTTTTTTGCGATACAGCACATCATCCAGCAATACGCCCTCTAGCGCCTTGCGCAAAATACCTTTTTCACGTCCGCCTGTCATCTTGATACTCCACGGAATGTTCCATACATATTGTACCAATCGATGATCGCAATACGGCACCCGCACTTCGAGTCCGGCTCCCATACTCATTCGATCCTTGCGATCCAGTAGAGTAGGCATAAAGCGGGTGATGTTCAAATAGGACATGACGCGCATTTGCGCAGCTTTTCCTGTTTCCCCCGGTAGCTTCGGCACTTCTCCTACTGCTTCTGAGTAGCGATCGTTCAAATACTCCAGCGGCTTGATCCAGTCACGCACCTCGGGAGACAACAGACTGGCTCTCATATCGGGTGCAACTGCCCACGGGAATGTACCTGAATTCAGCATATCCTCCCGGTGGAACCAAGGATATCCGCCAAAAACTTCATCCGCAGCCTCGCCGGAAATAGCGACCGTAGCTCCTTTTTTAATCTCCCGGCAAAAGAGATACAGCGACGAATCCACGTCCGCCATTCCGGGTAAATCCCGCGTTAGCGTGGAGTTGTTCAGAGCTGCTACGACTTCTGGCGTATCGAATTCAATCCAGTGATGATTTGTCCCTAATTCATCGACCATCCGCTGAATCCAGGGGGCATCGGCTCCGGGTTGAAACGCATGGGCTTTAAAATGCTTGTCGTTATCCACATAATCGACCGAATACGTATGAACTTGTCCCTGCCCGGTACGTTTGTAATAATCGACAGCTAATGCGGATAGAGCGCTTGAATCCAGCCCGCCAGACAATAAGGTGCAGACTGGAACATCCGAAATGAGCTGCCGCTCCACCGTATCCAGCAACAGTTCTCGTACCTTAAGTGCTGTTTCTTCGGTGTTATCCTCATGCGCAATGCTTTCCAGTGTCCAGTAGGCTTGAATGCGCACGCCGTCGCGGCTGTAGGTTAGCGTATGCCCGGGGCGTAGCTCCTTCATGGACGAATAGACGCCGTGTCCGGGGGTACGTGCAGGCCCGATGATAAAAATTTCGGCCAATCCCTCGGCGTCTACTGCTGCCTCTACCGCTGGATGCTGGAGCAGTGCTTTGGGTTCTGAGCCAAATACGAATACTTCTTCGGTCTGGCTATAAAATAACGGCTTCACTCCCAGCCGATCCCGTGCCAGAAATACCTGCTCCCGCTCACTATCCCAGACCGCAAACGCAAAAATGCCGTTTAACCGATCCACACATTCGGGGCCCCATTCGATATAGGATTCGAGCAGCACCTCCGTGTCGCATTGTGTACGGAAAAAATGCCCGCGCTGTTGCAGCTCTTTTTTCAGCTCAGGCGCGTTATATATTTCCCCGTTATATACAATCGTATAAGTGATATCCTCTAGCTGCCGGATCATGGGCTGAGCGCCATTTTCCGGGTCCATAACGCTCAGTCTTCGGTGTCCGAAGGCACACGGGTTGGATATCCAGGTACCCGCAGCATCCGGTCCGCGATCAGAGAGCGTCTGTGTCATATTCAGCAGCAGCTCAGATTGATGCATTAAGTCTCCGTTCCACTGTATGAAACCTGTAATTCCGCACATGTCTGTTCATCCTCTCTTTGTCGTGTTCATCCAGTGTTGGAATGAATCAAAAACTAAATCCCCAGTTCATCAGTATATATGCCGAAATGAAGCATAAAATGTCTGTCCGTTCCGAAAACTACAGATGGGGCAACCCGTCTACTCGCAAGGAAGGAGGGAGACCATGTACTACATCAAGGATGCCAAAATACGCCGCTTCACTGAACTTGACGGAGTGCGCTGCGCTGAGGTAGAGGTGCGGCCCGGTGCCGCAGATGACCCGGAACTGCTGGTCTATATCACGGCCAAGGATCAGACGGATGGTCAGCATGACTATGACATGGTACGGATCATCCGCAATGACGCCGATCTGGAGCTGGATTGGTACGACAATAATCTGCATTCGGCATTTGAGGAAGTGACAGACAAGGCTTTTACCGACTCTACACACATTACTGCTGGTGAGGAGCGAGAGAAGTTTAAAAAAGAACTGCTCTCCTACGGGCAGCTCAGCACAGAGTTCGCCAAGGAGTTCGGGGCATGAGGATATGGTGTGCTATGCCTCGGCTTTTGTTAATTTGGGCCCCGGCGCCATCGCCGGATCAGCGTGAAAGGAGGGGGAAATCATAGACGGCAAAGCGAATTATAAGAAAAATAAAGGCAGCAGTTATATTCATAACAATGAGTTCGCGGAAGAAGTGCTGGAGAAAAACGTAAGACATGAAGTACGGAGAAGTCCTAAACGCTTTGGGAATAAATAAGCAGCCATTGAACCAAATAGCAACAGCAACTCATCAAAAATGACCCTAAAGAAGCCTCCGTATCCCGCCAAATTAGCGGTATGTAGGAGGCTTCTTTTTGAACTAAGCCGCTTCACGCAGCGTCATAATCCCTTTGTAGATGTTATAAACAAAAACCCCGAGATAGACCACTACGAATAGCAGCACAAAACCGATCACTGAACCTGCATGATTCGCCGTAATAATAAAATACACTAGCGGAATTGCCGCAATAATGGGGAAAATATGCGATAAAATAGCTTTTTTTGCATATCCCTGAACATATTCGTCCCGTACTGCAATCCACACAATGACAGGCACTAGAAAAGGTGCGAAGAAAATGCTGAAATAACAAAGTGACGACAAAAGACCTCTCACAGATTAACCCCTCCTTTATGCATGGTTCTTTGTACATAATA
This sequence comes from Paenibacillus sp. F4, assembly GCF_002894905.1. NCBI lineage: Bacteria > Bacillati > Bacillota > Bacilli > Caryophanales > Paenibacillaceae > Paenibacillus > Paenibacillus sp. F4. The sequence continues at coordinate 247,308 of NZ_POVS01000020.1, forward strand.
CCCCGTTAGCGTCCAAATGATTCCTTTTGCAGCCCACTTCCCTATATCATAAAAAAATGCTTTTGACAGTTGCCCGAAATGTGATATAATAATCAATGCGCTGAATACATAAGGTTTTATTGATCACCATCTTGTCCCAGTAGCTCAGCTGGATAGAGCAACGGCCTTCTAAGCCGTCGGTCGGGGGTTCGAATCCCTCCTGGGACGTAATTAAATCAGTCACAAACCGTTGATAAATGGATTTGTGAGAAATTAGGGCTTCGGTCAGGGCTTCGGTCACTGATGCAGAATCCCTTTTTTTTATATTACGGATTGTCAAGCTAAGTGGGACAGTTCCTCTGAAAAGGAGGGTCTGTCAAAAGTTTTGTGAAAACTCTTTTAGGCACAGATTCCCCCGAGGGGGAAGTAGCGATTTATCGCAAGTGTTGACCGACCCGATCGGGGAAAAAGACCGACATCTGGAGCAACATTTGGCCTCAGTTTTGGACACGACCTGTCCATTTTTGAGTGACGTCGATGGTAGCCATATAGAGCATCTTAAGTAAGGCTTCATCGGTAGGAAGGATGCTTCTTCCTTTCGTCACCTTAAGAAGTTGGCGATGGTAACTCTCAATCCTATTGGTGGTGTAGATGAGTCTGCGAATCTCTAGCGGGTATTTAAAAAAGGTAGCGAGCTCATCCCAATGGGTTCGCCAAGAACGGATAATAAGGGGATATTTGGCTCCACAGACCTGCTCAAAACGGTCGAGTTTAAGTAAGGCGCCTTCTTCGGTAGCTGCCTTGTAAATGGGCTTTAAGTCGGCAGTTACTTTCTTAATATCCTTGTACGAAACTACCGAGTGGAGCTACGGATTTGGCGAATGACACACTTTTGGATTTCAGTTTGGGATAGCAGACTGCAATTGCCTGAGAGAACCCGAACAAGTTATCCACGCAGATAATGAGAATGTCTTGAACTCCACGATTCTTGAGTTCATTCAGCACACTCAGCCAGAATTGAGGACTCATTTTCACCAATCCACATGCCTAGCACATCCTTGTTTCCGTCCAAATCGATGCCAATGACCATGTAGGCGGCCTTGTTGATCATGGCCCCGTCTTGTTTGACCTTGAAGTGGGTGGCATCCAGATAGACGACTGCATAAACACCTTGAAGAGGCCGATTCTGCCATTCTTTAATGAGAGGGACAATCTTATTTGTAACATTGGAAATAAGCGTAAGAGACACTTCAATACCATACATCTGTCCTAAATGATCCTGAATTTCTCTGGTACTGATGCCTTTGGCATACAGAGCAATGATTTGCTCTTCGATGCCAGTTACGTTCGATATCTTGTGTAGTGATTAAGTTGTTCACCTTAATAAATTTCCGAAGTTGCTCCTTTGACCAAAGTCCTATGTGTTTCTCTAACCTTCCCTTACTTCCATTTTAATGGGTTTGAGAGTTTACACAATATATTTTACAGACTCGCTCTGAACACATACTACGACTAAAATTTCGAAACGATAAGCTTTATTGAAATGTTTGTTCTCCTAGTCCAATAATTCCTATTATAGTACAATTAGATCAAATACTTAGAAAAGTGGTGGATGATGATAATGAGTAACTTTTCTTTTTTTAAAGGAGAATGGGAAGTATTAGCGAAGCTTGGAGAAAGTGCCGAGCATAATTTATATAATGATCCGCATACTTCCATTATGAAATTACGTTTATTAGGTGAATCAATTGCAAAAGCTGTTTTAGCATCTGATAACATTCGTGAAGCGTATGATACAAGGCAAGTAGACCGTTTAAATACAATGAAAAAAGAAGGATTAGCAGAGCCAGAAATGTTAGATATATTCCACACGTTACGCAGAAAAGGGAATACCGCTTCTCATGAAGCATCCTATGGTACGACAGAAGAAGCAAAACAGTTACTAGCATTAGCGTATCAAATCTCGATTTGGTTTATGGAAGTATATATTGATTGGGAATTTGTCGCACCTACATATAGAGAGCCAGAGAGAGAAGAGAGTTCTAAGGAGCTTCAATTGAAGGTGCAAGCTTTAGAAGAAGAAATTGCTAAAAAGGAAAAAGAACTTCTAACGCAGCTTGATACAATTACAAAGGATGAAATTACAAAAGATGTACGTGTAAGACGTAAAGAAAAATCAAAGCTACATATTCAAAAGCATCGTTTATCAGAAGCTCAAACACGTATTTTAATTGATGATAAATTACGTGCAGCTGGCTGGCTTGTTGATACAGAAAAATATAATCAAAAGAAACATAAAACGATGCCCGAAAAAAATAAAAATATGGCGATAGCAGAATGGAAAGTTGGTTCGAAATATGCGGATTATGCTTTATTCATTGGGCTGCAATTGGTCGGTATTGTCGAAGCAAAAGCAAAGCATCGTGATATTCCATCGGCACTTGAAAGCCAAGCAAAAGTATATGCACGTGAAGTACAAGCAATAGAAGGTATTGAATTATTGCCACCAAATGGAGAATATAAAGTGCCGTTTATTTTTGCTTCTAATGGTAGACCGTATTTAAGACAGCTTGAAGATCAATCGGGTATTTGGTTTTGGGATGCACGTAATCAAACGAAGCGATCTCATGCTTTAGAAGGTTGGCACTCACCATCAGATTTAAAGATGCTATTAGACGTGGATGATAGACGAGCAAATGAAAGCTTAAAAAACGAGGATATTACGAAGTTTGGTTTACGTGATTACCAACAAAAAGCGGTATTAGCAGTAGAAGAAGCATTAATGCAAGGAGCTAGAAAAATGCTTGTTGCAATGGCAACAGGTACAGGGAAAACACGTACAGCAATCGCTCTTATGTATCGTTTAATTAAAGCGAAGAAATGTCGTAGAATATTATTTTTAGTCGATCGTAATTCATTAGGTCAACAAACGGCAGACGCTTTAAAAGATTCTAAGATGGAAAATGGTTTACCGTTTTCATCGATTTATGATGTGAAATCACTTGAAGATATGACACCAGATGTGGAAACAAAGGTGCAAATTGCAACAGTTCAAGGTATGGTAAGACGCTTGTTTTATAACGATCAAGAGCAATTACCTTCTGTTGGACAATATGATTTTATTATTGTCGATGAAGCACACCGAGGTTATACAAGTGACCGAGAAATGACAGATGATGAGCTACTATTCCGAGATCAAAATGATTATGTAAGTCAATACCGTAGAGTTATTGATTATTTCGATGCGGCAGTTCTTGGTCTGACAGCTACACCAGCACTTCATACGACAGAAATTTTTGGTTCACCGATTTATAAATATTCTTATACAGAAGCGGTTTTAGATGGCTATTTAGTCGACCATGAGCCACCTTATTTATTCGAAACGGAATTACAACAGCATGGTATTTCGTTTGAAAAAGGCGAAGAAGTAGAGGTTTATGATCCAGAAGAAGGCGAAATCATTTTAGAGCAGCTAGAGGATGAACTGAAATTTGAAGTAGAGCATTTTAACAAACGAGTGATTACAGAAGGCTTTAACCGGGCAGTTTTAACAAAATTAATTGATTATATTGATCCAGAAAGCGAAGAAAAAACATTAATTTTTGCAGCAACAGATCAACACGCTGATTTAATCGTTCGTTTACTAAAGGAAGCATTTGCAGAAAATGGTGATGATGTATCAGATGATGCAATTGTTAAAATTACAGGTTCGATTTATCAACCAAATGAAATGATTAAACGTTTCAAAAATGAACGCTTACCAAATATTGTCGTAACAGTCGATTTACTAACGACAGGTATTGATGTACCGAAGATTACAAACATTGTTTTCTTACGCCGTATAAAGTCACGTATTCTATACGATCAAATGTTAGGGCGTGCTACTCGTTTATGTCCAGAGATTGAAAAATCTCATTTCCGTATTTTTGATGCGGTGGGAATCTATAATCAGTTACAGCAATATACAGATATGAAGCCTGTTGTGAAGCAGCAAAAGGTAACAATAGGAGAGCTGCATGAATCCTTTATACAAGCAGAGACGCAAGATGAGGCACAGCACTTTTTAGATCAATTAGTGGCAAAGGTGCAACGTAAGAAACAAACATTCAATGATGAGGCAAAACGACAATTTGAGCAGCTTTCAAAAGGTGTAACAGTAGATGAATGGGCGAAAGAATTACAAACCTACACACCTGAGCAAGCACAGAATCATAGCGTATTGTTTGATTATGTAGCGACATATAAAACGAAGAAAGAGCTACAAGTCATTGCAAATCATGAAGATGAAGTGACGGATGTAAAACGTGGGTACGGGGAAGGTAACGAGCGACCAACCGATTATTTAGATGGTTTTGTACAGTTCATTCGAGAAAATATGAATGAAATCCCTGCACTTCAAATTGTGTGTACACGACCGAAAGACTTAACTCGTAAAGACTTACGTGAAATTGAAGTTATTTTAGCAACAAAGCACTTTAAGCAAGATCATTTACAAACAGCATGGAAACAAGCGAAGAATGAAGAGATTGCGGCTGATATTATTAGCTTTATTCGTCAAGCAGCATTGGGAGAGGCATTAGTATCGACTGAATCACGTGTGAAAAATGCGATGAAAAAAGTGTATTCGATGCATGATTGGACACCTAGACAGCGTAAATGGTTAGAGCGTATAGAGAAGCAATTAATTGAAATGCCTGTTCTTTCACCTAATCCACAAGATGCTTTTTCAGAAGAGCCGTTTAAAAGTCAAGGAGGATATAATCGTTTGAAGAAAGAACTAGGTGAAGAAGTCGATCAAATTGTGAAGTTAATTAATGAGAGTTTATATGCTAGTTAAAAAGCTGTGGTAAATTATTTACCATCCTGACAGCTAAACGGATTATTTAATGATGTGTTAAGGAGTTCTAATATTGGAACTCCTTTTCTAATAGAGCAATTAACCTAGAAAGGTTATAATGTACAAAGATTAAAAAGAAGTATGGAGGAAAAACATGAATAACACAGAAATCGTCTCAAAACTTTGGGGCTTAGCAAATGTATTACGTGATGATGGGATTACATATCAGCAATATGTAACTGAACTAACATATATCTTATTTTTAAAAATGATGAAAGAGCAAGAAATGGAAGAGGTTATCCCTGAAGGTTACCGTTGGGATGATTTACTTTCGAAAGAAGGAATTGAATTAAAAGAGTTTTATCAAGAGTTACTATTAGAGCTTGGAAAGAGTGAAGTTAAAAATGAACGTTTACGTCAAATTTACAGCGGTGCATCAACAAGTATTGATGAGCCAAAAAACCTCGAGAAATTGCTGAAATCAATTAATGAGTTAGATTGGTACAACGCAAAAGAAGAAGGTTTAGGAGATTTATACGAGGGCTTACTTGAAAAAAATGCGAGTGAGAAAAAATCGGGTGCAGGACAATACTTCACACCACGTGTACTAATCGATGTAATGGTGAAGCTGATTGATCCAAAAATCGGGGAACGATGCAATGACCCAGCAGCAGGTACATTTGGTTTCATGATTGCAGCAGACCGTTATTTAAAAGAAAAAACTGATGATTATTTTGATCTTTCACCAGAAGAGGCTGAATTCCAAAAGAAAGAAGCTTTCACAGGTATGGAGCTTGTAAAAGATACACACCGTTTAGCTTTAATGAATGCGTTACTTCATGATATGGAAGGACGTTTAGAACAAGGCGATACTTTATCTGCAAACGGTAAGTGGATGAAGAATTTTAACGTTGTATTAACAAATCCACCATTTGGTACAAAAAAGGGTGGAGAACGTGCAACACGTGATGACTTAACATTTGAAACATCGAATAAGCAGTTAAACTTCTTACAGCTTATTTATAATTCGCTTGTAACAGATGGTACAGGACGTGCGGCTGTTGTATTACCTGATAACGTATTATTTGAAGATGGTGTAGGTGCTAAAATCCGTCAAGACTTAATGAATAAGTGTGATCTTCACACAATTCTTCGATTACCAACAGGGATTTTTTATGCGCAAGGTGTAAAAACGAATGTCCTATTCTTCGAACGTGGCACAAAAGATGAAGGCAATACAAAAGAAGTTTGGGTATATGATTTACGTACAAATATGCCATCATTCGGTAAACGTACACCATTAACTGAAAGACATTTTGATAGGTTTGTTGAAGCTTATAAATCAGAAAAACGTGCAGAAGTACAAGATGAACGATGGAATCTATTTACTCGTGAAGCGATTGCAGCAAAAGGTGATAATTTAGATATTGGTTTAATTGCTGATGAATCATTATCAGCTTACGATAACCTACCAGATCCACTTGAATCAGCAGAAGAAGCAATTGATAAGTTGCAACAAGCAATGGATTTATTAGGTGAAGTTGTAGCTGAATTGAAAGCGATTGAGGTGAAGGATCGTGAGTAAGAAGAAAAAGAATTTGGATGAGTTGTTAGAAGAGGCGTTAGTGCCAGAAGATGAACAGCCTTATGCGATTCCTGAAAATTGGGTTTGGGTAAAATTAAAAGGTATTGCAAGTGTAAAAGGTGGGAAAAGACTACCTAAAGGGCATCAGCTTACAGATGAAAAAACTGATTATCCTTATATAAGAGTTACAGATTTCGGTGAAAGTACAATAAATATTGAAAACGTCAAGTATTTACAGGAAGAAACGGCGTCTAAAATCTCTAGATACACTATTTCAACAAAAGATATTTATATTTCTATTGCGGGTACTATTGGTAAAACAGGCATAATTCCAAAAGAATTAGATGGAGCAAATTTGACAGAAAATGCAGCTAAAATAGTGTTAGGTAGTGGTGTATCAAATAAATTTCTACATTATTTATTTAGAAGTAGTGAGATACAAGAACAAATATTTCTCTCGACGGTTTCAAGCTCTCAACCGAAGTTAGCTCTATTTAGAATAGAAGAATTATATATACCGCTTCCTAATAAAAGTGAACAGGTTAAAATAGCTGATAAAATTGAAATTTTATTTGCTAAAATTGATGAAGCGAAACAATTGATTGATGAAGCAAAAGAAACTTTTGAACTTAGACGTGCAGGGATTTTAGAAGCAGCCTTGAAAGGTGAACTGACAACTTCATTTAGAAAAAATGAAATTGTAGAAGATGCACATAGTCTATATAAAAAATTGAAATCAGAAACCACTTTTAAAGCAAAAATTAATCCCGAGATTCTTGAGACTGATATTAGACATTCTATCCCTTCTACATGGAAATGGGTTAAGCTAGGTGATGTTTTGAAAATAACTTCTGGTGGTACACCAAAAAAGGCATTTAAAGAATATTATTTAGATGGTAAAGTACCTTGGATAAAAACAGGTGAAATTAAATGGAATAGAATTTCTCAAGCAGAAGAACATATAACTCAATTAGGTGTAGAAAAAAGTTCAGCTAAATGGTTGCCAAAAAATTCGGTATTAGTGGCGATGTATGGACAAGGTTTAACCAGAGGCCGAGCAGCTATTTTAGATATTGAAGCAACATGTAATCAAGCTGTTTGTGCATTATTACCTTCTTCTTATATAACACCTGAATATTTATATTACTATTTTATGGAGGGGTATAATAGATTTAGGAGTATTGCTAAGGGTGGGAATCAAGAAAATTTAAGTGCTACTATGATTAGTGAATTTCTATTACCATTACCTCCTTTAGAAGAACAATTGAAAATTGTAGAATTATTAGACGGATTCTTTAATAAGGAACTTCAAGTTAAAGAATTATTGAATATAAATGTCGATGAAATCAAGTCTGCTGTTCTCTCAAAAGCCTTCAAAGGTGAGTTAGGTACAAACGATCCAACAGATGAACCAGCAATTGAATTGTTAAAATCTATTCTTCAAGAGAAGTTATAGTTGTTGTTTATATAACAGATACACAGGCGGTATTTTCCGATATATTGGTGTTTTCGGAATTAAGAATGATTGTACCTGACACCATTATGAAAAGCGGACGTTAAAACGAAACGATTAGTATTGATTAAAATGTCAAATAGAGTTATTGTATTGATTAAGATACTTTCAGTCTTAGAACGTAATTTGACCGAATCCCTAGTACGAATTGAATACGTCTCAAACACTTGGTGTGCCTAGTATAAGTAGTGAAAACTATAGTGGTAAGCTAAGCCGTCGGTCGGGGGTTCGAATCCCTCCTGGGACGTCGAAGAGTTCAGATATGTAAAGTTTGAACGAAATTAAAAATGCTTCAAATCCTTGATATATAAGGGTTTGAGGCGTTTTTTATTTTATTGGGGTTACGATAGAAAACGTTAGAAAAAGGTGTGATTAATACACCTGTTTACACAAATTATACACACGATTTTTACACGCTATATAAACTAATACCCCTATATTGTAGCACGCCTGTTGAATAACCACAAAATGGCAGAAAAAAGATCGTCTTTTCTGCAGAATCGTTGGTACCATCCAAACGAATCCGAAAGAAGACGAACTTATGAGAAATTCTATCACGATTACATCTATCCTTCAATCCATGCTGACTCCTGAAGAAGTTCAAAGGGTTGTGAAGTTAATAGGTTATGAAGACAAAGCCCGCAAGTTTACGGTGTACCATTTACTCCAATACTGGTGCATGGCTGCGTTGGAACAATGGGGTAGCTATCGATCCATTGGGCTCCTTATCACGGAGAGCGTGCAGCTATTAAACTTCATGTCGCTTTACGAGCAGAAAATGGGCAACCCCTTCAGGGGGTCGAAACAGATCAATAAGGCTTGATGGCAGATTGAAGTCTTCTTTCGTTGGATCAAGCAACATTTGAATATTCCAACGCTGTTGGGCATGACTGAAAATGCGGTCTATGGGCAATTATTCTGTGCTCTAATCGTCTATGTCCTGCTCAATTGGCTATTTGTTGCTGATCAGACCTCATGGCCCCAACATGCCGTTCTTTCCTTTGCGCGATTTTCTCGTCTATTTCTTCTTCAAAACTTACCTGTTGAATGGCTGATTCAGATTCAGCACGTTCTTCTTCAGTGCACCTCTTGTTTTATGAATTGAGTTACTCAACAGGCGTGGCATAATCTAAAAGTATCTATAATCATAAAATATTTTTTCCATTTTTAGATAAGGATTGAGAAGACCATTTCAGCTAACTCCGGCTTTAGTTTAATAACAATCTTCCATAAAAGAGCGCGATTCTATAATAAGGATCAGTTCGTTTTCATTAAAGTGCCATATTATATCTTTTAATTTAAGTGAAACTGCCTAAAAAGTATGTTAATATCAGTTTTAACAGACAGACAAACTAGTATTTATAGAGGCGAAATTATGAAAAAATATAGAATATATCAAGTAGACTCATTTACAAAAAATAGATTTCATGGCAACCCTGCTGGGGTTGTTCCAAATGCAAATGGACTTACAGATGAGCAGATGCAGAGAATTGCAAGAGAATTAAATAATTCGGAAACTGCATTTATTTTTGAAACAAATTCTTCAAATTATGATGTTGGAGTAAGATTTTTTACTCCAACAACAGAGGTTCCAATTTGTGGTCATGCAACAGTAGCAGCACATTATGTTTATGCAATTGAGAGAAAAGCTGAAACTGGAAGAATTATTCAGAAAACAAAAGCAGGTATATTGCCTGTTGATGTTATAAAGCATGAAGATGACTATTCTATTGTAATGACACAGGGAGAACCTTCTGTATCAGAGCCTTTAAATGATGAAATAAGAAGTCAGATTGCAAATGCGTTAGGTATTTCTTGTAAAGATATTTGCATGGAATATCCAGTTGCAATATCTTCAACAGGTCATTCTAAGGTAATGGTTCCGATTTACTCCAATGAAATACTACATAGTTTAAAACCTGATTTGCAGAAGCTTACAGAAATCAGCAAGCATATTGGATGTAATGGATATTATGTTTTTACATTACATCCACAAGAGGATATATTGGTTCACGGAAGAATGTTTGCTCCAGCAATTGGAATAGCTGAAGACCCGGTGACAGGAAATGCAAACGGACCGCTTGGAGCCTATTTGGTACACTATAACATTTTGCAAAATAAGAATGAGCAGTCTTTTGATTTTAATATTTTACAAGGTGAGGCAATCAAAAGGGAGGGAACAATGCATGTCCATGTGAAAAAGGAACAGGGAAAACCCGTATTAGTTCAAATTACGGGGAAAGCGGTTATTGCTTTTTCAACGGAGATGATACTTTAAAAAAGTCTAACAAATTTATCAATAAGCTTAATGACGGATTGTCAAGCCAAGTGCGACAGTTCTTCTGAAAAGGATTCGTGAGCAGTTCTCCAGCCCAGACACTTACGTGGTCTGTGGTTAATTAGATCCAGAGCATGGTGTAAGGATTCATCCGTAACTTGAGCGAGATCGGTTCCTTTAGGAAAGAACTCTCGCAAGAGGCCGTTGGTATTCTCGTTTGAGCCTCGTTGCCAGGAGGAATAGGGGGCTGCAAAATATACCTGTACACCATGAGTAGCTTTCAGATTGGCGTAACAGGCGTGTCTCAGAGGGCTTCTGACGCTTGCCTTTGTGCCGGAGAACAGCCAGCGATAGATCGTTATAAAGCACACGAACTCCTGTCCTTCTTGACGGTGTCGTTCTGTAATTTGCTCAGGAGAGCAGGTCGCTTGAAGCTTGTCTTCGATGATGCCAGCAAGCTCTGGCACTTTTCCCTTGTTAGTGGAGGATTTCTAGTTTGCTGCGCTCAATTATGCTAAGATGACTGTAGCTCCTGGTGGATTCTCCTTGTGTGAATGGTTGTGTGAGAATGGACCTTTATTTATAAGAGCATCTTTAACAGTCAAAAAGCCTATTAAATGTTGAAATAATAAGGTTTTATGATATTAGTAACACTAGGTGGCTTTAAATGTGGAATTATAAAATTAAGGTATTCTACACATCCTCTACACATAAATTTGACAAACCCAATAACACCAACGTCCCAGCAAGTACTCCTGGGACGTATAGCAAAAAGCTTCCTACATGTAGGAAGCTTTTTTGTGTTCCAGCAGGATGATTGCTGCTAGCTTTATACCGTCGCCTTCTCCTTATGAGCAAAGAATTGAGGTAGATGCTCTTTGTGTGCTTCTAGCAATTCATCCAGTACGGTTTGAGCAATGTCCCCGCTTGGTACGAGCGGATTCAGGGTGAAGGCTTGCAGTGCTGTTGCATAGTCACCGGTGACCGCCGCTTCAATCGTCAGCTCTTCCATTGCCTTCATTACTTGCAGCAAGCCTCGCTGTGCAGGTGGGAATTTACCAAAGTTGACAGGTTCAGCACCATGGGCGCGAATGACACTGCTCACTTCAATGGCGCTATCATAAGGAACATCATCAATGGCCCCATTGTTACGTGTACTAACTACCATCAATGTGCCTTTGTTGTTATAAATGGAATTAATGATCTCACAGGCTGCATCGCTGTAATGCGCACCACCGCGTTTGGATAGTTCCTCTGGTTTGTAATCCAGATTCGGATCTTTATACAGTTCGAACAGACTTTCTTCCAGACGTTTGACCACTTGGCCCCGAGTTCCTTCATTTTTGGCTTCCTCTAATTCTTCCTTGAGCATATTATCCGTCATATAGTAATACCGATGGTAAGGACAAGGCAGCATTTTCAATTGACGAACTTGATCATACAGGAAGCGCATGTTCTTAATATTTTCAACGACCTTCTCTGGCTTTGCACCCGGAGCGTACAGTCCTTCAATGACTTGCTCTGTTAATTCGGCCCCTGTTTTGTCATAAACTTTGTGCCAATGAAGGTGGTTAATCCCTGCAAATTTAAAGAACAGCTCTTCTTCCGGTTTGTCCAGCACAGCTGATGCACTCTTGATCGCGCCGATTGGAACATTACATAATCCGATGACTTTATCCCACTGACCATAACGAAGCACGGCTTCGGTGACCATACCCGCAGGGTTGGTAAAATTAATCAACCATGCATTCGGACACAGTTCTTTCATATCTTCGACGATACTGAGGATAACGGGTATGGTGCGAAACGCTTTGAACATTCCTCCGGCACCATTGGTCTCCTGACCGATCATGCCATGTTTTAACGGAATACTTTCATCCTTAATCCGGGCTTCCAGCAAGCCTACCCGAAATTGGGTCGTTACAAAATCGGCGTCCTTCAACGCTTCCCGACGATCCAGCGTCAAATGTACCTCACAATCAATGCCTGCGGCCTTCACCATCCGTTTGGCCATAGCACCTACGATTTCCAGTTTTTCACGTCCTGCCTCAATATCTACCAGCCACAATTCCCGAATGGGAAGCTCTGCATAACGTTTGATGAAGCCTTCTACTAATTCTGGTGTATAGCTGGAGCCTCCGCCAATGGTTGCAATCTTTATGCCTTTTTTCATAGTTAGTGCCTCCTAAGTATGTTTTGTAAACCGCTTTCTTAAGCACAAATTCACTGTAATCCCTGTAATGCATTACAGGTCAAGCGCTTTTAAAAAACTTATTTTGGGAAGGTGACAATTATAGGGCGGACGCTACGAACATGCTAAACACGAACATGCTAAAATAGGAAGAACGAGGTGAGAAAAATGGCGAATATTCATGAAATTGCAAAGCTGGCAGGTGTATCCTCGGCTACGGTGTCCCGTGTCATTAACAACCATCCGTACGTAAGTGAACCGACAAGACAGCGTGTGCAGGAGGTCATAGACCGACTGGATTATGTACCTAATTTAAATGCGGTATCTTTAAAAAAAGGCATGACCAAGCTTATAGGGATTATTTCACTTTCTTTTAATGACTCATTGGGTTTATTTGTACGTGGATTTACAATGTATGCCCAGGAGCATGGCTTTAATATAGCGCTGTTTATTACGAATGGGGAGAAAGGCCGAGAACTTGAAGCGCTGGAAATGTTGCGGAGAAAGCAACTGGACGCCTTGGTCTGCATGATTCGCGTTAATGAGTGGAGTGTGATTGAGCATTATACAAAATATGGTCCGATTGTGACCTGGCAGCGTGTAAACATTGAGGCAATCCCGTCTGTATTTATGGATCAGTATCAGGGCTATACGCTGGCGTTGGAACATTTGTACGCCCGAGGATATCGGAAAATTGTGAATGTGTACGGCAGCATGCGGGGGTTGAATACAAAAGAACGCATTCGAGCTTATCATGACTTTTGCGAAAAATATGATTTGGATGCTGAGGCCTTCCCACATTTTTATGATTTAAATTCAATAGAAGCTGGTGAACAAATAGCTCATTGGTGGGCAGAACGAGCACAAACAGACAGGCCGGACGCCTTTGCCTGTTCTACCGATTATTTGGCAGCAGGTCTTTTGACTGAAGCACGGAGACTCGGTGTTTCTGTGCCAAGCGATTTTGCAGTAGTAGGCTTTGATAACACCGAAATATCGCATTTGCTTGATTTAACAACGATTCATTATCCGATAGACAAGCAAGCTGAGAATGCGTTCATTATGATTTGCAATGCCCTTGAAGGGCTGGATGAAACGATACATCATCTGGAATTCAAATTAGTAGAGCGAGCGACCACCTGATTCCAAAAGGGACTTCATGTTAGTGGTTATTAATTTCCATATTCAAGTTTATATAGTAGGAATAATGGAAGAAAAATGTTGACACATGTTAAAACTTGGTGAATAATTTGAGGTGAAAGTATAAAATTTGGATTTTTTGTATGAAGGGTGGTTATGACTTGGGACATACACCTACGATTTTGACGAAGTTAGAGGATTATTTAGGGGAAAACAATTTGACGCTGGCACAATTTGCCGAACATTCAGGTGTTCATCAAAGAACACTTAATAATTGGATTGCCAAGGATCGTCCTGTTGCTATACATCAGCTTGATCGGATCACTTGGGCTATGGGACTACCAGAAGGTTTTTTTTACGAACTATACATAGATAACTACATCATTGAGCGTTCCCCGGATTGGAGGCGAATTGAGCCGTTGTTGTTTCGCTGTGCGGAACTGGACAAGTTGGATGCTATCCAGCTTGTAGTGGGACATATTATGGACAACCTTCTATATTCCCCAAAGTTATTTGATGCAGCAGAAAAATTATTCGCACAAGGTCAGCACAATGCTGCATTGTTGCTCTACGAAGGGATTGCGGAAGGCGAGAAGTACCAGCACTCTGAACGTTTGGCTATCTGTCAGTATCGTCTGTTTACCATTCAGGTGGGTAACAATCAGATCCGAAATCTCAAGGCGGCTACACGATTTGAACCCTTTGTCGAACGTCTGAATGAAATAGATCAACTCGATGCGTTAAAAGATTTGGCGAATGTGTATCGTTCTCTGCGTGAATGGGACAAGCTCGATGCAACTGCTCGAAAAATGAGAGCCAAAGCGGAGATCCAATATTCTTTGAAACATCAACAGAAAAAGCGAGAGTGGGAGGAGTCTGAAAAGAGGCTGAGTCGCCCGATGTTTGTGTACATTACCTATGCTGATTTACTGTGTGCGAGTGTCTGTGAAGCCCAAGGCGATTATCAGCAAGCATTACAATTTACAAATGCCTACGCAGATTTAGATTGGGTGATCGAGACAGACCAGAAAACTCAACACTGGGTCAACTTGTTCAAGCATTGGGCAGAAGGTAATATTTATGTAAATAAACTCCTATCTGGAGATACGAATGTGCTTCCTCATTATGTTGAATATATTGCATCCACATCAATCACTACCGAGAATGAAAAGCTATCCAAGTTGCTGAACGTTATGATAGCTGCTAACCGATATGCAATAGATATCAATGATGTCCTTTCACGTTTTGAAGTGGAGATTAATTCTTTTGCTCTGCTATCACAATCTACTGATATGTACACCCAACAAGTGATGCCGGATTATTTTGCATGGTTTGGTTATGAACTGGCTTATTACTATTTAAGACGGGGAATGTTCAATGATGGCTTTAAACACTTAATATATGCATTGGTAAAAGCCCACATACTAAATAATGAGACTTATTTTATAAACTGTACGGGACTTTTTGCACATTTCCAAGCACATGCGCTTCCCGAAACAAGGGAAGAGTATTTCAAACTATTAGAAAAGGTGTGGTTAGACAATGTTGAAAAAAATGATTCTGCTGGTCATCGCAGCTAGCTTCTTGTTTATTTTATCAATGCCTGTTCAGTCGCATAACCAAAATCAAAGAATAACGCCTCAAGTACAAATTGGAGGTGCTTAAAACGGTTAGGTTGTATGTTCTAATATTCATTGAATCTTTTTATGAAAAAGAGCCTCGGTCCCGCTTTATTAGTGGAGACGGAGGCTTTTTTACGTGGATTTTGGGGCTTCGCTGTTTATGCAAACTTTTGGGATGTTCTTTTTTTGTTAGGCGCATCATTTGAAAATCCAAAAAACGTCTTTTTGTTATAAAATATGACATATAGGAGGGATCATGCTGATGAATCAAAGTGTGACTTTACTTTGTGTCGAACGAGCTAGGAAGAAACTGTACCAGGTCCAGAAAAAGTATGGATTTTTAACACATCCCAAAGTAATAGAACAATCTAAAAAGCTGGATGATTTGTTGAATCAATATCAAACATGTAGATCGGATCATTGAGAAATGAGACCATATTTTTCTTTAATTCCTTGACCGCACCTCTAACCTGCTCTGTCTGTGTCACGGCTGAAATCACCGCTACACCATCTGCACCTGCACGTGCGACTTCCTCAACACGGTCCACTGTAATACCTCCGATCCCAACAATCGGCACATCAATTCCCGCTTTACGCATCTCATATAAAATTGCCGGTCCCTGTACGGCATGGGCATCATCTTTCGAGATGGTGGGATAGATTGGCCCGACGCCGAGATAATCAGCACCTTGCAGGATGGCTCGACGTGCTTCCTCAATGGTATGGGCGGAGACGCCTAAAATTCGATTTCCGATCCGCTCGCGGACGGAATCGGCGGATTCATCGTCCTGACCGATGTGAACACCGTCGGCGTCGAGTTCAAGAGCCAACTCCACATCGTCATTGATGATGAAGGGGACACCAGCGTGACGGCACAGTTCCTGTAGCTGGCGCGCAAGTTCGAACATAGGAACGCCCGTTAACGCGCCGAGACCCTTTTCTCGGAACTGGACCATGGTTGCCCCGCCAGCCAGAGCCTCCTGCACGACCCAGCCTGGTTCCGCGAGGCAATTCACGCTTCCAAGCACCAGGTATATCTGTAGATGGCGGCGCACCACCTCTGACAATATTCTGCCGCTCATAGAAGCATCTCCTGACGACGTCGGTAGGCCCAATGATTGGTTGGGCCGTGTCCCTGTCCCAGAGACAACGTATTCTCAATCGCCGCCTGGATGAAGGCTTTACCATTCGAGATAGCCTCCGGTACAGACATCCCTTTCCCTAATTCCGCGGTAATCGCTGCCGAGAAGGTGCACCCTGTTCCGTGTGTATGGACAGTCCGTACTCGCTTGCCGCTCAGCTCTATAAAGGCGGTTCCGTCAAAAAGCAGGTCAACAATCTGTCCGCTGTTCTCGCTCTCGTCAGCGTGGCCGCCCTTGATCACAACGAATTTTGGTCCCATACTGCTAATATGTCTCGCAGCCTCGCGGCGATCCTCCATCGTATGGATACTGATCCCTGTCAGGGCTTCCGCCTCCGGGATATTCGGTGTAACGACCAGGGCCAAGGGGAGCAGGTCGTCCTTCAAAGCCTGCACCGCTTCCAGCTGCAGCAGTTCAGCGCCTCCCTTGGCAATCATCACGGGATCGACGACGACCTTTTTCCAGCCGAACTTTCGGATCTGCTCGCTCACAAGACGGATGATGCCGGCATTAAACAGCATGCCAGTCTTCAGGGCATCCACTCCAAGGTCTAATCCTACGGCTTCGATCTGTTCCGCTGTTGCTTCCTCTGGTAGCGGATATACGCCGTGGACTCCTAAGGTATTCTGTACGGTAACGGCTGTAATAGCCGACATGCCGTACACGCCAAGTTCTTGAAAGGTTTTGAGATCAGCTTGAATTCCAGCCCCGCCGCCACTGTCCGAACCAGCAATCGTCAGCGCTCTGGGTACACGAACGTCTGTCATCGCGCACCACCTGCTACTGTTGTTCCGGCTTCATGGATCGAGACATGCCCCTCTAGTGAACCTGTATGCAGTTTGGCCAGCTCGTCGAGAAAGGCAATCTGGAAGCTACCGGGCCCCAGCTCTGCGGTACGTGCTGCGGCTCGAGAAGCTGCTGCACCGTAAAATGCCAAACCTGCTGTACCTGCGAGCAGCAGGTTGGGTTCAACAGCTGCAAAGGCACCTAAAACAGAGGTCAGCAGACAGCCTGCTCCGGTTACCTTCGTGAGGAGCGCGTCTCCGCCGCTAATCATTCGTGCTTCGGCCCCATCGGTGATGACGTCCTCTTTTCCAGTAATGACAACCATCGTATTGAGCGTTCGAGCAGCCCGAATTGCCAGATCGACATGGCCGCTGTCAGCACTGTCACCGGCATCTACGCCTTTAATCTCACGCGCTTCTCGAACAAGATGTGCGACTTCGGCTGCATTGCCCCGCACCAATGAGATTTTGACTTCACTCAGGATTCGCAGTGCCGATTCAGTTCTAAAGCTCGTTGCTCCCGCACCGACCGGATCTAGCAGCACCGGAACACCGTGTGCATTCGCCGATTGTCCAGCAATGATCATGGCATCCACCAGTTCGCGGTTCAGTGTACCGATGTTTAACACGACGGCGCCTGCTATTTTTGCCATATCTGCTACTTCCTCGGGTGCATAGGCCATCACCGGGGAGGCGCCCAATGCATACAGACCGTTGGCCGTAAAGTTGGTGACTACCACATTGGTCATATTGTGAACGAGGGGTTTGCTGTTTTGTACCTTCGTCAGGAGATCCGAATAACTTTTTTTCCATGTACTCATAATGATTATCCTCTCTATAGTTGGTGGTTCAACAGGGCATTAAACGTACTTCACACATCGAATCGCCAGGCTGACTATTCCAAGACCGCTGCCTGCATCTGGACCGGCCATTCTTCCTGCTTATAAGCCATGTCCCAGAACTTATATTCCAGCTGGCAGCTCAGTATAAAATGCTCAATCATCCGCTCCCGCTCAGCAGCCGTTGCGTCTTCCGCCCAAGCATCTACACGTTCTCGGAACTTGAGTGTTGTATCATCAAGCTGGTCTCCATAGAAGCCAATCCATTCATAGAACGGATGAGACTCATCCGGCTTTACTTCATCCAGCAGCCTGCGACCAATCTCGGCATACGTCCACATACATGGCAGCAGCACAGCCAAGATCTCGCCCAGGCTACCCTCATGCGCAACCGTCAGCATGTGACGGATATAGTGATGAGCCGACGGAGCGAGCGGATATCCCTGCAACTCTTCATAGGTCACCCCTGCGACAGCACAGAAATTTTGATGCGGATGAACCTCGCTGTGGAGAATAAAAGAGATTTGTTCATTTAATACAGCCATATCCTCCCGATTCGTGCATTTGGAGATTGCGATGCCGTATATCCGCATGTAGGCGTTCAAATATTCAAAGTCCTGTTTTACATAGTGAATCAGCTGTCCCCTTGTCAAACTTCCTTCAGCAATACCTCTCACAAAGGGGTGCTCAAAAATCGCTTGAAAAATGCCGTCCGCCTGCCGACGGAGTTCTTCTGTAAAACTCAATTTCCCCACCTCCATCTAATTGAAGAGCAAGAAGTCCTGTAAGAAAACAATTCCGGAAAACGCTAAAAAGCCGCCCCGGAAAAATGGGAGCGGCTTCAACAATAGGTCCAATTCGCAAAAAAAGCGTTTGAAACCTTATATACGAAGGCTCCACTTTCCTACGCTAGTACGAACTAGATCAGGTTCAAAGGGTCCAAGATACGTTCTTGTCTCAGCCATAGCGGCTCCCCTAGTGGACTTCTATTCTTTTGACTATTACTGTACATACGTTCATACGCTATGTCAAACATAGTGTGCAAAATATGAAATTTCCTCTAGTTAGGTGTTTTGGGCTTAGTGAGGGTGATGAATTACATTTTCCACTGCTTTGACCTTGGCATATTCCGGTTTCCACATTGCATCTCGTATAGCTTGTTCCACATCTGAAATGTGCGCCTGGGCTACCTGATCCTGTATCGCGGCTTTTGCAACCGCAATCGCAACAGCGTACGAAACTTCGCGTAATTTTCGGATATGAGGGAGTAGCGCACCGCCAGGCGTATTCGAATCTACACCATTGGCAACAGCAACTGCTGCCGCTGTAAACATCGCAGGGGTAATCCTTTTGGCTTTAACCACAATCGCACCCAGACCCAGTCCCGGAAAAACAAAGGCATTGTTCGCCTGTCCAATCTCAAATTTCGTACCGTTATAGGTGACGGGCTCAAAAGGACTTCCGGTTGCAATCAGTGCTTTGCCATCGGTCCACCGGATTAAATCCTCGGGTACTGCTTCTGCAAGGTTTGTAGGATTGGACATGGGCATAATGATCGGGCGTTCTACATGTTTCGCCATCTCCTTGATGATCTCTTCAGAAAAGGCACCTGCTACACCGGAAGTTCCAATCAATATCGTAGGCTTCACCTGACGAATGACCTCTAGCAGTGGTATTTTGCCGTCACCCGACCGGGTCCATGAGCTGACTTCATCCTTTTTGCGCACATATGGTTTCTGATACTCCAATACGTCTTCCATATCTTCCATTAACAGCCCGCGATAATCAAAGGCCCAAAAGGACTTGAAGGAATCTTCTGCGGAAAGGCCGTCCTCGATCATAGCACCCCGAATTTGATCAGCATTACCGATTCCTGCAGCCCCTGGGCCGAAAACAAGTATTTTTTGTTCACGCAGCGGGGTCTTGGTGACACCCACCGCCGAAAGAATCGCAGCCAGGGTCACCGCTCCTGTACCTTGTATATCATCGTTGAAGGTGAGTATGCTTTGACCGTATTTATCTATAATATGGCGCGCATTTACGCTACCCACATCTTCCCAATGTAAAAGCGCCTTCGGGAATTGCGCTAACGTTTTGCTGATAAAAGTATCAATAAACTGGTTATAGGCTTCTCCGCGAACCCGTTTATGGCGGTTTCCGATGTACAGTGGATCATTCAGCAACTTTTCATTATTTGTGCCTACATCCAGTACAATTGGCAGCACCCGCCCGGGATGAATGCCTGCCGCAGCCGTATACACTGCAAGCTTGCCGATAGCGATGTTAATCCCCCCGACGCCCCAGTCACCAATCCCCAAAATACTTTCGGAATCTGTCACGACGATCAGATCTACATCATGGCCGCTCAAACCAGAATTATGGAATGCTTGTCCAATACCGTTCGGGTTATCTATCGACAAATATACGCCTCCAGGGCGGTTGTACTCGTGACTATATTCTTGAATCGCGGTTCCTACGGTCGGCGTGTAGACTACGGGCAGCATTTCACTCAAATGATCGGTTAGCAGCCGGTAGTAGAGTACGACGTTTCGGTTGTGAAGGTCGTTGAGAGAAGCATTTTTACGCAACATGGTGGGTTGTGCCAGAAACTGCTGATATGCCCGTACGCTCTGTTTCTCCAATGAAAGGACGGTTGGAGGAAGGATTCCTTCCAAACCCAGTTCTTTGCGTTCTTCTTCTGTAAAAGCGACACCTTTGTTCAAAAGGGGATTTGCCAACACATCCTTTCCCCGTAATGGAGTAGATAATGACCCATCGCGATTGACATAAAATGCTTCCATAGAAAGACCTTCCTTCTCTTCATTTTCATAACTATTCATAACGAAAGATGACATGTTGTCCATAGTATGGACGTGCAAATCTGTTTTATTCTTGCATTTATCTATGACAAAATAACCATATATATTTCCTTCTATTGATCTAAAAGAACTAATTTTCAATATAGATGCGCTAACTAATTCTGATGGTTTTGGTTCTGATGTATCAGGTCTAAATACTCTGTTTTTATTAAATATGAAAATCAGTTTTTCTTCTCTTATCTCCTTATATATCATGGAGTGTCAGCTATTTTGTTAAGGAAATATGAAGTATTTGGACATTAATTTAACTCCTATAAGCAAACATTCTTAATTCTTTTTCAACAAAATAGAACTATTCGGAGGAAAAGGAGAGGTTTGTGTGCAGGGACCTATAGCCATTTTTAGCGATAACGACAGGGCTATTGATTATCCCAATGTGATTTGTTTTTACCAATATATACAGTGCGAGGACACGGAGGCAGCTTCAGTCTACGAGAACGCATGTTGTTGCCTGATTGATTATAGGGAGCCGGGGCAGGCGGTGCAGAAAGCCAATCAGATCCGTAGCCAATTTCCGCAAATGCCATTGTTATTGGTGACGGATGTAACAATTCCGTTCAGTGATCAGCATATGGTGCAAATCACCGGAGTAGGCCGTTTGCGCCTGCTATTTTGGCAAGCCAATGACACCGAAGAAATGCTTTCGGAAATACAAAGCTTGCTCTATCCCGAGTATTCGACCAAAAGCCAACATATTGCATTTATCTTGTCTGTATATAACGAAGAGCAACGTTTTGTTCATGTCAAAACCTTTGCTGAACGACTGCAAGCCTTTATCCGCAGCCATATTATTGAAGGTTCGATTTATCTCATTGATGATGGCAGCCACGATGGTACGAATGCCTTGATTAAAGCGCTGGAGGCAGCCACGGACTTGTCCGTAAACCGGATTAATCAGAATCTTAGCCCGCTGCTTCAAACAAGGGAATTGGGACGCAATACACGTAAGGCAGGGACGTATCTGGAAGGGATGCGGACCATTGGTGCGGATTACTATGTATTTGTGGACGCAGATGACTCCTTTTTTATTGAGGATATTGCCAGAATGATTAATGTTGTTCAGCAGGGCTATTATGATGTCGTGATCGGAACCAAGGATATGACCGCTGAGAATCGATCTTTATTGCGATCTGTCGTCAGCTTTGGTAAGCGGGTCATTTCCCGTCCTTTTTTACCCACAGGTGTGGTGGATTCCCAGACTGGGCTTAAAGTGATGAGTTCGGTTGCAGTGAAACGGATGTTTCCGCATTTAAAGGAACAGCTCGGACTGGCGCTGGATCTAGAAATGATGTTTATTGCCAAGCGACTCCAGCTTCGTGTGCTGCAATTACCCGTCAAATGTATTGACCGGGATGGCTCGCACATCCATGTCTGGAAGGATTCTATTCGTTTTTTGCGCTCCATCATTGATATTTGGCGACTGGATCGGCGGGTGAGATAACAACGTGAACAACCGATTGCGATCGTTGATGTTTCCTCTCTTTAATGTGCTGCTTAACGGATTTAATTTTTTCTTCCACATTGCAGCGAGTTGGTATCTTACCGGACAAGCTTATGGCCAGGCGAATGCGCTGCTGGCACTTTTTGCACTTTTATCCGTTTTGGGTTTATCCATCCAGCTATTAACCGCCAAACTGGTCTCTAAGGGAGACCAAAAGCTTGCGCTACGAAGCTTACCGCTCGGTTCTCTATTACTCAAAGCACCTCTGGTGCTAACCGTGCTTGCCATGATCATTTTACTCATCTTTCATCCGTTACTGCGTTCGCTATTAGGCGTCGAATCCGGCCCGCTGTTCATGCTGTATGGCTTGATCGGACTGCATATTCTTGTGAGTTCGTGCCGCGGAGATTTACAAGGCAGGGAACGCATGTTGGCGCTCAATGTGAACTATTACATTGAGGTATTAGGGAAGTTGAGCCTGTTTTTTGTTCTGGCTGCACTAGGGTTAAAGCTGGAAGCGCTACTGTTAGCGAGCTGTGGAGGAATGTTGCTGTCGCTGCTCCACGGCTGGATCGTTTCGGCTCGTGGCTTGTCCCTTTTCACATACAGTGGAGAACATATCCCTTCTGGGCTATGGAAATCATTGGGTCAGGATTTCACCGATAGCCTTGTGACGAATTTATTTATTTTGTTTTGTATCTCCATCGACATGTTGTATGTACAGCATTACTTTCCCGAGCAGGCTAGTAGCTATGCCATTGCGCTGAAGTACAGCCAGTTGGTCTATTACGTTTCGTATAGCCTAATTGCTGCCTTTATTCCAAAGATCGGTGCGCAGGGGCATGACCGCCAAGCTTTGGGCAAGTTGATTGCCGTCTATGCCGGTTTAATGGTTATAGCTGCAATCTGTGTATATGTGGGCACGACCTTTGTGTTCCCTTCCTCTATTCCCATATTATTCGGAGTCTCTTACCAATCGGCCGAGGCCTATATTCCATGGGGAGGATGGGTGTACTGGCTATTTTCCATCGTGCTGTTTTTTGTGCATATGCACGTATTGGTGGGCAGACGCAAATTTATGTTCAGTCTGATGGCAGGAGCCGCTGCTTTATTAGTAGCCTTTCATATTGCCCACACAGATCCGGTAGATTTTTTGCTATCTGAGTTCATAGTTTACGGGGCTATGGCTCTCTACTTTGTGATAGACGCCTATGTGCATTTGTTCAAAATAAAGATAAAGGGGGATTTACCCCATGAATACCATACATGAACAGGACGGTAAAACCGTAGTTCTATTGCTTTCCTGGCGTGACATTCGTTCACCTAAAAGCGGGGGAGCAGAAATTTTCACCCACGAAATGCTTAAACGCTCACAGCAAGGCCGCTTCCAGTTCATTCATTTTTCACCCCAATTTGAGGGGATGCCTGAGCATGAAGTTATTGACGGTATTACGTATATTCGAAAAGGGAACATATACAGTGTTATTTATTATGCGATGCGCTATTACCGTCGTCATCGAGGGAAGATCGACTATGTGATTAACCAGGCAAATACGCATCAATTCTTTACCCGATTTTGGGTGGAGGCATCCAAACGAATTTTTTTCATACATCAGCTAACAAGGGAAATATGGTTTGAGAACGCCAAATTCCCGCTAAATGTTATTGGGTTTCATATGGAGCCTTTGATGCTTAAGCTGGCTCGTAAGGATCGGACGCTTACGGTATCTCCGTCTACTCGATATGATCTACTTAAGCTGGGCTTTCACCCGGATTGTGTCCATCTTTTACCGGAAGGCATTGAGTTTGATCATTGGCCGCGTGAACAATTTTTAACGAAGGAGCCTAATCCGACCTTTATGTACGCTGGGCGCTTCGTCAAATATAAAGGCATTGATCTGGTCGTTGAGGCCTTTGGTCAGCTCAAGGAAAAGTTCCCTCAGGCTATGTTATGGATTGCCGGAAAAACCGATAAAACCTATGTGGCAGAACAATTGTTGCCGATTATGAAACGATATGGATTGACATACGGAGAACCGGATGAACAGGGGCGATCGCAAGCCGATATTACCTTTTACGGATTTGTTTCAGCAGAGCATAAGCTGGAGCTGATGAGTCGTGCCCACGCGCTGGTGTTTCCTTCCTTGCGTGAAGGCTGGGGGTTGACGATTACCGAAGCGGCAGCCGTTGGAACCCCCAGCATTGTCAGCAATTCGCCGGGTCTGGTGGATGCAACGGATTTCGGGAAAAGCGGGTATCTATGCTTTCACGGCGACATCCGGGGATTATCTGAACAAATGGAAAGAGCAGCGAAGGGCGGCGAAGATTACATGGCCATTCGTGAGCGGGCGTATCAATATGCGTTAAGATTCCATTTTGATCATACGGCTGCTGCGTTTGAGCAGTTGATGGAAGATTGGGTAGAGGAGGCGGAACAGAGTGGACAAAGTGGTCATTCTCTTCTCCACGTACAACAATGAACGGACGATAGAGCCTTGTTTGCGAAGCTGTATGGGGCAAAATTACAAGGATCTGCATATTGTAATTGCTGATGATGGCTCCAATGACCGGACCGTTGAGACGATTCGTATGCTGTCGGCAGGGAGTTCAGTACCCGTAACGGTATTGGAGCTTCCCCATGGGGAGCGGGGAGTCGCTAGGGTCAGGGCGGTTGAGGAAGCGAAACGCTTGGGTGCCGAATACATATTTGTATTGGATTCCGATATGATTTTAGCCGAACATCTGATTCAGCAGAGCATTGACTTTTTTGACGATCATCAGGATATTGGCGCCTTGGTCGTTCCGGAAGAGGCGTATTCGGAAGCAAACAATTTTTTTTCCAAAGTGAAAGTTTTTGAGCGAAATGTGATTAACAACGCGGGTGAGACCTTGGGAAAACGCTCCATTGAAGCCGCACGCTTCTGGCGAATGAGCGCTTACGAATCGACGGGCGGGTTTAATGCGGAGCAGATTGCTTTTGAAGAAATACAGCCGACCTTGCGTTATATAGAGTCTGGCGGAGTCATTCGCCGGGCGGTATTTACACGGGTATACCATGATGAAAAACAGGTGTATCTGCACGATGTATTACGTAAAAAAGCCTACTACTTTTCGGTGATGGATCGTACGATGTCATCTGAAGAGGGAGGATTGCGAAAAGCGCTGGAACGTTGGTACTTCTTCCGTCCGGTGCTGTATACATGGGGGAATATGAAAAACTATATCCGTCACCCGTTGCTGACGATGGGGATGTTGTGGATGTATGTATGCCTGACTGTGATTGGGGTAGCCGCCGTGTTAAAGGGCGGCACCCGTCACTCAGGCGATCTCGCTAAGGCGGATAAGGCGTAAGGATGAATGGCCGAGGGTCAGTGTATCCAGCGTGTACAAGTCGGGATTGGAAGATTCCGACTCCTCATACGGTATATATAATGAATGCGTGGTTAACTGAATACCTTCCCCGTCAGGATGACGTAGTGAGCAGCCGACAGGATACAGCTCAGCGAGTGCAATGTGTACAGCGGTTACGATATCTTGTTCATTCAGCAGCACATAGGGTCGGTACGGTGCATTCAAAATGCTGTCTATAAAAACTGACAGGTCGGAAGCTACGTTCTGGTCTACATGTAGGTTGTTTCGGTTGAGTTTGGCCTGCTCAAGCGCCTCATACAGTATTTTTTTTAGCGTATCATCATCCAGTTCCAGCGGTTTCGTCAAAAAACGGAATACACCGACTTGATTAATCGCCGATAAAATGGACTGCGTATGCAGGTGACCAGACAAAATGATTCGTACGATATGTGGATAATCCTTCTTAATCATGCGAAGGAAGGTAATCCCATCCAGACCAGGCATGAGCAGATCGGAAACGACCACATCAATCGGGTGCTGTTCCAGCACTTGTAAGGCTTCTTTGGGCGTGTGAGCGGTATGTAAGGTGAAAGCTTCTTGCGTCAGGGTCCGTTCAAGCAGGGACAGAACCATAGGGCTGTCGTCAACAAATAGAATGTTTTGGGGTGTCATAAGAACTGCGCAACTCCAATCAGGAAGTAAGAAATGAGGAACTACATGTATAATATCAGCGTTTTGGCATTTTTGAAAGATGTCAATACAGAACGGGCGTTGCGTCTTTTTTGTGAACGATTTGATTCGGCTGAACATGCCCTCTGGGAAAAAGGTATGCGTCTCCTTCATCAGTATCATGCTGCACGGCATACAGGGGTGACCCTGGCTGTCTCCAGCGCACTTCAGCATATGGACGATCGTCATGATATTTACGTTGTTGATCTGCGAGAATACGGCGAGGAAGAGCTGGATCGCTTATACATCGCAAAAACATGCGAGTTGATCCTACTGACGGACGGGGCAACGGAAACCGCTGCGAAGTTTGCTGCCCTCCAGCGCCGCACTCCCCGGTTGCTATGCGCACGGCTACCGCTGGTCAGCTACGAGCTGGAATGCCTGATGCAGGCTATTTTGAGCCGTCTTGAACAAAATGGAGGGGACAGGGAAGCATGAAACAATGGGCTTTGTTGAAACCAGGTTGGCAAAAGCTGATTCTGTACCTGATCGTTCTGGGTGTGACAGTGTTCTTGGCCGCTGTGCTTCAATGGTTTGTTGTGCGGCAATTCAGTGGTCACTTGGCGGAGATTCAGAACGAGCAGCTCCAGTATGAGGTACAGGAACTTTCCAGCAGCATAACCGAGCGTTATGGCGCATGGCAGGCTGAACTGAAGGAGCTGTCGTCCAGTCTGGGCAGAGATATGCTGAATCAGGGAACACGTCAGTATCCTGAGGGGTTTAAGCGTGAAAGCGGGGCCTTTTATGTGCTGGATGAGCAGTATCATGTGATGGTCGGACGAGACAATCGTGAGATGAAAAGTGCGGTCCAGCAGATTAAATGGCTGCAAAATGGTTGTGCAGTAAGCTCTTTTGTGACAGAGGATCATCAGCCTGCCCAGTATATAGCATGCAGGATTCAAGGAGCGCAGATGGGCGGTTTTATGGTGCGCACGGTTGACGCTGATATGCTCAGTGGGATTATTAAAAGTAAACCGGTTAACCAGCATGAGACTTTATTTTATAATGGTCAATTTAAGGTCGTAGCTTCCCGAAGTACTTCGGATATTAACCGAACGGACATCACGGGCGTAACCCGTAGGCTGCTGGAGGGCAATACAGGTATCATCGAAGATGGCGGAGAGAAACACGGAATAGGATTCAGCCGCATTGGGGAAGAGGCCCTTTACATATCGGTTAAGGATGTCAGTGAGGATACAGCTCAGCGAATCAGCTCCTTTCGCAAACAGTTATGGATGGTCATGGTTCTGATATTGTTCATTTTGTGGGCCATGCTCGTACAGTTCCGCAAACGGATTGTAAAGGATGCCATCGTGAACAATCAGGTGCGTGACCAACGGCGAGATGAAGATATGCGTCAGCAGCAGGACACGTATTATTTGCCGTTAATGCAGACGATTGAGCAGCAGCTGCAAGAGTTGCAAGAGCAGACTAGCCGTCTCACGGGCGGCGACGATTTGAAACTGCTGGGATTTTATCATGATCTAGCAAACCGCTTTGAAGCGGCTTCGAGTCAGGGAAAAGGAGCCTCTCATGAGGAACTGGAGTATTTTCGCGAGTTGAATGAAAATTTCATCCAGGGTCGTCTCAGACAGGAATCCTCATTGGGAGAGTTACTGACAGGAGTCCGTAGCTTGCGCGATGAGCTGGAAGAGAAGATGCATGATAATAGTGGAATTAGCTTTACAGATATGAATGAAGTATTGTCTGAGTCGCTGAAATGGGCGAACCGCTCATTGAACATGAAGAACATTCAAGTGATCTTGCGGCAAGAGCCTGTTCCATCGATTGCAGCACAAGCACCCATGCTGTACAAAACGATTCAGGGGCTGCTGGAAAATGCAGTTCAGGCCATGGGCCAAGGTGGAGAGCAGCCTGAGGATCAGGAAAAGAGCCGAACAGGTCTGCGGTCCAAGCGGCAATCTCAAGTGCTTAAGGTTAGCTCACGGCTGGAAGAAGGAGAAATTATTATTAACATTGAAGACACGGGCGGCGGGATTGATGATAAAATGCGTTGGAGCTATTTCCAGCCAGACTATTCCCAAAACTCGCAGGAGCATGCGTTCAGCCTGTATCATATGGATGCATACCTGAAGACCATAGGCGGTCGTTTAAAGCTGCGTAATACCGATCAGGGCTTGCAGGCAATCGTTCGTTTGAGAAGATAGGCCCAAGATAACCGACAGATATACGAGAAGTTCAAGAGAGGGGGACAAGCATGAAAAAATGGATATTTCGCTACCGCTACGATATGGCGGCAATGATGTTGATGCTGATTGCGATTGTTGCATATCTTGCACCCATCTATGGACCAGGGCAAATTGTGTTTAGCGACATTGCTTTTGGAGCCACCTCTCATCGGTATCTGGAGGAAATAACCGGGGTATGGAACGAGCGATGGTCTACCTCGACCTTGTTCAATGCTCCACGTATCCTGTACATCTTGCCCTTCTATGGACTGTCACTCTTATTTGACGAAAGCGGCCCGGTCTTGCTCAAGTCGTTTATTACAGGCTTGTTATTTGTTTCGGCATTTTCGATGTATGCCTTTGCCAAGCGTCTGGTTAGCGTGTATTATTCACCAAGCTTTACGAAAACACGTATTTTTGCCATCATGGCCGGCTCGTTGTTTTATGCGCTGAATCCATGGGTTATTTTCCGCATTCAGCATATTTATTTGCTCTGTGGATATAGCTTGTTTCCGTTAATGCTGCGATTCTTTTTCAGTGCGGTGGACCCCAAGTTTCAAATTCAACAAATTAAAAACTATCATCCCCACAAGTTGTATCAGCGAAACTGGATCGACCTGTTCCTGTTGGCTGCGGTATTCACCGTTAGTGCTGCGGCCATTCATTATTTTTTCTTCGGCATGATTTATTTGGGATTGTTCACCTTGTTGCTATTGATCAAACTAACCTGGACCCACCGTAAGGCTGGTCGCAGCTATTTGCAGCCGTTATACGGCAATTTTTTGCGTAAAGGGATCATTTTTGGCGTGTTTTTCGGTCTGCTCAGTTTTTATTGGTTGTCTCTATATGTCGGTAGCATGTTGATGGACGCTCAAGCGTCTCAGCATAATATCAATGTCGTGGATACGTTATCTCTGTTCAGCCGCAACAGCAGTTTATATAACGTAGGTTATTTACTGAGCTATTGGTGGCCTATGTTTTCCTTTTCCTCACTGCCTAGCATGTTTTATGTAGGAGGAGGATTTTTGTTGCTATTGATCGGGTATGCAATGGTGACACGTTCACATAAAAATCCGATTATTCTGATCTTCTCGCTACTTACGCTGCTGTTTCTGGTTGCAGCTACCGGGACGACGTTCCCATCCATTGCCAAGTGGTTTGTCATTTTGGTTACGAAAACCCCTGTGATTGGTTCGGTTTTCCGTGATCCTAACAAATTTATTGGACTGATTGCCCTTAATTTCGGGGTGTTGCTGACCTTTGGTGTCATTCAATTTATGGAATGGTTCGGATCATCCCCGTTGCAGCGTGTATATAAAAGGCTGGCGGTAGTTATCGTTGTCTTGTGCCTCGGGGTATATTTTGCTCCCTTGCGTACTCAGTTTATTGAGGGGTACTACAAGCCGGTACAAGTGCCGGAGGCTTATAGTCAAATGGCTGAAAAGCTGACTGACCCCGATCGTTTCGATAGCAAGGCATTATACTTTCCGATTGCTGACAATATGATTCAGAGCTATAACGGAGTAGCCACGCCCAAATGGAATAAAGGGAAGACCGCAAACGAAAAGGCAACCGGAGATTTTCAGGTATACTCTTCTCCTAAAAATACGATCTTTCATCATGAGGGGAATGATCCCGGCATTACATACTATATGAATTTTCTGCAGTATGTTATGGACAACGGATTAAGCTCCCGATTAGGCTGGCTGTTCTCTACCTTTGGGGTCAACCAGTTGGTCTATCATGATGAATATGTGGGGCAGGAGAAGCGGCAGGATTTCCACCTGTCTCAGCTGGAAGGTCAGACCGGGTTGAAACGTACGTACCAAAACGGGCTATTTTCCATATTCAATCTCGATCAGACACCGCCCTATATGAACATCCTTGCGAGTAAAATTGTAACACCTTACGGTTTTAGCCGACTGGAGAGCTACAGTCATCTGCCTGGTTTTGATTTTAACCGCTTTGGAGTGCTGTTCAGTGCGCTAAGGCCTGAGCTAAAAACCATCCAGACGATTAACAAAGGGGATTATGTGGAAGCGGCGTCCTTTAATGACTTGCTGTTGTCACAGCTTCCAGCAGAGGATTACTTACGGCCTTTTGATGCCATTGAGGATGGTAATGCCTTTTTAAAATGGTCCAAAACCTTTGCCTCGACCAACGATTGGTTATGGTATTTATCCTCCCAAAATATACGGAACTTTCCGTTCGATATGGAAATGGATGCAGGGATTGCGGTCACCTTTGCCAGTAAGAAGCTGGATGTGGCCCCGTATCAGATGAGCAGCATCGAAGGGAAGACGGTCGTAGACTTTGATTCCATGTTGCGGACCGAAACCTTCTTCAAGCCGGATAATCCGCAGTTGTTCAGTGTGCAGGCTAATCCCCGTGAGGAATTGAATGATGTGCCAACTCTGCACGGCGAAATTATGAAGGGAGACCCGAGTAATATATGGCAGGTCGCTAGATCGGGTTTGCTGGAAGCCAAGGAAAATAATCCGTATCAGTTCCAAATCACTGTTTCTGGCCGCGGGACGAACAAAATGCATGTGAAAATGAGATTTTACGATAAGCAAATGCGTGAACTGGGGGTTAGCTATGTCGTGGCGCCTTCGGAGGGATATAATTTTGACAGTGTGAAATTTTACGGGGAATACGTGTCGCCGCCCGGCAGCTATTGGATGCGAATGGATTTGTTAACCCTACAGCGTCCACAGCAAAAAAATTACTGGTGGATTCATGATATCCAGCTGCGTGATTTGGGGCAATATAGCAAGCCTAACACGTTTACGATGCACAAAAAACTGGATCAACCTCAAACCTCGCATGTATATGCCAGAGTGTTTATGAATAAGGCAGGCGGGAAATTACAAGTCACACTGCCGGACAAAGAGGTTAGTATCAAGACTCAGGATGATGGTTTAAACCAATTTCAATGGGTGGACCTGGGAGAACATGTTTTTCCCAAAGGAGATACTCCAGTCACGGTTAATAACCTGCAAGGCTTTAATGCGATCAATCAATTTGCGATTGTGCCTACAGACCAGCTAGATCAGCTATCTTTTCCCGTGGAGCAGGCATTGAAGCGGGGCAAGCTCTTTTTCACCTTGGAGGCAGAGAACGATTTTAACGCCGAAGGGAATGTGCAGACGGAACGTGCTTTACCAAGACTTAGTATGGGGCGGGGGATCAGCTATCAGAAGGGGACGTTAAGCAGGGATGTGGAAGTCGCCAAAACGGGAACCTATGCCACAGCTATTTTGGCTAATCTCCCCGCTGGGTACCAGGGGTCATTAACGATGAAGTGGACGAATGAAGAGACCGGAGAGGTGTTGACCAGAACGATTCATACAGGGGAGTCTTATAAGCGGTTACCTACTACCTCTTTATCCGAAAAGCAGGTTATTGAAACGGTGCCCAATCAGGATGGTTTTTCCAAGAAAATCATACAGATTCCCGGTCTGCTGAATGACTACGGCCGAGTCGAATTTAAAAATCTGTTCCTAACCAAGGGGAAGTATCGCTTAACCCTTGTGCTGAATAGTCAGGTGCCGTCATTGAGCCGTTTTGGAGATATTCATCGAATGGCTGCGCAGGAAGTGACGGTGATGCCGGGGGAGGATACGAAGGAATCATTGAGCACGACGGATGTCGGATGTGTGGCGGATATTCGACCTGGGCAGACGAATCTGTCAATCAAGGACACAGGATTGTCTATCCGTTACGCACCTAGCTATTCCTGTGACTGGAATATTTATGCGTCCAAGAAAATGAAGGCAGAGCCGCTGCAAGAGTATGCCGTTCAGTTAGATGCGCGATCAGAACAAATTGGAAGTCGGCATATGAAGGTCATTTTTTTGAATAAAGCGTCCCAGGTTCTCCAAACCTCCTATATTGATGAGGTGGAGGAGAGAGATAAGGAACAATGGAATCATTATGATCAAATAGTGAAGGCTCCGGCAGGAACTGCCTTGATGCAGTTTCAGATTTTGGCGCATGCGCACAAGAAGCAGTCAGGCTTATTTCAAATGAAGCAATATTCCATCATCCCTTATCAAGCCATGATTACAGTGGATCAGTTTACGTTGTTTGAGGGAACGGATATGGATACCTTTTTTATGGCTCCACATGCTTCGGAAAGCATTCAGGCTACTCGTGAAAATTCCATGGAACGCAGTTTTACGCTATATAATCCAACGCATGAGCAGGTGCTGATCCGGGAGACCGAATCACCCAATCCACTGTGGGAGTTCAGGCTGGGTAGCGAAAATCAGCGAGCCCGTCTGTCCGTCAATGGAGTGACTACCGGATTCATTACCAATGGTAACGGGAACGGGAAAGTCGTCGTTATTCTGGCTTCCGCCTACCGTTTCGGCTGGGTACTGTTCCTCATAGGGATACTGGGTGGAGCAGCTTGTTTTCTTCCTTATCGGCGATGGAAGAAGCGAAATCTTCCATAAAAAGCAAGCTGCTCAGTGGGGAAATGGGTAGCCATGATACGGCTACATCTCATATTTGTAGCCTCTGCCCCAGACGGTACGGATATGCTGAGGATTTTTAGGGTCACGTTCTATTTTTTTGCGAAGGCTGGAAATATGTACGTCGATGGTACGATCCAGATAAGCGCCATCTCCGCCTTTGATCCGATCCATCAGCTCGCTGCGGGTAAAGACTTTACCTGGATTGCAGGACATCTCTTTTATAATGGAAAATTCAATTTGAGTGACTTCTATTTCTTGGTCATCGACTAACAGGCTATGACGGTAATCATTCACCCAAACCCTTACCTTTTTAAGCTTTTGAGTTACCGTTTGCGATTCAATGGGCATGTTGGGGCCACAGCGGCGCAGCAGGGCTTTGATGCGCGCATTTAGCTCTATCAGACTGAACGGCTTGCATAAGAAGTCATCTGCTCCGTCATCCAGAGCCTTTATTCTTATATTCAGCAGGGTGTTATTAGAGATGACCAGCATAGGGACCGTGGTAAATTGACGGATTTGGCTGATCAGCGCACATTCGACTTTACCGGAAAACATCAGAGCGGTCACAATAATATCCGGCTTAAAACGCATAAGTGTAGGAATTGCAAGTTTAGAGTCATAAATAAGCTCGATATGATAGCCTTCCTCCTGAAGATGAAGAGCAATCATATCTGCCAAACTTTTTTGATCTTCAATGACGAGTATTTTTATGGGCATGACTGACATCTCCTGTACAGACAAAGATACAATAGCAGTGCATAATCATGTATTTGCCACGATAATACATACTTATGTATTCGGCAGAAATGCGAAAAATGAACAGTCTTATAATGTAAGAAAAATATTAATTTACAGGAAGAAGGTTGCATCTTTGCGAATGATTTTATTATCTGGAGGTTCGGGTAAACGTCTGTGGCCCTTATCCAATGTGAACCGTCCCAAGCAGTTTCTTTCCATACTACGTCACGACGAACGGCCCGAAAGTATGCTGCAACGAATATGGAGGCAATTAGATGAGGCGAATTTGGCAGATGAGGCCTATTTTTCGACGAGTGGAACTCAGGCCGAGCTGATCCGGGGGCAAATTGGCGGAGATGCTGTAGTCATTGAGGAGCCGACTCAGCGGGATACCTTCCCGGCCATTTCCCTAGCTACGGCCTACTTGCATGACGTTACAGGCGCATCACGCGACGAGATCGTAGGGGTCATGCCTGTGGACGGATATGCGGGGGATGAATTTTTTGAGCATTTGAGCAGGCTTCCTTCAATATTAGAGCAATCAGGAAGCCATATCGCATTAATGGGGGCTGCTCCAACGGAGCCATCTGATAAATACGGATACATTGTGCCTTCATCCTCTTCTTCACTTGACCAGCCATATTATAGAGTTAGTTCATTTGTAGAAAAGCCGGATCTGATCCGTTCAGAAGCGTTGATCCGTGAAGGGGCCTTATGGAATTGCGGGGTGTTTGCTTTTAGACTGGGCTTTTTGTTGGATATTCTGGAGCAAATGGGTTTACCAGCCGACTACAATTCTCTTTCGACAAATTATGCAGACTTGCCTAAAACTAGCTTCGATATTGCGGTAGTAGAGCATACTCATAAGCTCTCCGTGCTTCCATATCATGGAGAGTGGAGAGACTTGGGCACATGGGATTCGTTGGTGCGGGAAGTAAGTTCGAAGCTAAGTGGCCCAGGATATATTTCAGAAGCTTCACATAACTCGCATATCATCAATGAACTGGAGATTCCGGTTAGCATCTGGAATGTTCCAGACATTATCGTCGTTGCTGGTCCAGATGGCGTGTTGGTTACGGATCGACAGTCGTCAACAGGAATTAAGGATATGGTGGCGGAAATTGAAATCGGCCCGCGTTTTGAGGAGCGTTTCTGGGGAAAGCAAACTGTATTATCCCATCAGCAGGCGGCAAGTGGATTGCAGACAGTGACCAAACGCGTGGTCATTTCGAACGGGAGATTTATCAGCTATCATGAACATCAGTTCCGTAAAGAAGTTTGGACCATAGTTTCAGGAACTGGAAGTGTCTCTATCAATGGCGTGACACAGACAGTCAGCCCAGGTGAAGTCATCGTAATAGAACCCGGTACAAAGCATTTTATAGGGGCAGTAGAGGGAGATTTAGAATTCATTGAGTCACAAATCGGACATATCGTATCCGAAACAGATATTATCCGATATGAATTTCCTGATTCGATTGACGACCATACTCTATGAAGTGTCTACAATATAGGGACTGATAGATACGAACGAGGTTTATCAGAAGGCAGTGAAGAGTAGTAGGAACTATTTTTTATTAGAGCTTAGATGACCTGTACATTCCTAAAAAAGGTATTCATGCATTATACACATGGATACCTTTTTTGCATAAACAGTTCTTTGTGTTTGTAATAAAATGAATAGAAAAGAGACTTATAAAATAATTTTCTTGGAAGTCAGCCACTCTTTTACAGCGTCCGTACTGAGGTCTCTTTTAGGCGTCCATTCTATTTTATCAACCAGCTTGCCGTTTCTGAATTCTGCAATGGTGGGGGTGTATTTAACGTTGTAATCCTCTTTGAATTTATTCCATTGGGGCTTGTCCTTATGGATTTTGTGAACGTTCAAAAAAGTAATTTTAGAGCCTAGATTATACTGTTCGATCATCTTGTTAAAGTTAGGCTCAAACCGATTGCAGTCGCCACAACTCGGTCTGCCGACATAGACAAATACACTTTGATCCTGTTGAATCAAACTCTTAAAACCATCAAATGTAACCGCATTCAAGTGGTCATATATTTCTGGGTAATTGCTTTTGCTCGCTTGAATTTCTTTTTCTTTTTGTTGAACAACCTGCTCCAGGTCTTGAAATTTAACTACAGCTGAAATAGCGATACCAATGACAAGCAACACAATGACACTTAACCCGGCGATATATCCTTTTTTCACAGAAATCCTCCTTTTTTTACATTCTTACACTTACAATAAATGATATTTCCATTTTTCGCTGTAACACTTGTCTCATTATGTATAAAAAAAGAAGCTTTCCATGGGGAAAGCTTCTTTAATCTGAAAGTTAAACGTTAGACCACAACAGTCAACAAGTAATCCTCACGCTTCACTTCAGTTTCCATTGTGTTCAACACATCCAGGTATTGAGCGGAATTTGTTACGATAATCGGCGTAGCCGTAGTATAGCCTGCTGCCTTAATTTGCTCGATATCAAATTCAAGCAACAGTTGTCCTTGCTTAACTATATCGCCTTCCTTGACGCGTTTGTCAAAGAATTGTCCTTTCAACTTCACTGTATTAACACCCACGTGAATCAGAATTTCTGCTCCGTCATTGGAAGTAATACCGATTGCATGTCCGGTCGGGAATACTGTCGTAATCGTTCCATTGACAGGAGATGTCAGCACACCCTCTGTAGGATCAATGAGGATTCCTTTCCCCATAGCACCTGAAGCAAAAGCAACATCAGAAGATTGTTCCAAAGGCAATACTTTACCTTGCAGTGGGCTTACGAGAATTTCTTTCTCGATGGCCACTTCTTTCTTTACGGGTGCAGCTTCTGTTTTTGCAGTTTCTTCTTTTGGATCATCAAAGCCCAAAATCATAACCAATACAACTGCGAGTACAAAGGCAACGAGCAAACCGATGACTACCCACAAGAATCCAGGTCCGAAATAAGTCGGTAACGCCAGTAGACCCGGTAATGCAAAGGATTGTGCGTGCGCTCCGCCAGAAGCGATAATCGCCCCGCCGATTGCCCCGGAAATACAAGCATAAATGAACGGCTTTTTCAATTTCAAAGTTATGCCATAAATTGTTGGTTCTGTAATCCCGAAAATAGCGGCCAGCGTAGAGGAACCTGCCAAAGCCTTCATCTGAGTGTTCCGGGATTTCAGGAATACCCCCAATGTTGCACCAGCCTGAGAAAGTACGGCTGCTGTAAGCATCGGAAGCATTGTGTCATAGCCCAATGTTGCAATATTCGACAGCATGACCGGAACGAAGCCCCAGTGCACGCCGAAAATAACAAACACTTGCCAGAATGCCCCGGCAACAGCCCCGGCAATTAGTGGGCTCAAGTTGTATACCCATGTAAAACCGTTTGCCAAGCCCTGACTGATCAGGTTACCTACTGGACCAAAGGCCAGAAATGTTAACGGAATAACGACTAGGAGCGAAAGCATCGGCACGATAATGTTTTTAACCGATTGATGGATAAAGGAATTGAACCAGCGTTCCACATAGGACTGAACCCAGACCGCGAGAATAATTGGAATGACACTGGAACTGTAATTAATCAGAATGATCGGAATACCTAGAAACGCCAATCTTTCTGGGTTGCTTACCGCCGCTATAACTGCTGGATAGACGAGAGCTCCGGCGATTGCCACCGATACAAAGGTGTTTGTCTTAAATTTACGGGACGATGTAATAGCCAAAAACACAGGTAGAAAATAGAAAACACTGTCGGAAGCTGCACTTAGGATCAGGTACGTACCGCTTTTATCATTAATCCATTGAAAAGATAAAATTAACGCCAGTAGCCCTTTAAGCAAACCTGCCCCGGCAAGAGCACCGAGAATGGGAGAAAAAATGCTGGAAATGATATCGACCGCTTTGCCAAGAAAATTCGTTTTTTCAGAAGATTCTTCTCTTGTGGCATTAGGATTGTCTGCATCCTGCAAATTCGTTTCTGCCATCATATGCTCAAACACTTGACCTACATTGTTACCGATGACCACTTGAAACTGGCCGCTGCTTTCCACTACTGTAATGACACCAGGGGTTGCTTCCAGTGCGGCTTTGTCTGCTTTTGTACGATCATTTAATTTAAATCTCAAGCGTGTAGCGCAATGGAATACCGAATTGACATTCTCTTCGCCACCAACGAGGGTCACTATTTTTTTAGATAGTTCTTTATCACTCATGTTCAGAACTCCTTATGGGTTATTCTTGCTACTGATAGGATTTACTGTTTACATCTGTTGCTAAGATGCGCCGGCGTGCACCTTTTTAAACTTGTAAACAAGAAAAACCTAAACTCGTGGTGAAAACTACGCACTCTCCTATAGAGGAACGTCGATTTCACCATCAGTTTAGGTTTTGCCTGCCTTACCAGTCACAATCCATGAGTGATGAGAGATATGAAGTTGTTAGTGTTATATGTTATTACGCTCAGTTACCCGATGAATATGGATAGTTAGATATACGTATTCATCCTTGCTTAAATATTGATCGTATGTTTTTTCCAGATACTCATTGATCTTTTGGGCACAAGCAAAAGCTTCGGTATACGTCTGCTTCACCTGGTTGTACAAAAATTCTTCACCACTGTGAATGACTTCTTTGCGAATCACTCGCATCGCAAAATATTGCAAATGTGTCAAAAATCTCGAATAGCTAAAAGAAGACTCATCCAGCACAATTCCGTAATGATACGTAATAATGTTCAAGATATGTTGGACAATCTCAGTCATTTTCAGTGTAGACTTCATTTCGTTACCATCGATCCGTGCATTCACCATATGCAATGCAATAAATCCCGCTTCATCTTCGCCCAATT
The DNA here is from genome assembly GCF_002894905.1 of Paenibacillus sp. F4. NCBI lineage: Bacteria > Bacillati > Bacillota > Bacilli > Caryophanales > Paenibacillaceae > Paenibacillus > Paenibacillus sp. F4. The sequence continues at coordinate 285,862 of NZ_POVS01000020.1, forward strand.
TTACTCCGAGCGTATTTTCAATTTTTTGGAGAGCATCCAGCCCAACGGCAAATTCTTTTTTGTAAAAGCGTTTAATTTCATACAGCATCGCGTTTTGGAGTGCCAGTCCTTTTTCTTGCCGTTGTATGGCAAAATGAATATGGTCGGTCAACGTTAAATAAATATTATCGCTTAACTCCGTATCCAGCACTTCCGTTGCATGGGTTACGATTTCATTCACGACCTCCAGATGAGACACTGGAATATCGTTCAGCAGCTCAGTTAATTTAGCCGTGAACTCGTTTTCATTTAACATGAAAATCTTATCTATTTTATCATCATCGACTTGATCGCCAGCCACCTTTTTGAAGGAAATACCTCTTCCCATCACGATGACCTCTTTGCCTTTATCGTTTTTAGTCAATAGGACGTTGTTATTGAGCACCTTCTCAATAATCATTGAAGTTCCCCCTCCCATCCTTTACCAATAAAAAATGCCTAAGCACAATTCAACACTATTGTTAGCAATAGCACTCAATTGAACTCAGGCATTGCCCGCATCACCGGTCACAATCCTTCGATATAGTGCTATTGTAGCACAAAAAAAAGCGATTTCAACATATTTTATTCTGATTCGACAAAAAATATTTCATATCAAGGCCCTTTTGCCTAATTTGCAAGTAAATCGTTACCTTACGTGGTCGTACGTTCAATGAGGCTGTACTCTAGCGAATGAAGCTCCATTTGGCGTCCAATCAGCTGAGGAGAAAGCATGAAAAAAGCATTTTGTGCTTGAGCCATGATGGGATTTTGAATCGTTGTAATCCCCATCGTATGTGCCAGCTCCGTGTTATCGAATCCGACAATCGCCAGATCTTCCGGTACGTTCAGCCGTTGTCTGCGTGCTTCGCAGAGAATACCCACTGCTACATAATCGTTAGCACATAAAATAGCCTCTGGGAATTCTTCCCGACGCTGTAACAAATCCCGTACGACCTGTTCGCCATCACGGATATTATAAATAGAAGAGTGATTCCAGTGTTGCAACACTGGCAGATTGTGCTCACTCATGATCTGTTCGTAGGCTCGTTGTCTGCTATGGGTATTGATGCTGCTCGGACGACCAAAAGCATTGGCTATACGAGTATAGCCTTTTTGTATCAAATGTTTGAGTGCTAACATATATCCTTCATACTGATCCATAGCGACGGAGCGAATATCGGTATGCTCCATTCGTTGCCACGAAACGATCGGGCCATATTTGCAATAGGTACTCAAAAAATCAGTGTCATTCACGCAGGAAATGATGACCAGCGCATCGACTCTTTTTCTTTTTAAATCCTCAAAGGCTTGAAGCTCTTTCTTTTTGTTTTCTCCAGAAGTATAAATAATGGTTTGAAATTCATATTGGCCCGCTACTTCCACAAAGCTGTCCAGAAAAGCGAGAACAATTTCATTAATAGTTGAAGTAATGATACCGATCTGAAGCGTCTGACCCTTGGATAGAGAAATAGCATTCCGATTAGGAACATAATCTAATTCCTGCATGATTTTCAAAATCTTAGCTCTTGTTTCGTGACTGACATGGGGGGACTGATTTAATACTCTGGATACCGTAGCTTTGGAAAAGCCCGCCAGTTTTGCAATTTGATCAAGATTCGACATGGTGCTTCTCCTCACATAAGAAAAAAATAAATTCTTGACATGAAACGCGTTACAACGATTAGGATGCTTATGAAGGCATTACGTCTATTTTAAAGCAACTGTCAATGCTTTTCAAAGGAGAACGGTTATCGTTAGGTATGGATTCATATTTGCAGCACTTGATGGGATTACTTGGCCAAAATAAAAATCTTAAATACGGAAAGAGGTCTTTATACTATGACTAAGACGCTAAAAGGATTTCCGAAAAACTTCTTGTGGGGCGGGGCAACGGCAGCCAACCAATTGGAAGGTGCTTTTGACGTAGATGGAAAAGGTTTGTCCAGCGCAGACATGATTGCCTATGTACCCAAAGCGGAACGTAAGAACGATCATGCTATAGAGATTTCGTCCGAGCGACTCGAAGACATTTTGGCAGGCAAAGTCAATGCCCGTTTTCCAAAACGTGAAGGGGTAGACTTTTACCACCATTACAAAGAAGATATTGCATTATTCGCTGAAATGGGCTTCAAAGTATTCCGTATGTCCATCCATTGGTCGCGGATTTTCCCGAATGGCTATGATGCCGAGCCGAATGAAGCAGGATTGCAATTCTACGACAATGTATTTGATGAGCTGCGCAAGTATAATATTGAGCCGCTGGTAACATTGTCACATTATGAAACACCGCTAGGTCTGACGCAGAAGTATAATGGCTGGCTGGGACGTGAAGTCATACAGCATTACGTAAATTATGCCGAAACGGTGTTTACGCGCTATAAGGATAAAGTAAAATACTGGCTGACCTTTAATGAAATCAATGTAATGACCATGAGTCCGTTCACCGGTGGCGGTGTGGTTATTGACCGTGTAGAAAACAAACAACAAGCGATATATCAAGCATTGCATCATCAATTTGTAGCTAGTGCACTGGCGACCAAACGGGGACATGAGATCATCCCGGGCGCTCAGATCGGCTGTATGCTGGCACGTATGGAAAGCTATCCACATACGTGTAACCCAGAGGATATACTGAAAGCCCAGCATGAAAATCAGATGAACCTGTTCTTTACGGATGTGCATGCCCGTGGGGAATATTCCAACTACATGAATCGTTATTTTGAAGAAAATAATGTTGTAATACACACAGAACCAGGCGATGCCGAAATATTGAAAAATAATACGGTTGATTTTATCTCATTCAGCTACTATATGACCTTGACCGTATCTGCAGGTCCAGAAGGTGAGAAAGCAGCAGGAAACCTGATTGGCGGCGTGAAAAATCCATATTTACAGTCCTCTGACTGGGGATGGCAAATTGATCCGATCGGTCTGCGTGTTACGCTGAACACGTTATATGACCGCTACCAAAAGCCGCTGTTCATCGTGGAAAATGGCTTGGGTGCTTATGATAAGGTAGAAGAAGACGGTTCTGTGCATGACACATATCGTATTGATTACTTGCGTCAGCATATTGTTCAAATGAAGGAAGCGATTGCCGACGGTGTTGATCTGCTTGGCTACACCAGCTGGGGTCCTATCGACCTTGTGAGCATGTCTACTTCCGAAATGTCCAAGCGCTACGGATTTATTTACGTTGATCTGGATGATGACGGTAACGGAACGCTCAAACGCTCCAAAAAGGACTCATTTAACTGGTATAAAAATGTGATAGCAACCAATGGTGAAGAATTGTAATTCCATATTGTCTCGGGCGGGTATAGCAGAGGACATCCTAAGGATGCAATCTGCTGTACCCGCTTTTTCGATAGACACAATAATAATATTTCAGAGGGCTTCACAAACTTTTCACTTGTAATAAGCTGAAAGTTTTCTGTATAATGAATAAAAATTTCATATGTCTGGTTGATGTTTGCGGGAGATGGAACGAAAGTTCCGACCGAAGGGGCAAAACTCTCAGGTGCTTAGGCTGATTACAGCAACAAGCGGGGACCGTAAACGGACAGAACTCTGGAGAGACCCTTAATTGGGCGCCGAAGGTGCACCGCAGAGAACATCTGCTTAAACTCTCAGGCAAAAGGACAGAGACGCGAATAACCTGTGACAGGGAATGCCCTAGGCTTTTTTATGAGCTATTAGTGGCAGAAAACCTGCACAAGATGGTTGTATTTTTTCGTGCCTTTAACCTCTCCAGGAGTCGAATCAGCGGATTTGACTCTTTTTTGTTTTCTAATATGCTGGAGGAGCGGGTTGAAATGAATTTGGTACATGTGTTAGAAGCGATTAGTAGCTGGATATGGGGGGCGCCTCTCATCATTCTTGTCATGGGAACGGGGTTGTGGCTGACCATACGTTTGAAGATGCTGCAGGTATTCCGCCTGCCCCTGGCGATCAAGCTGATCGGTAAGGCCCCGAATGAAGGCAGCGGGGATGTAAGTAGTTTTGCGGCTTTGAGTACAGCGTTGGCGGCTACAGTTGGCACAGGAAGTATTGTCGGCGTAGCGACAGCCATTAAGCTGGGCGGGCCGGGTGCCTTGTTCTGGATGGTTGTTGCAGCCTTTTTTGGGATGGCGACGAAATATGCGGAAGGTGTACTTGCGGTAAAATACCGGGTGAAAGATCGGAATGGACAATTTTCCGGCGGCCCGATGTATTATATTGAGAAAGGTCTTGGACGCCGTTTTAAACCGCTGGCGATGCTGTTTGCTTTTTCGGGCATGCTGGTAGCGTTGTTCGGGATTGGAACGTTTCCGCAGGTCAAAGCGATTGTATCTTCGACTGAAAACAGTTTTGGCGTTCCGCCTATTGTAACGGCACTGATTATTGCGGTCCTTACAGGACTGGTTACTATTGGAGGACTCAAAAGCATTGCCAAGGTATCGACGAAGGTCGTTCCTTTTAAAACAGGCTTGTACGTACTGATCTGTCTCATCGTACTGATTCGGTTTGCTGACCAACTTCCTGCCGCAATTGCGCTGGTGCTCCATTCGGCATTTTCAACTACATCTGCAACGGGCGGATTTGCCGGAGCTACGATTATGCTGGCCATGCGTAGTGGGGTAGCCAGAGGTATTTTTGCCAATGAGGCCGGATTGGGGAGCGCACCGATTGCAGCTGCAGCTGCCAAAACCAAATGGCCTGCGGAGCAAGGGCTAATTTCCATGACAGGCGTGTTTATTGATACGATGGTTATTTGTGTGATGACCGGGTTGACGCTACTGGTTAGCGGTGTGTGGAGCGGGCCTACCGATGCGGGCCTGATGACTCAGCAGGCATTTTCCAGCGCATTCCCGCTGGGGGCAGAACTGCTCACAATCATTCTGATTATGTTCGCCTTCACCACTATGCTTGGCTGGAACTACTACGGGGAACGCTGTGTTGAATACTTGCTTGGGGTTAAGTGGATTAAGCCATACCGTTATCTGTTCATCGTACTGGTTGCCGGGGGCGCGTTCATTAAACTGGATGCGATTTGGTTGCTGGCAGATATCTTTAACGCAATGATGGCTTTCCCGAACCTGATTGCACTGCTCGGCTTATCAGGAATTGTAGTTGCAGAAACCCGAACCTATATGGATTCTCTGAATTCTAGTAAGAAAAAGGGCATTCTTGCAGGTGCCAGTGTAGGGGCAGCTATTCAAGTAGAAGAAAAGGGACAAACGGTTAATTCATAAATTCCAAAAGGGAGTGCCCTCAGCCACCATAGGCTTGAGGACACTCCCTTTTAAATGTTATAACGATGCACGTAAAATAGCTAAAATATCTTCTTGATTCAGCTTTTTATAATTACCAAAGCCTCCGTATTCCATTTCACGGGCTGCAATGATTGCGACTTTTTCCAATTGCTCATCATTAATATTGTAATCGGCCAGGGTGGAAGGGGCACCGAGACTTGTCCAGAATGCACTCAGGCGATCAATCCCCTCCAAAGCAATTTCCTTATCCGTTTTACCAGTGGTATCTAAATCAAACATACTGAGCATCAGCCGCTTCATGCGTGCAGCATCCTGATCCACCGTATGTCTCATCCAGTTGGGGAACAGGATCGCCAGACCGCCAGCATGAGGAATATCATATACAGCGGATAATGCATGTTCAATCGTATGCGAAGCCCAGTCCCCGAAGTAGCCCATTTGCAGTGTTCCGTTAAGGGCAATCGTTCCGGCATATAAAATCGTTTCACGATGCTCGTAGTTGTGCAAATCTTCCAGCAGCTTAGGTGCAGTTTCGATCACGGTTTGCAGCACGGAAAAGCACATACGATCTTGCAACGGTGTATTTTTAACATTGTGAAAATATTGTTCAAACACATGGCTCATCATATCCACCATGCCATATACCGTCTGATCACGTGGCACAGAGAAGGTGTTTTTTGGGTCCAGAATCGAGAATTTCGGATGTGTCACCGCGCTGCCCCATACGTATTTTTCGTTCGTTTCCCAGTTGGTGATAACAGAATCCGGATTCATTTCTGAACCGGTGGCGGCGAGTGTGAGGATGGTGCCGAATGGCAGAGCCTCGGTCGGCATGTGCTTTTTGTTGATAATATCCCACACATCGCCGTCATATTCAGCCCCTGCTGCGATGGCTTTGGTGCAATCAATAACGCTTCCACCGCCTACTGCAAGTAAGAAGTCGATTTTTTCGTTTCGGCAAATGTCGATGCCCTTCTTAACGGTGGACAAGCGCGGATTCGGTTCTACGCCGGACAATTCATGAATGTTCAGATGTAGCGGCTCTAACGCGTCTAATACCTGGTCATACAGACCATTTCGTTTGACACTTCCACCTCCGTATACCAGCAAAATGTTTTTGCCGTAATTCAGCAGTTCCTGCTGAAGTTCTTCAATTTGATTGTCTCCAAAAATTAATTTGGTGGGGTTATAATATGTGAATTTGTTCATCTGGTAAGTTCCCCTCAGTTCATAGTTCATGTTCAAATCGTAAATCGCTTATCCTGATTGCCTGTCGGATACCTAACTTCATCATGTAAGCTATTTGAAATGACGATTAACTATTATACATGAAATGAATAAGGGAATTCAAGTGAATCTAATCTTTGACCGCTCCGGCGGCAAGATCGGAAATAAACTGACGGCTAATGAAAAGAAACAAAATAATAAGTGGCAGTACAGCCAGCAGGGTGCCCGCAATGACCATCGCATAATCCGTATTGTAAATCCCGTTCAATTGTGACAGTGCAATCTGGAGCGTGAATTTACGCTCATCCGTTAAGACGATTAGCGGCCATAAATAATCATTCCAGGCTCCTATAAAGGTAAACGCGCCGAGAAAAGCGAACGCAGGACGTAGAATAGGCAGTGCTACATTCAAGTACAGTCGAAAAAAGCTGCATCCGTCCATCCGGCCCGCATCCAGCAGCTCCTTTGGAATGGATTCTTCCGCATATTGACGAATCCAGAAAATGCCGAAGGCATTTACCATCCCCGGGATGATAAGCGCTTTGAACGTACCTACCCATCCAAAGGAGGCCATCATGACAAAGGAGGGGACAAGCGAAAGTTGTGAAGGGACCATCATCGTAGCTAGCAGAACGATAAATAGCACTTTTTTGCCCGGAAAATCAAACTTGGCGAATGCAAAACCTGCCAGTGAATCGAAAAACAGAACCAATAGGGTAACAGAACCAGCTACAAAAAGGGTATTAAAAAAGGCTCCGGCAAAATTAATCTGTTGTAATACTCTCGTTATGTTATCCAAGAAGTGGCTGCCAAACCACAATTGCGGTGGAAAACGATAGATGTCTGAAGTGGTACGGGTTGCCATGACGATCAGCCAGTAAAATGGAAACATCGACAGGATGATTCCCACCAACAATCCGGCATATAAAACAAAGGATTTTGCGCGTGTCTGCATCATGTTGTGAAGCTCCTTCCCATCGTTATTTTTTACCTTGAACGAGTTTCCAGTTTATGATGGAGAATAGAGCAATGATGAGGAACATGCCCCATCCGACGGCTGCACCATATCCAAAATAGTTGTTAATGAACGACTCGCGGTACAGGTATAAAACGATGGTCATGCCACTTGCCCCGGAACCGCCGTCATTACCGACCAGGACCTGTGGCTCGGTGAAGAGCTGCATACCGCCGATGGTGGACGTAATGACCGTAAACAGAATGACTGGGCGCAGCATGGGGATGGTGATGCGGAAAAAAGCTTGCGCTCCGGTTGCCCCATCCATTTTCGCAGCCTCATACAGCACATGCGGAATACTCTGGAGTCCAGCCAGATAGATGATTGCGTTATAGCCCATCCATCTCCATACGACCATAGAAGAAATGGCAATTTGGATACCCCATGGCACATTCAGCCATTGAACCATCGGCAGCCCCAAGAGTTGCAGAAGGTAGTTGAGAAATCCGAAATTGTTGGCAAATAAGGCACCAAATATGATGGCGACAGCCACAATGGATGTCACGTTCGGCAGAAAGAATCCAACTCTCCATAAGGTGCGCATTTTCACAAAAGGTGCATAAAGGAGAAATGCAATAATCAGTGCGAAGAATAGCATCGGAATCGTTGAATACACCCAGATCACAAAGGTGTTGCCTACAGCCTGCCAAAATTCGTTATCTGTCACAAGATAGCGAAAGTTGCCCCAGCCGTTGTAGGTCATGTCTCCGATCCCGTCCCATTTGTGAAACGCCAGGTATAATGAAAAACCAATCGGAAACAATCCAAAGATGCCAAACAACAGATAAAACGGCGAGATCGCAGCATAAACAGCACGGTGCTTCCAGATTTCTCTCAGCATATGGTCCACACGCCTTTTTTGAATTTTATTTTTACCGCTGTAATTCCCGTTCAATTCGTTGCATCGTTTCCGTCCATAGTGCATCGGGATTAGCATCCTGCTTGGCGACATTGGAAAGGCGACGGGTCACAATGCCGTGGATGACAGGATAGCGCTCGCCGAAATAGCTGCTTTTGACATTACGTGCGGAGGCGGCAAAGATGAGCCCGGTGGCCTGACCACCAAAGAAAGGCTCGGGTGTCCCCATGATAGGATCGTCATAGACGCCGGGAGTGGACGGGAACAGCCCGATTTTATGGTAGGCATCCAGCTGGTGTTCCGGGTTTTGCAGCCAGGTCAGGACTTCAAAGGCTTCTTTGGGATGTTTGCTGGATTTGAGGATAGAAATGAAAGATCCACCCAGATTACCGTCCCCTCCAGGAGCACGGGCGACTCTCCATTTGCCCGCTGTATCCGGTGCGGCCTCCGTGAGAACTTGCTTCATCCAGACTGCCCCTACAAAAGAGGCTATTTTGCCGTTATTGACCGAAGCGTTCCATTCGGGAGTCCAGCCATCCGCATTGGCGAGCAGATGCTTCCTGTGGAAATCCACAGCGGTATTCCAGCCCAGACGGATGTCAGGAGATTGATTGCCGATGTAGCTTCCATCCGGCTTGAAGTAAAGGTTTGTATGCTGAGCGAGTACCTGATTGTAAACGTTTACAATATTATCAGCCAAAAACGAACGGCTTCCGAATTTCTGCTGAAGTTGTTCTCCGGCCGCCATGTAATCATCCCATGTGCGGATGGAGGCACTAACCTTTTCAGGATCACTAGGCAAGCCTGCTTGTTCAAACAGATCACTTCGGTAGAAGAGGGCGGTAGGTCCTGTATCCATGGGAAATGCAATCATTTTACCATCAGGAGTGATCCCCTGATTCCATTTCCATTCCAAATATTGATCCTTTAAGCGGTCTGCTCCGAGTTCCCTTAAGTCATAAAAACGATCCGCACTGGGGAACAGCTCCACCATCCAATCGTTCAGAGCTACGATGTCTGGTTCACCGGAACGTGCTGCGAGCGTTGTCTTCAGTTTGGCTTTGAAGTCACCGCCTATTTTTTGAGTTTTTAATTCAATGTTGGGAAATTGTTTTTCCGCTTGGGCGAGTAGTTCATCGTCAATAGAACGGTTCCAGTACCACAATGTAAGCGTTATCTTTTTTCCGTTTGACAAATTAGTTTCAGATGATTGACTTTCAGAGGACGAGGGTTCACTACAAGCACTGAACATCGTGAGAAAAGCAAGACATAATACCAGCCATTGTACTGTCTTCACATCATTTCCCTCCTTGCTGTCTGAGATAATCTGCCTGTTAAACAAGTTGTAAATGGTTTAGCTCCATCATATGAAGCTGTTACCCATTTATGTGCATTGACTTAACCAAAAACAAAAAAATTGAAACAAAGCATGTATAGAAATTAAATACTCTAAAGATATTGATCCTACTAATTCGAAGGATGATAAAACAATAAGGCAGATATTATGTCAAAAGGAATCTAAATCGTCAATGCTGAGCAATATCCTGGAAAAATCCAATGATGAATTCGAAGAACGATTTCTCTATATCGGTGTGCAGTTCCCCAGCAGGATAGGACAGATAGATTGTTCGCATACATCGAGGCTCCCTGATTTGAAGCAGCTTGATGTCTTCGGTTACGACGTTCCTCCACAGGATAGAAGGAATAAAGGAGATGCCAAGTCCTGTTTGAATCAACCCTCTTACCGTAGCCGGATCATCACTTTCAAAGACGATGTTCGGTTCAAAAGGGATATGAGTAAAAAAGCGGTCCGTTGTTTTCCTAAGCGAATTACCAGGTGTAAGGCTGATAAACTTCTCATGCTCTAGATCTTTCAGTAATACGGTGTTCTGAGCGCTCAGAGGGTGAGAATTTGGTACGCCAAGCAAAATTTCCTCCTCCAGCAGGATCGCATGCTCGTTGTCTGCCAACTCTTCGGACGTAATCGCAAAATCGTACGCCAGTCCTTTCTTCACCATCGCAGGGTGCTGGGTCAGGTTGAATCTAATTTGAGGGTAGAGATCGCGAAACTTACCGACAAGGTTGGGTAATAGCATAGAGCCAACGGCGACGTATAACGTGATTACCTCTACCTTTTCATTCTTCATTTCTTTGACTTCGGATATGCCTTGCTCTAACGCTGAGAGCGACTGATTCACTCTTTTCAGAAATTTCTTTCCATATTCATTCAGTACGATATGTTTTCCTTCGCGGTCAAATAGCTGCACACCCAATTCCGTCTCCAGGTTTCTAATCATTTTACTTAAGGCAGGCTGTGAGATAAACAATTCGTTCGCGGCACGTGTGACATGTTCATACTTCGAGGTCACTTGAAAATACTTAAGCTGCAAATAATCCATTATGGAGTAGCTCCTTTATAACCATTAGGTTATCGATTATATGTGAATATATATATTTTACAGGTATTTGCTCACTTATTACAATTGACAATGTAAGAAGTTGAATCCGCTAAAGGTGGTGAGATTCTGAACATCGTTTTTACATTTCCCGGCCAGGGGTCACAGGTTCCTGGAATGCTCCAAGATGTGCCCGAGTATGTGAAAAAGGCAACAAGTATCATCGGAAATGAACTGCGTGATGATGAGAAGGCTATGGGCTCAACGGTCTGGATTCAGACGGCACTCTTCGTTAAGGAGACGGCAATAGCCTATCGGTTGATCGAGCAGGGTATCCGGCCCCAATTCGTGGCAGGGCACTCCATTGGTGCATTTCCTGCGGCGGTCATCGCGGGAGTTCTTTCGTTCGAGGATGCGCTTCGGATCGTATGGCTCCGTGCCAGGTTGATGGAAGAAGCCTTCCCTGAAGGCTATGGAATGGGTGTGATTATGGGGCTTACGAAGGCAGAGGTTCAACAAGCCGTGCTTCTCTCCCATAGTGAGGCGACGCCAGTCTATCTCTCGAATATAAACGCAGAGCAACAAATCGTCGTATCCGGATCATTGGTAGGGTTAAATAAAGCATTTATGCATGTGAAAGAGCTTGGGAGCGCTAAAACGGCGCTTCTGAAGGTTCCGATTCCTTCACACTCCCCGCTGATGTCAGAGGTAGCCAATAAGCTATTGCTGAAAATACACACTTTTTCTTTGCGGGACGCTCAAATACCATATTTGGTGAATCATACGGGCAGAAAGACGAAAGCCAAGGAAAAAATTGCTGAGGACCTTGCCCTAAACGTAGCAAATCCCGTCCAGTGGATGGATATGGCGGCTGCCTGCGTCGAATCGGGAGCTGACTGTTTCATCGAAATGCCGCCGGGCCATACTCTTTCCAGACTTGTTAAGCAAGCCCACAAGAGTACCCGGCAAATGGCCGTGGACGAAATCGGTCTGGAAGCGACTCAGTATCTGATTAGAAAATGGAAGGAGCAAGAAGAATGAATAAAGTACTGCGATCCTGGTCACAAAAACGTGATAAAAAGCAGGAAAAGTTAGGAAAGGTGGAAAAGTGGCTCGACGGAAAATACATCGACTCCTCCCGAATTGTCGACCTGATGGAGGTGCTAATTGATCCAGGCGCGAAGGTCGTCCTGGAAGGAGATAACCAGAAGCAAGCGTCTTTCCTTTCCCAGAAGCTGCTGGAAGTCGATCCTGGCAAAGTGCATGATTTGCATATGATTATGTCCAGCATTTCAAGACCCGAACATTTGGATATTTTCGAGAAGGGCATCGCCGGGAAGCTGGACTTCTCCTACAGTGGCTCCCAAAGCCTGCGTGTTGCGCAAATGATTGATGACGGGATACTTAAGCTCGGTGACATCCATACGTATTTGGAATTGTTCGGACGTCTCTTCATTGACCTTATTCCAGATGTGGTGCTGGTAGCGGCAGACAAATCAGATCGCGAGGGCAATCTGTATACCGGAAACAATACGGAAGAAACTCCGACGATCGTGGAAGCGGCGGCTTTCAAGGATGGGATCGTAATCGTGCAGGTTAACGAAATCGTGGATGAGCTACCGCGAACCGATATTCCAGCGTCCTGGGTCGACGTCATTGTACAGGCCGAAAAACCGTACGCACTGGAAGCACTGTTTACCCGTGATCCGCAGAATATTACTGAACTGCAAATCCTGATGGGCATGATGGCGATCAAGGGTATTTATGGAAAACATCAGGTGCAGTCGCTTAATCACGGCATTGGCTTTAATACTGCAGCGATTGAGCTTTTGCTGCCGACCTATGGTGAACAGCTTGGCCTGAAAGGGAAGATTGCCAAGCACTGGGCCCTGAATCCGCATCCAACTTTGATTCCGGCGATTGAATCGGGTTGGGTCGAAAGCATTCACAGCTTTGGAGGCGAGGTTGGTATGGAGAAATACATTGCGGCTCGTTCAGATGTGTTCTTCGTCGGCAAGGACGGATCTATGCGCTCCAACCGCGCGATGTGTCAGGTTGCAGGCCAGTTCGCTGTAGATATGTTTATCGGATCAACGCTACAAATGGACTGTGCAGGTAATTCGTCTACCGTTACTTCCGGCAGATTGTCCGGTTTTGGAGGAGCGCCGAATATGGGGCATGATCCTCGGGGGCGGCGACATGCGACTCCTGCCTGGCTTGACATGATCGAGCGCCCGACGGAACTCTCCAAAGGCCGGAAATTGGTCGTGCAGATGGTTGAAACATACGGTGCCAACAAAAAGCCAGTATTTGTAGATTCGCTAGATGCCATCAAGGTGAAGGATGAATCTGGTCTCGCCATTACGCCAGTCATGATTTACGGGGATGATGTCACCCACGTCCTTACCGAGGAAGGCATTGCATACCTCTACAAGACGGACAGCATAGAGGAGAGAAAGAAGGCTCTCGCGGCAATCGGAGGCGTAACACCTTTAGGAATGGAAAGTAATGAAAGCGATGCAAGCCTGTTGCGTGACAGAGGGATCGTGGCCTATCCGGAGGATCTTGGGATCATGCGCAGACAAGCCAAGCGCTCGATGCTGGCAGCACAGACGATTAACGATCTCGTAGATTGGTCAGACGGATTGTATGATCCACCGGCTAAATTCCGGAGCTGGTCTTAAAGCCATGCTCACGATGAATCATTCAGCTTTCGCGGCTTCTCTGGCTGCCAAAGCTGTAAAGGCACTGATGGAAGAGGCTCTTCTTACGCCCAAGCCTGGACTTGTCGATGCCAGAGACAATGGCTCGCATACAGATATGTCCATCGATCTAATGCTTGCATCCGCAAGAGTATTGGAGGATACGTTTCGGGAAATAGCCATTGTGTCATACCTTCACCCGGTGGACCAGACTTTGCGTGAGCAGATCGCTCTAATCGGGCGGGAGGGCGAGAAGGTGATGCTCAGTGCAACGAACGGTGTCAATACACATAAGGGTGCCATTTGGGCCCTTGGGCTTTTAACAAGTGCACGGGCAGCCTTTCCAAGGGAGCGGGACCCACATCAGATTATGAGCATTGCAGGAAGAATCGCATCGTTCCATGACCGATACCGTCCGATGCAGCAGACGAATGGACGAACGGTTAAGAAAAAATACGCGGTAGTGGGGGCAGAGGAAGAAGCGAAGCTAGGCTTTCCGCACATCCGGGACGAAGCTTTACCTGCTTTGCTGCGCGCTAGGGCTTGTGGGAAGACAGAGGTCGAAGCACGCTTAGAAGCTTTATTGGCCTTGGTGGCATGTGTGGATGATACCTGCATCCTACACCGCGGTCAGTTGACGGATCTGATGGCGATTCAGAGTATGGCCGCAGCCTTCCTTGCAGCAGATGGATTAAGAACCCAGTCGGGCAGAAAGCTGCTCTACCGCTTGTCCGAGTATTGTAATGTTAGACAACTCTCACCCGGAGGCAGTGCCGATCTGCTAGCTGCCACATTATTTCTAATCGATTGATACTTTAATTGGAGGTGTTTCTGAAGGATGGAAAAATTACAGTTTCAATACCAGACTACGAAGCCCATCTGTAAGCCGGCACATATAGGTGTTGTCGGTTCGGGAGATTTGGAGATTATTGTAGAGCCTGTAAAAGGCCAGACCACCAACGTCAGCATTTTAACAGGCAGTGAAGGATTTGGACAAGTATGGGAGAATGTTCTGACCCGTTTTTTTAACCGTTATTCAATTACTGCTAATATTACAGTTCATGACTTCGGAGCTACTCCGGGTGTAGTAATGCTTAGATTTACGCAAGTGCTGGAGGTGCTGGATTATGCAGAATAGTTTTGTGGAGCTGAATGGACGCGAGAGAGCTAAAGCGCTGCTGGACGAAGGGACTTTCCGTGAGATACTTGGGCCGTTAGACAAAATCCAATCCCCCCACCTAGAGCCGCAAGGCATTGTTCCTCAGAGCGACGACGGGATCATTCTGGCTCTTGGCGAAATACACAAACAGAAGGTCTTGATCATTTCGATGGAAGGCGCTTTTCAAGGAGGGGGGATTGGAGAAGTCAGCGGGGCCAAAATTTCCGGAGCGCTCGAACTGGCACTGGAAGAGAATAAGAGAGGGAACAAACTATATCCCGTCATGATCTTCGATACAGGAGGGGTTCGGCTACAGGAAGCGAACTATGGGTTGTTGTCGATTTCGGAGGTTGCCACCCAGATCGTTGCCCTGCGTAAATACGTTCCTGTTATCGGATTGATCCCGGGCCGCGTAGGGGCATTTGGGGGAATGTCCATTACTGCAGAATTGTTTACCACTCTGATTGCTACGAAGAAAGCGCGCCTCGGTCTGAACGGGCCGGAGGTCATAGAGCAGGAAGCAGGGGTTATGGAGTTCGATGCAAGCGACAAAGCCTTAATTTGGAACACAATCGGAGCCAACCAGCGCTTCCAAACCGGATTGATTGACGAAATGGTGGAAGACACGACGGATGCAGTTGTCGAAGCGATTGATACTGCGCTCAAGGCACCGGCGAAGCCTGCTAAAACAGAGCAAATCGATTTCTATCTGACCCTGTTGAGCAATCTTGATCCTACAGAATCTTGGACACCTGAGCGTTATCGCGAATTTTACCAGCAGATACAGCCTGTGCAGCAGCATGTTCCGCTGGCAAAAGAGGGCGCAACCGACATGTCGGATAGTAGAGGTTATCGCTGGTTCTCCCGCTTGACGGGCATTGCTCACCCAATCAGCGATGTTCCTTCAGTGCTTGCGGCAGACGTGGATAAGAACGGGAAACTGTGCAGATATATCGCCATTGTTCCGGATGCCTCCAACCGATTCCCGCGTGTCAGAAACGGCGAGGTTGGTATGCTTGAAGGCTGGACGGTGGCTCAAATTATTAGGGACGCAATCCGTCAAGATGAGAAAAAAGAAACGAAGCGTCCGATCATTGCCATCATTGATGTACCGAGTCAAGCCTATGGCTATAAGGAAGAAATGGTCGGTATCAGTCTTGCACTGGCTGCAAGTGCAGATGCTTACGCAACCGCTAGATTAGAAGGTCATCCAGTCATCGGTGTGATTGTCGGTAACGCGATTTCCGGAGGCTTCCTCGCGCATGGGCTGCAATCGAATCGTTTGATCGCACTGGATGACAGCAAGGTCAATATTCAGGCCATGTCCAAGGCTTCTGCTGCTCGAATTACCAAGCGGACGATTGCCGAGCTTGATGAAGCTACCAAGAAGGTTCCAGCTATGGCCTACGACGTTCGTAGCTACAGTACTCTGGGGGCATTATATCAGATGCTGAGCGGTATCCATGCAGACGATCCACAGAGCAGCGATGTAGCCATCGTGGAAAAGACCGTTTCCGAGGCTATCGAGAGTACGAAAGGAGCGCCCCGTGACCTTAGCTTCCGATTACAGACCAAGGAAGCTATGGCGGGCGGGCGGACTGCAACCCGTAGCGTTCGAGATGCGCTTTTGGAGCAATGGTAATCCATCCACATGATCTGATTGAAGTGTCTAATTTGAAATATCTCTCCTTAAATGAAGACAAGGAGTGGGTAACCGCCTCGCTGAGGCGGACCCCCTTTGTGGTCGTTCGCCGATCTGATCCGTCGGCGGATGGTTATATTCCCGTCGGAGTACGTGGACAGGAACGGAATCAACGGGAAGCTGCATTTCTGGACCCGAAGGGGGTGTGCCAGATCGTGTCTCCCTACGCGATAGCGAAACATCAGATGTGGAACTCCTTGTCCACAAAGAGACGACAACAGCCTGTTCTTCAGTTGATGGACGTTGTAGCAGAAATGATGGCGGATTGGCGCTGGGGACCAGCAGGAAGTGCAGGATTCGAAATAGTGACGGGATATCCCGCTGTGAAGGCAACCAGTGATCTTGATCTCGTAATAGATGGTTCTGAGGCTATTGATTATTCTACAGCTGAAGGCCTCTTGCGCAAGCTGGAGCAGTTGGACGTTCGAATCGATATTCAATTGGAGGTGAAGGACGGCACCTACGTCTTGCGCGAGATCCTTGAGAGACGGACCAGCACCGTGGTGCTGCGAACTTCTTCAGGTCCGAAGCTCGTCCGCAATCCTTGGCAATGATGGATGTACTATACCAACGGCAAAAGGGAGGAATGCACGACCATTTGACGTAAGCCAACATAAGCTCTCAAAGGGGAAGTGCGTATTATGGAAAACACTACCGGCCCAAAAGTTAATATTAATGAAAGCGACATCTTAAAGGTGTTTGCCGTCAGCGGAGCGATCCTGCAAAGCGTTCTGGGCATGTTACTGAAGTATGCCCACACTAACACGGATCTGGCCTTACTAGGCGTTATTTATAATTTAGTGAAATATACCGCGCCAGTCTTTATTTTTGCCATCGTGTATGGAATGGTGATGAATAATCAGCATACCAGGGTATCACATTTTTACAAGGAAAAATTCAGCGAGCTCGTGATTCCTTATTTTCTGTGGGCGTCAGCCAGCTTGCTCTTCTTCCCGCACATACAGGTTAATCAACACGTTACTTCGTTTTGGACGCTCATTGAGTCTTATGTGCTCGGTAATTCATCACCGCAATATTGGTACACAGTGATGATGCTGCAATTTCAATTACTGATGCCAGTCATTATTTTCGTCTGCTATAAGTACCTGGCTAAGCCTTTACGGGTCATTCCGTTGCTTATTGTGAGCTTTATAATCTTCGGCGCCTGGGTATGGATGTATTATACCTATGTATTCCATGGAGCTTATGCGTCCAGTTTGCTATACCTTGACCGCTTTTTCGTCAGCTATTTTATATATGCTCTACTAGGCGGAATCGCTTGGGTGTTCAAGGGAAAATTCGACGGGGTGCTTCGACGGATTCAGTTCATACTCATTCCGGTGATGCTACTTATTCTCATTTGGATAAATCGCGAATTTTTCAGCTTTGGATTCAAGCATATGTCATTTGGCAATCTGATTTATCTGAAGCCGTCCATGACCTTGTACAGTTTGGTAGTGATTTTCCTGATTTACATGCTGGCAAGACATTTGATCAGCGTAAATTCCCGTTCACTTCCCTATTACAAATGGTTCTCTACTTATGCGTACAGGGCCTTTACAGCGAACGTATTCATTCTGGTCATCGTGCTGCGCTTGGTCGGTGACTTGGTAAGTCAGCTTCCTTTATTTGTAGCGTTGCTTTTGGTTTATCTGACGACTGTGGCCTGCTCCTTCGGCGTCGTCTATGCCTTTGCGCAGATTAAGGTAAAGGTATGTCGTGAACGGTTATTCTTAAAACAAAAAAGAGCGCACAGCATCAATCACTAAGATAAGTGCTTAAAAGAAAACATTACATGTAACATCCTGTATATGACACTTTAATTTAGGTGTATCCAAGTTATTGGCAGATTGACGGCAATCAAAAAGGGTATCTCGATGATTGAAGAGATACCCTTTTACTTACATCAACCGCTGTATTTCATCTTTCAGAATTTCGGACCGAGTCCCGAAAATAACCTGCAGGGTACCATTACCAAGCCTGATGATTCCCGATGCTCCGAGATGCTTGAGAGCTTGATCGTTAACCGCTTTGTCGTCTTTGACGACAAGACGCAACCGTGTGATACAGGCATCAATGCTTTGAATATTGTCTGAACCGCCGAGATAGGTTAGTATTCTGCCTGCCTGACTGGACTGATTGTCGGATGTGGCACTTGCCTTTCCAATGGGTACAGATTCGTTAGCCTCAGACAGGAGACTGTCTTCTACATCATCTTCACGCCCAGGAGTTTTTAGGTTGAATTTGAGAATGATAAATCGGAACAGAAAGTAATAGATGAGGGCGAAGACAAGCCCGACCGGGATCATTCGCAATGGGTGGGTGGAGAGTTTCATATTGACCAGATAGTCAATGAGTCCTGCTGAAAAAGAAAAGCCGAGTTTGACATCTAGTAGGTATACAACCAGGCCGCTCAGGCCTGTCAGCAGAGCATGAACGCCGTAAAGCAATGGTGCAATGAACATAAACGAAAATTCGAGGGGCTCGGTAATTCCGGTCAGGAACGATGCCAGCGCAGAACCGATGAAAATGGAAGCGACGGCTTTACGTTTTTCCGGTTTGGCCGTATGGATGAATGCGAGGGCTGCTGCTGGCAGAGCGAACATCATAATGGGGAAGAAGCCGGACATGAATATACCCGCCGATGTATCGCCTGCGAAAAAACGCGTCAGGTCACCATGAACGACCTCACCGGCAGCATTGGTGTAGTCACCAATTTGAAACCATGCGATCGAGTTCAACACATGATGCAAACCGAGCGGGATCAGCAGCCGATTGGCAATCATGAATACCATTGATCCGATTCCGCCAAAGCCGACAATCCAGTTGCCGAAGACTGCAATCCCATCTTGTATCGGACTCCAGATCATACCGAGCAGAATGGCCAGAATCATGGTCGTGAAGGCGGTGATCATGGGGACAAAACGTTTGCCCGAGAAGAAGCCAAGCCAATCTGGAAGTTGAATATTATGATATTTTTTAAACAGAAAAGCAGACCATCCACCGATAAAAATACCACCCAATACGCCCATATCCAGCTTGACGTCGTCTGGAATATATGCAAATATACCCGGCACTGCCGCCAAAATACGGGTCAGCACCATATAGGCAATGACTGCCGATAATGCGGCTACTGCGTCGCCTGCCAGACCAATGGCAACACCAATGGAGAAAATGAGCGCAAGGTTACCGAAGATAGCCCCCGCCCCCTCGTTCAGAAAAGGTGTGACATAATGATTCAGAAATCCGCCAACTCCAGGACCAAGCGGTATATCCGTTTCATAATTAATCAGGGCTAATCCTTGCAAAATCCCTGCGGCGGGTAGAGTGGCTACTGGAAGCATTAACGACTTGCCGATTTTTTGCAGAAATTTCAGCATAACATTCTTCCCTTCTTCATCGAGTTTGGGAGTGTCGTATTCGTCCTGAAATCCTTACAATCGCCCATTTTTTTACATCATAAATCGGAGAATCTAACATGGTCAACGATTATTTTAAGCTATGAAAAGACGTAAATCCGCAGTTGACATCGCTTACATGCTTATATAGTATCAAATTTAAGTTAATAATCGTGACGGAGACAAGAGAGCCACGCAGACATCCCATGGTACAGCACAGGGTTGGTTTGTGATGGCTTTTCTTTTTTTGCGCGATGAAAGCGATCGAAATCGGATGATCTATTGAGGAGGTAGGTTGTATGTCGCCATACGCAGCCGAATTCATAGGGACAATGATTCTTATTGCCCTAGGTGGCGGAGTGTGCGCAGGGGTGTCCCTGAAAAAGTCATTTGCTCACGCTTCCGGCTGGATTGTGATTGGAATGGGATGGGGGCTCGCGGTTGCTATTGGGGTGTATGCAGTGGGTGAAATCAGCGGAGCGCATTTGAATCCGGCAGTGACACTGGCGTTGGCATTTCAGGGCATTTTTCCATGGCAGGACGTTCCCGGCTATATTGTGGCTCAGCTTCTCGGGGCCATGGCGGGTGCGATAATCGTCGTTTTGCATTATTGGCCTCACTGGAAAGAGACGGAGGACACAGCAACCAAACTCAGTGTATTTGCGACAGGACCGGCTATTGATCATCCGTTTGGCAACGTGCTTAGTGAAATGATAGGTACTTTCATCTTTGTTCTTGCTCTGCAGTCATTTGGTGCCAATTCATTTACAGGGGGCTTGAAACCGCTGATTGTGGGTTTTTTGGTTGTCAGTATCGGTTTATCCTTTGGAGGCACAACGGGCTATGCCATCAATCCAGCGAGAGATTTCGGGCCGCGTCTGATGCATTATCTACTACCGATTCCCGGTAAGGGAGCATCCAATTGGAAATATGCATGGGTGCCAATTGTAGGGCCGCTGTTGGGTGGATCTTTCGCAGGGCTATTTTATCAGGCTGTTTTTAAGGGGAGTGTGACTCCGGCTTTTTGGATTTTACTAGGGGTCATCGTGGTTGTACTCTTGATTACCTTCCGTATGAGTCGAACTTATAAAAATCATAAAATGGATCACAAACTTACAGCGTAAAAACGATGGATTGACACGGGGAGAGATGAACAATGGGAAAATATATTTTGTCACTAGATCAGGGAACGACAAGCTCAAGAGCGATTTTGTTCAATAGCGAAGGAGATGTAGTGTACTCGGCTCAGCGAGAATTTCCGCAGTATTTTCCTCATCCCGGCTGGGTAGAGCAGAATGCGAATGAAATCTGGAGCTCTATTCTCGGAGTCATTGCCTCCTGTCTTTCCGAATCCGGTGTAAAAGCAAATCAAGTGGCTGCCATCGGCATTACCAATCAGCGAGAATCGGTGGCTGTATGGGACAAAAATACAGGAGTGCCCGTGTATAACGTACTCGTATGGCAATCACGCCAAACTTCGGACATCTGTGAAGAATTGAAGCAGCAAGGGCACGAGGAGCTTTTTCACAGCAAAACAGGCCTGTTGATCGACCCGTATTTTTCAGGCACTAAAGTAAAGTGGATACTGGACCATGTGGAGGGTGCACGGGAAAAGGCAGAACGAGGTGACCTGTTATTCGGTACGATTGACTCGTGGCTGATCTGGAAACTATCCGGCGGAACGGCACATGTAACGGACTACTCCAATGCAGCCAGGACGCTGATGTACAACATTTATGAACTAAAGTGGGACGAAGAGCTGCTGGACATTCTGGGTGTTCCGAAAATCATGCTACCTGAGGTAAGACCTTCTTCCGAGGTATATGCGCACACCGTGGATTATCATTTCTTTGGTCAGAATGTACCAATCGCCGGTGCAGCAGGTGACCAGCAGGCAGCCTTGTTCGGTCAGGCATGTTACGAAAAAGGGATGATCAAAAACACTTACGGCACAGGCTGCTTCATGCTGATGAATACGGGGGATCAACCAGTGGAATCCAAGCACGGCCTGATTACGACCATCGCTTGGGGACTGGAGGAAGGCAAAGTGCAATACGCACTCGAGGGGAGTGTGTTTGTAGCGGGGTCGGCGATCCAGTGGCTGCGAGACGGGCTACGTATGTTCCGTGAAGCGAAGGACAGTGAACCTTATGCCGCCCGTGTTTCGTCTACGGAAGGAGTGTATCTTGTACCCGCTTTTGTCGGACTGGGCAGCCCCTACTGGGATAGCGAGGTGCGCGGAGCGATGTTCGGTTTGACACGCGGGACCACGAAGGAGCATTTTATCCGCGCCACATTGGAGTCACTCGCTTATCAGACCAAGGATGTGCTTACAGCCATGGAGATTGATTCAGGTATTGCAGTGAAATTGCTGCGGGTGGATGGAGGAGCTGTATTGAACAATTTTCTGATGCAATTCCAGAGCGATATTCTGGATGCAACAGTGGAGCGGCCAGTTATCCATGAGACGACGGCACTGGGAGCTGCATGTCTGGCAGGTTTGGCTATTGGATATTGGAAGAGTACGGATGAACTTCGCAAGCGGGTGAGAGTGGAAACCTCTTTTGCCCCGAATATGGATGAAGCAACACGTGAAAGCTTGTATAAAGGCTGGAAAAAGGCTGTGAATGCGACGATGGCCTACAAGTAATAGATAAGCGATGGGTCTCTGAATATTAAACTGCAAAAAGATGACTTCTGAATTTATCAGGAGTCATCTTTTTTAAGGCATGTGCTAACTCTTGGCCTTCGTATGGTTCCAATGTTGCCGGGCTCCGCAGGAGCTACGAATGACTAGTTCCGGCTCTACTTTAATACATTTCGTATCCATTTGTTTATTCATCAGGTCAAATAGCACCATAGCGGCTAGACGGCCTATTTTTTGCTTGTCTTGTTTTACAGTCGTCAGTGGAGGTTCGGTATAACGACAGGCTTCTATATCATCACATCCCACTACAGCAATATCCTCGGGTACCCTCAAGCCGCTTTCCTTGAAAGCACGTATGGCACCAAAAGCAAGCAGGTCAGTCGCCGCAAAAATAGCTTTTGGTAAATTTCCTTGCTGTATCCACGCCTTCGCGACCTGGTATCCATCTTCTGCCGCGTAGTCCTTACCATACACGACCCATTCAGGTCTAACGTCAAGACTAAACCGTTTTAGTGAGGCGATAAAGGCTTCCTCTCTCTCTTTAATAACCAAGGAGGGGCGTTCAATACCTATAAAACCCATTTCGCGGTATCCATTCATGTAAAAGTGCTCAACAACCTTCATTGAAATCTTCTGATTGTCGGACATGATATAGCAGGAACTAGCTCCGGTTAGCTCAATATCGACACCGATGCAGGGGATAGGGCTGGCATCGAGATCAAAAACACTCTTCTCCACCTCATCTCCAGCAATAATAATGCACCCGTCCACTGAAAAATATTTCGAGCGTGCCAAATAGTCCTCTCCATTATCCAGAAATTTCTCATTTGAAAAAAACAGCAGATCGTAACCGAGCAAGCCAATCTGTTTTTTGAAGACATTAATGATATCTACAAAAAAAGGATGACTAAAATCAACATTCAGCTTGCCAGCAAATATAACGCCTACCAGATTAGATTTTTTGGTAGCAAGCGTTTTAGCTGAGGAGGAGGGTCTATAGCCTGTTTCCTCCATGATTTTAAGTACCCGCTGCCGGGTTTCCTCACTGATGTCTGTGTAATTGTTAATGATTTTCGAAACCGTTGCTACTGAAACGCCTGCCATGCTAGCTATTGTTTTTATATTCATGGAATCCTCCGCAACTAAACTGATTTAGTTAAATTCACTTTTCTTTTCAAACTTAATGATTACTCGTATTCTATGCTACCTCATAGAAGTGAGTCAACAGTGTGAATAAAGGATGTTGCCTAATATTTCAAGGAGTAATAACGGTGATTTATGTTTTATTTGATAATTTACAATTCTCTATTTACAAATACAGGCTATCCGATACATAATAGTAGCTGTAATTAACTAAAGCGCTTTCGTAAAAGTAAATGTATTTATTCTAAGAGTACAGGGGGAATTTTGCAATGCTGAAAAAGTGTTTTTCTTTACTTATTGTAACCGCTTTAATAGTGGTATTGGCTGCTTGCGGCAAAGGTGGTGAAGCTGGACAGAACGGGAATAAAAAGGTCACGTTAAAGATTATTCATTGGCAGCAAGAAAATATTAATAACTATATAAAGGAATTTAATAAAAAGTTTGAAGAGAAGTATCCCGATGTTCAGGTGGAGTATACGACGGTTCCTGCTGATTCAACGTATGATCAACTGATGCAAACGCGTATGAATGCTGGTTCAACCGGTGATGCAGACATTATTCCTTTGAAATTCAGCTTCGTAGGCGCACCGCAGGAATGGTCTAAGGGAGCAGCTGATCCGATGTGGAAGCAGTGGATTGAGGGAGGACTCATTGCAGATCTGTCGGATCAAGCTTTTATCAAAAACTATAATCCTACAGATGTCAAAAATGCCATGACCTACAACGACAAAGTATACGGTGTAAACATGGGAAAGGTGGCCCTGACAGGTCTGTTTTACAACAAAGAGATTTTTGAAAAATATAATCTTGCTGTGCCGACGACATGGGACGAACTGGTGAATGTGATGAAGGTGCTCAAGGATAATGGGGTAGAACCGCTTGGTTTTGGCGGTAAGGATGTATGGCCTATTAACCTTGCTGTCCAAGGGCTTCAAGCCTCTATCCATGATGATCAGCTGGAATATATCAAAGGGCTGTGGACAGGTAAGACGAAGCTGACAGACCCCGCCCAGCTTGAAGTGCTGGAAAAAACACAAGTTTTGATGAACAACGCCATTAGTGGATTTATGGGGATTGACTATGGAACCTTGCCAAGCTTGTTTGCTTCAGGGCGTGTAGCTATGATTGCGGATGGTACGTGGGATGCAACTACGATTCAGACAGCCAATCCAGAGCTGAAATTTGGATATTTCCCAATTCCAGGTAGTAATGATCCTGCCAAAAATAAAAATCTAGCAGGCAAGTACGATATGACCTGGCTGGTATTGGATAAATCGCCAAACAAGGATTATGCGATCAAATGGCTTGAAATGCTCTCCGAGAAGCAGAACTATACCGATTTCGTAAACGCTGCTGGATTTTTGCCAACACAGTCTGATGTGAAGATAAGCAGCGACTTTGTTAATGAAATCCAGCCTTCACTGGAAAACTTCAAGCTCTCTTGGGATCAGTTGTTTATCAATCGTAAGAATGTTGGACAGTACATTAAGGAAGCCAGCGTACATGCGGAATTTTTGGCACCTGCCGGTCCGTTAAAGACGCCTTTGGAGCTTGCCCAGAAATCTCAGGCAGACTGGGATGCGGCAGCCCCTAAATAAATCTATAGATTTTACAGGAAAACAAATGGGCAACTGCAAAGCTCCCATAATAATGTAAAAAGGTGTGAGACCCATGTATCCCTTCGGAAAGGGTGCGGCACGGATAATGCCCTATCTTTTGCTGAGTATTCCGGTGCTGCTCTATTTGCTTCTTGGTTTTGGACCCTCTATGGTAACCGTGCTTTTTTCCTTTACAGATGCTACCGGGGTTCCGGGGCAGACGTGGCATTTTATCGGATTCGAGAATTACACGACCTTTTTCACCTCCTCCGACTCTGGAGATCGCATCGCTTCCATTGGCCGTTCCTTATATTTTGCCGTAGCGGTGGTTGTGATTCAAAATGCAGTAGGGCTGTTCATGGCCATCCTTATTAATAAAAAGCTCAAAGGGGATATGTTGTATCGCTCTGTATTTTTCCTGCCGGTTGTGCTCGGGGTAACGGTATCCGGCCTGATCTGGCAACTGCTTGCCAATCCGCTTGGGGGTCCTGCGCAAGCCTTGATGAACTTTTTTGGAACCAGCTCCAACTTCTTCGGGGATTACGATATTGCATTTGAGTTAATTATTTTTGTGCAAATTTGGATGTACATGGGTTACTCGATGACTATTTTCTTAGCCGGACTCCAATCTATCCCCAGTGACTTATACGAAGCAGGGTATATGGACGGTGCCTCTGGATGGAAAGCGTTCAAAAATATTACTTTTCCGATGATTGCTCCTTCCTTTACCGTCAATATGCTGCTGTCCATTATCGGCGCATTGCAGACCTTTGACATTATTTATGTGCTGACAGGTGGTAAATTCAACACGACGACACTTGCGTTTGATGTATATGCGACTGCCTTTGGTACTGGGACGTCAGATTACGGCCTTGCTTCCGCAGTTGCTATGATCCAGTTCGTATTCGTGTTTACGGTATCTATGATTGCCCTGTATTACTTACGTAGAAGAGAGGTGGAAATGTAATGAGCAGTACCAAAGGAGCCAAAATACTGAGCTACATTATCGTACTGCTCATGCTTTCGTTGTATGTGTTCCCGCTTTTCTACCTTTTTAATGTATCGATGAAGACTCAAAGTGAGTATCTGATGGACCCTGTAGCTCTAGCCAAGAGTATACGCTTGGAGAATTTCATGGATGCTTGGGAAAAAGGAAACTTCTCTCAATACATGTGGAACAGCATTTTGTATACAGGCGTATCTACGTTATTAACGCTGATTATATCCGTGTTTGCGGCTTTTCCGCTGGCGCGGGGATACGTTAAGTACAGCACCTTCTTTTATGTGTTTTTCCTGATATCCATGTATCTCCCGAATCCGCTGATTCCGCAATTTGCTCTCATTAATAGCCTGGGACTTTACAATACCCAGCTTGGTTTTATTTTGCTGAAAACAACAGGTACCGGTATCGCTTTTCTGATGTTTGTGGGGTATATCAAGTCTGTCTCCCGAGAGCTGGATGAAGCGGCTGCCATGGACGGGTGCGGATATTCACGATATTTGTTTACAATTCTTGTCCCGCTGATGAAGCCGGTGTTGGCAACAGGCATTATTTTGACAGCGATTGGGGCGTGGAATGACATTATAGGTCCTACTATTTATTTGTCTGATCCTGCTTATCAGCCAGTGACCAAGGGATTGTTCTCCTTCTACGGACAATACATGAACAACTGGCCGCTGCTCGCTTGCGGCATTCTGATTGTTACACTACCGCTCGTTATTTTGTATATTTTCCTCCAGCGCTTTATTGTCGGCGGTGCAATGGCCGGAGCTGTGAAGTCTTGATTCCTGAAAGGATGATACCGAGTATGAGTGAGAATACCTATACATTCCCCACCACGTTTATGTGGGGAACTTCGACCTCTTCTTATCAAATTGAAGGTGGCGTGGATGAGGAAGGAAGAACGCCTTCTATTTGGGATACTTTCTGTCGAGCACCCGGGAAGGTGATAGGAGGGGACTGCGGAGATGTGGCTTGTGACCATTTTCACCGCTTTAAGGAAGACGTGCAATTAATGAAGCAACTTGGCTTTTTACATTACCGTTTTTCCGTGGCCTGGCCGCGCATTATTCCCGCACCCGGCGTGGTTAACGAACAGGGGTTGCTCTTCTATGAGCGTCTGCTGGATGAGATTGAGTCGGCCGGGCTAATTCCAATGCTGACGCTGTATCATTGGGATCTACCGCAGTGGATTGAGGACGAAGGCGGTTGGACGCAGCGAGAGATTATCCAACATTTTAAAACGTATGCTTCTGTAATCATGGATCGATTTGGACAACGTATAAGCTGGTGGAATACGATAAATGAGCCCTACTGCGCCTCTATTTTGGGCTATGGCACAGGAGAGCATGCCCCCGGCCATGAGAACTGGAGGGAAGCCTTTACTGCCGCTCATCATATTCTGATGTGTCACGGGATAACCATGAACTTACACAAGGAAAAGGGACTGACGGGCAACATCGGTATTACGCTGAACATGGAGCATGTCGATGCAGCCTCTGAACACCCCGAAGATGTAGCCGCTGCTGTCCGGCGGGATGGTTTTATTAATCGATGGTTTGCCGAACCATTGTTTAACGGGAAATACCCTGAGGATATGGTGGAATGGTACGGGGCGCACTTGAATGGATTAGATTTTGTACAGCCTGGTGATATGGAGCTGATTCAGCAGCCAGGGGATTTTTTGGGCATCAACTACTACGCCCGCAGTATCATTCGAGCGACTTCAGACGCTTCGTTGCTTCAAGCCGAGCAGGTTTCCATAGAGGAACCGGTAACGGATATGGGATGGGAGATTCACCCTGAATCCTTTTATAAGCTGCTAACGCGGATTGAGAAGGATTTTTCCAAGGGATTACCCATCCTGATTACGGAAAACGGAGCAGCGATGAAGGACGAACTGGTGAATGGAAAGATTGAGGACATTGGACGTCAGTATTACATTGAGGAACATTTAAAGGCATGCCATCGCTTTATTGGGGAGGGAGGTCAGCTTAAGGGCTATTTTGTCTGGTCATTCCTCGATAACTTTGAATGGGCCTGGGGATACAGCAAACGTTTTGGTATTATACACATCAATTACGACACGCAGGAACGGACGCCCAAACAAAGTGCGCTGTGGTTCAAGCAAGTGATGGCGAATCACGGGTTTTAAATAGAAAAGGGGTGCACGATGCAGCAGTATTATTTTGACGATCAAGGACGTTTTGTGATTGAGAATTATGCGCAGGCCAAGCCCTTTTCCAGTTTTCTACCCGGTATTGCTGGTGTTCAGGGAATTCCGCTGTGGGCGTATTATGTTAATCGTGGACAAGGAATTGCGAGCTTTGGTGTGGAGGATAAGAATGGAGCAATCATGGAGTTTTTTCCGGCCAACCGCAGCTATAGTCTCGTGCCGATACATGGCTTTCGAACGTTTTTAAAGGTGAAGATGCAGGGGGAGTGGAGCTATGTGGAGCCATTTTCAGCTGTGCATCCTGTGGAGCGTGAACAGCAAAAAATGCTGATATCCCGCCATATGCTGGAAATACACAGCTCTAATCCAGACACAGGGCTTGAGGTGCGTGTGCAATATTTCACACTTCCTCATGAAAGTTACGCTGCTTTGGCGCGCAAGGTGGAGATTGTCAATCATTCCGATCAAGAGCTTGAACTGGAGGTGCTGGACGGCATGCCTGCCGTGCTGCCCTTCGGTATTGATAATGCGGCATACAAGGAGCTTGGACATACACTGAAAAGCTGGATGGATGTGTATAATCTCAACAATAGCATTCCTTACTATAAGGTGCGTGGAAGTACAGCAGATACAAGTGAGATTCATCAAATTGAAGCGGGACATTTTATGTACAGCTTTGTGGAGGAGGAGGGCAAGACCAGGCTATTGAGTCCAATTGTCGATCCGTCCGTAATATTTGGTGAAAATACGGCACTGACCTTCCCGGATCGCTTTATCCAAACACGCGTCGAAGACTTGGTTTCACAGCAGCCTGTGACGACGAATAAAGTGCCTTGTGGGTTTAGCGGCTACACAGCACGACTAGCGGCAGGTACTGCCGTCAATCACTGTACGATCATCGGGCATGTGAATGATATTCACTCTATCAATGAACGGATTACGGAAATCGCGACCATACCTTATATCGAGCGGAAGGCGGAGGAAGCCAAAGCGTTGATCGAAGAGTTGACGGATGAAATGGCAACGCGGACATCCATTCCGTTATTTGACGAATACTGCCGTCAGAACTATCTGGATAACCTGTTACGTGGTGGTTATCCATTGCTGCTGGACAACGGCACTGAGCAACCGTTTGTATATCATGTATTTTCACGCAAGCATGGGGATCTGGAACGGGACTATAATTTCTTTAAGCTCCAGGCGGGATATTATTCTCAAGGAAATGGTAATTTTCGCGATGCAAACCAGAACCGGAGAAATGATGTGTGGTTTAACCCCGGCATAGGAGATTTCAATATCCGTTTGTTTATGAGCCTGATTCAGCCGGACGGCTATAATCCGCTTGTTGTAAAGGGGTGTAGCTTTCAAATACGAGGGCTGGAACCGTTGCTGGGACAGGTGGAGGTGGCAGATCATTCGTCTTTGCGTGCTTTTTTTCAATCGTCGTTCACCCCGGGTGAGCTGATTCAACATATCATTCATGACAACATCGCGCTAAAGCAAGCGGTTGAGACGTTTGTAACCGAAGTTCTCAAGCATTCCGAACAATGCTATGAGGCTGATTTTGGTGAAGGTTTTTGGATCGACCATTGGACGTATAACATGGATCTAATCGAAAGTTATCTAAGTATCTATCCGGACAAACAAGAGGAACTCTTGCTCGCGACCAGAGAGTACATGTATTACGACAGTCCGGCATGGGTACAGCCACGTCGAAACAAATACGTGCAGATGAAGGACGGACGTATCCGTCAGTACGGGGCGGTCGTAGAGAGCAAGGAGAAAGAAGCTCAGCTGCACGCCCGGGATCGCGATGTTCATTGGGTTCGAACCGAACATGGAAGCGGAGAGATTTATAAGTCCAATTTATATGAAAAGCTGCTGTCATTGACAGCCATCAAGCTGTCTACGCTGGACCCGGAGGGCTTGGGAATTGAGATGGAGGCGGGCAAGCCGGGATGGAATGATTCCATGAACGGACTTCCGGGGCTGTTTGCTTCTGGATTCAGTGAACTGTGTGAATTACAGCGACTTGTAAGATTTTTAATACATGCACAGGTGAAGCTTTCGGGCAATTCTGTGCTACGGCTGCCGCGAGAAGTTGCTAAGTTGATCCAACAGCTGAGGCTCACAATGGAGGAATACTACCACGATTCTGATGAGGCTGATTACAGGAATGAAAGCAAGGATTACAGCTTCTGGTCACGAATTTCGGATGCTAGAGAAGTGTACCGCGAATCGATTCGTTTTGGATTTGAAGGAACAGAAATACCACTAGCGTTTGAAGATGTACTGGTGTTTTTGCTCCAGGTTGAACGTAAACTCCAACAGGGGATGGATAAGGCTCTGCTTATCGGTGAGGGGATATACCCAACCTTCTTTTATTATGAAGCCAGAGAATTCGAGGTACAGGAGGATGACTGCGGGGGCAAGCTCGTAAACATACATTCCTTCGAACGTAAGGATACACCATATTTTCTAGAGGGACCGACCCGGGCTATGAAAGTGGTTGGCGACATTGTAAATGGGCAGAAGCTGTATCGGCAAATCAGGCAGAGCGGGCTTTACGACAGGAAGCTGGGCATGTATAAGGTGAATGAAAGTCTGGCAGAGCAGCCGTTTGAACTCGGTCGTTCCAGAGCTTTTACGCCGGGTTGGCTGGAAAATGAATCTATATTTATGCATATGGAATATAAATATTTACTTGAGTGTTTAAGGGCGGGTCTATACACTGAATTTTTTTCAGACATTAAAAAAGCGTTTCCGCCTTTTATGGACCCAGAGGTCTACGGAAGAAGCACGCTGGAGAACAGCTCCTTTATTGCTAGTATTG
The DNA here is from genome assembly GCF_002894905.1 of Paenibacillus sp. F4. NCBI lineage: Bacteria > Bacillati > Bacillota > Bacilli > Caryophanales > Paenibacillaceae > Paenibacillus > Paenibacillus sp. F4. Next base: position 316,993 of record NZ_POVS01000020.1, read on the forward strand.
CTAATCCTGATGCAAGTTTGCATGGAACGGGATATATTGCGAGGCTGAGCGGATCTACGGCAGAATTTATTCATATGTGGATATGGATGATGACGGGCGGGCAGCCGTTTGGCTATGATCATAGGGGCCTATCCTTGAGGCTGGAGCCCAAGCTGCCAGGCTGGCTTTTCACAGCTACAGGTGAGCTATCTTTCTGTTTTCTCGGAAGCTGCCAGGTGACTTATTTTAATACGGATCGCAAGGATACTTATGCACCGGAATGCATAGTGACCCAGTATGTACTGCATTACGCCAGTGGCGAAAAGAAGACGATAAGTCAGGCCGTATTAGATCAAAAAGAGGCACAAGATGTGAGAGAGCGGTTGATTTCCCGTATCGAGGTATATTTGGGGACATAGCTCCATTAATTAAAGCCGTCATGCTGCCATAACAGAGCATGACGGCTTTTTAAGATTTCATAAATCCTTGTGTCAGGGCAGGGGGACCTATGCTGAAATATCTTGCAAATCCAATATCACAGGGCAGTGGTCACTGCCTGTAATATGACAATCAATGCTCGCATCCATCAATAGCGGACGAAGTCTCTCCGAGACGAGGAAGTAATCAATCCGCCAGCCGATATTCCGTTCTCTCACCTTTGGCATGTAGGACCACCAGGAATAAACATCCGTCCGGTCAGGATAAAAGTATCTGAAGCTATCTATAAATCCGGCGTCTAGTAGCTGTGACATACGTTCCCGTTCCTCAGGCGTAAATCCGGCATTTCCGTAGTTAGATTTGGCATTTTTGAGGTCGATCTCCTGATGAGCTACGTTCAAGTCTCCACAAACGATGACAGGCTTCAAAGCGTCCAGTTGTTGCAGGTAGCTGCGAAAACGGTCTTCCCATTCCAGTCTGTAGGGCAGTCGGGATAAGTCCCGTTTGGTATTCGGTGTGTACACATTGACGAGATAAAATTTTTCGAATTCCAGAGTAATGGTTCGGCCCTCCGGTTCTTCATTTTCTTCAAGTCCATAATGCACAGAGAGCGGCTTGATTTTGGTGAAAATAGCCGTGCCGGAATATCCTTTTTTCTCAGCATAATTCCAGTATTGTGTGTATTCCTCCATGTTCTCCATGAGGATTTGACCTTCTTGAAGCTTCGTTTCCTGTACGCAAAAAATATCGGCATTAGTTTCTTTTAGATAAGTATAAAACCCTTTGGTCACACAGGCTCTTAAGCCATTTACATTCCAAGATATTAATTTCATTTGACTAATCTCCTTGCTAATTCACGCGGTCAAGCGATGTGATTTGTATATCCTTTGTTGACATAAGCTTATAAAATCTTCTATCGGACTTCATAGGTTTTTCATCAAAATGGTCCTGAAATGGTGCAACATGATAGATGATAGCAATTTCTGCGTTTTATTGAAAGAGTAGAGACTTGAAACTAGCGCCTAAAGTAGCGTGGGGCAGACTACTCTTTCTACATTATTTATAATGAAAAAAAGCTCCCTTGCGGAAGCTTTTTTTGGTGTAATTTATCAAGAGAGATACTCTCCCTATGGTCGACTACGAAGTATAGGCTAACGATGCCGATGGCCCGACGTTCCCCCGTGGTTTATCTCATGAGAACAAAAAAAGCCTCCATTATGGAAGCTTCTTGTTATGACGTCCCAGGAGGGATTCGAACCCCCGACCGACGGCTTAGAAGGCCGTTGCTCTATCCAGCTGAGCTACTGGGACATAAAATTCAAGCGAATATTAATATATCATATGGATAAAAGAAATTCAAGTCTTATTTTGCATATATCGCTTGTTTAGGCTTTGTACAGCATAAATTCTGAGTAGACGTAGTTTTTTTTGCCTTATAAAAGGGTATGTTAGAATACAGGTGAATATGTGTAAGACGAGTGGTTGGACTTCGGCTACTGTTTCTCATATAATCTACAAATACTTGAGCTTGCGAAGGAGAGGGGGTGCCTTGAATAAAGGACTCCAAGGTGACGACAAAAGAAAATAATATTGTATTGTTTCCGAAGACACTGGACTATTATCAAATTCAACTTACTGTGATGCTTGAAAACGAACGTTACGGAGAGGCGATGGCGATGCTGCGTTTTTTAATGCAGTGTCAGGGACAGGAGCAGAAGCAATACGATGAATGGAACGCTCTATTACAATGGCTGGAAGCTGCATTTCCACAGTACGCTGACAGCGGAGCGGTAACGGACGCTGTGGAAGAAGAAGTCAGTGAAGTAGAGTTAGCTCGCCGTCATGCACGCTTTAAGCAGGAGCAGGATGCAGGCTACGGCAACAAACTGTTGCGGATGGCTATGGATGAACCCTTATCCGAACAGACGATTTTAGCGTTGGAGCAGTTGTCCTATCTGGAACTGCCAGAAATCGACGATGCCTTGCTTCGCTGGATTACGGAACGGGAAATCCATCCTTTACTTCAATTCCGTGTTCTACAGACAATGCGACGACGCGGAATGGAAGGGACGATAGAAATCAGACGGGGTGATGAACAAGCGGAAATCGATATTGAAACGGTTCCGTTACAGCCAGGTGATTTTCCAGAGTCGATTATGCGTATTTTGGAACGGGTGGCTGATCAGACTGAGGTGCACGAGCCTACACTATTCTATTTTGCACAGGAGCTGTGGTCACAGTTTGTGATGGCAGTATACGGTACGAAAGATTATAGATCAATGTTGGTGGAAGAGGACGGAATGCCGGATATTTGGGCTGCAGCACTCCACCAGACAGTTTCGGAAAGTTTGAACGGAAATAATAATGAGGAAGAAACCCGTGCTATATATGGTATTACAGATGCGTTGCGCTTCCGTTTTGAGCAGGCGTATCGGTCGATGCGACTATTCGTAGCGGCGGGAATGAACACTCCTTAATGACCGGAAACGTTTACCTGTGAAGCATTCAAAGGGCTGCTCTTGAAAAAGACAGTAATGTTAGATATACTATAGTGGTTATTTTGTGTGCGTTGATTGTAATGAAAACTAAGTGAAGATTTTGTTGGAGGGGAAAGCATAAAATGAAAGCAACTTGGGAGAAAATAGAGAAGAACCTTGGGGTTCTTGAAGTTGAGGTTGACGCGGATCGTGTAGCCGCTGCACTCGACAAAGCTTTTAATAAAGTGGCAAAACAAGTAAGTGTACCAGGATTCCGTAAAGGTAAAGTACCACGTCCTATTTTTGAAAAACGCTATGGTATTGAAAGTTTGTACCAGGATGCAATTGACATCCTGTTGCCAGAAGCTTACAGCCAAGCTGTAGAGCAAACGGACATCTTCCCGGTTGACAGCCCTGACGTTGAAATTGATCAATTTGCTAAAGGCGAATCTTTCAAGTTCAAAGCGAAGGTTACTGTTAAACCTGAAGTAACTTTGGGCGATTACAAAGGCGTAGAAGTGCCTGTAAGCAAACTCGAAGTAAGCGACGAAGAACTGGCTCAAGAACTGGAGCGCCTGCAACAACGTCATGCTGAATTGGTTGTCGTTGATGAAGATGCTGCTCAATCCGGTGATACAGCTATTATTGACTTCGACGGTTCCGTGGACGGTGTACCGTTCGAAGGCGGACAAGCCGAGAAGTATTCTTTGGAACTGGGCTCTAACACATTCATCCCTGGTTTTGAAGAGCAAGTGGTTGGTTTGCACACTGGCGATTCCAAGGACGTTGAAGTAACGTTCCCTGAGAACTACCATTCTGCTGACCTCGCTGGCAAACAAGCGGTATTCAAAGTGAAAGTTCACGAACTGAAACGCAAAGTTCTTCCTGAACTGGACGATGAATTTGCTAAAGATGTAAGCGAATTTGACACACTGGCTGAATTCAAGGAAGACTTGAAAAAGCAATTGTTGGATCGTAAGGAAAACGAAGCTAAAGCAGCTCGCGAGGGTGCTGTAGTGGAGAAAGTTGCTGAGAATGCAACAATCGACATTCCTGAAGCAATGGTGAAGAGCGAAGTGCAAAACATGGTTCGCGATTTCGACAACCGTTTGCGTAGCCAAGGTATGAACCTTGAAATGTTCCTTGGATTCTCTGGTCAAAGCAAGGAAGACCTGGAAGAGCAAATGAAAGCTGATGCTGAGAAGCGCGTACGTAACAACCTCGTGCTGGAGCAAGTGGCTAAAGCAGAAAACATCGAAGTTTCCGAAGCGGAAATTGATGAAGAACTGAAAAACATGGCTGAAGCTTACAAACGTTCAGTTGAGGAAATCCGCAGCATTCTGGAAGGTAACGGCTCGTTCGCTAACCTGAAAGAAGAAATTTCACTGCGCAAAACGATTGCTTTGTTGGTGGAAAACAGCAAAGAAGTAGAAGCGCCAGTTGAAGCTGCTGAGTAATTCAGACGATAAAATATACGGAGTATGCTGTAACAAGCTGCAACGTAGCAATTAGATAGGGATAAGGCACGTAGTGAAAGTTACGTGCCTTATTTTTACCTTTGGTAACCCAAATTTTAGTCGTTTATGGAAAGTGCTGTGAGTCGTGTTTTTTTGTTTTACATAAGTCACTACCGTATATTTGCACATACATACGAAACATGGTTAAATATGAGAAGGTCTCGGCAGAGTGCACTGTAAACAGCCCGCACTGCATATATGAGCGCATGCAAATATGACACGAGACTCTGAACATGTTAAAATATTTTGTAAGGTGTTCACGTTTCATGCTTGCTGCTTCCGTTTTAATGGGACATAAGGAAGCGGATGAATACAGGTGTTCATTTTAATAAAGAAAAGAGGTTGGTCGTGATGAGTCTCGTCCCTATGGTTGTGGAACAAACGAATCGAGGAGAACGATCTTACGATATTTACTCGCGGTTGCTTAAGGATCGTATTATTTTCCTAAGTGGCCCGATTGATGACGATGTCGCCAATCTCGTCATTGCACAGCTATTGTTCCTTTCTGCGGAAGATCCAGAGAAGGATATTAATTTGTACATTAACTCGCCAGGCGGTTCTGTAACTGCGGGCATGGGTATATATGATACAATGCAATTCATTAAGCCGGACGTATCGACGATCTGTGTAGGCATGGCTGCAAGTATGGGTTCGTTGCTGCTCACAGCGGGTGCGCCAGGCAAGAGATACGCGCTTACCAACAGTGAAGTCATGATCCATCAGCCGCTCGGTGGCATTCAAGGGCAAGCCTCCGATATGCTGATTCATGCGGACTGGATTATCAAAACACGTGCTAAGCTGAATCAAATCTATGTAGAGCGTACGGGTCAGCCCCTCGAAAAAATCGAACGTGATACTGACCGGGATTTCTTCATGGAAGCGGAAGAGGCAAAAGCATACGGTATCATAGACCAGGTGCTGTCTAAACCGATTAATCTGTAAAGGGGTGGCTCTATGTTTAAATTTAATGATGAAAAAGGACAATTGAAATGTTCTTTCTGCGGTAAATCTCAGGATCAGGTTCGCAAGCTTGTTGCTGGACCGGGCGTATATATATGTGACGAATGCATTGAGTTGTGCACGGAGATTGTAGAAGAGGAATTGGGTCATGAAGAAGAAGTAGATCTGAAAGACATTCCGAAACCAATGCAAATCCGTGACATTCTGGACCAATATGTCATTGGTCAGGATCAAGCGAAAAAATCGTTGTCTGTAGCGGTATATAATCACTACAAACGTATTAATACTCAAAACAAAATTGATGATGTGGAACTGCAAAAAAGTAACATTTTGATGCTTGGACCTACAGGTTCGGGTAAAACGTTGCTTGCGCAAACCATGGCTAAAATTTTGAACGTCCCTTTTGCTATCGCCGATGCCACTTCCCTTACGGAAGCAGGTTATGTGGGTGAAGACGTTGAAAATATTTTGCTGAAACTGATTCAAGCTGCTGATTATGATGTGGAAAAAGCCGAACGCGGCATTATCTACATTGACGAAATTGATAAAGTAGCCCGCAAATCCGAAAACCCGTCCATTACGCGTGACGTATCGGGTGAAGGTGTACAGCAGGCGTTGCTTAAGATTTTGGAAGGCACGGTTGCTTCTGTACCTCCGCAAGGCGGTCGCAAGCATCCACATCAAGAGTTTATTCAAATTGACACCACGAATATCCTGTTCATTTGCGGTGGTGCCTTTGATGGTCTGGAGCAAATGATCAAACGCCGTATTGGTAAAAAGGTTATCGGCTTCAACGCTACTAGCGAACAAAAAGATCTGAAACCAGGCGAATATACTTCAATGGTATTGCCTGAGGATCTTTTGAAATTCGGTCTGATTCCGGAGTTTGTAGGACGTTTGCCGGTTATTTCTACGCTGGAGCCGCTTGATGAGAACACATTGGTTCGTATTTTGTCTGAGCCGAAAAATGCGTTAGTCAAGCAGTATCAGAAGATGCTTGAACTGGATAATGTTACTTTGGAGTTTAAGCAAGATGCTCTGGAAGCCATTGCCCGTGAAGCCATCAAGCGTAACACGGGTGCCCGTGGTCTTCGTGCGATCATTGAAGGCATTATGCTGGATGTGATGTATGAGGTTCCTTCCCGTGATGATATCACTACTTGCGTCATCAATGAGCAGGTTGTAAAAGACAAAATCGCACCGGAACTCGGTGGTACAGATAAGGATAAAAAACAAGAAGAGAGCGCCTAAGGATTGATACTTCGCGATCTCTACAACATGAGAAGCCGGATCTCCACTTCACTAAACCTGTATGAGGTTTTAAGGGGTGGAGGTTTGGTGTTAATGGGAGAGAAAAGTACATGTTCTTAAGACAAGACACACGTCCCGTTAAAGTCGGGAATCTGACGATTGGCGGCAGCAATGAAGTCATCATCCAAAGTATGTGTACAACCAAAACAGCAGATGTGGAAGCAACTGTAGCCGAGATTCTTCGCTTGGAAGAAGCTGGATGCCAACTGGTGCGGGTTACCGTCAACAATGAGGAAGCTGCTGCAGCCATTAAGGAAATTAAAAAACGGATTCATATTCCGCTGGTCGCAGATATTCACTTTAATCACAAGCTGGCTCTACTGGCCATTGAAAATGGAATTGATAAGGTTCGCATTAATCCAGGTAACATTGGACGGCGTGAAAAAGTGGAAGCTGTCGTGAAGGCGTGCAAGGAAAAAGGGATTCCGATTCGGATTGGTGTAAACGCCGGGTCATTGGAACAGCATTTACTGGATAAGTATGGCTACCCTACGCCAGAAGCGATGGTAGAAAGTGCGCTGTATCATATCGGGATACTGGAAGAACTTGATTTCCATGACATTATTGTGTCACTGAAGGCGTCTGACGTTCCTATGGCGATTGCAGCTTATACGAAGGCCGCTGAAATTATTAAGTACCCGCTCCACCTGGGTATTACCGAAGCGGGTACGCTCTTTACTGGTACGGTTAAAAGCGCGGCAGGTATGGGTGCTTTGCTGGCCTCAGGCATCGGCTCTACAATGCGTATTTCGCTCAGTGCTGATCCGGTGGAAGAAGTGAAGGTAGCACGTGAGTTGCTCAAGACGTTTGGATTGATCACAAACGCAGCTACACTGATTTCTTGTCCGACTTGCGGACGTCTGGATATAGATCTGTTCTCTATTGCCAACGAGGTGGAGGACTACATTGCAAAACTCAAGGTACCGATTAAAGTATCAGTACTGGGTTGTGCAGTAAATGGCCCGGGTGAAGCGAAGGAAGCTGATATCGGAATTGCTGGGGCGCGCGGTGAAGGCCTTTTGTTCCGTTATGGAAAAATGATTCGCAAAGTACCAGAGGCTGATATGGTCGACGAATTGAAAAAAGAAATTGATATCATCGTCAAGGCTTATGAGGAAACAGGGAAAATCCCTGGACGTGAAGAACGTCATACCGCCGAGAAGGTGTAGGCAAAAGCAGTTATTATAAAGAGGCATAGTCATAATCTATTGTCATCATTTAAACGCCGTGGAGAGCAGCTCTGCTACAGAACTGTTCTTCGCGGTGTTTTTGTATTTCTCTCTGATCTTTTGAAAGACCGCCGTTTAGCTATCGCGGAAAAGGAAATACTGTTTTTCATAGAGCGGCATTTTTCAAATTGCTGAGATGAGAAACGGAGGAAATACGATGGACTTGACTATGATTTTGTTATTGGTGCAAATGTTTTTCGGGATTGTTATTGGTCTGTATTTCTGGAACCTCCTGCGGAGCCAGAAAACGAACCGTAGTGCGGTGGATCGGGAATCCCGCAAGGAATTGGATAAGCTGCGCAAATTGCGTTCTATTTCACTTACCAAGCCATTGGCTGAACGCACACGTCCTGCCACATTACAGGATATCGTGGGTCAGAAGGACGGACTGCGCGCACTCAAGGCAGCGTTATGTAGTGCGAATCCGCAGCATGTCATTATTTATGGCCCGCCGGGTGTAGGGAAGACGGCTGCTGCACGCGTGGTGCTGGAAGAGGCGAAGAAGAATCTGTCCTCCCCGTTCAAGGGAGATGCCAAATTCACGGAGATTGATGCTACGACGGCCCGCTTTGACGAGCGTGGTATTGCGGACCCGCTGATAGGTTCAGTGCATGATCCAATCTATCAAGGGGCAGGAGCGATGGGGGTGGCGGGTATCCCGCAGCCTAAGCCCGGTGCTGTGACGAAGGCGCATGGGGGTATGCTGTTCATTGATGAGATTGGTGAGCTGCATCCGACGCAGATGAATAAACTGTTGAAAGTACTGGAGGATCGCAAGGTATTTTTGGAGAGTGCGTATTACAACTCGGAAGATTCGAACACTCCTGCTTATATCCACGATATTTTCCAAAACGGTTTGCCAGCCGATTTTCGTTTGGTAGGTGCGACGACCCGTTCGCCGCATGAACTGCCACCTGCGATTCGCTCCCGGTGCATGGAGATTTATTTCCGTGCCTTGCAGCCACAGGAGATTGCTCGTATTGCAGAGGATGCTGTCCACAAGCTAGGCTTTGGCCCTTGTCCTGAGGCGGTAGAAGTTGTACAGCGTTACGCAACGAATGGTCGGGAGGCGGTCAATATGATCCAGCTGGCTGCTGGTTTGGCACTTACCGAGAAAAGGGAGCGTCTCAATGCTTCCGACGTGGAATGGGTAGCGGGCAGCAGTCAAATTCAACCGCGTCCTGACCGAAAAATACCGGGCTTGCCGCAAATCGGATTCGTTAACGGATTAGCTGTATACGGCCCAAACATGGGGATGCTGCTAGAAATTGAAGTTACAGCAGTTCCGGTTCCTGAGGGAAAGGGAATTTATAATATTACGGGGGTCGTGGATGAGGAAGAAATTGGAGGTGGGTCCCGCACGCTGCGCCGTAAGAGCATGGCTAAAGGTTCTGTGGAAAATGTTCTAACCGTTTTGCGTACGCTCGGATTATCTCCGTCGAATTACGATTTGCATATCAATTTCCCCGGGGGTACGCCGGTAGATGGCCCGTCCGCAGGAATTGCGATGGCAACAGCCATTGCTTCCGCGATGAGGGGAATTCCGGTGGATCATGAAATTGCTATGACTGGCGAAGTTAGCATCCATGGTCGTGTCAAACCGATTGGTGGTGTATTAGCCAAGGTTGAAGCCGCTTTTCAGGCGGGAGCCAAAAAAGTGATCATTCCGCAGGATAACTGGCAAGCTCTTTTTGACAGCATTGAGGGTTTAAAAGTCATCCCCGTACAGTCGGTTACCGAAGTGTTCCGACATGTGTTTGGGGAAGAGATGACGTCAGATTTGCCTGTGCATGCGCCAATTGAGACTTTTCGCCCATCCCAATCTTCCTTGTTACAGGCTGATGGAACGCATAACGGGACGATATCAGATACAGGATCTTGCTGATAAACCACCCTTTCATTGGTTTTTTCATAAAACATTTGATAAAATATGAAAGATAACAACGTGAGGATTGTAAAATCCGGAACCTGAGAATCACTGGAGGTGCGAAAGCGATGGGACCCACCAAGACAAAAGGTCGTCGTTTTCCTTTGCTGCCTTTAAGAGGACTTCTGGTCTACCCGAGCATGGTTCTGCATCTCGATGTGGGCCGGGAAAAATCGGTCAAGGCTTTGGAAAAAGCGATGGTTGAAGACAATTTGATTCTCCTGTGTTCTCAATCAGAAGTAAATATTGAAGAACCCACACAAGAGGACATCTTTCGAGTCGGCACGGTAGCCAAGGTACGCCAGATGCTCAAGCTTCCTAATGGAACTATTCGAGTATTGGTGGAAGGGCTGGAACGTGCCGAGATTATTCAATATACGGACAATGAAGAATATTACGAGGTAATGGCGAAGGAGCTGCACGAGGCAGAAAACGTACAGCCTGAGACGGATGCGCTTATGCGCACTGTATTAACTCAGTTCGAGCATTATATCAACTTGTCCAAAAAGGTAACACCGGAGACTCTCGCTGCGGTATCCGATATTGAGGAGCCGGGACGGCTTGCAGACGTGATCACAAGTCACCTGACGCTCAAAATTAAGGAAAAGCAGGATATACTGGAGACGATCGACGTTACTCAGCGTCTGGAGAAGCTTCTGGATATTCTGAACAATGAGCGTGAAGTACTGGAGCTGGAACGTAAAATCAACCAGCGTGTGAAGAAGCAAATGGAGAAGACGCAGAAGGAGTATTATCTGCGTGAACAAATGAAGGCGATTCAAAAGGAACTTGGCGAGAAGGAAGGCCGCGCAGGAGAAGTTGAAGAACTGCGCAACCAGCTAAGTGAACTGGAGCTACCTGTTCCGGTGAAGGAGAAGGTCGAAAAGGAAATCGATCGTCTGGAAAAAATGCCGGCAAGCTCTGCCGAGGGTGGCGTCATCCGTAATTATGTTGATTGGTTGTTAAGCTTGCCGTGGAACAAGCTTACCGATGATGATCTGGATATCGTCAAAGCTGAAGAGGTACTCAATAACGACCACTACGGACTCGATAAACCCAAGGAACGTGTATTGGAGTATTTGGCTGTGCGCAAGCTGGTGAAGACCATTAAAGGACCGATTCTGTGTCTCGTAGGCCCGCCAGGGGTCGGCAAGACCTCGTTGGCCCGTTCGATTGCCAAATCCATGGGTCGGGAATTTGTCCGCATTTCTCTCGGAGGTGTGCGGGATGAAGCGGAAATCCGTGGTCACCGCCGGACTTATGTTGGCGCGATGCCGGGGCGGATCATTCAAGGGATGAAGACCGCAGGAACGTCTAATCCGGTATTTTTGCTGGATGAGATTGATAAAATGGCTTCCGATTTTCGAGGGGATCCATCGGCAGCATTGCTCGAAGTGCTTGATCCTGAACAAAACAATACGTTCAGTGACCATTTTGTCGAGCTACCGTTTGATCTGTCCAATGTGATGTTTGTAACGACAGCCAATGCTGCACACAACATCCCGCGTCCGCTAATGGACCGCATGGAGACACTCTATATTCCTGGCTACACCGAACTGGAGAAGCTGGAAATCGCCAATCGGTACCTATTGCCCAAGCAGAAGAGAGAGCATGGCTTGAACGAGGAACAGTTGGTCATCGGGGAGGATACGCTACTGCGTGTCATTCGCGAATATACCCGTGAATCCGGTGTACGGAATCTTGAGCAGCAAATGGCTTCTCTGTGCCGCAAGGCGGCGAAGTCCGTTGTATCTGGTGGCGAAGGCCCGATTCAAATCACACCGGATAATCTGAAAGATTATCTGGGTATCGCTAAATTCCGTTACGGTGTTGCAGAACTGGAGGATCAGATCGGTACGGTTACAGGCTTGGCATGGACAGAGGTCGGTGGTGAAACACTGATGATTGAAGTGACAGTCGTACCTGGTAGCGGTAAACTGATTCTTACGGGTAAACTGGGAGACGTTATGAAGGAATCTGCACAGGCGGCATTCAGCTACACTCGTTCGAAAGCAGTTGATCTGGGCATTGAACTGGACTTTTATGAGAAGAATGATATCCACATTCATATTCCTGAGGGTGCGATTCCGAAGGATGGCCCATCTGCGGGAATTACTATTGCTACCGCATTAATTTCAGCTTTGACCAACCGTCATGTATCCAAGGATGTGGCTATGACGGGCGAAATTACTCTGCGCGGCCGTGTATTGCCGATTGGTGGTTTGAAAGAGAAGTCGCTGGCTGCCCATCGGGCAGGCTACAAAAAAATTCTGCTTCCCAAAGATAATGAACGGGATTTGAAGGATATTCCCGACAGTATCCGGCAGGATGTTGAATTTGTCCCCGTTGCCCATATGGATCAGGTGCTAAAGCATGCTTTGGTTGAGCAGGCAAGGGTACATTAGAGAGGAATTAAGAACACAATGAAAGTAACAAAAGCAGAATTTATAATAAGTGCGGTTGGCCCCGATCAGTTTCCTGTGGACGCTTTGCCAGAGATTGCTCTGGCGGGGCGCTCCAATGTAGGAAAGTCTTCACTGATTAATCGGTTGATTAATCGTAAAAATTTGGCGCGTACCAGTTCTACGCCAGGTAAAACCCAGCAACTCAATTATTACCGGATTAATGATGATCTTTATTTTGTCGATTTTCCCGGTTATGGTTATGCCAAGGTATCCAAAACGTCCCGCAAGGCTTGGGGGCAGATGATTGAGTCTTATTTGCTGGAGCGTGAGCCACTCAAACTGGTGCTTCAAATGGTAGATTTGCGCCATCCGCCGTCCAAGGACGATATCATGATGCACGACTGGCTGCGACATCACGGGCTTCCGGTCTGCGTTGTAGGCACTAAGGCAGATAAAATCCCTAAAACGCGACGAGAAAAGCATTATAAGGTAATCAAGCAGGAACTCGGAATACTTCCCGGGGGATTGTTTATCCCCTTTTCATCCGAAGAAGGTATGGGCAAGGAAGAGCTGTGGTCTGTCATCTCCAGCTATATAGAGAATGACGACGAAGAGCAGACGGAATTGTAAGGTTAGGGACGTCCTTGAGGGCGTCCCTTTTTCATGATTCGGGCTTCAAAAAATATTAAACTCACTAAATTGGTGGGAATAATATATAATAACTAAAGGAACTCATGGAATTTAAGCAGAAAAGTGAGTATATGAGGGATAATGCAGTCTCAACCCCATCATTTTCTGTTTATTTCCGATGTATGGCGGAAATTTATGATTTGATGAGCAAGAAAAGCGCTGTAGGTCTGATGTATAATAAAGCATAAAGCTTAAACTTATAGGTTCAGGAAAGAATTGAGGAGATTGGTATGGCTCAGCGGTTAGCCACAGAGTATGTTAAAACCACTTTGACCTTGTCGGAAACTCAAATGGATGAATTTTTGCGGGCAGTGGATGATCCCCAGGTGCATTACTATATTAAAATTCTAGATAACGGAAGACAGGAAATCGTTCTGGAGCATAGTGCGGGTGAGGAAGTTCATTTGTTTTTTGAAGCCCAAGAGGGAGCGTTTGTGTGTGAATTGACTTGCCGCTTAATTCATCCGCAACTAACCCTGTTCATCCGCAAACTTTTTGTTCGTTTTAAGGGCGAAGGCATCGTTTACCGAATGTATCAAGGATTCACTATGGTGTATTTTTATAATGAAGGTACGGTTCGTAAAATTATGGAGAAGAATGCTGTAGGCTCCAGGCTGGTATTTGAATATAAAAATACGGTGCAGGAACTGCAACAGCTTTTTCAGCATCAGAACGTCGAAAATGAAATATCAGACGTATATCATCTCATTAATTCGTTGCTTGACCAGCGGAATTTGGCGCGTACTTTCTCGGAGTTGGAACAGATTGACCACAAGCTCCGAATGAGTTGCTCGAAATTATTTGCACTGGAAGCTTAATAAGGCAGAATATATGGAATGAATCGTTATGCAGTATAGTCCCTTTCTTTACCGAAAGGGGCTTTTTTTATTCCAAAAAAATGATTGCATTTGCTGCACATAGATGTTATTTTTAATCTCGTTGAAAATGAATATAGGAACCAGGATTCACTCAGGACATTGAATGTTGCGAGAGGTTATTCCCTCGGGAAGTGAATGACGTAGGTCCTAGCGGATGAAATTTTTTCAAACATTTTATTCCTAGGAAGGGGGAACCGAAAGATGGAATTGGAGTACTCAACTTTCGGAAGACACGTTGCCGTAGATACTTGGGGTGTTGAGTTTGAATTACTGAATGATGCGCAGTTTTTGGAGGCTCAATTAGTTGAAGCAGCTGAAGCTTGCGGAGCAACGGTGATGTCCGTTCAATCCAAGCAATTCGAACCACAGGGAGCTACCGTGCTTGTACTGTTGTCGGAGAGTCATCTCTCTATTCATACGTATCCTGAGAGAGGATTTGCCGCTATTGATTGTTATACTTGCGGTGAGACTGTCGATCCGCAGCTGGCTATTGATTACCTGGTATCCGTTCTAAAACCGAAAAAAACATATGCGAAGAAGCTGATTCGCGGCTTGGGAGAACTTCAGGTGGAATCACCGGAGTGCAAGCTGGTTGAGTTGGTGTAAATCGTTCTTTTATGGAGCCATTTGTGCGCCCTATATTATAACCATGGAACATTTCCATGGTTATTTGTTTTAAAAGTGGTCTACACTAAATCAAATCATATAGAACGTGCTAGATGTTCATGAAAGCCATCCAATTTTCATAAACAATTCATAAAACAGCCGGAGGAGATTCGGACTTCTGTGATATAATTAACATAGTTTATGATAACAGTGTATATTCTTATTACAGTTTAGGCAGGTGAATTTGCAATGCACATCGTCGTTGTTGGGTTGAATTATCGTACGGCGCCTGTGGAAGTCAGAGAGCGTTTTACATTTGCAGAACAAGATTTGCCAAAAGCGCTGGAACAACTCAAACTTACCAAAAGTGTGTTGGAGGGCGTAGTTGTCGCAACCTGCAATCGGACTGAAATATATGTTGTGGTGGACCGCCTTCACATGTGCGGTTATTTTATACGCAGTTTTATGGAGCAATGGTTTGGCATTCCGCGTGATCAATTTACACAACATTTATATATATATGAGGACGAGCAGGCGATTCGGCATTTGTTCCGTGTGACTTGTGGTCTTGATTCTATGGTAATCGGAGAAACACAAATTTTGGGACAGGTAAAGAACGCTTTTCTTCAGGCTCAATCCCAGAAAATTACGGCAACGTGGTTTAATATGTTGTTTAAGCAGGCCGTCACATTGGGCAAGCGTGCCCATTCGGAGACGTCTATTGGAGAAAGTGCCGTATCTGTCAGCTATGCAGCAGTTGAGCTAGGCAAACGGATTTTCGGGATGTTTACCGATAAAAAGGTACTGATTCTCGGTGCTGGTAAAATGAGCGAGCTTACTGTTAAGCATTTGTACAGCGGTGGAGCAGCTGAGGTTATTGTAGCAAACCGAACCCTGTCCCGTGCGGAAGACCTTGCCTCCAAGTTCCATGGAACGCCGGTTACGATGGAGGAAGGCATGAATCGGTTGGCGGATGTGGATATTGTCATTAGCTCGACAGGTGCCCAAGGTTATATTCTGGATCGGACTCGGGTTGAAGCAAGTATGAAACGTCGACAGTCCCGTCCTTTGTTTATGATTGATATTGCGGTTCCGCGTGATCTCGACCCGGCTATTGGTGAATTACAGAATGTTTTCCTGTACGATATTGATGATCTGGAAGGGATCGTGGAGAGCAATTTGGAAATGCGCCGTACCGAAGCTACAAAAATCGAGCATATGATCGAAGATGAACTTAGCGAGTTTTATCAATGGTTGAAAACGATGGGAGTGCGTCCGGTGATTCGTGCATTACAGGAAAAAGCGGAGTCTGTACATCAGGATACATTGGAAAGCTTGTTCAATAAGCTTCCCGAGCTGGATGAACGGCAACGCAAAGTGATTAGCCGCTTGACGAAAAGTATGCTGAATCAGATGATGCATGATCCGATCAATCGGGTAAAAGAACTGGCTGTTCAAAAGCAGGGAAATGAGGCCCTAGACATGTTTAGCCATATTTTTGCTCTGGAGGATCGTTTGGATGACGCCGCTCAGAAAGTAGATAAAAGCGATGCATCTGCGTTAATGAAACCGGAAGCCGGTGTTCATGAAAAAACCATTCAGGCTCAGGCTTTGCCAGCGTCGTTTGCGCCGGCCAGCCTGTAAAGGTGGGTGAACAGAAGTGGCTTCAGGCATGCTTATATATGATTCAATGATTTATGTTTTTGCCCTGAGCCTTCTGTTTGTATTCTCGGATGGGATTCGTCGCAATGCGAATGCTAAACGGACAGGTACAGGGCTTCTTGTTGTCGTTCTGGTGCTCCAGCTTGCTTATATGGGGATAAGAACCTGGAATGAAGGGCATCTTCCTATTTTCGTGACCTACGATTTTCTATTTCTGTTCTCAGTTATTTTGGTACTGATTTCTTTGATTCTGACACGTTATCAGCGATCCGAATTTGCGGTATTGTTGCTTAATATTATTAGTTTTGCAGTGCTAGTGCTCAACAATATATGGATGGAGCCTCTCGATAACCCGCTTGGAAATTGGCATACAGTGCATGGACTGCTCCTGATTCATATTGCGCTGGCTAATCTTGGTTTTGTAGCGATGACGGTAGCAGCTGTATTTTCGGGGTTATATCTGTTTTTGCATCGTAAATTGAAAGTAAAGAAATGGAATGACACGATCAGACGCCTGCCGAGTCTGGAAATGATGGACCGGTATACGCATATGGCGCTGTTGATTGGCACTCCTTTGTTGGGAGTCTCTATTGTAGTTGCCGTTATTTCTATTATTGCCGAGGAACGCTGGCGTCTCTTGCTAGATACCAAGGTGCTGATGACAGCGATTGCCTTGTGCGTGTATATTATATTTTTAGTGAGCAAAAGATTGAATCAGCGTTCAGGGCTTGTAATGGCAAAGTGGGCATTGGTGGGCTACACGCTATTGATTCTTAATTTTTTGCTGAATTCCTGGTCTGTATTTCATCAGTGGACGGGAGAGTGAAAAGCCTTTTGCAGCATTTTGTCCCGATTTCGTTGAATTGTAAGAATAAGATCTGTTGTGTTGTAGGTGGCGGTAGGATTGCGGAACGAAAGGTAAAGGGGATGATGGAAAGTGGGGCATTCATTACCGTCATTAGCCCGAATATAACGCCGGATTTACAGGTTCTGGCGGATCACAAGCAGCTCCACTGGGTAAATCGCGTATATCGCGAGGGTGACCTCCAGGGAGCCTTTCTTGTATATGCGGCGACGAACCAGAGAGAAGTGAATTATGAGGTTGCGCATGAGGCCAGACAAAGGGGTATACTGGTAAATGTGGCGGATCGATCGGAAGAGGGAGACTTTATAACGCCGGGAATCATTCGACGAGGGAGACTGACGATTAGTATTTCCACAGAAGGGGCTGGCCCTGCTGTGACCGCTGATATTACATCAGCTTTGGATACGTTGTTTGGTAGCGAATACGAGCCATATCTGGATTTCATGCACGATATGCGACAGATCATCAAACGTAAGATAAGTTCCCCGCAGCAAAGGACCAAACTACTGAGGCGCTTGGCGAGTAGTGGAATTTTGGATCAAATACGCCGTCATGAATTTATGGCTTGGACCGAAAAAGAAATAGACCTATGGATTGCGCAAAATCAGGAGGAATAACATGCGAACAATTGTGGTAGGCAGCAGACAGAGTGCGCTGGCGTTAACTCAGACCGGGCATGTCATTGAAGATTTGAACGCGCTGTGCGCGGAGTATGGAATGGATTTGCAATTTGTCGTGAAGAAAATCCTGACCAAGGGTGATCGAATATTGGATGTAACCTTGTCCAAAGTGGGTGGCAAAGGGCTTTTTGTCAAAGAAATTGAACAGGCCATGCTGGCTGGTGAGATTGATATGGCAGTACATAGTATGAAGGATATGCCTTCCGAATTGCCGGAAGGGCTTGTCAACGGCGCTGTGCCGCGCCGTGAGGACCCGCGTGATTGCCTGATCACATTGGGCGCCAAGAGCCTGGAGGATTTGCCTCAAGGGGCAAAGGTGGGCACGAGCAGCCTGCGCAGAGCCAGTCAAATCAAGTCCATGCGACCTGATCTACAATTGGAGCCTGTGCGTGGTAATATTGATTCCCGTCTGAAAAAGCTGGAGACGGAAGGTTTTGACGCTATCATTTTGGCGGCAGCAGGCTTGCATCGGATGGGCTGGAAAGAGCGAATTACGTCCTATATACCGGAAGAAGACTGTTTGCCGGCGGTTGGGCAGGGAGCGCTAGGTATTGAATGTCGTGCGAGCGATGAAGAGCTATTGGCCTTGCTGCGCCTTTACAACGACCGGGATACCTCGGCTACCGTTGCGGCAGAACGAACCTTTCTGGGCGTGTTAAATGGGGGGTGCCAAGTGCCGATCGGGGCTCATGCGGTATGGGCTGGTCAAGAAATCAGCCTCACGGGCATGGTAGGCTCGCCAGATGGCGAGGTTATTTTGAAGGAAACGCTCCAGGGAAATGATCCGCAAAAGCTGGGAGAAGCGGTGGCGGCCAGTTTGATAGCCAAAGGAGCGGAACAGATTCTGGCGCAGGTGAGGGGATGATAGCATGGCAGGAAAAGTATATTTGGTAGGTGCAGGACCCGGAGACGCAAGATTAATTACGGTCAAGGGTTGGGAATGCATTCAATTGGGCGATGTCATTGTGTACGACAGACTGGCAAGCCCGCGTCTCTTGGGATTAATGAAGCCAGGTGCCCAAAAAATCTATGTCGGCAAGTTGCCAGATCGTCACACTATGAAGCAAGAGGAAATTAATCAGCTGCTGGTGGATTTGGCCTTGGAAGGCAAAACAGTTGTTCGTCTTAAAGGGGGAGACCCCACTATATTTGGACGAGTCGGCGAGGAAGCTGGGCTACTGCGTAAACATGGTATTTCCTATGAAATTATACCCGGCATCACATCAGCAATCAGTGTGCCCGCCTATGCGGGCATTCCAGTCACACACCGGGATATGGCCTCATCGCTGTCTATCATTACAGGTCATGAAAGTCCCGATAAACTCGACAAAAGTATTCATTGGGATAAAGTGACGAACGCAACGGGCACACTGATCTTTATGATGGGTGTAGCAAAGATTGGCTATATCAGTGAACAGCTGATAAAACACGGCAAGCCGTCAAATACTCCTGTTGCCTTGATCCGTTGGGGGACCCGCGCCGAGCAGGATACGCTGGTGGGTACGCTGGCGGATATTGAAGCTAAGGTGAAGGCTGCGAATTTTCAACCTCCCGCCGTCATCGTTGTCGGAGAAGTGGTCAATCAACGTGAACAGTTAAAATGGGCTGAGGACATGCCTTTGTTTGGCAAGCGGATTTTGGTTACTCGCGCGCGTGCGCAGGCCAGCAGTCTGGTTCACCGGATTGAGGAGCTTGGCGGCGAGCCTTATGAATTTCCAGTTATTCAGACGGTCGCCCCTTCGGACGAGTCAACCAAACAGGAAATTAAAGAGGCATTTGCGCGACTACCTGAATATGATTGGGTGTTTTTTACCAGCGTTAATGGAGTTGAATACTTTTTCACGCACTTAAAGGAACAGGGCAAGGACGTACGCATGCTGTTCAAAGCACGTATTGCCGCAGTCGGACCGGCTACAGCAGCCGCGCTTCGGACGCACGGAATTGTGGCAGAACAGATCGAAGGCCCTTTTCAGGCAGAAGGCTTGCTCGAAGGGTTTGAGCAGGATTTGCAGGCAGGGCAGAATGTATTTCTCCCAAGAGGTGATCTAGCTCGGCCTTGGCTGCCAGAAAAGCTGAGAGAGATGGGGCTTCATGTGACCGAGGCTGATTTGTATCAAACTGTGCTGGCAGCCAACACACAGGATGACGAGCTCCTCAAGCTGCTTGAGGAACGAGCCATTCACGCGATTACGTTTACGAGTTCCTCAACCGTCACCTTTTTTCTGGAAGCGCTCAGACAAATGGGAATCCATGATCCGTTGTCGCTGCTGGAGGGAGTTACGATTGCTGTGATAGGTCCTTTGACCGGTGAGACAGCTACCCAAGCCGGTTTGACTGTGAGTTTTATGTCAGAGAAGGCAACCATTGAAAGTCTGATCCAATCGTTATGTGACTGGAAACGATCAAGTACTCTTATGACATTATAATTTTTTGTTTTTGCTAATGAATGTATAAAAAATGGAGGTTTGTATTCATGAGTGTTCCTTTTACTAGACATCGTCGTTTGCGCCAGTCAGCTGCAATCCGCAGTATGGTGCGTGAGACGGTATTGAATCCCGCTGATTTTATCCAACCGATCTACGTAACATTTGGCATTGGGGTGAAACAGGAAATTAGCTCTATGCCAGGTGTATACCGTTTTTCTCTGGATCGGCTGGAGGAAGAACTGAAAGAGATTAGTGAGCTTGGCATTCCCGCCGTGCTCCTGTTTGGCATACCGGAAACAAAAGACAGTGTAGGGACTTCGGCTTTTGTGGACGATGGTATTGTTCAGGAAGCTACTCGTTTGATCAAGTCGCGTTATCCCGAACTGCTGGTTGTGGCTGACACTTGTTTGTGTGAGTTTACGGACCATGGACACTGCGGTATGGTACACATGCATGAGCATGATGGTGAGATATGCGGTGAAGTATTGAATGATGAATCTCTAGAGGTGCTGGTACGTACTGCCGTTTCTCAGGCCAGAGCTGGTGCGGATATTATCGCGCCATCTAATATGATGGACGGTTTTGTACAGGCGATTCGGCAGGGGCTGGATCTGGAAGGCTTTTCACATATTCCGATTATGTCGTATTCCGTCAAATATGCGTCTGCTTTTTATGGTCCTTTCCGGGAAGCCGCAGATTCTGCGCCGCAGTTTGGTGACCGCAAATCCTATCAGATGGACCCTGCCAATGCACGTGAAGCATTGCGAGAAGCGGAGTCTGATGTGCTGGAGGGTGCGGATATGCTGATGGTGAAGCCTTCTCTTTCTTACCTGGATGTGATGCGCACGATTAAGGATCAATTTGATCTGCCTATGGTGGCTTACAACGTTAGTGGTGAATATGCCATGGTCAAGGCAGCCGCTCTTCAAGGCTGGATTGATGAAAAAGCAATGGTGCTGGAGATTCTGACAAGCATGAAGCGTGCGGGTGCAGATATGATTATTACCTATTCGGCCAAGGATGCGGCAAGATGGTTGAAGCAATAAGTCTATTTTCAGAAGATAGGAGTGGTCAGATTGATCGACGAACAACGAAAAGTGCGCAAGGATGCGCATTCCAAAGTAGCCTTTGATGAGGCAAAACAATACATTCCAGGTGGCGTAAACAGCCCGGTACGGGCTTTTAAATCTGTTGGGATTACACCTGTATATATCGACCATGGCGAAGGATCGCGCGTATATGATATTGATGGTCAATCCTATTTAGACTATGTATGTTCATGGGGACCGCTTATTATGGGCCATGCACATCCCGAAGTGGTTAAAGCTTTACAGGCTGCTGTTGTAAAAGGAACCAGCTTCGGCGCACCGACGTTGGCAGAAACCGAAATGGCCAAGCTCGTATGTGAGCGTGTTCCTTCTATGGATATTGTACGTATGGTTAACTCCGGAACTGAGGCGACTATGAGTGCGATTCGACTCGCACGCGGATTTACGAGCCGTAGTAAAATTCTTAAATTTGAGGGGTCATATCACGGTCATGCGGACAGCTTGCTGATTAAAGCAGGCTCTGGTGTTGCGACATTAGGCTTGCCCGATAGTCCGGGTGTACCTGAAGTCGTGGCCACCCATACCATCACCGTCCCTTATAATGATTTGGCTTCGGTGAAGCTAGCTTTTGAGAAATTTGGCGAAGAGATTGCCGCAATTATTGTCGAGCCAGTAGCAGGCAATATGGGAGTTGTACCGCCACAGCCTGGATTTTTGGAAGGTTTGCGTGAGGTAACCCAGCAATACGGAAGTCTGCTGATTTTTGATGAAGTGATGACTGGATTCCGGGTTGGACTTCATTCGGCTCAAGGTCGCTTTGGTGTGACGCCGGATCTTACCTGTCTGGGTAAAGTGATTGGTGGTGGACTCCCTGTAGGTGCTTACGGCGGACGTCGCGATATTTTGGAGCAGATTGCTCCATCGGGACCAATTTATCAAGCGGGTACGCTTAGCGGAAATCCGCTGGCTATGGCAGCAGGTTATTCGACACTTAAATTGCTGACGCCAGAAGTATACGATCGCCTGGAAGAGCGGGCAGCAAGGCTTCAAGCCGGATTCGAACATAATGCGAGCGAGCTGGGGATCCCTGTCACGATCAATCGCGTGGGTTCCATGGTTTGTCCATTTTTTACAGAAGAAAAGGTTGTCAATTTTGACACAGCTAAAACGAGTAATCAGGACCATTTCCGCCGTTACTTTACTGAAATGGTAAATGAGGGAGTCAGTGTGGCACCCTCTCAATTTGAGGGGATGTTTGTGTCGGGCGTGCATACGATAGAGGATATTGATGCCACCATTGAGGCGAACTATCGCGCGCTCAAACGTCTATGAGCTGGCAAGGTGGTTGGAAAAGAAGAGGACCGTGGCTGGAAGTCACGCCAGGACGGGAAATCACAGACGGGGAAAAAAACCGCACTGATGCTGTAGATCAGTGGTTGCTGAATCGTTTGGAATTACCGGAAAAGCTGTGGCGCAGACTGCGTCATGAAAAAGAGATTGAACTTACAGGGGACCGGCTGCGGCTGGCCCTTTTTCCTGTAATGAATCTTGGCATCACCCCTCGTTGGTATGATTTAAAGGTACTGTATGAAGATGATTTTTGCCTGGTAGTGCATAAACCAGCAGGTATGGCAGTACATCCGGACGGAGCTGTGCAGGATGGTCCGCTGACGTTGGATCATGCTGTCGCATCCTACTATGAGGTGAATGACATTCATGCGGCGGTACGGCATGTACATCGTCTGGATGTGGATACGACGGGCCCAGTGCTATATGCCAAAAATGAATTTGCGTTGCTCAAGCTGGACGAGCAAATGAGAGCTAAGGATATCGGCCGCAGGTATGTAGCTTTGGTACGAGGGAAAGTACCTCCATCGCTGCGAACGTTGGATTGGCCGATTGGCAAGGACAGGCATCATAAGCAGCGCCGTCGTGTATCTCCGACTGGGCAAAAGGCGGTTACCCATATTGAACTCGGGGAAGTATGGGGAAGCGGTCCAAGTGCAGTGAGTCTCGTATATCTGACGCTGGAGACAGGCCGGACGCACCAGATTCGCGTACATCTTAGTCATGCTGGCTACCCGTTGCTTGGGGATGTATTATACGGGGGTCGTGCTACTGATTTTGGCAGGCAGGCGCTGCACGGAGAGCGTCTTACCTTCTGTCATCCGCTGAGTGGCGAAACGATTACCGTGGAGGATGCTTGGCCGGATGATTTTCAAAAGCTGCACAAACAGCTATAAAAGATGGCATGCCTTCTATTTTGGCGCATATACTTGAACCTAGAAACGGTTTGCAATATGGAGTTTCCGTGCGCCTGACCAGAAGTCAGAGGATGTGCGGAGACTGCCCAAAGGAGGATGCCATCCTTGAACAAACAACAGAATGATCAGCCGCAAGGCTTGCGTTTTGATATTTATGAACGCATTCATTTGACGGAGGAAGCTGCCGGGATTGCTGAGTTGGAGGAAATTGAGCTTCTGCCACGCATTCAGGTTGTAACCCACGGCGACCATGCCGCTTTGCGAGGGCATTTGCTGCTGGAGGGCGTGTACCGCACACCTGAACAGATCACGAGCGAGCTTCATCATTTGATCCCTGTGGAAATTACCATTCCGCTAAACCGCGTAGGGAGATTGGAAGATATCTCTGTCGAGATTGAAAATTTTGATGTGGACCTGCTTTCTTTACGTAGTCTAAACATTACAGGCGTTCTTTCTTTGCATGGCGTGGAAAGCTCGCACGCGGAGGAGACGGCGGTTTGGCTGGATGAGGAATTTACCGTAGTGCATGCACCTGAGCATCCGGTTCAATCCCTTTCCGCCGATGGAGAGCATCATGCAGAGGCCTATTCTACCAATGACTCGTCCTCCGATTACGTTACAGATCCTGAAACTTCCTACAGAGCGCCAGCACAACAGGAATCCGTTTCTTGGGAACAGCCGTCTGAGCACCATGAGGAACAGAAGTCATCGTCGGAACAGCAAGCTTATGAGTCGGCAGTAGATCCTAACCGATTCTATGAACCTTGGACGGGCAAAGCAGTTGAAGACAGCTCTCCCGAGGTCAAGCATGAGCATGGGTCTCCGGAAGTGTGGGGATTTCAGCAAGAGGAAGCATGGGCAGGTGGGAATGAGCCCAAAGTATCTTCCGCATCTCCTAATGTAGTATATGATCCTTTGCTGTCTGAACCGCATCCTGACACAGAGTCCGAGGTCTATCTGGAGCCACAGTTGGAAGCGAGTCAAGTAGATAACTTCGACTTCAGGCCTGAAGCGTCAGAACAGGTGAACCACGAGGCCCATGACACCTTTACTGAGGATAAGCCAGAGATGCGTGTAGCGCTCAACAGTAAAAAGGATGAAGGGGCAGACGAGCCAGACCCGGTAGTCTACTCATCATTGCTCCAATCCAGCCGTTCGGTGAAGGAAGCCGAATACCAACAGCAGTTGGAGCAGGAGCCGCAGGATCAGGATCAGAAAGCCGAAGAAGAGCGGGAGAATGCCAAGTGGAAGAACCTTTTTTTTCATACACAAGATGAAACACCTTTTCGCAAGGTGCGGTTATGCATCGTACAGCGCGAGGATACACTGGAAACCATAGCTGACCGTTATCAGCTCAGCACACGTGAGCTTCAACTGTATAACAGATTGGCGGAGCATCATGTGGAAGAAGGACAGGTATTGTACATCCCTTGATCCGGTTGCTGAAAAATGCACAGCGGGTGTTGACTATAGTCAATGGGAAATGTATGATGTGGTATAGTTATTGAAAGACTGAGATCGGGAAGAGTAGGCAGCAAGCCCTTCAGAGAGTGGAATTGCAGCGCTGTGAGGTTCCGCAGGAAGCTACTGGCCGAAGTCACCCGGGAGTCGCCTGTTTGAACGGTTCCTCATTTAATTCCTACGGAAGATAAGAGGTTCACGGTAGAATAAGGCCGGTCCGCAACCGTTATCTGCATAAAGTGTCACACCATGTGTAATGGATCAGGGGATACATACACTAGGGGTGAAACAAAGGTGGTACCGCGAGAGAACAGCCTTTCGTCCTTTGAGGATGAAGGGCTTTTTTTATTTGCCAATTGAAAAATCATGGAGGTATCCTGATATGTCAGAACAAGACAACAAGACAACCTTGGAAATGCCAACAACGTACGATCCAAAATCAGCAGAGCAAAAATGGTACAAAACGTGGATGGAAAAGGGCTATTTCCGCGCCGGGCAACATCCAGAGGCAGAGCCTTTTACAATCGTTATTCCACCACCGAATGTTACAGGTATGTTGCATATTGGACATGCTCTTGACTTTACTTTGCAGGATATTATTATTCGCGCCAAGCGGATGCAGGGTTATGATGCCTTGTGGCTGCCAGGGGCAGACCATGCGGGTATTGCTACCCAAACAAAGGTAGAGCAAAAGCTGCGTGAAGAAGGCCTGACACGTTATGATTTGGGCCGCGAGAAGTTTTTGGAGAAAGTGTGGGAGTGGAAGGAACTTTATCTGGATAATATCCATAACCAATGGGAAAAGATGGGTTTTTCTCTCGATTATTCTCGTGAGCGTTTTACGCTGGATGAGGGACTGTCCCAAGCAGTACGCGAGGTATTCGTTACACTGTACAAGAAGGGTCTGATTTATCGCGGTAAACGCATCATTAACTGGGACCCTGCTGCACGTACTGCATTATCGGACATTGAGGTGGAATACAAAGAGGTGAACGGAAATCTGTATCACCTGCAATATCCACTGAAAGACGGTAGCGGATTTATTACGGTAGCCACTACACGTCCTGAAACGATGCTGGGCGATACAGCTGTAGCTGTACACCCGGAAGATGAACGCTACAAGCAAATGATCGGCAAAACGCTTGTGCTCCCAATCATCGGACGGGAAATTCCGGTCATTGCGGATGACTACGTTGATAAAGATTTCGGTAGCGGCGCGGTTAAAATTACACCGGCTCACGACCCGAATGACTTTGAAATGGGACAACGTCACCAGCTGCCACAAATTACGGTGATGGACGAAACGGGAACGATGAATGCCGAAGCAGGCAAATATCAGGGCCTTGATCGTAGCGATTGCCGTAAGCAAATCGTCGCTGATCTGAAAGAACAGGGCGTACTGATTCGTATTGAAGAGCACGTACACCAAGTAGGCCACAGCGAGCGTACAGGTGTAGTTGTAGAACCTTATCTGTCCACACAATGGTTTGTGGAAATGAAGCCTCTGGCAGCTAAAGCCATTGAAGTGCAGAAGGCTGGCAACGGCGTAAACTTTGTACCGGATCGCTTTGAACGTACTTATCTGCATTGGATTGAAAATGTGCGTGACTGGTGTATTTCCCGTCAATTATGGTGGGGACACCGTATTCCGGCTTGGTACGATGAAGAAACCGGAGAAGTTATTGTATCGGCGGAGGACCCTACAACTTTGCCTGAGTATGCTGGCAGAAAGTTAAAACAGGATGAGGATGTGCTGGATACTTGGTTCAGCTCGGCTTTGTGGCCGTTTTCGACACTGGGCTGGCCTGAGCAGACAGAGGACCTCAAACGCTACTATCCGACTAATGTCTTGGTTACAGGCTATGACATTATTTATTTCTGGGTATCGCGTATGATTTTTACCGCGTTGGAGTTTACGGAAGAGATTCCGTTCAAGGACGTACTTATGCACGGGTTGGTTCGTGATGCGGACGGTAGAAAAATGTCCAAATCCCTCGGCAACGGTGTCGATCCGCTCGACGTGATTGACCAATATGGTACCGATGCCATGCGTTATATGATATCCACCAGTAGCACGCCTGGGCAAGACCTTCGTTTCCGCTGGGAGCGAGTGGAGCAGGCCCGTAACTTTGCCAATAAAATCTGGAATGCGTCACGCTTTGCGCTGATGAATCTGGAAGGCGTCACATCGGCAGATATAGACATTACTGGTGACTTGAGTACCGCTGATCGTTGGATCCTGCATCGTCTAAACGAAACTTCACGCGACATCACGCGTCTAATAGATGCTTATGAATTTGGCGAGACAGGCCGCCTTCTGTATAACTTTATTTGGGATGATTTGTGCGACTGGTACATCGAGTTTGCGAAGCTTTCCCTATATGGCGACAATGCAGAGGCGAAAAAGAAAACGCAGTCCGTACTTGCATATGTATTGGATCGGACACTGCGCATGATTCATCCGTTCATGCCGTTTATTTCTGAGGAAATATGGCAGCATCTTCCGCATGAGGGAGAAACGATTACACTGGCAGCTTGGCCTGTTTATGATCCGGCTTTTGAGGATAAGGATGCAGTTGCAGAAATGAATTTGCTGATCGACGTAATTCGCGCTGTGCGCAATATCCGTGCTGAAGTCAACGTGCCGATGAGTAAAAAAATTGAATTACTCATAAAACCCGGTGATCAAGCCGTTCTCGATATCATTAACCGCAATGGGGAATATGTACGTAGATTCTGTAATACGTCTGAATTCGACGCGGGATTAGAATTCACCGTTCCAGATAAAGCGATGACATCTATAGTTAGCAGCGCAGAGCTATACCTGCCGCTGGCCGGACTGCTTGATATTGCCCAGGAAATTAGCAGACTGGAAAAAGAACTTCAGCATTTGAACAGTGAAGTGGAGCGCGTGGAGAAAAAGTTATCTAACCAAGGCTTTGTGGCGAAGGCACCAGCTAAAGTCATCGAGGAAGAGAAGGCCAAGCAAGCCGATTACTCAGATAAGCGCGCTAAAGTTATCGCACGTATTGAAGAACTCAAGGGATAATTTCACTCACAATAAAATGACCTGAAGGTGAAGAGGATGTCAGATACGATCAGGGGCGGAGACACGGCTCCTTTACAAAGCTATGATGAAGCAGTGGAATGGATTAACGGCTTGATTCCGTTTGGTATCAGACCCGGATTGGAACGAATTGAACAGCTAATGAGTAAGTTGGGTGATCCGCAACGACATCTGAAATTTGTGCATATTGCGGGAACCAACGGTAAAGGCTCAACTTGTGCCTTTCTGACCTCTGTGCTACTGAAATGTGGGTACGATGTCGGAACTTTTACGTCTCCATACATCACGCGATTTACGAACCGCTTTCAATTCAATGGGACCGATATTCCCGATGAAACGCTGGTTTTGCTTGCCAATCGCTTGTATCCGTTGGTGAAAGAAATCGCAGATAGTGAATTGGGATCACCTACGATGTTTGAGGTATCGACAGCGTTGGCTATTTTATACTATGCTACGGTATCTTTCCCAGATGTTGTGGTATGGGAGACAGGTCTCGGGGGAAGGATGGATGTAACTAATATCGTGAATCCAATCCTCTCGGTTATTACGAATGTCGGCTATGACCATACGGATATTTTGGGAGATACGCTCGAACAGATTGCAAGGGAAAAGGCCGGTATCATCAAACCGGGTGTACCTGTCGTCAGTTGTGTTTCCCAACCCGAGGCTATTCAGGTCATACGTGAAACGGCGACAAAGCAAGGAGCTACCTTGTACCTAGCAGGAGAACAGTTTACGTATGAACGGCTAAATGGGGATGAAACAGCTCAGACCTTTTCATTTGCGGGGCCCTTCCGACATATGGAAATTGACATCACGTTGTTAGGAGAGCACCAATGTTCTAATGCGGCAGGAGCTATGATGGCACTTGAGGTCCTACGTCAGTATATGGCTTTTGTGTTGGATGATGCAGAATTGCTGGAGGGCTTTAGGCAAACTGCCTGGGCAGGGCGTCTCGAACAAGTCAGTACCTCGCCGAGGATTGTCCTTGATGGAGCTCATAATCCAGAAGGAGCACAGACGCTGGCCAAGAGTCTTCCTCAAGTGTATTCGTACAAAAAATTGGTTTTAATGATGGGGATGCTGTCAAACAAGCATCATGAAGCATACTTGCAGCATATACTGCCACTAGTGGATACGCTTATCCTGACCGAGCCCGATTTTCGCCGCAAAATGAATGCCGCTGAATTGGCTCATCTCGTGGAGAAGCTGCGGCCGTCTTATGCCAAAACGGATTTAAAAATAATTGTAGAAGGTGACTGGAAAAAGGCTCTTGGCCTGCTTCAGTCACATACGGAAGCGGAAGATCTGGGGGTGGTGTCCGGCACGCTGTACCTTATTGCGGATGTACGGGCTACCCTTATGTATCAAACCGATTCGGAAAAAGGTTGGTGAAATTTGTTGATTACTTCGGAACATGTTCATTTTATCGGTATCGGCGGCTACGGGATGAGCGCGATTGCTCGGGTCATGCTGGAGATGGGTTATACCGTGACTGGCTCAGATGTGGCATCACAGGAGCTGACAGAAAAACTGGCGGCAAAAGGCGCGAAAATATATATTGGACACACGCCTGAGCATATTGCAGGCGCGGATATCGTCGTCTATTCAACAGCATTGTCACGTGACAATGTGGAGCGGGTGGCAGCGGAGGAATTGAATATTCCAACTCTGCATCGTTCGCAGATGCTGGCTCGCTTGCTTAACGAACGTAAGGGCATAGCTGTTGCGGGTGCGCACGGTAAAACGACAACATCTTCCATGATCGCTCTGGTTATGGAGAGGTGTAACGTTGATCCAACGTATATTATTGGCGGCGAAATCACGAATTTGGGGACGAATGCCAAAGCAGGTAAAAGCGAATTTGTCGTTGCTGAGGCGGATGAGAGTGATGGTTCTTTCCTGCAATATCATCCTTGGCAAGGCATTGTAACCAATATTGAGGCGGATCATTTGGAAAATTACGATGGCGACTTTAATCGTCTGAAAAGTGCCTATGTACAGTTTTTGAGTCAAATTCGACCGGATGGAGCGGCTATTGTATGTGCAGATGATCAGAACATCCGGGAAATGCTGCCTCAACTCCAGACTCGGGTCATTACTTATGGAGTGGAGCATGAAGCGGATTATATGGCGACAGATATCCAATTAGGTGACCGTCGATTAAGCTTCACTATGAGCCGTAAGGGAACAGCACTCGGAACGATCGAACTATCTGTACCGGGTAAACATAACATGTATAATGCGATGGCTACTGTGATTTCCTGTTTGGAAGCAGGGATTCCATTCGATCAAATCGCTGCTACTATTGTAGAATTTCACGGAGCGAAGCGTCGTTTTCAAGTACTAGGTGAAAGCAATGACATACTGATTATTGATGACTATGCACATCACCCAACAGAGATTGAGGCTACGATTAGCGCAGCGAGAGCGACTGGCAAGCGTATTATTGCTGTATTCCAGCCGCAACGCTATAGCCGCACCTTTTTCCTACTCGATGCGTTCAGCCGCGCGTTTAGCGAGGCTAGTGAAGTCATCATTACCGATATTTATTCACCAGCGGGAGAAAAACAGATTGAAGGCGTGCATTCTTCCAAGCTCGTGGATTTAATCGTCCAAAACAGCAATGCTAATGCAATCTATTTGCCGACCAAAGAAGCCGTGATCGAGGAGTTGAAAGATCGGTTACAGCCGGGTGATCTTGTGCTGACGATGGGAGCGGGAGATATCTGGAAAGCAGGTGACGCGTTAGCGCGCCATCTTCGCGGACAGCAAGTGTAATACGTATAAAAATGGGCTGTTACGCAATGAATTACATTTATTCAAGGGTATTCCGAACACGACTGTGTTTCGGGATACCCTTTTTTGTAATGCTGGGGCATATATTCTTAGCTTGACTCATACAACAGACTATGAGGAAGTATGGGACAAGGAGGGAGTGCATCCATGAACAAGACCAAGATGACATTCCGGTTCGACCAACAGTTGCCGGAGACAAGCCGGGAGGATAAGCTACAGGTGCTTCCGTACAAAAACGAGTCGATTACGAACGAGCAGCGTGAAACGATTAGAGATAAGGGGTTATATCAAAAAGCTAAGCTTCATCAAGCTGATAACCCGCAAAAAGGAACGGAACGGATTAGAGGAATGAAGAAAAATACTGTAACTACGCAAGAAGCCGAGCTCAATGAGCCTGAGGATCTGAATAAACGCATTTCAAGTCGGCGCTTTGCTCCAACATTAAGAGTACAAGAGGGATGGGATGACCCCTTTGGCCGTTCGGCGGCTTCCTGGTCAGATGCGGACGTTCTACCAGACAGCCTGGAAGAGGATGAGGAAGCTTATCATTCTGTCCAAGAGTACAGAAAGCGTCCGCCCCACCCTTCTAGATGGAAACTGGTTGGCTCTGTAGCCAGCGCGCTGGTGACCGGAGGCATGTTTGGATATATTATGTTGCTACTGTTTAACGGAGGAGGAATGGTCCCGGGATCAGATCCTTCAGTAGAGGAGGCTGTACCGGTCTTTAAAGAATCTGTTGGTGTGGATGCAATATCTGCAAAAGAGAATTCTGTCCCTGTCACTGTCATAGAGGCTCAGGTACCTCCACAAACCTACTATTTGCTGCAATATGGGGTTTTCAGCACTCCAGAACGGGCCTTACAAGCAAAAGAAGAACTGTTGAAGGCAGGCATTGCAGTAGGAGGGGATACCGAGGACCAAAACCGGGTATATGCAGGAATATCACCGGATAGGGAGCAAGCCAAGTTGCTCAGCAATCAGTTGAAAACACAAGGAGTCGAATTGTATGTTCGTGAGCTTGAATTGCCTGGATTCGAAAAAGCGGCTTACGGAGGCGAAGGTGATAAACTCACTAGCTTTTTTCAGTTAAGTAGTTCATTGGTGGGTAAGTTGAGCGGACTTTCCTCAACCTTGCTGGGAGAAGGAGGTCCGAATACGGTGCCAGCCTCCGACATGAAGGAGCTGAACGACCTGCATCAGCAGTGGACACAAAATATCACTGCACTTCCTACCGGTCTTCCAAAGGAAGCGGTTGCCTCCGCAACCTCACTTGAAAAGGCGATGAACAGTGCGATCTCTGCACTTGGGGAATATAATAAGAATACAGCCAAGGAACACATTTGGGAGATTCAGTCCTCCATGATGGAATATGTTTTGCGTGAGAAGGAATTTATCCAATTCATAAAACAATAGACTAACCATATTTTCCGGCAAGGAACTGGAAATAGTTCCCCATGCCGGATTTCTGTTTGTATTGCAGTACAAATCACCGTATAATAATGAAGGTGTCAAAAAATGGCGAGGGAAGATCAGGATGAAAAAAAATGTAGGAATGCTTATACTGTTTTTGTTGCTCGGTTGGCTCTTGGGTGCATGGATTGCCAAAGCCCTTCAATCGATCAAGTTCCTTTCCTTTCTGACCCACCCCACTAGGATATCCTGGTCGCCGAGAGCGGACCTGGATATTATCAGCTACAACATAACGATAAATTTTGAATTGAGCCTGCTTAGTCTGATCGGCATTATTGCCGCGTTCTGGCTGTACCGCAGGCTCTAACTGATGAAAAGGAGCTTCCCTTATGGACGGGAAAATTACGCCCCGCATTATTCTGGCATCGACTTCACCAAGAAGGAAGGAATTGCTCGCATTTTTGAGACTCCCCTTTGAGGTGGTGCCGAGTCATGCGGATGAGAGCACGCCTGAGAGCTGGACGCCTCAGCAAATCGTGGAGACCCTTGCGGCACGTAAAGCCGAAGCGGTCGTGAACACCGCCACTCAGTCGAAGGAAGCCGGACTGGTGATTGGCAGTGATACCATTGTCGTGCTGGATGGTTCGGTATTGGGCAAGCCTGCCGACCATGCGGACGCGGTTCGCATGCTGACTGCATTGCAGGGAAGGACACACCGTGTGTACACCGGGGTAGCCTGCATACATACCGGAACCGGCGAAATGCTTGTCAGACATCGCCAAACGGAGGTTACAATGAAGCCTCTGAGTCAAGAGCAAATTGTGGCATACGTGAATACTGGTGAACCGTCTGATAAAGCAGGAGCGTATGGCATTCAAGGCATGGGTGCTACGCTGGTGGAATCTATTCAGGGTTGTTATTTTAACGTCGTAGGATTGCCGCTTTCCTTGCTGTCGGACATGCTGTCCGATTTTGGAGTGAATGTGTTGCGTCCATAAAGGGGATAAACATATGCTGGAGTCGCCAATACTGATGCTTCGCGACCTCCCCCATGAAGAACGACCAAGAGAGCGCATGATGACATATGGGGCGGATGCCTTAAGCAACGCGGAGTTGCTGGCAATATTGCTGCGTACAGGAACGCAAAATGAGTCTTCGGTGCATTTAGCGCAGCGTATTTTGCAGCAGGCAGGAAATTTGCGTCAACTGGTGGATATGAGCTTGAACGAGTTGACCCAGATTAAGGGCATTGGGGATGCTAAAGCGATACAGCTAAAAGCGGGTATCGAACTGGGGCGTCGATTAGCATTGTCTCGCCATTTGGAGACCCCGGTGATTAGTTGCCCGCGGGATGTGGCAGATCTGCTGTTTGAGCAGCTTCGTTATTTGCAGAAAGAGCATTTTGTATGCTTGTTCCTTAACACTAAAAATCATGTCATTGCTCAGGAAACACTATCTATGGGTAGCCTGAATTCTGCCATCGTGCATCCTCGTGAAGTATTTCGGGCAGCAATCAAATGCAGCAGTGCTTCAATAATTTGCGCTCATAACCATCCGAGCGGTGATCCGAAGCCAAGCCCGGAGGATGTTCAGTTGACTCGCCGCCTGATGGAAGCGGGCAACATCGTGGGTATCGACGTGCTTGATCATATTGTGATCGGGGACGGGACCTTTGTAAGTTTGAAGGAACAAGGTCTGATATAATATAATATTTAAATCAAACATTTAAACACGACCGGATAATCCGGCCTGAATAAACCGTTTATACATGGATAACAGATTTCAGGGAAGAGAAAAGGAGATTACATCATGCTGGGTGGCTTTACAAAAGATTTGGGAATAGACTTGGGGACGGCAAACACACTTGTATACGTAAGAGGTAAAGGAATTGTGGTTCGTGAACCATCTGTAGTCGCTTTGCGTACAGATACAAAAACCATTGAGGCTGTTGGTGAATCTGCGAAAAAAATGATCGGTCGCACACCGGGAAATATCCGTGCGATTCGTCCGATGAAGGACGGTGTCATTGCTGATTTTGATACGACAGCAACGATGATCAAATATTTTATCCGTCAGGCGCAAGCCCAACGCTCTTTGTTTCCACGCCATCCGAACGTGATGGTTTGTGTGCCTTCAGGCATTACTGCGGTGGAGCAACGTGCTGTTGAAGATGCGACGAAGCAAGCAGGTGCAAGAGAGGCATATACGATAGAGGAGCCGTTTGCAGCAGCAATTGGCGCTGATCTTCCTGTATGGGAGCCAACAGGCAGTATGGTTGTCGATATCGGTGGAGGTACAACCGAGGTGGCAGTCATTTCCCTGGGCGGGATTGTAACAAGCCGCTCCGTGCGTGTGGCTGGCGATGAAATGGACGAGTCCATCATCCAGTACGTGAAGCGCCAATACAATCTGATGATTGGTGAACGGACTTCAGAGCAACTGAAAATGGAAGTTGGTTCAGCTATGCCATTAGAGCAAGTGGAAACCTCGGAAATCCGCGGACGTGATCTGGTAACAGGTTTGCCGAAGACGATCACGATTACTTCTGATGAAATTAGTGAAGCGTTATCGGATACAGTCAATGCAATCGTGGATGCGGTCAAAGTAACACTGGAAAAATGCCCTCCCGAGTTGGCAGCGGACATCATGGATAGAGGAATCGTACTAACTGGTGGTGGAGCACTTCTGCGTAATCTGGACAAGCTGTTGGCAGGTGAAACCGGAATGCCGGTGATCGTAGCGGAAAATCCTCTGGATTGTGTGGCAATCGGTACAGGTAGAGCGCTGGAAAATATTCATTTGTTCAAATCGCGCAGCAGTTCTGCCGTCCGTTCCAAACGTTGAATCGGGGGTGTAGGAACTGTTTAAGCTGTTTGGCAATAAAAGACTATTTGTTCTATTGATCGGAATCGTTCTGTTTATTGCCCTTATGGGGATTACACTTGGACAGAGAAATTCCTTAACCTGGCCCGAGAAGTTCGCCAGAGATTCAATTGGCTTTGTGCAAGGTATCTTTTATAGGCCCGCTTCAGCAATAGCGGGCTTCTTTGAAGATATCGGAAATATGCGCAGCATCTACGAAGAAAATGAACGGTTAAAAATTGCTGTAGCAAAGCTGACTCGTGACCAGATTCAGACCCATAATTATGTTGAAACAAATGCCAGACTGCAGAATGAACTGAAGTTCACCCAAACGCAAAAAGCGAAAAATAATTATGATTATCGTGTTGCTCAAGTGAACAGTGTCAGCAATGATTCCAAAACGCTTGTGATCGATATTGGTGAGAAGGACGGAGCGAAGGTTGGTCAGGAAGTCAGTTCGCTTGAAGGATTTGTAGGAGTCATTAGTCAAACGGGGAATTTTACGTCCACCGTTACACTGTTGACTACATTGGATCCTAAAAATCCGAATTCTTATGCCATTGCAGCGACAGTCTTGGGCAAGGAAAATCAATCGTTTGGTATGATTGAAAGCTATGATCCGGGTACGAACAGATTTCAAATGACTCGCATTGAGGAAAAAGATCCAATCGCAAAGGGTGATCAGATTATTACGTCTGGCGCAGGCGGGAAATTCCGCAAAAACCTAATGATCGGAACGGTAGAGAAGATTCAGGTTGGGGAGTTTGGCAAAACACGGACAGCGATTATTAAGCCAGCAGCCAGCTTTGTGGATTGGAAAGAATTGCTCATCCTCTACACTCCTGAGGTGCCGGAATAATGAAGATGCGCGGTCAGGTTCTAATACTGCTGCTGTTTGTACTGTTTATAGCTGAAGGGACGATTCTTCCGTGGCTTCTTCCGGATAGTTGGCATTCAAGAATGGTTCCGAATTTTGTGTATGTCGTGATCTTGTTTGTGTCTGTGTATTACAGTCGTCATACAGCATTGGTGCTAGGTATTGTTTTTGGACTTATTCATGATGTAGTGTTCTACGGATTTATCATTGGACCTTATTCTTTTGCAATGGGGTTGTCTGCATACTTATTGGGGCTTGTTTTTACAGCTCGACGTGCGCAGATGCCCATTATGATGGCAGCCGTGTTGATTGGTAGTTTCCTGCTGGATTCTATGCTATTTGCCATTGATCAGCTGTTCCAGCTGAATCATCAGACTTTCAATTGGGCACTTGCTCAATATATGATTCCTGATTTATTTATCCATTTTCTGTTCGCCCTCATCATTTATGTCCCAGTTCGCAAGCAATTGCAGCGTTTGGGTACCCGTGTGAAAAAGGAAGAGGCCGTCTAGGTCTTTTTACACACATTTTGTCCGGGTTAGCAGGGATTTGACGTCCCGGGGACGAAATGATTGAGATAGGAGGGACAGGCTAATGGCGGTGAAATCGAATCATGTCACGATTAAAGGCATCAAAGATGGCCTGGTATTCCTGCTGGACGATCAATGCGAGTTTGAGGATTTGCTGGGTGAGCTGCGTTTTAAGCTGGAGCACAGTCATCAAAATATTTTAACAGGCCCGATCATTCATGTGGATATTAAGCTGGGAAGCCGAGAAGTGACAGAGGAACAGAAGGAAAGTATTCTGGAGATCTTGAAGCAAAAGGGGAATCTGCTCATCAGGTCTGTAGAATCACCTGGACTGCCTGTGGAAGTGCAGGGAAAGCCCCCTATTCACACGGTGACAGGGATTATCCGTTCTGGTCAAGTGCTTCATCACAATGGGAACCTACTCTTTTTGGGAGATGTAAACCCGGGTGGAATTATAACATGTACTGGTGATATTTATGTCCTCGGCGCTTTGCGAGGCATGGCGCATGCAGGGATGGAGGGAAATAGTGAAGCGATTATTGCGGCTTCCTATTTTGCACCCACACAGCTGCGAATTTCCGAAATGATCAGCCGTCCACCAGACGAATGGGAGACACGTGAATCCGGTATGGAATTTGCGTATCTCAAGGATGGCGCTATGCAAATAGATAAAATGAGCAATATTGTGCGTCTGGGCCGCGATTTTAACGTGTTCAAAGGGGTGTAGCACATGGGAGAGGCTATCGTCGTCACTTCAGGAAAAGGCGGCGTCGGCAAAACGACGACGTCAGCCAATATAGGAACAGCGCTTGCATTGCTCGGCAAAAAGGTATGTTTGGTGGATACGGATATCGGTTTGCGTAATCTAGACGTTGTGATGGGTCTGGAAAACCGGATTATTTATGACCTTGTTGATGTAGCGGAAGGTCGTTGCCGTTTAAATCAGGCACTGGTTAAGGACAAGCGTTTTGAGGAGCTGTATATGCTGCCAGCCGCTCAAACCAAGGACAAGAGTGCTGTTACGCCGGAGCAAGTTAAGGATATTATTTTGGAGCTTAAAAAGGATTTTGAATATATATTGATTGACTGCCCTGCGGGTATTGAACAGGGCTTTAAAAATGCCATTGCCGGGGCCGATCAGGCCATTGTTGTGACCACCCCGGAAAATGCAGCCGTACGCGATGCAGACCGGGTAATTGGTTTACTCGAAAGCTCACATGTGGTATCACCCAAGTTGGTGGTTAACCGCATTCGCAATAGCATGGTTAAATCCGGAGATATGTTGGATATTGATGGGATTTTACAAGTGCTTAGCATAGACCTTATTGGGATTGTGCCGGATGATGAAATGGTAATTAAAGCCGCTAATACAGGGGAGCCTACCGTTATGAATCCAGATTCACAGGCCGCGATTGCTTATCGTAACATTGCGAGACGAATCTTGGGCGATACAGTGCCACTCATGCAGCTGGACCAAAAGAAAAGCGTGATGACACGCTTTAAGAAGTTTTTTGGTATGGGTGGATGAGAAAATTGTAATACTAGACACTTAAATAAGTAGTAATCTTATTTAAGTGTTTTTGGTTTTTCTTTTTAAATTCCTATAATACGGTTTCTCAAAATTTAGGGTCACTACATAAATATCATAAATACAAAACATATCCGGTGCGCTAGCGCCGGTTTTTTTGATTTTTAGGTGCGTAATCCCGAACCGGACAACATAAGTTGAAGCCCGTCCTCATAAGATGTATCAAACATACCTCGCTGAGGGGGCTGAACAGGATGAATAAAAATTCCGGAATCAAGCAGCGCAGAGAAGAACGTATACAGCAGCTAATCGCGGGAAGCAAAGCGGAGACGTATCCCTCTGGCATATATCAGAACAGGCACGGGGATAAAGATATGAAGTCGATGCCTATAGTCAGTGCCAGCTCGCCCAGAGACCCAGAAACTGAGTGGAAAAATGAACGGCAACGCTGGCAGCAATCTTTTGGGACGAATCGTGGTCCGTCTTTTTGGACTTCCTTTTGGCGAAGATCAGTCATAGCAACGGTGTTATTTGGAATGGTATGGGGAATGTTTCGTTGGGATATTCCCTATGCAGTGAATTTGAGAATGTTTATTGCGGATGCCTTGAATAAGGATATGGATTTTGCAGCCGTCGGACAATGGTATGAAACTTATTTTGACGGAGCACCTTCCTTTTTGCCGATTTTTGGCGAGGAGCATGAAACGCACAAGGTAGACGCAAGTCGAAAGGGCTCTCCACCGATTGAAGGCAATATAACACAGCCTTTTGTACTGAGTCTTAAAGGGGTAGAAATTACGCCGAATGTTACCGATAACGGGGCAATCGCTGTTAAAAGTATAGATGCAGGTCGAGTATTAGACATATTAAATCATCCCAAAAGCGGGATTTCGGTTACAGTTCGACACACTGGCGGTATCACAGCAACTTACGGAAGGCTTTCCCGCTCTACCTTAAAAGTGAACGACTGGGTTCAGGAGGGAGATGAGATCGGTGTACTGCCAGCAAGTCACAGCGGCAGCGAGGCGGCAACTTTGTTTTTGGCAGTTCAGAGAGGGGATCAATACATTGACCCGTCGGAAGTGGTAGCCCTTGATTAATGTCCGAGGGGTGACCTTATCACTACATCCACTGTTTGTATTGGTTATGCTGACCTCTATATTAACTGGACATTTTATCGAGATCATAACTTTATTTACATTGGTGTTTATTCATGAGCTAGGTCATGCGACAGCTGCTTCGTTGTTGGGCGCGCGGGTGCTTTCCATACAGATGTTACCCTTTGGAGGAGTGGCGGTCATTGAGGATCAGGGGAAGCTCAATGCGTGGAAGGAGATTGTCATTGCGCTAGCGGGGCCCCTACAAAACGGAATCATGATCATCATCCTTTTGTGGTTCAGAAATGTGAGTGGGCTGGAGTATGATTATGTAAATTATATCATTCAGGGGAATGCAGTTATTGCACTGTTTAATTTGCTGCCCATTTTACCACTTGATGGTGGGAAAATATTGCAGGCACTGATTAGCTTATCTTGTTCTTATCACCGCACATTAGTGTGGACTTTTAGAGCCAGTATCGTAACGAGCCTGCTATTTTGTATATATGGTATTTCGCCGTTGTTAAGGCAAAATGGACCTGTCCATTTAAATCTGCTGGCGGTAGGGATTTTTTTGCTTTATTCTAATATTGTGGATTATCGGAATATCCCTTACCGTTTTATACGGTTTTTGCTGGGGAGGGACGAGCTTTTTTACCGCGAAGTAGCTAAGGGGAGTATTGCCTTACCTATTGTATCCCTACCAGTGAAACATTTGGAGCCTATTTTGCGTCTTTTCAGAAGAGATCGGTATCATATGGTTTATGTTATGAATGAACAAGGACGGATTGTAGCCGTACTGCCGGAGCAACGTCTTATTCGCTCTTATTTTGCGACACGCCCGCCAGATGGTGGAGAACCCAAGCCCAAATAATGTTTTATGTGTTAAGGAAGAGGCTGTATCCAGAGAGGTTGAAAAACCATGAAGCAAATGATTGTACAATGCCAGCAGCAGATGACCCAAATGGCGCTGTTGGAAGAGGGACGATTGGTTGAATATGCGGCTGAACTACCGCGAAAACGGGGAATTCTAGGTTCTTTTTTCAAAGCGAGGGTGGTCAATGTGCTACCAGGTATGCAAGCCGCCTTTGTTGATATTGGACAGCGAAAGAATGCCTTTTTGTATGTAGATGACGTACTTCATGCTCATTTGGACAAGCAGCCGGAGGTAAAGCCATCCATTTCTGAAGTGTTAAAGGTAGGGCAGGAAATTGTAGTGCAGGTATTAAAAGAGGCTGTTGGTAGTAAAGGAGCCAGGGTCACCACTCATTTTTCACTTCCGGGTCGCTGGATCGTATATATGCCCCATGCTGATTATGTGGCCGTATCTAAGAAGATCGAACGTGAGGGCGAACGTACCCGTTTGAAAGCAATGGGAGAGCAGCTACGCACAAGTGAGGAAGGACTCATAATCCGTACCGTTTCGGAGGACATGAGTATAGAGGCGATTGAAAATGATTTAAATCAACTGCGTAAGCAGTGGACGGCTATTCAGCGTAAAGCTGGTGAACACTCAGCTCCGTGCGAATTACACCGGGATTTAAGTATTGTTCAGCGGTTGATTCGGGATGTGTTTACACCTGAACAGGATGAACTGGTCATTGACAGTGAAGAGCAAGCAAAGGATGCAGAAATAATGCTGCAACAGATTGGTCCTGCGAAAGCTCATGTAAGTATATTTCGTGGTGCAGAAGAAACGATTTTCAAAGCTTATGGCATTCATGAGCAGCTGGAACGCGATTTTGCGCGAAAGGTATGGCTGCAGGGCGGCGGATACATTGTCATTGATCATACGGAGGCATTAACCGTCATTGATGTGAATACCGGGAAGTTTACGGGAGGCAGTAATCTGGAAGAAACGGTGACCCGGACTAACATTGAAGCAGCTGAAGAGATTGCCCGCCTGGTACGTGTGCGTGATATTGGTGGTATCATCATCATTGATTTTATTGACATGGAACAAGAGGAGAACCGTCGGGAAGTATCCTCTGTGCTGGAAGCAAGATTGAAGAAGGATCGGACCAAATCTTATGTTGTCGGTTGGACGCGGTTAGGTTTGCTGGAAATGACCCGTAAAAAAGTGCGTGAGGAAAAGACGCTCGTGTAGAGCGATGCGTAACCAGAAATCATTTTAAAACTAAAGGTTGAATGTGTATAAAGCTTGTGCTACAATCATTTAGTATGTGTGATGCGTAAGATTGGCTGCACATGCTGTAACCGCTCCAATCAGGTACTGAAGTGCAGTATCCTAAAGGAATCTGCCACCTGCTATTAGGCGAGTCTGAGACATAAGGAGGTGCAAGCAAATGTACGCAATTATCGAAACAGGTGGTAAGCAATACAAAGTTCAAGAGGGCGACGTATTGTTCATCGAGAAGTTGGAAGCTAATGATGGTGAAACTGTAACGTTCGATCGTGTTCTGGCAGTGTCCGGCGACAATGGCTTGACAGCAGGTACACCGCTTCTTTCTGGAGCTTCTGTAACAGCTAAAGTTGAGAAGCATGGTCAAGGTCAAAAGGTCATCGTATACAAATACAAACCTAAAAAGAACTACCATGTGAAGCAAGGTCATCGTCAACCGTACACGAAAGTGACGATTGAGAAAATCCAAGCGTAAGAGGGTGCGATAAGTGATTATCGTGCGTATTACACGACTGGAGGATGGCAGCATACAGGGGTTTTCCGTTAAAGGACATGCAAATTTCGCTAAATCTGGCGAGGATATCGTATGTGCTGGCGTTTCAGCGGTAACGGTAGGAACTGTCAATTCGATTGGAGCTCTTACGGACGTTGAGATGGAAACGGAAATGGAAAACGGCTTTTTAAGCGCGTATCTTTCTCCTGAAAGTTATCATGATGCGAACGCACAGGTTCAACTGTTGCTGGAGTCCATGGTGATTATGCTGACAAGTATTGCTGAATCATACGGTAAGTATATTCAAATAGAAAATAATCAAAGAAGGAGGTAGACATCATGTTGAAATTGACATTGGATCTTCAATTATTCGCATCGAAAAAAGGTGTAGGTTCCACAAAAAACGGACGTGACAGTAAATCGAAACGTCTTGGAGTGAAACGTGCTGACGGTCAAGCAGTTACCGGCGGTAGCATCCTGGTTCGTCAACGCGGAACGAAAATTCACCCGGGCACGAACGTGGGCATCGGTAAGGACGACACTCTGTTCGCGAAAGTGGACGGCGTTGTGAAGTTCGAACGTTGGGGCCGTGATCGCAAAAAGGTGAGCATCTACCCGATCGACGTTGCTCCAGTAGCAGCTACTGTAGAAGCTTAATAGCGGCTTAGACACGCTGAAAAGCCTCCGGCACTTTTGTCGGAGGCTTTTTTGCATGATGGTAATGAACTGGAAAGTTAGTCTGTGCTATACTGGATTAAGGTTCTTTAATAATCCATTTAATTTCGCAGAACGGAGAGAAGCCGTGTTCCAGCGGATAAGAGCGCCTTATCTGGCGTTGGGTTCCATTCTGATTCCTTTGGTTTTTTCACTGCTCTATCCTAAAGTATTAACGATTATCTTATTAGCAGTATGGTCTGTAGTTGCTGCATGCTTTGGTATGTGGTATACGCAAAGACAGGTTGAGTATGAACGGAAAGCTGCTTTGCGTTCTTTTGAACGTACAGCGATTTCAATGCTTAACCATCATCGGCATGACTGGATGAATGACTTGCAGGTGCTTTATGGATATATTCGTATGAATAAGCATGATAAATCTGTTGCTTATGTGGAAACAATAAAAGGGCGCGTGGCGGAAGACAGTAAAATATCTAAGTTGGGTATTCCCTCACTGGTGTTTTATTT
Source organism: Paenibacillus sp. F4 (assembly GCF_002894905.1). Taxonomy (NCBI): domain Bacteria; kingdom Bacillati; phylum Bacillota; class Bacilli; order Caryophanales; family Paenibacillaceae; genus Paenibacillus; species Paenibacillus sp. F4. The sequence goes on from NZ_POVS01000020.1 coordinate 359,805, forward strand.
GCAGTCTTTTCGCGTGAATGCGGGTAATTTACAGTTGTCGGTACAGGTTGAGGAGCAGTTAAAGTTAGACGCTGTCATGTCTCCCGAAGACGGCGAGTCGCTTGCTTCGGCCGTCATAGAAACGGTGCGTGCGTATCAATATGGCGGGGGCCGGTCGTCCTGGGGAGAAGTGCGCAGATTGACACTTTTTTTCGGTATGGATCAGAATGATGTTATCGTCCGTTTTGAAGGAAGTGACATACCTGCGGATTTGAATATCCTAAAGCAGGTCAGATCCGTACCCGGAAGTAAACGCATTCGAACAGAGAAGCTCCCTACGGGCGAAATGCTTCAAATTCGGATGCAGTGCCAGACATAAGGAAGGTGTAACCATGTTTGTAGATAAAGCGAAGATTTTTGTTAAAGGCGGTGACGGTGGAGACGGATTAATTGCGTTTCGCCGTGAGAAATACGTTCCTGAAGGTGGCCCAGGTGGTGGTGACGGAGGGAACGGTGGAGACGTAATTTTCCGTGTAGATGAAGGTTTGCGTACCTTGATGGATTTTCGGTACCAACGTCATTTTAAAGCCCAGCGTGGAGTAAAAGGTCGTAACAAAAGTCAACACGGAGCCAATGCGGAACACATGATCGTACGTATACCACCGGGAACGGTCATCATAGATGATGATACTGGTGAAGTAGTAGCGGATATGACACGTCATGGTCAACAAGTCGTCGTAGCTAAAGGAGGACGCGGAGGACGCGGGAACATCCGTTTTGCTACGCCGAGTAATCCAGCGCCTGAGTTGGCTGAGAACGGTGCAGAGGGACAAGAACGTTATATCACGCTTGAGTTAAAAGTAATGGCTGACGTAGGCTTGGTTGGGTTCCCTAGTGTTGGGAAGTCTACATTGTTGTCGGTTGTATCTTCCGCAAAACCGAAAATTGGGGCATACCACTTTACAACGATTACTCCGAATTTGGGCGTTGTGGATGTGGGTGATCATCGTAATTTTGTGATGGCGGATTTGCCTGGTTTGATTGAAGGAGCTCATGAAGGTATTGGGCTGGGACATGAATTTCTGCGGCACATTGAGCGGACGCGTATTATTATCCATGTCGTGGATATGGCGGGTTCCGAAGGACGTGACCCGTTTGAAGATTGGACTAAAATTAACGACGAATTGAAGCAATATAATGCAGCATTGGCTGAGCGTCCACAAATTGTGGCGGCCAATAAAATGGATATGCCAGAAGCTGAAGAAAACCTGGCACACTTCAAAGAGCAGATTGCTTCTATACGTCCTGATCTTGAAATCATGCCTATTTCCTCACTGACACGTCAAGGTGTGAAGGAACTGCTCTACCGGGCTGCTGATTTGCTGGATCAAATACCGGACGAGCCGGTTGTTGAGGAAGTAGCAGAAGTCAATGAACGTAAGGTATTTAAGCTGGATACAGCAGAAGACGATGGCTTTACAATTGTGCGTGAAAATGACACATTCGTGGTGCAGAGCCCTAAAATTGAGCGCATGATGAAGCGCATGCAGCTGAACTCGCATGATGCCATTTTAAAATTAGCAAGAACGTTACGCCACATGGGTGTGGATGCTGAGTTACGCAAGCGTGGCGCCAAAGATGGTACATCTGTACGTATTGCTGATTTCGAGTTCGAATTTGTTGAAGGCAGCAGTTACTACTAAAATCAAATAAAGGTTTAAAACCTGAACGGTTACTGTACTATAGGAAACTCTATAGAAGGCGGTAGCCGTTTTTTGCATTGTTTGCTTGCCGATTTTCAAGAGTTTCGATATAATGTCCTCTATACAAAAACATAAGTCTTTGAGGAGAGGACGTTCTTGAAAGAGCGCTATTACTTGGTACGGGAAGATATTTTGCCTGAAGCTATTGTTAAGACCATACAGGTGAAACTGCTGCTGGCTTCAGGAGATGTTAAAACCGTGCATGATGCCGTGGAGCAAGTTGGGCTAAGCCGAAGTGCCTTTTATAAATATAAGGATGGCATACATTTGGTTAACCAGCTGGAGCGTGAGCGAATTGTCAATATCTCTATTGATTTAGAACATCAATCCGGAATGTTGTCCAGGGTGCTTGGCAGAGTGGCTGATTTCGGAGGCAATGTACTGACGATCCAGCAAAGTATTCCACTGCAAGGCAGAGCCAACGTAGTCATCTCGGTAGAAATGTCCAGACTCAGTGAAGAGTTGGGTGTTCTACTGGAGGGCTTGGAGGACATCTCTGGAGTCAAACGTGTTCGCCTGATTGGGCAAGGTTAAGGCAATACAGTTCATTAGATATAAGTTTGCGGGAGGGGAATAGATGAAACCGGTCAAAGTAGGATTGTTAGGTTTGGGGACGGTAGGAACGGGAGTCGTTCGAATCGTAGAAGGCAATCAGGAAGATTTGAGCAGACAAGTCGGTTCACCGATCATCATTGAAAAAATAGCTGTAAAAAACATAGAAAAATATCGTTCCATTGAAGTGGACACGGCCAAGCTTACTGAGGACCCATGGGAAGTTATTCGAGACCCTGAAATTGATGTAATTATCGAAGTCATGGGCGGGGTTGATCAGACGAAGGAGTACATTCTTGAAGCGCTGGAGCGGGGGAAACACATTGTAACAGCTAACAAGGACTTAATGGCTTTGCACGGTTCTGAAGTATTAGCAAAGGCGCAGGAAAAGCAATGTGATATTTTTTATGAAGCTAGTGTAGCAGGTGGTATCCCGATCATTCGTACATTAATTGAAGGCTTCTCCTCCGACCGCATTACCCGCATTATGGGGATTGTGAACGGTACGACAAACTTTATTTTAACAAAAATGAGTCAGGAAGGGGCCTCGTATGAGGAAGTTCTCAAGGAAGCGCAGGAGCTTGGGTATGCTGAATCGGATCCGACCTCAGACGTGGAAGGACTGGATGCAGCTCGTAAAATGGCAATTCTCGGCACGCTAGGTTTCCGCTCTAATGTAGAGCTCAAGGATGTAAGCGTCAGCGGCATTTCAAAGGTAACCAGTGAAGATATTGTTTTTGCTAAAAAACTAGGATATGAAATGAAATTGCTCGGCATTGCAGAGCGCCAAGGTGATGAATTTACGATTAACGTTCAGCCGACTATGGTACGCAAGCAGCATCCATTGGCTTCGGTGAACGGGGTGTTCAACGCGGTGTATGTGCATGGTGAAGCAGTGGGTGAAACCATGTTTTATGGTGCGGGTGCAGGTGAAATGCCGACGGCAACATCGGTTGTAGCCGATTTAGTAGCTGTAGTGAAAAATCTCAAACTTGGTGTCAATGGGCTTAAAGCCATCGTTCCTTACAATCCCAAAAAAATTAGTAACGATGAAGATGTGTATTTCAAAAACTTCGTGCTTCTGCATGTGGATGATAAAGCAGGGGTGTTGGCACGGATTACGCAAGTATTTGCTGAATTTGATGTCAGTCTGGCATCTGTTGTGCAGCAACCGAATGAGGTTAACCCCGATGCTGAAATTATTATCGTGACTCATTTAGCCAGTAAAGCGAGTATGAAAAAGGTTTTGGAGCATTTTGAAACTTTGGACGTCATCCGCCGCATCAAGAGCGTATATCGAGTAGAGGGATAGTCAATAAAAGCAGGAGGAATTGTCTGTATGACCGTTTTAAAAACAGCAAGAGTGCGTGTGCCTGCGAGTACGGCCAACTTGGGTCCCGGCTTTGATACATTGGGCATGGCATTGTCCTTATATGCATGGATTGAAATGAAGGAGGCCGAACAGACGGCTTTTCATTTATACGGAAATGAAATGAATGGTGTTCCCCAAGATAAAACTAATCTGATTTTCAAGGTAGCACAAATGGTTTTTCGGGAAGCGAGTGTATCTGTTCCTGAGCTCGATATTTCGATGTACTCGGATATTCCACTTACTCGTGGTTTGGGCAGCAGTGCTTCTGCCATTGTGGGCGCCTTGGTCGCTGCCAATACGTTGATTGGCTCGCCTCTGCCGGATTCCAAGCTGTTCGATATGGCAAGCGCCATTGAAAAACATCCGGATAATGTTGGAGCTTCCCTGTTTGGTGGTATTATTACAGCGATGTGGGATGGCGAGCATGCTAGGCATTTACGACTTGAACCGGATGCTAATCTGGAGGTTATGGTAGTTATTCCAGATTTTCAGCTGTCCACGTCGAAAGCCAGAGAGGTTCTACCCGAGCATGTATCATTAAAGGATGCCGTATATAATATAAGTCATGCTTCCATGCTGGTAGCGGCATTGGCTTCGGGAAGAACCGATTTAATTGCCGAAGCGATGCGTGATCAGCTTCATCAGCCTTACCGTGCGGCGCTTGTGCCGGGTATGACAGAGATCCTGCAGGATGCGCACCATTATGGTGCCTTGGGTGTGGCTCTCAGTGGGGCTGGACCGACGCTGCTGGCATTGACGGATCAACGGGAGAATCGGAAAGCGGAGCTGGAGCAGTATTTAACGGATACCATGAACAAAGAGGGGATCACTGCTTCTGTTTTAAAATTGCGCCCTGAGAGTGAAGGAGTTAAAGTATATACAGAAGGGAATACACTCCCTTTTATGGATATGATTAAAGGGGAACTTACGATATGAAACGAATTGCACTTCTTCCTGAGGGGACCGTTTCTCATGAAGCGATTAAGTATTTGTTAGGAGATACGCCCCATGAATTACTGTTTTACAAGCATATTGCGGACGTATTTCAGGCAGTAGACAAGGGACAGGCAGACTATAGTGTAATTCCTATTGAAAATACGATTGATGGCTCTGTAAGTTTGCATATGGATTGGCTTGTACATGAAGTAGACATTCAAATGCAGGCGGAGTGGGTATATCCTTCAATTCAAAATCTTATTGGACATCGTAGTGAATTTACGAAGGATTTGGACAAGCTGGATTTGAGCAAAGTGGTCAAAATTATGTCTCATCCTGTAGCGCTTCCCCAGTGTAAAGAATTCATACAGGCTTCCGCTCCTCAGGCCGAGCTGGAGAGTGCAGGAAGTACGGCAGAAGCCGTCGAAATTGTTAAACATAACCCCGGTAAAGGCTGGACCGCTCTCGGAACCAAGCTTGCGGCTGCCAAACACGGATTGGATATTTTGGCCAGCAAAGTAACGGATCACGATAACAACTTTACCCGCTTTGTCTTGATCGGCCATCAACCTATAAGTCTCCCGGGCACGCCTGAAGGTCAGCGAACCAGTATTTTGGTCACGCCGCCGCAGGATTTCCCGGGAGCGCTGCATCAGGTTTTATCCGCATTTGCATGGCGCAGGTTAAATCTGTCCCGTATTGAATCGCGTCCGACCAAAAAGCAATTGGGGAATTATTATTTTTACATTGAAGTTTTGGAATCTCTGCATTCCGTTCTGCTTCCGGCAGCCTTTGCAGAGATCGAGGCTTTGGGGTGCCATGTACGCATTCTTGGCTCTTATCCAAGCTACAAGTATGTTGAAGCAGCGATCGAACCTATTTTAAAGGAACATTAATCGGAGGTGTGGTTTTAATGGCAGAACAATGGATCTATCTGGATGGGCAGCATGTGACTAAGGAAAATGCAAAGGTTTCCGTATATGATCATGGATTCTTGTACGGAGACGGTATATTTGAGGGCATTCGTATTTATAACGGGAATATTTTTAAATGTAAGGAGCACTTGGAGCGTCTGTATGATTCTGCAAAATCCATTCAGTTAAACATTCCGTTGTCTCCTGATGAAATGTTGGAAGCAATGGCTGAAACGATTCGTCTTAACGAAATGCGTAACGGATATATCCGTCTGATTGTATCCCGAGGTGCAGGGAATCTAGGTTTAGATCCTCTTCGTTGTGCGAAGGCGAGTGTCATCATTATCGTGGAGCAGCTCGCCATTTACCCGGAAGAAGCTTACTTGACTGGCCTGAAGACAATTTCTGTCTCTCAGCGTCGCAACATCCCAGATGCTTTGAATCCGAAGATTAAATCATTGAACTATCTCAACAATATCCTCGTGAAGATCCAGTCTAACTATGCTGGTGTGGGTGAGGCTATTATGCTCAATTCCCAAGGGTATGTGACGGAAGGCTCTGCGGACAACATTTTCATTGTCAAAAACGGAGTGTTATATACACCTCCTTGCTATTTGGGGGCGCTTGAAGGGATTACTCGTAATGCTATTATCGATTTGTGTGCTAAGCTTGGATACCCCCTTAAGGAACAACCTTTTACACTGCATGATGTATATGTTGCGGACGAGGTATTTTTTACAGGAACTGCGGCAGAAGTTATTGCAGCTTATGAAGTGGATGGTCGTACGATCGGCTCCGGCGTTGCTGGCCCAGTGACTTTGGAGCTCCTGGCTGAGTTCCGGAAGATCGTGGATCAGGATGGCTACAAAGTGTGGCAGGACTAAAATAAAACCGAATCCTTTTAACTGAATGCTCGTGAGAGTATTCGGTTGAGAGGATTTTTTTGTTTGTATGGGGTCATTCGCCCGGGAGGTGCATAGGATGTAATAACAGAAGCCGGGCGTTTATCCCGCCCGAACGAAAGTCTAGGAGGTTTGTGACCTGTGAAAATACACATCGTCAAAAAAGGTGACACTCTGTACTTGCTGGCACAGAAGTATAATGTGACGCTGGAGAAAGTTATTGCCGCCAATCCCCAATTGGCAGACCCTAATCAGTTGAGCATCGGCGAGAAAATTAAAATTCCAACAGACCCTGTTACGATGGAAACACAGCCGTCAACGGTATATCAACACAAGGTTAAGCAAGGAGATTCATTGTGGAAGTTGTCCAAGGCGTGGAATGTACCGCTTAAACTAATCATTGATGCCAATTCCCAGCTTAAAAACCCGAACGCACTTCTGGTTGGAGAAACAGTTAATATTCCACACTACAAAGAAGAGGCGTCTGATTTTACAGAGAATAAAAAAAATACCGCAGTCAAAGAAGAGATGACACAGCCTAAACCTGAATCCCCAACCAAGCAAGAACTTACCCAGCCCAAGGAGGAGTTGACGCAGCCTAAGCAGGAGAATATGCCTAGCCCTAAAGAAGAGATGACACAGCCAAAGGAAACAGTGAATCCTCCTAAGCTTCCTGAATTAAAACTGCCTGAAGTTCCTATGGCACCCGTAAATCCTGCTCCACCTCAAATGCAGCCCATAGTTACTCCACCTGCTCCACCTCAAATGCCACCTATAGTTACCCAACCGATTGCATCTAAGCCACAGCTTCCTACAACTGTTGTGAAGCAACCTGTAGCTGAAAAATTTTGCGGCTGCACAAAATCGGAGCCGATGGTAAATTCCGAGTGGCCGATACAACAGCCGACATTTGATTATAGTCCACAAATAAATGCAATGCCGAACTCGTGGTATCCGGGGATTGGGTCTCCTCAAACTTTGGGGAATGCGCCTATAAATACCTCCTTAGCAGAATATGCCTCTCCTACTGTAGTTTCTGATCAGGGCTATCATCATGACTGTGAGCATCCATGGTGCTGGGGGCCTGTGCAGACATCACCCATAAATGCCCATCCAACACCTTATCCTGCCTATTCAGATTGCTGCGCCCCCGGATATTATCCGAGTCATGAGGCGTCTGAAAATGCACCCTACCCTGTCTATCCTCCATTTATCCATCAAGGGCATCCACAGCAGTATCCAGAGAGTACAGTCCAGGGCAGTCAATGGGGCCAGGCATGGGGAGGACCTCAATATGGTTTGCCTGCGGGTGGAAACGTGTCCGACTATAGCCAGCTACAAGGACAACAATCTGCGAATTCCCCTTATCATCCGTTTGCGCATGGGAATGCACCTATGTATCCATTAGAGGGATATACAACCCCCTATATGTTTATGCCAGACTGTGGATGCCGGGAAGAGAACGTCCAGTCGGCACCAGCAATTCCAGGAACGCAGGAGATGGGTAACAATTTAACTATTGCATCCCAAAATGAAGATGGTTCTTCTTCTAAACCAAAGGATCGTAGCGTGCGTAAAGGTAAATCAAAAGACGGTTCTGGCAGTACATCCAAAGAAGAGACGTCCAAAGCCAAGGTTTCTAGTAAAAATGCTAGCAATAAGAAGCAAAAATTCCGTAATTCAAGTGGAGGAGAACCCCGTTCCTCATCCTATAATGCTCGTTCGCGTAAAAATCCATGGATTAAGGACTGACGTGGCTAAATGTAAAAAGAGAGGGACCTCCTAGTAGTGCCCCGGCTTTATTATTCATTAAGAGAAAGAAATGAATGTTAAAGAGACTGTTATTCTGCTTGTGGGAATAATGGTCTCTTTATTTAAATGCAGTGATTTAAAGATGAGAAAAGAATTTTAAAAAAAGGTGTTGCTATTTAGCGTATTTATGTGGTATATTCTTATAGCTGTCTTTTACAAGATAGTTAGCAACACGAAAACAAAGCAGAATTGATTAAAAAATTCTCTTGAAAAAAAGTGTTGCAAAGATCTAGAAAACATGATATATTATTTAAGTCGCCGCTGAGATGCGGTGGTGAAACAAAGTAAGACAAAAATGCAGGTTTGATCTTTGAAAACTGAACAACGAGTGAGTAAAACGATTTTGTTCGCAAAATC